>NZ_JBEPDM010000001.1:93619-740749 GCF_040300305.1 Streptomyces sp. NPDC000410
TGGGCCGGAGCCGGACTCCGGGACTCACCTGCCCCGGACCTGCGCCGGACCGCCGGACCCTGAGGCCCGGCCTGACGCACGGCCTGACCCGCCCCAGGGCCTGACCCGACCCGGGGCCCAGGCCAGGACCTGGGCCGGAGCCGGACTCCGGGACTCACCTGCCCCGGACCTGCGCCGGACCGCCGGACCCTGAGGCCCGGCCTGACGCACGGCCTGACCCGCCCCAGTGCCTCGCCCCACCCGCGGCCCGCCCGATCCTGCGGGCGGGCCCCGGACCTGGCCCCGCCGCTTGCTACGCCTCGAACCCTTCGAAGCCCTCGGGCTCCCCCTCGAAGTCCTCCATGCCACGGCCGGGCGGAGCGTGCGTGCCGACCTCCTTGGTGACCAGCGCGACCGCCTCTTCCACGTCGTCCGTGACGTGGAAGAGCAGCAGGTCGTGCTCGGACGCCTTGCCCTGCGCGACGACCGTGTTGCGCAGCCAGTCGACCAGGCCGCTCCAGTAGGCCGAGCCGAACAGCACGATCGGGAAGCGGGTCACCTTGCGCGTCTGGACGAGGGTGAGCGCCTCGAAGAGCTCGTCCAGGGTGCCCAGCCCGCCGGGAAGCACCACGAAGCCCTGCGCGTACTTCACGAACATCGTCTTGCGGACGAAGAAGTAGCGGAAGTTCACCCCGATGTCGACGTGCGGGTTGAGCCCCTGCTCGAAGGGCAGCTCGATGCCGAGTCCGACCGAGATGCCTCTGGCCTCCCGCGCCCCCTTGTTGGCGGCCTCCATCGCCCCCGGCCCACCGCCCGTGATCACGGCGAATCCGGCCTCGACGAGGGCCCTGCCGAGCCGGACGCCGGTCTCGTACTCGGGGGAACCGGGCGAGGTCCTGGCCGAGCCGAAGACGCTGATGGCGCTGGGAAGTTCCGCGAGCGCGCCGAAGCCCTCCACGAACTCCGACTGGATCCGCATGACCCGCCACGGATCGGTGTGCACCCATTCGGAGTCGCCCTCGGTGTCCAGCAGCCTCTGATCCGTGGTGCCCGGCTGGATCTGGTCCCTGCGGCGCAGCACCGGTCCCAGCCGCTGTTCCTCCGGCCGGCGTGCTTCTTCGGGGTTGGCCATGACCTGCTCCCTCCGCTGCGGTGCTCGTTCCCCGTCAGGGTAGATCCACGGACGTGTCGCGCAACGAAATTCCGGAGGTCAGGCAGTGAGCCAGTCGCGGAGCCTCTCCTCACAGTGCGTGATCTTTTCCACGGCGACGTGCTCGTCCCGCTTGTGCGCGTAGAGCGCGTCACCGGGCCCGTAATTGACCGCGGGCACCCCCAGCGCGCTGAACCGCGACACGTCCGTCCAGCCGAACTTGGGCTGCGCGGTGCCGCCGACCGCCTCCATGAAGGCCGCGGCCGCCGGGTGCGAAAGTCCGGGCAGTGCCCCGCCGGTGTGATCGTCCACGATGAACTCGGCGACCCCGCAGTCCGCGAACACCTCACGTACGTGCGCCTCGGCCTCGGCCATGCTCCGGTCCGGCGCGTACCGGTAGTTGATCACGACCGTGCAGGCGTCGGGGATGACGTTGGTGGCGACGCCGCCCTCGATCCCCACGGCGTTGAGCCCCTCGTGGTACTCCAGTCCGTCGATGACCGGGCGGCGCGGCTCGTACGCGGCGAGCCGGGCCAGGATGGGGGCGGCGGCGTGAATGGCGTTGGACCCCATCCAGCTGCGCGCGGAGTGTGCGCGCTCCCCGGTCAGACGGAGATGGACGCGCAGAGTCCCCTGGCAGCCGCCCTCGACCTGGCCGTCGGACGGCTCCAGCAGTACGGCGAAGTCGCCCTCCAGCCAGTCGGGGTGTGCGTCGGCCACATGCCCGAGTCCGTTGAGGTGTGCGGCGACCTCTTCGTTGTCGTAGAAGACGAACGTGAGGTCCCGGTTGGGCTCGGGGACGGTCGCGGCGATCCGCAGTTGGACGGCGACCCCCGACTTCATGTCCGAGGTGCCGCAGCCCCACAGGATGCCGTTCTCGTCCAGCCGGGAGGGCACGTTGTCGGCGATCGGCACGGTGTCGATGTGACCGGCCAGGATGACCCGCTCGGCGCGCCCCAGCTGCGTGCGGGCGACGACGTTGTTGCCGTACCGGTCGACCGTGAGGTGCGGCAGGGCGCGCAGGGCCTGCTCGATCGCGTCGGCGAGCGGCTTTTCGCTGCCGCTGACGGAAGGAAAGTCGACGAGCCGGGCGGTGAGGGCGGGGCCGTCCTGGCGGAGATCAAGCGCGGTTTCAGGCATGCCTTGACCCTATCCCCGCGGCTGACGCCCCTCGGGGCTCCGCTCCGAAGCCCCGGGGCGGGGGCGCCTGCGGCGGGCTTCTCTCCCCGCCCCGCCCCTTCCCGCGATGTCGATTTGTGGCTCCGTCGCATGGTGGGGGGCAAGCCCCCCACACACACAACCAGCCCCGCCGGCGTTTGAGGCGCGGGGGTTCGGGGGCGGAGCCCCCGTAGCGGGGGCTGGGGCGGAGCCCCAGTTTCGGGAAGGGGCGGGGCGGGGACAAAGCCCGCCGCGGGCGCTCCGCTCCACAGCCCCCGAGGCACCTCGCAACCCCCGGCACACGCTCCAGTACGGTGGGCGCGTGACCGAGACCGCCTCCCCCGTCCGACGCGGCCGCCTCCCGCGGATTGCGGCCGCGTTCGCCGTGCTGCTCGCCCTGGTCGGGTACGTCGTCGTGCAGTACGTGAGCGGAGGCGGCGGCGCCCCGCGGTGCATCGTGCGGTCGGGCGACTCGGGCGACTCGGGCGACGGCACGTCGTACGAGTTCACCCCGGAGCAGGCCTCCAACGCGGCCACCATCTCCGCCGTCGGCACCACCCGCGGAATGCCGGAGCGCGCGGTCACGATCGCCCTCGCGACGGCCCTCCAGGAATCCGCCCTGCGCAACATCGAGTACGGCGACCGGGACTCCCTCGGCCTGTTCCAGCAGCGCCCGTCGCAGGGCTGGGGCACTCCGCAGCAGATCCTCGACCCGGTCTACTCCGCCGGGAAGTTCTACGACGGCCTGGCCGACGTTCCCGGCTACTCGCGGCTGCCGCTCACCGTCGCCGCGCAGCGCGTCCAGCGCAGCGGTTTCCCGCAGGCGTACGCGAAGCACGAGCCGGACGCCGTGCTGCTGTCGGCCGCGCTCACGGGCCGGGCCTCGGCCACGCTGACCTGTACCCCGGGCACGCGGACCGAGCAGCCCGGCGACCTGGCGAAGGTGCGCTCCGAGCTGGTGCGCTCCTTCGGTCCCGAGGTGCTTCCCCCGGCCGGCGGCAGCGGTCGCGCCGGCGCGCCCCGGCCCGGTGATCTGACCCTTCCGGTCAGCGCGTCGCGCCGCGGCTGGGAGCTGGCGCACTGGGCCGTGGCCCAGGCATCGGTGCTGCGCATCGAGGAAGTCTCGTACGACGGCAAGGTGTGGAGCGCCGACGAGGCCGACGAGGGCTGGAGGTCCTCGGAGACGGCCCCGGAGACCGCCTCTGAGGCCGCCCCGGAATCCTCGGCGAACGCGAAGTCCGCCGCCGGCGCGGTCCGGATCCGTATCGCGCAGTAGCCGCCCAGCGGCCCGTACGCAAGCCCCACACCCGGGAAACGCCCTCGAATCCTTATCGAGCATTCGCCCGGAACTTCACCCATCAGCGGTACACCCACATGGCCCCGGCCGCGGTTTCTCCGGCCTCCTCGGGCCTGCTCGCGGCCAGCCCTCAATTCCCTTGCCGCAAAAGGGAAGTGACGGTTCGGCATGCTGTCTGAACGCGCAATGTTCGCCCGTTTTTGTCCCCAGCCGATTATGCGATGCATTGCAAACTCTTTACCTTGGCCCACCGCAACCTTCCCGGGCCCAAGCGCGGTTGTCACTGCGTCCGATCGCCGGACAGGCACCACCAAACGTTCTCTCGTCGAAGGAGCATCATGACCCTCCCCCTGACCCGCCGGATCGCCCGTGCCGCGCTGCTCGTCGCAGCCGGCGCAGCTCCCGTGGTCGGTGCGGCCGGCTCCGCAAACGCCGCGCCCCTGCCGCAGGCCCCGGAGCTGGGCGGCCTGACGCAGACCGACGGCGCCGCGCTCGGCACCACCGCGGACGGTGCCACGAAGCAGGCGACCGACCTCACGAGCGAGGCCGGCGGTCAGCTGGTCGGCACCCTCTCGACCGCGGGCAAGGTCGCCGGCCAGACGGGCAAGACCGCGGTCCCGGCCGCCCAGACGATGGCGGGCCAGGGCGTCGGCACCGCCGGCACGGCCGTGGGCCAGGCCGCGGGCACCGCGACCGAGCAGGGCGCCCTCCCGGGCACCGACGTGGTGGGCGGCGGACTGCCGGGCACCGACGTGGTCGGCGGCGCGCTGGGCGGCGGGGCGCCGACCCTGCCGGCCCTCTAGTAGCCGCCGGTCACCGCCGCACCGTACGCGGAAGGGCCCTCGGGAGCACACGCTCCCCGAGGGCCCTTCCGCATGTTCGCGGGGCGGCGCCCTGCAGGCCTCAAGACCTCGCGGTCACAGCCGCACAGGCTCACGCCTCCGCGCCTCAGCCCAAGCGCTTGACCGCCGCCTCGACCCGCTCGTCCGTCGCCGTGAAGGCGACCCGTACGAACCGCTCGCCCGCCGCCCCGTAGAAGTCGCCGGGCGCGACGAGGATCCCCAGCTCCGCCAGGTGCGCGACGGTGTCCCAGCAGGGCTCGTCGCGCGTCGCCCACAGGTAGAGGCTCGCCTCGCTGTGCTCGATCCGGAAGCCGTGCTTCAGCAGCGCCTCGCGCAGCGCGTCCCGCCGCGCCGCGTACCGCGCCCGCTGCTCCGCCACGTGCGTGTCGTCACCGAGCGCGGCGACCGTGGCCGCCTGCACCGGCGCGGGCGTCATCATTCCGCCGTGCTTGCGGATCTGGAGCAGCTCGCCCAGCACGGCCGGGTCGCCCGCCACGAAGGCGGCGCGGTAGCCGGCGAGGTTGGAGCGCTTGGACAGCGAGTGGACGGAGACGATGCCCTCGTACGTGCCCCCGCAGACGTCCGGGTGGAGTACGGAGACCGGCTCGGCCTCCCAGCCCAGCTCCAGGTAGCACTCGTCACTGAAGACCAGCACCCCGTGCTCGCGCGCCCACGCCACGATCCGTACGAGCTCGTCCTTGGCGAGAACACGCCCCGTCGGGTTGGACGGCGAGTTCAGCCAGAGGAGCTTCAGCCCGGCGGGGTCGAGCTCGGTGGGGTCGTCGTAGACGACGGGCGTGGCACCGCAGAGCCGCGCGCCGACCTCGTAGGTCGGATACGCCAGCCTCGGGTACGCGACCACGTCTTTAGATGTCGCAGTGCCGGCGCCCAGGCCGAGCTGGGTCGGCAGCCAGGCGACCAGTTCCTTGGACCCCACCACCGGCAGGACGTTCGTGTGGCCGAACGACACAGCTCCGAGCCGCCGCTCGCACCAGCCCACGAGCGCGTCACGCAGTGCGGCCGTACCCCACACCGTCGGGTACCCAGGAGAGTCCGCGGCCGCGACGAGGGCCTGCTGGATCAGTGCCGGGACCGGGTCGACGGGCGTGCCGACGGAGAGGTCCACGATGCCGTCCGGATGGGCCGCGGCGGTCGCTTTGTACGGCTCCAGCTTGTCCCAGGGGAACACGGGGAGGCGGGACGAAACAGCGGACACTGTGCTCACTTTCTCGTACGTACGGCGGCCGTACGGCGGCGCGGGGTGCTGCGGGCCGCGCAAGGCTGCGCAAATGGCTCGGCCCCGTACGGCGGACGAACCGTACGGGGGCCGAGGGCGCGCTGTCGTCAGCCGTTCTGCGGCGGCAGCGCGGCGATGAAGGGGTGGTCGCGCTCGATCAGGCCCAGCTTGGAGGCGCCACCCGGCGAACCGAGCTCGTCGAAGAACTCGACGTTCGCCTTGTAGTAGTCCTTCCACTCCTCGGGAGTGTCGTCCTCGTAGAAGATCGCCTCGACCGGGCATACCGGCTCACAGGCACCACAGTCGACGCATTCGTCCGGGTGGATGTACAAGGACCGGGAGCCCTCGTAGATGCAGTCGACGGGGCACTCCTCGATGCACGCCTTGTCCTTGACGTCGACACAAGGCTGCGCGATGACGTAGGTCACGCTGTCGTTCCTCCTCGGTAGGGCGCGGCGTCCGATCTGCGGCTCGCCGCGGGGCTGCGCGGGAGCGCGGCGTCGTCGATGCCCGCACCTAGTATCTCCGTTCCTGGGGATGATCCGAACAGGAGGGGAGGAACGAACTGTGGAATTCGCCGCAGGCGGACGTATGGAGGTCCGCATCACCCCTGCTGACGTGGGGAAACGTGTTTCGGTACGGCGGCTCGCCGGGCCTGGCTCCCATGGTCAGAAGTTCACCGACACGGTCGGGGTTCTCACATCATGGGACGAAGGTGTGCTACTGATCACACGCAGAACGGGCGAAACTGTCCACATTCCGGAATCGTCGCTGGTCTCGGGCAAGATCGTGCCGAACGCCCCGGCCCGCAGGCGGGGGCTCCCGGCGGCCGGCTTCGAGGAGCTCGCGCGCGTCTCGGCGCGGGCCTGGCAGCCGGTGGAGAGCGAGCGGCTCGGCGACTGGGAGCTGCGTGCCGCGTCCGGGTTCACCCGGCGGGCGAATTCGGTGCTGCCGCTCGGCGACCCCGGGGTGCCCCTGGACGACGCGCTGACGCGGGTACGGGGCTGGTACGCGGCCCGGGGCCTTCCGCCGTACATCCAGACCGCCACGGGCGCGGAGGGCACGCAGGAGCGGCTCTGCGCGGAGCTGGAGGAGCGGGGCTGGGCGCGCGAGGTGACGGCGGAGCTGCGGATCGGCGGCCTGGCGCCCATCGGGGACCTGGACGCGGATGTCTCGCGCGTACGGCTGGCCCGCTCGGTCGACGAGGCGTGGCTACAGCGCTACCAGCGGTTCGGTGTGCCGGGCCCCCATGTGCTGAAGGTACTGGGCAGCGGTCCGTCGGTGTGGTTCGCGACCATACCGGGCGAGGGTGAGATCCCCGCGGCGATCGGGCGGTGTGTGGTGGACGGCCGCTGGGCGGGCTTCATGGCGGTCGAGGTCGACCCTTCGTACCGCCGGCAGGGACTGGCCACGGCCGTGATGGCGTCGCTCGCCCGCCGGGCCCTGGAGGAGGGCGCGTCGGCGTCCTGGCTCCAGGTCGAGGCGGACAACGACGGGGCGCGGGCGCTGTACGAGGGGATGGGTTTCGCGACCCATCACCTCTACCACCATTTCCGCTACTCCCGATCTTCCTGAGCGGGTACGAGACGCATATGCAGCCGCAACATCCGGAAGCCGCCGGCCGCCGGCACCGCTTCGCCGAGGAGGCCCGCTCCGAGCGGCCCGACCTCGCGACGCTGTGCCTCCTGGTCGGCGCGGAGGCGGACCCGGCGCTGGACGAGCACGGCCTCGACGCCGCCCAGATCGAGCTGGACCGGCTGGCGGGCCTGCTGCCGTACGGCGCCGCCGGTCCGGAGACGTGGGCGCGCGCCCTGGCGGACGTACTCGGCGGACGCTGCGGCTTCCACGGCACCCCCGGCGACTACCAGCGCCTGGAGTCGTCCCTGCTGCACGAGGTCCTGCGGCGCCGCCGGGGCCTGCCCATCCTGCTCTCCGTCGTCTGGATCGAGGTCGCCCGCCGCGCCGGCGCCCCGGTCTACGGCGTCGCCCTCCCCGGCCACTTCGTCGTCGGCTTCGGCGACCCCCACGCCCCCGGCGGCCCGGTCCTCGCCGACCCTTTCGCGGGCGGCCGCCTCCTGACGGGCACGGACGCCGAACTCCTCGTCGCGGGCGCGACCGGCGAGGCCCTCCACCCGTCGATGCTGGTCCCGGCCACCCCGCTGGAGATCGTCCTGCGCATCCTCAACAACATCCGCGCCTGGGCAGCCGCCCGCCCCGAACGCACGGACGTCGCCCTGTGGGCCGTCGACCTCTCCCTCCTCCTCCCCGCCCACCCGGCCCGCCTCCGCTTCGAGCGCGCGCAACTCCTGGTCCAGCGGGGCGATTTCCTGACGGGGGCGGCGGAGATGGACGCGTACGCGGATGTCGTCTCGGCGGTCGAACCAGCGGTGGCGGCGACGATACGGCGGCGGGCGCATGCGGCGCGCTCGATGCTGAACTGACGCCGGAGGGCAACTCAGGCGGACGCGGCGCGGTCACGCCGGCGTCACGTCGCGGTGACGCCGTCAGAAGTAGCGTCTGCTTCGGAAGCCGTCACAGCTTCGCGGGGATGACGGCACCCCGATATGGGGCCGCACAACGGGAGGGGGTTGGGCTCCCGAAAGGATGGCCATGTCCCGCAATCGCCTTTTCGCTGCGCTCGGAGCGGCACCGCTCCTCGCCGCCCTCTCGGTCTCACCGACGGCCGCGGCACAGGTGGTGAGTACCCCGGAAGAAGTGACTGCCCCGGAGGCCGCTCCTCCCTGCCGAAACCTGGTGATCCCGCCCAAGACTCCCTACTACAGAGGCTGCAAGGACGGGTTCATCGAGGGGGCGGCAGCCGGCCGCAAACATGGCAGCCCCCCTGTCTGCCAAAGGCTCCCGGCGCCACTGAAACCGCCGAAGCAGGATGAATACGTGCGCGGCAGAGTAGAGGGCTACAAAAACGGCTACAACAGCACGTACGACGAGACGTACAAGAAGAACTGCGTCAAGCAGCCGGATGCCCCAGTACCGCCGCCGAAACAAACGCAGGATGACGTATATCGCAACGCTTACACGAACGGGAAAGTCACCGGCAGTGTCTGGGGCCGCGATGACGCCATGAAGAACTGCACACGAACCAACGCGGATGCGACACTCCCAGGCAGGACGGATGTGATCGCCATCGGCTGGAACAACGGGTACCGCGACGGTTACAACACCGCGTACGACGAGGCTTACGGCAAGCACTGCCTGAACAAGCAGACCTCCTAGATCGACGTCGGCCGGCAATGGGATTCGAAGGGATGACCATGTTCCGCATTCGCTGCTTCGCCGCGCTGGGAGCGGCACCGCTCCTCGCCCTGCTCCCGGTCTCACCTGCTGCGGCCTACCACGTTGTCAGCACCCAGGAAGCACTTCCCGCCGGAGAAACCTGCCACCTCCTGGGGCTCCCCCCGAGGAGCGAGTACCAAAAGGGCTGTCGCGCCGGCTACTTCCAGGGCCTGAAAGCCGGTTCGAAGAACGGCAGCCCGCCCATCTGCCAAAAGCTCCCGCCTCCGCTGAAGCCGGTCAAGCCCAACGAATACGAACGAGGCCTGGCAGTGGGCTACAAGGTCGGCTATGACGAGTCCTTCCCGAAGGCGTTCAAGGCGAACTGCACCAAGAAGCCGCAGGATCCGCCTCCGCCACCTCCCGCGCAGCAACAGACCCCTGAAAGCATGTTCAAAGCAGGTCAAGAGGCCGGCACCAACTGGGGAAAGGAGGATGCCAAAACCTGCAAACGAGAGCACGCGGAGCTGAAGCCCCCGCCGCAGCCGAACGTACTCATCGACTCGTATCAGCGTGGTTACCGCATCGGCTACGACACCGCGTACGACGAGGCTTTCCGTACAAGCTGCCCGGGGGGCAAGCCGAACCAGTAGGAGGCGGTCGAGCGCCCGACGGCACGGACGGTGCCGGGAACCGCGCGTACCGCGAGGTCCCGGACAACCGCACCGGGTCTACGCGATGGCGTAGACGGTCTTGCAGTCGTATTCCGAGCCGTTGTCGGTCTGGCAGGACTTGAGCATGACGCTCGTTCCCTCGGCGTAGTCGAGGTCCCAGGTGTAGCTGGTGTTGGCCCCACTCGTGAGCGGGAATCGGTTCCCCTCGACGTACGCGACGACGCCTTCGCCGTTGGCCTCGTAGTCGGACAGGGTCAGCGTCTCGTCGTACGCGTTGAAGTAGGCGTAGTCGACGTTCATGCCGGCGGCATTCTGATGACGTATCAAGCAGGACCGGCCCCCGGGGTCGGTCGTGTCGCCGGTGTCCCAGCACTCGTAGGTCAGGGCGTAGGCGCTGCCGTGCGTCGTGGCGATGGGGCCTGCCGCGATGGCGCCGACGAGCGCCATCCGTCCGAGTCCGCGCTTCCTCTTCATGCGTCACCTTCAAGGTGTGTTGAGCAGATTTGCGAATGGGTCATTCCATGGCCCCAACCGAGGTGATCAGCTCTCCGCCTCCAGGCGATCGCATGGCAATCACGGACACCTCGCTTCTGTCCGGCCCCCGCTCCGGACGCGCCCAACTCCCGGTTCAACGTGGAGATTTACTGGCCAGAGCGGCAACGAACTCCAACGCGGGCTCGGGCCTGCCGACGCGAACGGTTCCGCTCTTCCTTCCGGTCCGGGAATCAGCAGCTTTCAGGCGAGGAGCTCGACCTCGGCGAGGACTTCCGAGTAGGCGTCAGTCGGAACCTGGTCCATCACTGCCTTGACGTCGTCCGGTCGATGCCGAGTTCAGCCCGCAGCACTCGCATGACTGTGGCGCCTTCCGCAGGTGGGCCACCAGGCCCCGCAGCTGCAAGGAGTGGCCTGGCGGTGCCGCCACATGCATGGTGAAGTCCGGCACTGGGACCAGCAAGATCTGCAACTTCGACCTTCCGGACAATGAGAAGGTCGAGATCTGGCTTCGTGTCAGGGGCCACGACCTCAGCATCGGCGGTGCAATCAACTACGTGCAGAAGTCCTTCTACATCTACGCCTGACATCGCGTACCGGTCTGGCTGCCCAGGCGCACGAGCCTGCGGCAGCCAGGCAGACGCGTGGCTTGCTGGAGCATCGACCGTGGCCGGCCGTACGGCGACCCGCCCTGTCCGAGAGAACTGCGCTGGTACAGGCCCGCGGCGACATCCTGACCAACCGAAACGCCTGCGTCATCGGCGATCCGGGGCGCAGCGGCCGCCGCACATCGACGTCATTTGGCGGACCATTTAGGCTGTGCCAGCAGGTGGCTGATCAGATTCGTGGTCGCCTGCCGGATCCGCGAGTTCACATGGTCCGGGTCATCCAAAGCAAGTGCCCAGTGGAAGGTGCCCGCTACGAAGACCATGCCCCCACTGGGGAACTCGGTCAGCGCGGTGTGCTGAACCTTCGTGGTCTTGGCTGATCGCCGATCGTGGTACGGCGACTCGGTCAGTAGGGTGCGTCGGGCACCGGGCGGACCGGGGGCCGACGGGTCGAAGCCATCCGCTTCTCCGCCGACCATCCGCGGCAGCTTGTCACCCCAACGGAGCCCGGTTCCCGCCCACAGCCAGTGACCGCTGTCCCTGACGACCATCGGTGCGGGCTTGCGCACGATGCCGTTGAACTGGATGCCGAGCAGACGCTGCTCGGCGTACCGGCCGTCAGGGCTGATGTCCCGCCAGCGGGAGGTGCGCCCCAACGAGGCGCCCGCAGGGTCGTGGGCCGATTTATAGCAGGCCATGACCCGATTTGCCCGGCCGTCGTCGGACCGTTCCATCCGGACCTGGAAGTAGACGTTGTTCGATGCGAGGAACGCAAGATGCTTGCCGGCCCCGACGGCCTGCTCGGCGGCATCGCGCATCGGCTTGGACCAGTATTCGTCATGGCCCGGAAAGAAGATTGCGCGGTGATTGGCCGTGTCCACCGTACCGTCATGCAGATCGATACTGCTGGCATAGGTTACGTCATGTCCGGCCCGCTCGGCCCAGCGGATGAAGCTCGTATCCATCGAGAACCAGGTCGGAACTCCGGCGCCCGGATACGGCCGATCGAAGGAAACCTTGTACGCCCGCTCGTCGGCGCCGCCGAGCTTTCCGTGGTCCTGGTATCCCCGGTAGAGGTTTCTTCCGGTGCGGCCGTCCTCGGGCCACATGTTGTATGCCTGGTACGTGGCGAAGGGAAGCACCACCAGGATGTCCGAGGCCCGCTCGGGCGCCCGTACCACGAATGGCGTGCTACTGCGATATCCGTCATCGGCGGTGAACACGGCCTGGTAGAGCCCGGACATCCAGCCCTCGGGGATGCGCAGCCTCCACGAGACGGGCCAGGCACAGGCTATGGTCCCGGTAACCGGATCGAACCTGGGCATGAGGTGGTTCCCGCCCTGGAGTCTCCCACTGGTCGCGTACAGCCGGGCACCCCTACCGGCGTAGTCACCTATTCGGAATACGGCGATCCTGAAATTCTGCGGAGAGTGTACGGACACATGGAAGTCGACAATGCCGCCGTGTCCCACCGACGTGGCGGACGCATACCCCATGATGTCGCCCCGCCGGTCACTGGAAGCCATAGGGATGTCAGAGCGGGATATCCAACCCTTGGACCCTTCCCGGCGGTTCTCCTCGGCTATGGAGCGCGAAGGGGCCAGCACGACCGGCTCGACAGGGCGGGGGAGAGCACGGGAGGCCTCGACCTCCTTCCCACCAGGTGCCGGACGGCCACGGAAGGCCTGTGCCGCCATTCCAACTGTTCCAGCTCCGATCAGCCCCAGCACTGCACGGCGTGGCGGCTTCGTCCTCCTACCTCCAGAGAGTTCACAATCGCCAGCTCCCATTACCCCACCTTGATTGAGTCCACGGCACCCGCGCTCCAATTTCCTCTCGGCACGAAACTTACGGGCGATCGTGAACTGAGGCCACTGGATGCCCCTGTCGCCTCGACATGGTGAAGGCTGCCGCCCCTACGCCGCACCTCTGTCCACCGGCGGCCGACGCGCGAAGAATCAAAACGGCTCGGACCGGAGTACACAGCCTGATCCGGGTGATACCGGGGAGGGCTGGAGCAGCTTCGACAAAGCCAGGACGCATCCCTTGCCGCCGCATGGGGCAGGTCCGGCAAGCGTGATGGAGAGGAGTAGGTGACGACTCGGCGTTCACGTCTCTTAAGCGAGTCACCGGGATCGAACCTGGCGGATGCCGATAAGGGCCGGAAGCAGTCCTCATCTCAGCCACCCTTTCGGGTGATCTGGAGAACTCCTGGGACGGTATATGGAAGGCGCCTTGGGAGGGTGCGAGGAATTTCTCCGGCGTAGAGGTGTCCCGCAAATGATCTCCGACAATCCAAGAGTTCGCTCTGGCCGCGCTCGCGGAGGCGAGGGATGACGAGTCCGGTGCCGGGGTAGCCGCCGTCGGCGATCGTGAGCATGCTTCCGCTGGCGGCCTTGGCGCCGGATTCCTCCCATGTCTCGCAGTCGTTGCGGTTCCCGGCGTGCGGCCGACCGACCACGACGACCAGGCAGGTATCGGCGTCGATGACGACCTGCTTGGTTGGTGCAGTGACGGCAGTTCTTCGACCGCTCGGCGACGGTGTGGTCGCGCGTGGGGACCGGATGCTGTCCACGGTGAGCACGGTGTCCTTGGCGAACCGCTTGCGGGACCGGCGAGCGAGCATTGGCCCGCGGTGGTCGATGATCCGGTCCGCCGCCGACCTGGATACCCCGAACAGCGGGGTGAGCTGGCGCATGGTCAGGTTCGACCTCACGGTCGGGCTCATCCTGCTGTTCGTCCTGCTGGGCAAGCGCCTGAAGGAGACCGCGGCGGGCGGGGCGGCGGAGGTGGAGCGGGGGCCCGAGAGCTCGCCCCTTTCCGCTGGACGACGGCGACGGCGACGGCCAGAGGACCGTGACGGTGTTTCCCGCGAGGCGGGCTACTGTGCCCGTACGTTGAGCGTGCTGAGGTTGTTGCCCTGGTTCTTGTCGGCCGCACCACCGCTCACGCCGATCGAGGTGTGGACGGCACCGATGCCTGGCTTCGCCACCTTCACCAGAACCGGGATCTTGCCGCTCTCGCCCTGCTTGAGGCTGCCGCCCGTGCAGCGGAAGCCACCGGTCGCCCCGCCCGAGGCCGCAGTGGCCGTGCAGGTGAAACCGTTGAAGGTCGTGTTCTCGGGCAGTTTTCTGATCACCAGCGGGCCCGAGACGGCGGCCGTGATCACGGCTTTGCCGTCGATCGCGGGGCCCTTGTTGGAGTAGTAGACCCAGTAGTTCCGGGTCCAGCCCACCATCAGGTCCTCGTCGCCCTCGATCCGGTCCAGAGCAAGGTCCGTGGCGGGCTTCGCCGGATCTGCACAGACGCTGTTGGAGGGGCCGGTGAACTTCCCCGCGTCGACGCCTGTCGCGCTTTCGATCTTCGCCAGGCCCTCGACGGTCGCGCAGTACGCGACACCGGGCTTGACGGTACCGCTGTATGTGCGGGTGACGACCCGGCCGACGCCCGGCACGGGCGTGGTGGGCTGGAGGTTCCCCTTGACCTCGACGTCCGGGTTGTCGCGTTCCCGCAGAACGGCGAAGTACACCTGCTCGGCATCGGAGTTGTCCTGGAAGGTGAGGTACGCGGTCGGCGGGTCCAGCCGCAGGTTCTGCAGTCGGGGCGGGGCGACGATTTCGCCGCCGGCGGCCGGCGTGGCCAGTCCCGCCGTCAGGCCGCAGGCCGTCGCGGCGCCGATGAACAGCTGGCCGATCCTTCTCCGCCGGAGACGCTGGATACCAGGGCGCATGACTGTTCCTCCTCCTTGTGACGGGGCCGGAGTCCAGCGTGCCCGGTGGAGCGTGACGGAGGCGTGACGGAGGCGTGACGCGCGGCCGTGGGAGGCCCCGAGGATTGCCGTGACATCACGGTCACGCTCCCGTCACGCCCCTGCTGCCACCCTGGTTCTGGTTCGTCTGGGCCTGTGCACCCTGTTCCGCCACGAAAGGACGACAAATGAACCGGCAGCAGCGCCTCGCGCTCCTCAGCCCGCTCCTCGTCTCCTCCGTCGCCCTCGCGCCTGCGGTCGCCGCGCACGGGGCAAGCACGCAGGCGCCGACGTCGACCTCTGCCGCGCCTTCCGCCGTCTGCAAACTGGAGGCAACAGCGGCGGCAGACAAATTCGACATCGTCCTGTCCGACTTCCCTGACGGCAAGCCACTCGCGATATTCGACTCCAAGGGCAAACTCGTCGCCAAGGGTAACGCGGATGGCAACGGCAAGTTCGACGAGGAAGGCCAGCCTCGCGGCAACTACAGCGTCAAGTTCGACAAGCAGGGAAAGAAGTTCAAGAAGTCCGTAGGATGCACCAAGTCACCCGTGAAGCCGGCTGACAAGGTGGCTGAGGTGACGAGCGTCAGGATCTTGTCGATCGAGCCGACGACACCAGAAATCACGTGCACTCCTCCGGCGACAATCACCGTGAAGGCGGAGATCAAGACCGCGAGTCCGGGGAAGGTGAAGTACCGCTGGGACTTCGACGACGAGGGAAGGTCCGGCCCAAAGACCGAGACGTTCGAAGCGGCGGGGGCAAAGACCGTCAGCGTGAACTACCCGACTGATGCCCAACCGGCAGGTAGCGGCCTTTCCGTGGACGTCCAGGCCGAGATCATCGACGACGGGCAGAGTTCGCAGAAGAAATTCTTCGACTACAAGTGCAAGTAGCCGTACCGAGACGACGGCGTCGCCACGCGGCCCCCGGCCACGCACGGCCGGGGGCCCTCTCCGTCCCCGGTCGACAGGTCCAGGCGGGTGACGGAGCATGAAGTGAAGGGGACACCTCATGCTCTCTCCCCCTGATCGTTCCCACCGGATGAAATGACGGAGGGCCATGCATGGCTCACACAGTCAGGGGTGGCCGCGACCCCGCCGACCGTCACTCGCGGCAGGGCGCCCCTCGTGACCAGAGATCTCGGCCCCCGATCAACGGGGCGGGAAACTGCGTGAGCATCGCGGTCCTCGGCGGCTTCGAGCTGTGTATCGACAATGAACCCGTGGGGATTCCACTGAGTTCGGAGCGGGTGCTGGCATTCATCGCTCTGAACAGCCGCGCGGCCGTTCCCCGGGCCCTCATCGCAGGTACCCTCTGGCCGGACGCACCCGCGAGCTGTGCCCACGCGAACCTCAGATCCGCCCTGTCCCGGCTCCGCGACACGGGCAAACAGGCCCTCGACATCGGGGCGTCCGAAGTGCGCCTCGCACGCGATGCCGTCATCGACTTCCAGCACGCCCGCTCGCTCGCCCAGCACATTCTGGATGCCACACAGCACGGGGAGCTGGAGGACCTGGTCGACCCCGGCATCGGCACCATCGACGCTCTCGCCGCCGACCTGCTGCCCGGGTGGTACGACGACTGGGCGCAACTGGAGGCGGAGCGCTGGCGGCAGCTGCGGCTGCACGCCCTGGAGACCCTGTCGGAGACGTTCACCGCGGCCGGCCGCTATGCCGAGGCCGTGGCGGCGGCCCGTACGGCCGTCCACGCAGATCCGCTGCGCGAGAGCAGTTGGGTATGCCTGGTCCGCGCGCACGTCGCGGAAGGCAACCCGTCCGAGGCCCTGCACGACTTCGGTGACTACGTGCAGCGTCTCGGCTCGGAGCTGGGGCTCTATCCCACGGCCCGGCTGTGCGCGCTGGTCGCGGAGGTGTACGCGGCCGCATCGCACTGAGGCCGCGCCCGCGATGCCGGAGCCGGGTTCGCGTCTGAACCGGGCGCCGATCGCACCAGGACAGAGCCCGAAGTCGCCGCCGTCACGATCTCGTCACGCCCTGGCAGCCACACTGGCTTCCACCCTCACGGGCCGATCTGCCCTCTCTGACGCCAGGAGGAAGAGCAATGACCCGGCAGCATCGCCAAGCGCTTCTCACCCCACTGCTCGTTTCGTCAGTCGCACTCGCTCCTGCCGCCGCAGCCCACGGGACTACGCAGGTGCAGCAGAACGCCATCTCCGCCGCCCCCATCGCAACGTGCGCCCTGGTGGAGGGCGCAGGCGAGGCAGGCCGGCCCACGTACAACCTGGAGCTCGACGGATTCACCAAGAAGGGGAAGGTGAAGATTTCCACCGAGGGGCACGGCAGCTCAACCCTCAATGTGTCCCGGGGAAAGGCCACCGCGAAAAACGTGCCTTACGCCGAGTACACCGCCAGCCAAAAGAGAGGCCAGTCCGTAACATGCACCACGGTTCCCAAGGAGCCCGCAGGTGAGAACCCTCCCGGAACAGCCCCGGACGTCAGCAAAGTGGACTTGTCATCCGACCCTACGGGGATTGTCGATCTGAAGTGCGATGCCGCAGCGAAGATCATCTTCACCGGCAACATCACGACCTCGGGACCAGGAGTCGTCAATTACACCTGGAATGTCTACGACGGCACAAAGGTGAACCGGACCGAAGAATTCGACAAGGCGGGAACCCGGCCAGTCTCCTTCACTTCCACAATTCCCGTCGGGAAGGCAGGGGACATCCGGGTTGTCGGTGCGTGGATCACCATCCTCAACGACACCACGACGTCCAACGAGGCGAAGGCCGTCGTCACATGCATTGCATGAGCGGCGTCGGCGGTGGGCGATGACAGCGGCGCCCCCAGCCATCCTGCGGGCGGCTGAAGCGGCCGGTCGCCAACTGGGCCGCGACCGCGTCGGTGACCGCTCCCGGGCTCCCGCCGTCACGTTCCCGTAACGCCCCCACAGCCAGAATGGAACCCCAGCTGCTGCGGGGACGCCATCTCGTTCATCAGGGACTTTCGCAGCAGGAGGAATCATGAGAACTCGGTTCGTCCGCCGGGCTGTGGCCATCTCCGTGATTGCGGCTTCCGTCGGCTTCGGCCCCGCCCTGCCCTGGCCTGCGGCAGCGGCGGTTCCACTCGTCTGTACCGTCTCAGCCGACCCGACCAATCCGGGCAAGGTCAGAGTTATAGGCAACTCTCCCGGGATTTTCTATCTTTACGACGCAACCGGCAAGCTTGTGGATGCGGTCGGGGCTCCAGACGGCTTCTTCATAGTCGCCAATCTGCCCGAGGGCGAGTACAGCGTTGCCAGAGACCTGGCGAATGACGCCCCAAAGGTGACGTGCACTCGGGTAGCCGCGCGCCCACCCCAGACCGACACGAAAGCCGATCCGCAGTCGCCGGCATACGAGAGCGGCTATCGCAAGGGAAAGACCGAAACCAAGAAGACCTGCAAGGTGGTCCCGCCCAAGACGACGATGTACGACCTCAACTGGCAGGCAGGCTACGAAGCCGGATCCGCCGACGCCCTCAAAAGCCGTGCATGCACCAAAAAGACCGACCCGGACTGAGGCGATCCTGTCGGATGCTGGACTGTTCGGGCCCGGTGCCCTGGCCAGCGAAGGAGCCGACGTTACGGTAAGCCGTCAGACAGCTACGGCGGTTACTTCATGGCCGGGCAGTGTTGCGGCGTACGCTTCGATGTCGTCCTTGTCGGACGTCATCACGACGCCGCCACCGTGAGCGACCGCGATGAGAACAGCCAGCGCGTCCACGGGATCAGGCCGCTTCTTCGGCGGCAGCACGGCGCCGCCCAGTATGTCCCCCAACGTCTTCCAGTGCTCGACGCTCAACCCTCCGGCGCACGGCAGGCAGCGCGGCAACAGCTCGCCGACGGGCATACCCCGTGCCGCCGGATGAACGAAGACCTCGCCGAGGAGTCGTTTCCAGGCGTAGGCGGTCTTCGGACTCGTCCGGTACGCCTGCGACAGCGCAGGGCCGGGCACGATCGGGAGGTGACCCCCGGCGGCGACGAATCCGGCATGCCTGGCTCGGGCTCTGCGGTCCTGGTTGACGAGTGCGATCAGCATGCCGGTGTCATAGACGACAACACTCACGCCGCCTCCTGGCCGCGCTGGACCCGGCCGAGGATGGCATCGACATCCGCTTGCTCCTCTGGGGTCAGCTCCAGGCCGTCCGTCCAGGTGTCGGTGGTGTCGGCGTGAGCCTCCGCCTCCGCCCTTGCCTGCTCAAAGTGTGCAAAGAGCTTCTTGACGCGATCCTGCTGATCCATTTGTGCCTGCGCGGCAATGGTGAGGAATGTGGATACGTCAAGCCCGGCCTCGGTGGCGTGCTCCTTGATCCGGTCGCGGATCTCGGGGGGCATGCTGATCGAGAAGCGTACAGTCGCCATAGAAGGAGCGTAACACCAGGTGTTACCGGCGCGGATTGCAATCAGAGGGTCGTGACGACTCCGCCGTCGATGACGAAGTCGGAGCCGGTGACATTGCCCGCACGTTCGCTCGCCAGCAGGAGTACGAGATCGGCGACCTCCTGCGGGCGGCTGAAGCGGCCGGTCGCCGACTGGGCCGCGACCGCGTCGGTGACCGCTTCCCGGCTCCCGCCGGCCGTCGCGGCGAGGGTGGTCGCCAGGCCCTGCTCGCCCAGCCAGATGTCCGTGGTGACGGGGCCCGGGGTGACGGTGTTCACGCGGACACCGTGGGGGCCGAACTCCTTGGACAGGGCCTTGCTGAAGCTGGCGAGAGCCGCCTTGCTCGCGCAGTAGTCGATGAAGGACGGGTCCGGCAGACGGGCGCCGACCGAACCGATGGTCACGACGGCGCCAACCCCGCGGTCGATCAGGTGCGGCAGGGCCGCGCGCGTGGTCCGGACCGCGGACATGAGGTTGATCGTCAGGGTCCAGGTCCAGTCTTCGTCGCTGACGGAGAGGAACCCTCCGGTGCGCGGCTGGACAGCGCCCACGTTGTTGACGAGCACGTCCAGCCCGCCGAAGAGGGAGACCGCCTGGTCGACCAGGTGCGCGGGCCCGTCGGGCGTGGCGAGGTCCACCAGCACGGGACGGACATCCGCGCTGTCCGCCAGTTCGGAGAGCGGCCCCGTGAGCGTGCGGGCGGCGGCGGCCACGCGTACGCCTTCGGCGGCGAGGGCCCGCGTGACCGCCAGGCCAATACCCCTGCTCGCGCCTGTCACCACGGCGGCCTTGCCCGACAAACCCAGGTCCATGACCTCAGCCTGTCCAAGGACGGCCGGTGCGGCGAGGTGCGGTGGACCGTCAGGGTCACGCCGTCACGTTCCCGTCACGCCCCCACGGCCACAATGGACTGTTCCCTCGACCGGGAGGTAGACGGATGAACTGGCGTCGTCGTCTCGCGCTCTTCGCACCGCTGTTCGTCCCCTCGACCGCGCTCGCTCCGGCCGTTTCCGCGGAAGGGGCAGTCCTACCCCGGCCGACGTGCGTGCTGGTGGAGGGTGCGGCCGATCAATCCGGCAACACCACGTACGACATAAAGCTGTCAGGGTTCACGCCCAACAAGTATGTGGAGGTCGCCTCGAAGAAGCAGAAGATCAGTATCAGCGGCACAACATCGGAAGCGGGGGATTTCTCGCACACGGGTGTGCCGTACGGCAACTACGTCGCTGTCGCGTACAAGGACCTGAAGAAGCCCGAAACGACGAAGCCCCTGAAGTGCTCCAAGCCCAAACAGGAAAAGGGCAAGGGTAAGGACAAGAAGGGCGACATCAATAAGGAAGCGACCGTTACGGCCGTGGCTCTGAACCTCATCGCAAAGACTGTGGTGGTGGAGGAGGGGAAGGTTCGCCTGGCCGTAGTCGGGCCCGAGGTGACGATCAATACGTCAACCGCCGGAAAGGTCACCTACAGCTTCGATGTCCGCGTGGACCCCCCATCGGGAGGGTCAGGCACCACGACGGTCACGTTCAACGAACCGGGATCCAAGACGGAGAGACCGGGCGCGCCCGGGGTGACAGCGGGCTGCGCGACTCCCGGTCAGGTGATCGACTACACGGGCAAGGTGGAGATCACCAGCGGCCCGTCAAAGGGCATGCTCGACGAGAAGAAGGGTCAGATCACCTGCGAGTAAACGTCCCCGGTCTTGAGGGCGGTGACGAAGGAGGTCCAGGCGGTGGGGGCGAAGAGGACAGCGGGGCCGGTGGGGTTCTTGCTGTCGCGGACGGGAACGCAGGCGGGGCAGGCGTCGTTGACTTCGAGGCAGTCGCCGCTGCTGCCGCCGCTGTGGCTGGACTTGCGCCAGGCATCGGCGAAGGCGTCGCTGACCTCCAGGCAGTCGCCGCTGGTGCCGCCGCTGTAGCTGGACTTGCGCCAGGCGGGCAACACCGAGGCGTCGGGAATCATGTGCTCAGCGCGCTGCATGCTCGTATTCCTCCGCGACGGACCTGATGAGGGCAAGGGACTTGCGGTGCGACAGGGCGTCGCCCAGGGCCTGATCGTAGGCCACCTGGCATTCACGTACCACGGACGGAAGTTCCCAGACCCTGCCCGTCTTCAACGTTTCCACGTAGGCGATGGGCGGGAGGTCCTCGAACCACATCAGTTCGACGAGCCCCTCCAGCATGGCGTGATAGCCCACGTCGAAGGGGAGTACGTGGACGCGGATGCGACGACTCTCCCCCAACGTCACGATGTGACGCAGCTGTTCGCACATGACCACCGGGCCACCAATGGGGCGCCGCAACACTGCCTCGTCCAGCATCGTCCAGACCACGGGTGAGTCGAAGTTCTCGAGTATGTGGGCACGTTCCAGGCGGGTGACGAGGAGCTTGTCACGTGCCTCGTCGCTCCTGGGCTTGGAGCCGGAGCTCAGCACTTCGCGCGCGTACGCCTCCGTCTGGAATCGCTTCCGCCGAGGAGGCCGAGGAGGTGCGGGCGTGGCTGCGGGCGAAGCAGGCACGGTACGGCGGGCGATGGTGAGCCACACGTTCGAGTGAAGTCACGCTGTGTATAGGCATGTTGGCTGTACGGTGAGCGCAAAGCGGCCCCCGCGCTGGTTGCGCCCAGCAGCGAGGGCCTTCACCGCGAGTGCTGACAAAGGAGCACCCGGAATGCTTCGTCATGTTATCCCGCCTGCCCGCTTCTACCTCTGATCTTGTGCAGTGCTCCGTCCTTTAGGGCGGAGGTGAAGCGCATCCATGGCCCGGAGGCGCGAAGCGCCGGAGTTCGCCGCGTCTCCGGTGTGACGGTCAGACGGGCCGTTTCTGGTTCGCGATGTACCGCTTGACGACGGTCAGGGGTGCGCCGTCGCATGAGCCTGCGAAGTAGGAGCCGGACCAGAAGTGTCCGCCCCACAAATACCGCGCAGCGCGTGAGCATGGCGTCCGTCATGGCCTTGCGCCGGTACTTGGTGACGAAAACCAAGTGGACATGCAGGTTGTGGACGACGTGACGGCCGGTGCGTACGTCGGGGTTTGGATTCCACCTCGGTGACATGAACCAAACGATAGAGTGATCGCGTGAACTCAGAACTCGGCCTGGTGAAGCGGCAGTTCGGGCATCGCGCCCGTCTGGCCCTGTCGCCTGCCGAGATCCGGGCCGTGGACGATCAGGCGCACGCGGCCCGCACCATGTGGAACTGCCTGCACGCCTGGTGGCAGATGATGCCGAAGGAGAAGCGGTCCCTGACCGCCGCGGACACGGCGATCCGGCAGGCCCGCAAGGACATCGACTTCCTCGCGGCGCTCCCCGCGCAGGCCGCTCAGGCGGTCCTCAAGACGTACTTCCAAGCCTGGAAGAACTGCTGGGACGGTCGCGCCGACGAGCCGAACTTCAAGGGCCGGTTCCGGTCGGTGATGTCAGTGGACATCCCCCAGGGCCGCGACCTCCAGATCAAGCGCGTCCACCGCCGATGGGGCGTGGTCAACATCCCCAAGATCGGACGCGTCCGCTTCCGCTGGACCAAAGACCTGCCCGTCGGTAAGCAGGCGAACAGCGACAACCGGATCACCGGAGCCCGGCTCGTCAAGGACAGCCTGGGCTGGCACATCGCCTTCCGGATCACCACCCTGGACCGCACCCCCGAACCCCACCCGGGACCGGAGGTCGGCATCGACCTCGGCGTCACCATCCCCCTCGCCCTCTCCGACGGCAACCACCACGACCACGGCCGCCCGCCCCGTCTCCCAAACGGCACCTCCGACCGGGACAAGTGGATGAACCCCGACGAGAAGGCCAAGCTCCTCCGCCTGGAACAGCGGGCCGCACACCGCAACACCTTCCGCAAGCCAAAGGAGAAGACCTCCCGACGCCTGCACCGCACCTACGACCAGATCCGAGCACTGCGCGCAAAAGCCACGCGCCGCAGCATCGACTGGCAGCACAAGACCACCACGACCCTCGCCAAGCAGTACAGCGTGATCGTGGTGGAAGACCTGCACATCACGAACATGACCAAGTCCGCGAAGGGCACCGTCGACAACCCGGGAACCAACGTCAAGCAGAAGTCCGGCCTCAACCGCTCCAGCCTCCAAGAGGCATGGAGCCGCACCGTGACCATGCTGACGTACAAGACCACCCGCAACGGCGGCACCCTGGTCAAAGTCCCCGCGCCCTACACCTCCCAACGCTGCTCCGCGTGCGGCTTCCTCACGCCCGGCAGCCGGGAAACGCAGGCCCTGTTCGTGTGCAAGAACCCCGACTGCGGATGGACCGGCAACGCCGACCACAACGGAGCCCGGAACGTCTTGCACCAGTACCGGATCGGCCACGTGGCGATCCCGGCTGCCGGGAGGGCAGTCGTCAGGCGCACCCGCGGCGTCAAGCCCGCCACCGCAAGGTAGACGGGAATCTCCTTCCTCAGCTTGCGAAGGGAGGAGAGCACTTCAATCGCAGGTTCCGAACGACCTCAACGACCTCATCCGCCATCCGCGTCTGAACTCCGACGCCGGCTTCTCACCTGGCAGCTGTCGCTCCCCGCCGACAAGCATGAGTCCCTGTCTACGACCGCCGAGCGCGCTGGGATCAAGCCGATGGCCTTCCAGCGGGCGAAGCAGCAACTCGTGGACGAGGGCTTCGTCCACGAGTGGAAGGAGCAGGGGGCGGGCGGGCTCTGGCGGACGCAGCAGCTGGCGTCCAATGTGCCGCTGAGCGCCGAGGAAGTCGCCACATTGCGGCAGGTCGCACTGACAGGCCCCCTTCAGACCGCCGGTGAGCCGGAGGCCCGGTCCGTCGATCGCCATCCAGATAAACACCCGAAGGAGAACACCTCCAACCCTCCCCCGCCGGAGGCGCCGGAGGTGTCCGCGGCGGAGGCGCCGGAGGTGTCCGCGGCGCCCGAGGTCCCCGATGGACCTCCCGCCCCCGAGCCCGGTGACCACGCCGCCAGGGATCTCATCGAGCAGCTACGGGACCTGGATCCCCGGCTACGCGTGCCACGCGGCATGCTCAGCGAGCTCGCGGCTCTCGCCGCGCAATGGCTGCGGTGCGGGCACAGCGCCGACGGCGTACGGGCCGCGATCGGGCACGGTCTGCCCGCCGCCGGGCAGACCATCCACCGGCCCGGCGGGCTGCTGCGGTACCTGCTCAGGCACGTACCGCCCGTCCCTGCCGCACCTCCCCCGCCCCGGGTCGCCCTGATGCGCGAGTGCACGGGCTCGCACACCCAGCCGTGCCTCTTCCGGCCCGTGGCCGACGAGGAGCTGTGCCCGGAGTGCCGCCGTACACGCGCGGAGGCGGCGGCGACCGGGGCCGCACCCATGAACTCCCTGGCAGCCCTGCACGGGGCAGCGGCTGCGAGGGCCGCAATGAGAGGAGCATCGTAATATGACGTGTTACGCTGAAAGCGTGGCTAAGACTCGCATCTCCATCAGCTTGGATCCTGCCGACGCAGAGCTGATCCGGAAGGTCGCGGCGGAGAACGGACTCGACGTGTCCGCTTTCCTCGTCATGGCCGGTCGCAAGGAGGCCGCGCGGCTCGCACGAGTGGCTGAGGCCTGGGCCGACATCGACGCCGCGATCGCCGCAGTCGATGCCGAGGCGGAGACCATCGAGTGGCCGCCGCCAGACCTGGATCCGGACGAGATCGCCCGCGGCGAGGCCGAAGTCGCCGCGGCGCGCGCCGAGTCCGCTCGCCGCAGCGCTGGGACGGCTCGTCGCAACGGTGGTGCCGCCGCATGAACCTGGGCTGCCCCACCTGCCCGGACCAGGGCACGCTCGGCGACGCGGTGTATGACGCCGGGATGCTGATCGCCCTGGCCGACAAGTCGCCGGCTCGCGCGTTCGGCCGTCATCGCAAGTTCGCGAGCAGCGGTCGTCCGGTCGTTCCCGCGCCGGTCGTCGCCCAGGCGTGGCGTCTCGGTGCCAGACGTGTGTATCTCGCCCGCGCGCTCAAGGAGTGCGCCATCGTGTGCTGCTACACGGCCGCCGAGTGGCACCAGGTCGGGGAACTCATCGGGCAGGCGGCGCTGCCCGCCAAGAAGCGTCCCGACCCCATCGACGGGCTCGTCGCTCTCACAGCCCAGCAGATCGGGGCGACTGCCGTCGCCACGTCCGACCCGGACGACATCCAGGTGTACCTCGACCAGCTCCCGGGCACCCGGCGCATCGTCCCTGTGCGGGTCTGACGACAGTCGCCGGCCGTCACCGGTCCCGGGTTGGATCGGGCTCCGGTGACGGCCGACAGACCGGTGGTCCGAGCGGCTGATCCGCCGCCGCGCATTCATCGCAGGGTGAGCGGAATCTCGGATTCGAGGCCGGACAGTTTCTCCGGGTTGCGGACGAAGTAGAGGCCGGTGATGCGGGCGTCCTCCATGCGGATCGTCATGATGCCGTCGAGCTCGCCGTCCAGGTGGACGAGGAGGGCCGGGTTACCGTTGACGACAGTGGGACTAAGGGCGAATGTGCGTCCGGCCTTGGCGGTTCCGCCGACGATGAGGCGGGCCACCTTGTCGGCGCCGATGATCGGCCGCAGGGCGGCCTGCTTGATGCCGCCGCCGTCGCCCATGTAGACGACCTCGGGGGCGAGCACCTTGAGGAAACCCTGAAGGTCCCCGGTTTCGAGCGCGCGCTGGAGCGACTCCAGAGCCGCTTGGGTCTCGCGCGCGGAGGCCACCCGGCGGGGGCGGCGGGCATCGACGTGCCGGCGGGCGCGGTGGGCGATCTGGCGGACGGCGGCCGGGGTCTTGTCGACGGCGGCCGCGATCTCGTCGTAGCCGACATCGAAGACCTCGCGCAGCACGAACACCGCCCGCTCGGTCGGCGACAGCGTTTCGAGGACGAGCATCATCGCCGTCGACATGCTCTCGGCGAGCTCCACCTCCTCGGCCACGTCCGGCGCCGTGAGCAGCGGCTCGGGCAGCCAGGGGCCGACGTACGCCTCCTTGCGGCGCTGCATCGTGCGCAGGCGGTTGAGCGACTGCCGGGTCGTGATCCGGACGAGGTAGGCGCGGTGGTCGCGCACCTGCTCCAAGTCGACCTCGACCCAGCGCAACCAGGTCTCCTGGAGGACGTCCTCGGCATCGGCAGCCGAGCCGAGCATCTCGTAGGCGACGGTGAAGAGCAGGTTGCGGTGGGCGACGAAACTCTCGGTCGCCGGGTCGTTGGCGTGCTCGCTCATATCTCGGACCCCTGCGTTCTCGGACGGCCGTGAGCTTCGATGGTCTTCAAGGTCTTCAAGCGTGTATCCACAGCGCGGTCCCTTTCGTTGGCGGCCATTCGGTCCGACAAGTTGATCATGATCCGTTGCTGAAAGGGCCGTTGTTGAACACATGCGTGCGGCGGCGCCCCGCGCTATGCGCGTCGCCGCACGACATCCTTCCGGATCCGTCGCGGTCGGCTCGGAGCGGATCGACTCTCTAGGCTGCCCGTTCGGCGGTGACCTGCGCCTCGCCGCGCTTGGCCTGCAGCAACTGCTGGCGCTTGGCGCCTCCGGAGACGTTGTGCAGGCTGTACCCACCGGGCTTGTGCGCCTCCTCCGCCAGGTGCTTGACGACGCCCTCGCACACGAACTCCTTGAGCTTCGCGCCGGGGCGGCCGGCGACGTGGAACCACACCGCGGCATCGGACTTGTCGGCGAACTGGAAGATGCCGTCGCTCCGACCCAGGCTGATGCACTGGCCGGCGAACCGCTCATTGAGGTTCTCCGGTCGCTCACCCGCGATCCGGGCCAGCACCGTGTCCGCGGCCCGCGCGCCCAGCGGCATCGCCGCCTGGCAGCTCATCCGCAGCGGCAGGCCCGACGGCGCCGCCGAATCCCCGGCCGCGAGGATGCGCTCGTCGTCCACGCTGGTCAGCGTCTCGTCCGTGAGCAGACGACCCAGCTCATCGGTGCTCAGCCCACTGCGCGCGGCCAGATCCGGCACACCGAAACCAGCCGTCCAGATCGTCACCTCGCTCGGCAACTCGCGGCCACCGCCCAGCCGCACGGCATCGCGGGTCACCGCCGTCACCTTCGCGTCGGGTCCTTCGAGCACGGTCACACCCAGCCTGGCCAGCCGCTTCGCGACCGAACGCCGACCGCGCGCGTGCAGGTACGGGCCGAGAACCCCACCGCAGACCAGAGTCACAGCCCGACCCGCCTCCGCCAGCTCGGCAGCGGTCTCGATACCGGTCGGACCGGCCCCGACCACCGTCACCGGCGCCGTCGCGGACGCCGCGTCGACGACCGGCCGCAGGCGCTGCGCCTCCTCCAGCGTGGCGATCGGGTAGGCGAACTCGGCCGCTCCCGGCACCGACGGGTCGGCGCTGCCACTGCCCAGCGCGTAGACCAGGTAGTCGTAGCCGATGGTGCCGCCCGACGCCAGCGTGACACTGCGGCCGACCGCGTCGATCCGGGTCACGGTGTCGACCACCAGCCCGACCCCCTCGGCCAGGACCTCCCGGTAGTCGACGACCGCGTCGTCGGACCCGCCCACCAGCTGGTGCAGACGGATCCGGTGGACGAAGGTCGGACGCGGGTTGATCAGCGTCACCGTCACGTCGTCGCGCTGCGTCAGGCGATTGGCCGCCATGACACCGGCGTAACCGCCGCCGATCACGACCACATCGGTGTTCTCAGCCATGGTGTCTCCTCCGCTTCAAGGGGTTCGGACACAAGACACCGCGTGGCCGATCACTGTGACAGCCTGTGAGGCAGGTCACTCCGAGGGCGTGGCGGAGCGGGGACAGCCGGGCGTGCGTACGCCCGAGCCCCCGCCCGGAAGTCGGGGCGGGGGCTCGGGCGATCCGGGCAGTCGGGCCGGTCAGCCCTCGCCGTCGAGCGCGATCGTCTGGGTACGCTCGGCCGGGGTCTTCCCGCGGAGCGCCTTCTGCATGGCCTGGGCGACGTCGTCGACCGACAGCGGGTGCTTCTTGCCGTCGCCCTTGGTGATCTGGATGCCGTCGAAGGTGCCGTCGAGCAGCTCCTCGATCGCCTTCTTGTCGTAGACCTCGACCAGACGGCCGTCGATCGCCTTCATGGAGAGGATCTTCGGCAGCGATCGCGCGGGGCCGAAATCGATCTGCTTGCCGCCCGCCTTGATCGTGATCAGGCCGGACATGGCGGGCGCGGCGAACTCCCTCATCGCCCGGTCCAGTTCGGTCTTGGTGATGGTGGGCTCGCGGGTGCCGAGGGGGAGTTCGACCTCGTTGGCCTTGCCCGTCTCGACCTGGGCGCGGTACGCGTCCTTGACCGAGGTCATCGACTTCAGGATGTCGAGGGACTGGCCCGCCTTGCCCGGTACGGCGACGGCCTTGTTCGGCTCGAACTTGATCGTGGCCTCGGTGGCGGAGCCGGAGCTGCCCGCCAGGTCACTGAGGGCGACCTGGAGCTTCTCCTCGTCGACCGGGATCACCGGCTGGGCGACGCGCTCGCCGCCGAAGAGGGAGCCGATCACCGAGACCGGGTTGTAGTCGCTGCCGGAGGCGGCGCGGACGGTCGCCTGGCTGTCCAGGCCGAGGCCCGCCTTGTCCGGCGCGAGCTGCTCCTTCTTGTCGCCGACCGTGAGCTGGAGCGGGGTCGAGGCGCGCTCGCCGAGGGCGGCTTCGAGCTTGGCGACGCCCTGTTCCGTGGTGCCGCCGCCGATGTCGACGCCGAGCACCGTCGTGCCCTTGGGGACCTCGGAGTGGTTCATCAGCAGCCCGGCGCCGTACGCGATGCCGAGCGCGCCGAACGCGCCCGCACCGGCGAGGACGAGCTTGGAGCGGCCCTTCTTCGCGGGGCGGGACGACGACGAGGGCGCGGGGGCGGGCGCCGATGGCCGGGCCTGTGCCTCCGCCGTGGGCGACGCGGACGGCGACGGCGCGACGCGGGCCGAGCCCGCCGCGCCGGGGAAGTCCGGCGTGGAGAAGCCCTCGCCGGGGCCCTCGGACGGCCAGGGGCCGGTGCCGGTGCCCGGACCGCCGCCCGGCGCGAACGGCGACTGGTGGTCCGACGGGACCACCGGGATGCCGCTGGTCAGTGTGTCGCCCGAGACATTGCCACCCGGCGCGGTCAGCGGACCGGGGCCGTGGCCGGGGCCCGGGGCGGGCTTCTGCGGCGTCAGCTCGGCGGTGTCGTCGCTCATCCGGGGCGCACCGGCGCCCGGCGCGAACGGCGAGGTCCCGGAGGGCGGCGCGAACGGGGAACCGTCAGCGGCCGGCGCGAACGGCGAGCTGTCGGCCGCCGGTGCGAACGGCGAGGTGCCGGTGGCCGGACCCGTCGTGGGGCCGGACGGACCGCCCGGGGGGCGCAGACCGAGCTGGGGCGTCGGGCGCTCCGGAGCGAAGCCGTTGCCGGAGCCGTTGGCGGAACCGTTCGCCGGACCCGGCGCGGAGCCGGACGGGCCACCGGGCCCGAAGCCGTTCGCGGAGCCGTTCGCCGATCCCGCGCCGGACGGGCTGCCCGGTCCCGTCGGCCCGGGTGCCCCCGAGTCCGCCGCGAGGTCGCTGAGCGCGCTCCTGGGGCGCTGCCCGGCGCCGGTCGGCGGCGCGGACTGGCTCGGCGCAGGCGGCGGGGTCGGCTCGCCCGGCGTCTCCGGCGGCGCCGCCGCCGGAGTCTTGCGCGGCGCGAACCACGAGCTGGCCTTCTCCTCGGCCGGCTTCTGCGCCGGGGCCGAGGCCTCTTCACGCGCACCCGCCGCACCAGCGGCACCCGCACCGGGCGCGTCCGCCGCCGCGGGGCGCGGCACGCTGCCCGTACGCTCGCGCGCGTCCACGTCGCTCTCGCTCATCGGCGTACGCATGACGACCGGCGGGATCGGCCGCGAGCCCGGAATGTTGATCCGGATGCGGGTGGTCAGCGTGGTCTCGGTCCTGGGCTCGTCCGACTCCGGCGCGGACGCCGGTTCGGCTCTCTCGTCCGGAGCGTCCTGCGTGGGGTGCAGCGACGGATACTGGCGGGATCCGTACGGCGGTGTCCCCGAGGGATACGCGGCTCCGCCGCGCCCTTGCGGGCCGGAGGACGAACTGTCAGTTTCACGACTCAAAGCAGGTTCTCCCGGTTGGCTCCGCCGCCCGTTCTTACTGGTGCTCACTGCTGCGGGCGGCTCGGCGGCGCGCACCACCATACTGGCCGCTGCCGAAACGTACCCGGCGACTACGGGAAGCGACGTTCGGTCTGCCCTACGGGCACCGGCTCATGCCGAGGTCATTTCGGCCGTAGATGGGGCACGTCACTTGCCAAGTCGACCGGATCCTCCGCCCGGTTGCGGCAACCGCGCCATGGTGGCACAGATCACAGCCACCACCATTCCGCCCAGCAGGAAGACGATCTCACCGAGCCCGCCGGCGAAGAGGCCGTCGCCCTCCGGCCGTCCGGCGCTCAGCAGCAGGACCGCGGCGAGCCAGCCCGCCGCCGGGGCGAGGACGCCGATCTGGGTGCCGGTGGCCCGCAGCCCGCCGTAGAAGAGACCGGCCGTGGCGAGCAGCGCCAGCAGCAATCCGGCCGGGAACCAGGCGGCTTGGACCAGCGAACCGGCCGCTCCGACGAAGAAGCCGAGGACGATGAGGGCGACATATGCGGCGATCCGTCCCGGTTTCGGGGGCCTGGTGAGCCAGGCTCCGGTGTCGGTCATTGCGCCACTCCTTCGGTTCCTTCGATGCCTTCGATGCCTTCGGCCCCTGCGACCCCTGCGACCCCCGCATCGCCCGCGATGCCCGCGATGCCCGCGATGCCCGCGATGCCCGCGAACAGATCGCGCTCGCGCTCCCCCTGGGGGGCGCCGGACTCACCGCGGACCAACTGGTAGTACTCGGTGGTGAACACCGGCTGGCCGAGGTCGTTGGACAGCGCGAAGAACGGGCCGTCCACCACGATTTGGGTGGCATGGGCGCGCATCGCGGCCGCCTTCCGGTCCGCGTAGGCGGAGCCGTCGATCTCGGTGGTGATCTCCGCTTCGTCCACCACGCCAGGAATGTCCTTGATGTCGGCGATGCCCGGGAATCCCGCGTCCGCCGCCCGCAGTCGGGCGAAGGCCTCCTCGGCCACCGACCGGGGCACACGGTTCCAGTAGATCTTGGCGATGGTGTGCGGCTCGCCCAGGTCGCGCCGGAAGGCGCGCTCGGCGGCGAGGTCGGCGGCGCGCATCGCGACGCGGTGCGCCTGGATGTGGTCGGGGTGGCCGTAACCGCCGTCGGGGTCGTACGTGATGAGCACCTGCGGCCGGACCGTACGGATCGTCTCGACGAGGTACGCCGCGGCGTCGTCCACCTCCGTGTTCCAGAACGCGCCCTCGCGGCGGTTCTGCGGCACGCCCATCATCCCGGAGTCCCGGAACCGGCCGGGGCCGCCGAGGAAGCGGTGGTCGGTGACGCCCAGCTCGGCCATCGCGGCCGTCAGTTCACCGACGCGGTGCGCGCCGAGGCCATCGTCCTGGCCGGCCTCCAGATGGGCCAGCTCGGGCGGGATGACCTCGCCCTCCTCACCGAGGGTGCACGTCACCAGAGCGACGTGGGCGCCCTCGGCGGCGTACCGCGCCATGGTGGCGCCATTGTTGATCGACTCGTCGTCGGGGTGCGCGTGCACCAGGAGCAGACGACGAGAGGGGAGGTCCGTCATGCCACCAGCCTACGAGGCCCTCGCCGGACCCCGGGAACGTGAGGCCGGACACCTCCTAGAACTTGAGGCCGCCGATCATGCCCGCCACGCTCGTGGTCATCTGGCTGATCGTGGGGGCCATCGAGGAGCTCGCCAGGAAGAACCCGAGCAGCATGCAGACCGCCGCGTGACCCGCCTTCAGCCCTGATTTCTTGACCAGCAGGAAGACGATGATCGCCAGCAGCACCACCGCCGAAATCGAGAGTGCCACGGCGGTTCACCTCCACAGATATTCGGTCGGTAACGAGCAGCTTGCATGTGCCGGAGGAGTCATACCCACCTAGCGCTACGGATCATAACTATCCGCCCCCACGCATCGATCGGTGCACGGCAGCACATGGGGGCGCACAGCACTAGATTCGGCCACATGACTTCGAGGCAGAAGCTCTCCTCCGCCCCTTCGGCGCCGATGTCCTTCCCGCGCCAGTACGCCCGCACACAACGGTTCACGCTCGGCGCGCCGCGCGCGTTCACCGTGTCCCCTGACGGCTCCCGGGTGGTCTTTCTCCGGTCCCCCTCGGGGACGGAACGCGCCTACCGGCTCTGGGTCCTGGACCTGGACGGCCCGCCCGGGCAGGAGGCGCGTGAGCGGGTCGCCGCCGACCCGGACGTCCTGCTGGGCGGGGCGGTGGAGGAGCTGCCCGCCGAGGAGCGGGCGCGGCGCGAGCGCAGCCGTGAGGGGTCCGGGGGCATCGTCGGGTACGCCGTGGACCAGGCGGCGGAGTTGGCGGCCTTCGCGCTGTCCGGGCGGCTGTTCACGGCCGAGCTGCGGGCCGGGACGGCGCGTGAACTGCCCGCCGCCGGGCCGGTGGTCGACCCGCGCCCCTCGCCTGACGCGCGGTACGTCGCGTACGCGGCGGGAGGCGCGCTGCGGGTGATCGGCGCGGACGGGGACGGGGACCGGGCGCTGGCGGAGCCGGAGGACGCGGGGACGACGTACGGTCTGGCGGAGTTCGTCGCGGCCGAGGAGATGAGCCGCTCGCGCGGCTTCTGGTGGTCGCCGGAGTCGGACCGGCTGCTGGTGGCGCGGGCCGACGTGGCGCCCGTACAGCGCTGGTGGATCGCGGATCCGGCGCATCCGGACCGGGAGCCGGCGGGGGTCGCGTATCCGGCCGCGGGGACGCCCAACGCGGAGGTGCGGCTCTACGTGGTGGGCCTCGACGGGGCGCGCACCGAGGTGCTGTGGGACCGGGTGCGGTACCCGTATCTGGCGCGGGTGCACTGGTCGTCGGCCGGGGCCCCGCTGCTCCTGGTGCAGAGCCGGGACCAGCACACGGCGCTGTACCTCGGGGTGGACGCGGAGAGCGGTGCGACGCGGACGGTGCACGTCGACGAGGACCCGGTGTGGGTGGAGCTTCCGTCGGGGGCGCCCGCGTGGGCTCCGGACGGGCGGCTGGTGCGGATCGCCGAGGAGGGCGGCGCGCGGGTGCTCGCGGTCGGGGACCGGCCGCTGACCGGGGCGCAGTTGCATGTGCGGGCGGTGCTGGACGTCGGGGACACGGATGTCCTGATCTCGGCGTCGGCGGGCGAGGACGCCGCCGCGCCGGAGACCGGGGAGATCCATGTGTACCGGGTCAGTGAGCTGGGGATCGAGCGGGTCTCCGAGGGCGTGGGGGTGCATTCCGCCGTGCGGTCGGGGCCGGTGACGGTGCTCTCGTCCGCGCGGCCGGACGTGAGCGGCGCGGTGGTGCGGGTGCTGCGGGACGGGAAGCCGGTGGCCACGGTCGGGTCGTATGCGGAGAAACCGGTGCTGAGCCCCCGCGCGCGATTCATCGAGGGGGGCGCACGGCGGATTCCGTGCGCCGTCCTGCTCCCCTCCGGCCACCAGGAGTCGGACGGCCCGCTTCCGGTGCTCCTCGATCCGTACGGCGGCCCGCACGGCCAGCGTGTGCTCGCCGCACACAACGCCCACCTCACGTCCCAGTGGTTCGCCGAGCAGGGTTTCGCGGTGGTCGTCGCGGACGGGCGCGGGTCCCCCGGGCGCTCCCCCGCCTGGGAGAAGGCCATCGAGGACGGCTTCACGCACACGCTGGACGACCAGGTCGAGGCGCTGCACGCGCTCGCCGGATCCGGGCCGTTCGCCGGAACGCTGGACCTGGGGCGGGTGGCGATCCGCGGCTGGTCGTACGGCGGATATCTCGCCGCGCTGGCGGTGCTGCGCCGGCCCGACGTGTTCCACGCGGCGGTCGCGGGCGCGCCGGTCGCGGACTGGCGGCTGTACGACACCCACTACACGGAGCGCTATCTCGGCACGCCGCAGGAGCGGCCCGAGGTGTACGCGGCGAACTCCCTCGTCACGGACGAGGGGCTGGCCGAACCGGCCGAACCGGCCCGACCGTTGATGATCATCCATGGGCTGGCGGACGACAATGTGGTGGCGGCACACAGCCTGCGGCTGTCGTCGGCGCTGCTCGCCGCTGGCCGCCCCCATGAACTGCTGCCGCTCAGCGGGGTCACCCACATCACTCCTCAGGAACAGGTCGCCGAGAACCTGCTCCTGCTCCAGGTGGACTTCCTCAAGCGGGCGCTGCGCATGCGCTGAGGGACAAACCCATGTCACCAGCCGGGCGGGAGGGAAGAGGGCGGAGGCGGACCGTGAACGGCGGGGCGCTGCACCTGCGGCAGCGCCCCGCCGGACCCGTCGCCCGCCCCCCTGCGGGCCAGCACCAGCAGGGTCACGGCGCCCGCCGCGCATTCGAACAGCAAGCTCGCAACGGCGAGTTGCTCGGGGACCGCCAGTTCGCCGAGCCGGGACGGCAGGTCGGCGCGGATCATGAGCGACAGGCCGGCGGCGCCGCTCGCGGTGAGGAGTCCGGCCGCGGCGAGGCCCAGCGGCCGGGAGTGGACACCACGGAAGAGGGCACCGGCCGCGGCGGCGAGGGCGATGAGGACGAGGACCGCGGACAGCCAGCCGGGCGGGGTGCCCAGCAGGGGCATCGGCAGCGACGCGCTGCCGCTGAACCGGTCGAGGTAGGCGCGTGCCGGGATCTCCGTGGTCCAGTACACCTCCCAGGCGGCGCGGACGGCCGCCGCCGACGCGAGCAGCAGGAAGGCGGTGGCGGCGGCCCGGCGGGAGGGGCGCGCGGGCAGGTCGGTCCGGTGCGCCGGGCGGCGGCCCGCCACCGCCGTGATGAGCAGTGCGGCGGCCATGCCGAGCACCGCGAAGGTGCACAGCAGCGCGCGGCTGCGGAGTTCGTCGGTGGCCCGCAGGTCCATCCAGGTGGCGGCCACCATCCAGAGCGCGGGCAGCCGTACGGCGAAGGTGACGACCGAGGCGGTGAGGAGCACGGAGGGGGCGACCGACGCGCGCAGGGCGGCGATGCCCGCGACGACGTATCCGATCAGCAGGACGGGGTCGTGGAGCGTGGTCGTGACCTGGCGGCCGGGAGGAGGACCGCCACCTGCCCACGACCACCTGAGGGCGAGCGGATCGTCGACGGCGCGGAAGTCCCGGACGATCCAGGCGGCGGCCAGTGCGGCGAGCGCGGCGCATAACGCGGCGCCCGTGAGGCGTGCTCCCCGTGTGAGTGTCACCCGAGCGATACTGGCGGACCCGCGGCGGACATGCGACCGGCCGGGACGACATGGTGCGCCCGGCCGGTCCACGGCACCCGCACGGCCGTACGGTGCTCAGCCTGACGCGTTCGCATATCGCCGCCGCGTCCGGCAAGTTGCCTGAAAGTTAACGAATGCGAGGGGTGTTCACCCGGACATGTGACCTCATGCCGCCGGGGCCACGTCGCGCCAGTAGCCGAGGGCGTTCACCCGGTCCTTGGGGACGGCCAGGTCCTTGCGGACGTACGAGGTGAGGGCGCGGGTCGTCGCGGCGTCGCAGGCGATCCAGACGTACGCGTCCGACGGGTCCCCGAGCAGGGCGGGGAGCGCGGCCCTGACCTCCTCGACGAGGTGCGCCCCGGCGTCGCGGCGGGGAATCCTGCGCAGCTCGTGGTGCGGCGAGCCGTCCCGTACGGGCAGATCGGCGTCGGACTCGTGCGGGGTCTCGAACCAGATCGTGGCCGGGGTCCCGGGCATCGCGCCGAGGAGCGAGTTGATCGCGGGGAGGGACGCGGGGTCGCCGATCACGATCAGCCGGGAGGGCAGCGGATCGGGCACGGCGAAGCCGGTGCCCTGGACGGTGGCCTCGATGGTGTCGCCGGGCTCGGCACCGCGGGCCCAGTCGCTCGCACGGCCGTCGTGCAGGGCGAACTCCAGGCTGAAGGTTCCGGCGGCGGGGTCGGGGTCGACGAGGGTGTAGGCGCGCTGGTGCGGCTTGCCCGCGTTCTCGAACCAGAGCCGCACCCACATGGTGGGGTGCACTCCGGTCGCGGCGAGCATGCCCCCGTCGGTGAGGTGGACGCGGCGGTACCGGTCGGTGACCTGCTCCGATCCGGTCACCGTGAACGCGAAGTCCTTCCCCCGCATCAGTTTGAGGACGACGCCCTCCCAGCCATGACCCACCGTGCTCTCCTCCCCTGCGCCCCGGTTAAAGTTAGGCCAGCCTAACCTACTAAAGGAGAGTGCCGGCGTGAAGGTCGAGGTCTATCGCGACGCGTGGGGAATCCCGCATCTGCGCGCGGGCAGCGCAATCGAACTCGCGTACGCCCAGGGGTACAACGCGGCCGTCGACCGTGCCTGGCAGCTGGAGGTCGAGCGGCACCGGGCGCAGGGGACCACGGCCGCGTTCCTCGGCACGGAGGCCGTCGCCTGGGACCGGTTCGTCCGGCAGGCGCGCCTGGAGGACACCGCGCGGCGCTGCTACGAGGCGCTCGACGAGGACACCCGGGTGTGGGTCAGCGCGTACGTCGACGGGGTCGACGCGGGCCTCGCGGAAGGCGCCGCCGCCGCGCCCGAGTTCGCGGCGGCCGGGCTGGTCCCCGGAAGCTGGCGGCCCTGGACGCCCCTCGCGGTCTGGCTCTCCACGCACATCCTGTTCGCCGGCTTCCCCACCAAGCTCTGGCGCGAGGAGGTCGCCCGGCGCCTCGGCGACGAGGCGATCGACCTCTTCGCCACCGACGGCCCCGGCACCTCCGGCTCCAACGGCTGGCTCGTCACCGGCGCCCGCACCCGCTCCGGCGCCCCCCTCATCGCGGGCGACCCGCACCGCTTCATCGAGGACCCCGGCGTCTACCAGCAGATCCACCTGGTCTGCCCCGACTTCGACGTCGTCGGCCTCGCCGTCCCCGGCGTCCCCGGCCTCGCCCACTTCGGCCACACGGGCGGCGTGGCCTGGGCGATCACCAACGCCATGGCCGACTACCAGGACCTCTACCGCGAACGCCTGCGCCGCACCGCCGACGGCATCCAGGCCCTCGGCCCGGACGGCTGGCACCCGGCCACCCACCACACCGAGACCATCGAGGTCGCGGGCGGCGAACCGGTCGAGATCGACGTCATCGAGACGCGACGGGGCCCGGTGATCATCGGCGCCGCGCCGGACGCCGCCGGCGCGGCCGAAGGCCGGGGCACGAGCGGGCACTCGGCACCGGGCAGCCACCCAGCGGCGGCAGCGAGCGGCGCGTCCGTCGCCCGGGCCATCAGCCTCCGCTACGTCCCCCGCGTCACCGCCGACCTCGGCTTCGCCGCGATACCCGCGCTGCTCAGGGCCCGGACCGTAGCGGACGTCGACCGGGCGTACGAGCGATGGGTGGAGCCCGTGAACGTCGTACAGGCCGCCGACACGGCCGGCGGCCTGCTGCACCGGACCGCCGGGCGGGTGCCGGTGCGCAACCACGAGAACCGGATGCGGGTGGTCGACGCCTGGGAGGAAGGGCACGAGTGGCAGGGGTGGCACGAGCCGATGCCCCGTGCCGAGGTCGAGGACGTCGCGGTCATGGCGAACGCGCGCGCCCTCGCCGCCCCGCTCGGGGTGGAGTTCGCGCCGCCGCACCGCGCCCAGCGGATCCGCGAGCTGCTGCGCGGGGCCGCGTCCTGGACCGCGCCGGAGATGGCGACCGTCCACACCGACACGCATCTGGCGTCCGCGAAGCCCCTGCTGGAGCTGGTCGCGGAGCTGAAAGGACTCGCTCCGGAGGCCGCCGAGCTGCGGGAGCGGCTGCTGTGCTGGGACCGGCGGATGGATGCCGACAGCACCGTCGCCGCCGTGTACGCCGCGGTGCGGTCCGCGGTCGTACGACGCATCGCCGCGCACCCGGAACTCGCCGCGCTCGCCGGGCCGTTGCCGTACCCTGCGGTCTTCCAGCCGTGGCTCGTCCCGGTCGTGAAGGTCGCGTACGCCCTGGAGGGGCTGCTCACGACCCGTCTGCTGCCGGGCATCGACCGGGCCGCGATCGTCCGGGCGGCGGTCGAGGAGGTCGCCGCGGAGCCGCCGGAGGCCACCTGGGGCGAGCTGCACCGGCTCGCGCCCTGGCAGGCCCTTCCCGGCGTCGTGGCGAACGAGGAGTGGCCGGGGCTGCCCGGCGACCACGACTGCGTCCTGTCCACGTCCAGCGTTCCCGGCCTCACCGACCTCAGCGCGCGCGGGCCCGCCGCCCGCTACGTGTGGGACCTCGAACGGCGCGAGAACAGCCTGTGGGTGGTCCCGCTGGGCGCCCGCGGCGTCCCCGGCGACGCCCACCACCGCGACCAGCTGCCGCTGTGGCTGCGCGGCGAACTCATCCCCGTCATCACCGACTTCGACAAGCTGACCGAGGAAACCAATGACCACTGACCCCACCGTCGTGTACGAGCGGAACGTCGACGAGCTCGGGACCACGACCGTCCGGCCCCTGGCCCCCGAGCGCGACATCGACACCGTGCACGCCTGGGTCACCGAGGAGCGCGCCCGCTTCTGGGGCATGGGCGGAGCGAGCCGGGACGAGGTCCTGGAGATCTACCAGCACCTGGACTCCCTCACCACCCACCACGCGTGGCTGGTGGAGTGCGAGGGCCGCCCGGTCCTGCTCTTCCAGACCTACGAGCCGGAGGCCGACCGGGTCAGCGAGTGCTACGGCGTCGAGCCCGGCGACATCGGCGTCCACCTGCTGATCGGCCCCTCGGCGGGCGCCCCGCGCCCCGGCTTCACCGCCGCCCTGCTGTCCGTCCTCACCGGCTTCGTCTTCGAGGACCCGCTGGTCCGCCGGATCGTCGCCGAGCCGGACATCCACAACGAGAAGGCGATCGAGCGACTGGCCCGTACGGGCTTCGAGCTCGGTCCCGAGATCGTCCTGCCGGAGATCATCCTTCCGGAGGTCTTCCTGCCGGAGAAGAAGGCCCGGCTGGCCTTCCTGCACAGGAACTAGCAGGAGAAGCCATCAGGCGCTAGGGGGTGGTGTCGTCCGTCGGCACCACCCGCTTCTCCTCGGCGAAGTGGCACGCCGAATCGTGCTTCGCCGGGCCCTCGCTCAGCCGGAAGACTTCCGGAACCGCCAGTTCCGGCACCTCCAGCGCGCACCGCTCCCGGGCCTTCCAGCAGCGCGTACGGAACCGGCAACCGGACGGGATGCTCGTCGGGGACGGTACGTCTCCGGACAGGATGACCCGCGTCCGGTGCGCCCGCGCGTCCGGGTCGGGCACCGGGACCGCCGACAGCAGCGCCTGGGTGTACGGGTGGGTCGGATGCTCGTAGATCTCCTCCTCCCTGCCGATCTCCACGATCCGGCCCAGGTACATCACCCCCACCCGGTCCGAGATGTGCCGCACGATCGACAGGTCGTGGGCGATGAAGACGTAACTCAGGCTGAAGTCCTTCTGCAGCCGGTCCAGCAGATTGATCACCTGCGCCTGCACGGACACGTCGAGCGCCGACACCGGCTCGTCCGCCACGATGATCTCCGGCCGTAGCGCGAGTCCGCGCGCGATGCCGATGCGCTGCCGCTGGCCGCCGCTGAACTGGTGCGGATAGCGGTTGATGTACTCGGGGTTGAGGCCGACGACGTCCAGCAGTTCCTGGACCCGCTGCCGCCGTGAGCCCTTGGGGGCGACCTCCGGATGGATCTCGTACGGCTCCCCGATGATGTCGCCGACCGTCATGCGCGGGTTCAGCGAGGTGTACGGGTCCTGGAACACCATCTGGATGTTGCGCCGCACCGCCTTCAGCGCGCGCCCGGACAGCTTGGTGATGTCCTCGCCCTTGTAGCGGATCTCGCCGCTCGACGGCCGCTCCAGATGAACCAGCATCCTGGCGAGGGTGGACTTGCCGCAGCCGGACTCGCCGACGATGCCGAGGGTCTCGCCGGGGAAGAGGTCCAGATCGACCCCGTCGACCGCTCGGACCTCCCCCACCTGCTTCTTGAAGACGATTCCCCGGGTGAGCGGATAGTGCTTGTGCAGCCCGCGCACTTCGATGATCGGCTCGCTGGCCCGCTCAGCCACGGAGGCACTCCCTCCAGAAGAAGCAGGCGCTCCCCCGGTCCCGGCTCACGTCGAACAGCTCCGGCTCGTCCGTCACGCACACGTCCTGGGCCAGCGGGCAGCGCGGATGGAAGGCGCAACCCGGCGGAATGGCCATCAGATTCGGCGGCAGGCCCTTGATCGCGTACAGCTCCCGGCCCTTCTGGTCCAGCCGGGGAATCGAGTCGAGCAGCCCGCGCGTGTACGGATGGGCGGGCGCCTTGTAGATGTCGTGGACGGGGGCGCTCTCCACGATCCGGCCCGCGTACATCACCGCGATCCGGTCGGCGACGTCGGCCACGACCCCGAGGTCGTGGGTGATGAGGATGAGGCCCATGTTCAGCTCGCGCCGCAGTTCGGCGAGCAGGTCCATCACCTGGGCCTGCACGGTCACGTCCAGCGCGGTCGTCGGCTCGTCCGCGATGATCAGGTCCGGCTCCAGCGCCAGGGCCATCGCGATCATGATGCGCTGCCGCATTCCGCCGCTGAACTGATGCGGATACTGACCGACGCGTTCCCTGGCCGCCGGGATGCGGACCCGGTCCATCAGCTCGACGGCCTTCGTCCTCGCGTCCTTGCGGGACATCCCCCGGTGCACGGTGAACATCTCGCCGAGCTGCTCCCCGACGGTCAGCACCGGGTTGAGCGCGGACAGGGCGTCCTGGAAGATCATCGCCATCTCCGCACCACGGATCCCGCGCCGCTCCTCCTCCTTGAGTTTCAGCAGGTCCCGGCCCTTGAACAGGATCTCGCCGCCGGTGATCCGGCCCGGCGGAACGTCGAGGATGCCCATGACGGCCTGGGCGGTGACGGACTTCCCGGAGCCGGACTCGCCGAGCACGGCGAGGGTCTCGCCCGCGTCCACCGAGTAGCCGACGCCGTTGACGGCCTTGGCGACTCCGTCCCGCGTACGGAATTCCACGTGCAGGTCTCGTACGTCGAGCAGCATGGCCGCCTACCTCAGTTTGGGGTCGAGGGCGTCGCGCACCGCGTCGCCGAGCATGATGAACGCCAGCACGGTGACGGCGAGCGCGCCGGCCGGCCAGAGCAGCATGTGCGGGGCGTTGCGGATGTAGGGGGACGCGGCGGAGATGTCGATGCCCCAGGAAACGGTGGGCGGCCGCAGCCCGACGCCCAGGTACGACAGGGTCGCCTCCAGCGCGATGTACGTACCGAGCGCGATGGTCGCCACGACGATGACGGGGGCGACCGCGTTCGGGGCGATGTGGCGCAGCAGGAGGCGGGAGTTGGAGGCGCCGAGGGCGCGCGCGGCCTGGACGTAGTCGTTCTGCTTGGCGGTGATCACCGAGCCGCGGGCGATACGGGAGATCTGCGGCCAGCCCAGCAGCACCATGAACCCGATCACCGGCCAGACGGTGTTGCTGGTGACCACGGACAGCAGCACCAGGCCGCCCAGCACCACCGGGATGGCGAAGAAGACGTCGGTGAGGCGGGAGAGGACGGCGTCCGACGCCCTGCCGAAGAATCCGGCGAGCCCGCCGAGCACGGACCCGAGGAGCGCCACGCCGAGGGTCGCGCAGACGCCGACGGTGACCGAGGTGCGGGCGCCGTAGACGGTGCGCGTGTAGACGTCGCAGCCCTGGCCGTCGAAGCCGAAGGGGTGGCCGGGCTGGGAACCCTCCTGGGCCTTGGCGAGGTCGCAGGACAGCGGGTCTCCGGAGGCGATCAGCGACGGCCACAGCGAGATGAGGACCAGGAAGAGGATGACCAGGGCGGAGACGAGGAAGACGGGATTGCGGCGCAGGTCGCGCCAGGCGTCGGACCAGAGGCTGCGGGGCTTCTGGGAAGGTCCGGTGCCGAGCGGGCCGCCGGGGGTGCGCTCCAGCGTCTCGCCCTCGCTGGTCGCCAGGTCCATCGCGCCCCCCGCCCCGGTCGGAGCGATCGCGTTCTCCCGTGGCTCAGGCATAGCGGATCCTCGGGTCGAGGACGGCGTACAGGAGGTCCACGAGCAGGTTCACCAGCAGGAACACCAGCACCAGCACGGTCACGAAGCCGACGACGGTCTGCGTGTTCTGGCGCACGATGCCCTGGTAGAGCTGGTAGCCGACGCCGTGGATGTTGAAGATCCGCTCGGTGACGATCGCGCCGCCCATCAACGCGCCGATGTCGGCGCCGATGAAGGTGACGACCGGGATCAGCGAGTTGCGCAGCAGATGGCGGGTGATGACGCGGCGGCGCGGCAGGCCCTTCGCGATGGCCGTGCGGACGTAGTCGGCGCGCCGGTTCTCGGCGATGGAGGTCCGCGTGAGGCGCGTGACGTACGCGAGCGAGACGGAGGCGAGGACGAGTCCCGGAACGATCAGTTCGTCGAGGGGCGCCTCGGGCGAGACGGCGGGCCGGATCCAGCCCCATTGCACGCCGAGCAGCAGCTGGAGCAGCAGACCGGTGACGAACGTCGGGATGGCGATGACGACCAGGGTCAGCAGCAGTACGCCGGTGTCGACGGGGCGGCCTCGGCGCAGTCCGGTCAGCACGCCCAGCGTGATGCCGATGACGATCTCGAAGACGATGGCGACGAGGGTGAGCCTGATGGTGACCGGGAAGGCGGTGGCCATGAGCTCGGTGACCGGCTGGCCGTTGAACGCGGTGCCGAAGTCGCCGGTGAAGAGATTGCCCATGTACGTCAGGTACTGCTGCCAGACCGGTTTATCGAGGCCGAATTCCTTCCGCAGCTGGGCGGCCGTCGCGGGGTCGCATTCGCGGTCGCCGCACAGGCCCGCGATGGGGTCGCCCATCACGTTGACCATCAGGAAGATCAGCAGCGTGGCGCCGATGAAGACCGGGATCATCTGGAGCAGACGCCGGATCACATAGCGCCCCATGGCGTCAGCTGACCGTGATCTCGTTGTAGACCGGGACGCTGAAGGGGTTGAGCGCCACGTTCGAGAGCCGGGTCGAATAGCCGGCGCTGCCGTTCTGGTACCAGAGGGGAATGGCGCCCATGTCGTCCCGCAGGATCTCCTCGGCCTGCTGGAAGGTGTCCACGGCCTTAGCCGTGTCGGTCTCGGCGTTGGCCTCGTCGATGAGCTGGTCGAATTCCGGGTTGCTCCACTTACCGTCGTTGGACGAGGCGTTGGTGTAGTAGAGCGGCTGGAGGAAGTTCTGGATCAGCGGGTAGTCCATCTGCCACCCGGCCCGGAAGGGGCCGCTCATCTTGGACTGGGTGATCTGGTTGCGGTAGTCGGCGAAGGTGCCGACGGGATTGCCGACGCAGGCCCTGCTGTTGCCGAGCGCGTTGTTGATGGAGTTGCAGACGGCGTCGACCCACTCCTTGTGGGAGCCGCTGTCGGCGTTGTACGAGATCTTCACCTGGCCGCCGGGGATGCCGCCGCCCTCGGCGATCAGCTTCTTGGCCTCCTCGGGGTTGTACGTGCAGGCGTCGCCGCAGAGCGAGGCGTCGAACCCGCCCTCCTCGCCGAGCACGGGGGATGTCCAGTCCGTCGCGGGGGTGCGGGTCTTCTGGAAGATCGTGTCGGTGATCTGCTGCCGGTTGATCGCCTTGGACAGGCCCTTGCGGACCTTCTCCTGGCCGGGCTTGTTCCAGTCCGGGTCGTAGTAGGGGAAGGCGAGGGTCTGGATGATGCCGGCGGGGGTGTTGATGTACCGGTCGCCGAGGTCGGCCTTGACGTTCTTGAGCTGGGCCGCCGGGACGTCGTCGACCAGGTCGAGGTTTCCGGCCGTCAGATCGGTGTAGGCGGTGTTGTTGTCGGTGTAGACCTTGAGGTCGACGCCGCCGTTCCTGGCCTTGTCCTGGCCGGGGTACGCGTCCCAGCGGCGCAGGGACATCTGGGAGCCCTTGGTGTACGAGTCCACGGCGTACGGGCCGTTGCCGACGGGCTTGGCCAGCCAGCCGGCGTGATCGGTGTAGAAGGCCTTGGGCAGCGGGGCGAAGGCGGCGTAGCCGAGGGTCTCGGGCCAGGTGGAGAACTTCTGGCTGAGCTTGACCGTGAAGGTCTGCGGGCCCGTCACCTTCAGGCCGGACATCGTCTCGGCGGTCGGTCGCTCGCCCGCTTCGGGGTGGACCGCGTCGTAGCCCTCGATCTGGCCGAAGAAGTAGGCGTTGCGCTGGTTGTTCTTGAGGTGGGCGCCGTAGTTCCAGGCGTCCACGAAGGACTTCGCGGTGACCGCCTCGCCGTTGGAGAACGTCCAGCCGTCCTTGACGGTGATGGTGAAGTGGGTGGAGTCGGCGGTCTCGATCTTCTCGGCGAGCATGTCCTCGGCCTCGCCGGTCTTCGGGTCGTACCGCTTGAGACCACGGAAGATCATGTCGAGGACCTTGCCGCCCTGCACCTCGTTGGTGTTCGCCGGCTCCAGGGGGTTCTGCGGGTCGCCCCACGAGGAGCTGACGATCCCGTCCGGGCCTCCGGCACCGGCGCCGCCACCACCACCGCAGCCGCTTGCCGCGAGTACGACGGCGACCGAGCAGACGACCCACTTGGCGTGCGTGGCTCCGCGCATGGAGTGCCTCCCGGGTGGTCCGTAGCTGCCCCTGGCCCCAATATCGCGCCCGTGGCCGGCACCCCGCACGTTCACCGCGTCCGTACGTGGCCCGGCAGGTGTCCCATGCGTGAACGCGCCGAGGGCCCCACGCGTCACGCGTGGGGCCCTCGGCGGAGACGGACGGTCAGGCCTGGTCGGCCGACCCGGAGCCGTCCTGCTCCATGGCGATCAGCGCCGGGTCCAGCACGACGTCGTGCTCCCGGGCCTCGGTCGTCGGCTCCTCCGGGAAGTGGCACGCCGTGAGGTGGCCCGCCTCGCTGCCGGAGAGCTGGAGCAGCGGCGGCTCCTCCGTGGCGCACTTGTCCTGCGCCTTCCAGCAGCGGGTACGGAACCGGCAGCCGGACGGCGGCATGATCGGCGAGGGGACGTCGCCCGAGAGGCGGATCCGCTCCTTCTTCGCGGCGTCGATGTCCGCGTCCGGCACCGCCGACAGCAGGGCGTGCGTGTAGGGGTGGCGCGGGCGGTTGTAGAGCGAGTCGCGGTCCGCGATCTCCACGATCTTGCCCAGGTACATCACCGCGACGCGCTGCGAGAACTGCCGGACGATCGCCAGGTCGTGCGCGATGAACACGAAGGCGATGCCCAGGTCGCGCTGGAGGTCCTGGAGCAGGTTGACGACCTGCGCCTGGATGGACACGTCGAGCGCCGAGACCGGCTCGTCGGCGACGATCAGCTTCGGCTCCAGGGCGAGCGCGCGGGCCACGCCGATGCGCTGGCGCTGGCCGCCCGAGAACTCGTGCGGGAAGCGGTTGTAGTGCTCCGGGTTGAGACCGACGGTCTCCAGGAGTTCGCGGACCCGCTTCTCGCGGCCGCCGGGCGGGTTGATCCCGTTGATCTCCATCGGGCCGGAGATGATCGTTCCGACCGTCTGGCGCGGGTTCAGCGACGCGTACGGGTCCTGGAAGATCATCTGGATCTCGGACCGGATGGGCGCCAGCTGCTTCCGCTTGGCGTGCGTGATGTCCTTGCCCGCGTACGTGATCCGGCCGCCGGTCGGCTCCATCAGCCGGGTCAGCAGCCGGCCGGTGGTCGACTTGCCGCAGCCCGACTCACCGACCAGGCCCAGGCTCTCACCCGGGTAGACGCTCAGGCTGACGCCGTCGACGGCCTGGACCGCGCCGACCTTCCGCTTGATGGGAAAGCCGCCCATGATCGGGAAGTGCTTGGTCAGGCCCTCCACCGTCATCAACGGTTCGGCCTGCGACGGCCCGCCCTGCGGCGGGACCGCGTCATTGGCGGTGGTTTTGGTGGTGGTGGTGTTCTCGCTCATGGTCATAGCCCCAGTCGCTGGTCAATCAGCCCAGCCGGGGCTGAATCTTCTCGATGAAAACCTGCTGCCGCTGCTCCGCCGACAGATGGCATGCCGCGCCCCGTCCGGCCGGAAGGAGCGGGCGCTCGTTCGCACAGCGACCGCCGTCGACGAGCTCGACATGGGCACACCGGGGGTTGAACGCGCAGCCGGCGGGCGGGTTCAGCAGGCTCGGCGGCGAGCCGGGGATGGGCATGAGCGGCTCGTTCACATCGGACGAGAGGCGCGGCATCGAACCGAGCAGACCCCAGGTGTAGGGATGCTGCGGCTGCTTGAGCACCTCTCGGACGGAGCCGCGCTCCACGGCCCGGCCCGCGTACATCACCAGCAGGTCGTCGGCGGTGTTCGCCACGACGCCCAGGTCGTGCGTGATCAGGATGATCGCGGACCCGAACTCCTGCTGGAGGTCCTTGAGCAGGTCGAGGATCTGCGCCTGGACGGTCACGTCGAGCGCGGTGGTCGGCTCGTCGGCGATCAGCAGCTCGGGGTTGCAGACCAGCGACATGGCGATCATCGCGCGCTGGCGCATACCGCCGGAGAACTGGTGCGGATAGTCGTCGACACGCGCCTTGGGATCGGGGATGCCGACCTTGCCGAGCATCTCGATGGCCCGCGCGCGGGCCTCCTTCCTGCTCGCGCCCGTGTGCTTCATGTACGGCTCGGAGATCTGCCGGCCGATCGTGTAGTACGGCGACAGGGCGGTCAGCGCGTCCTGGAAGATCATCGCCATCTTGTTGCCGCGCAGGCGCTCGAGCTGGCGGCCCGAGGCGTCCGTGAGCTCCTGGCCGTCCAGCCGGATCGAACCCTCGATCGTGGTGCTCTTCGGGTTGTGCAGCCCCAGGATGCTGAGGTTGGTCACCGACTTGCCGGAGCCCGACTCGCCGACGATGCCCAGCGTCTGTCCGCGCTCGAGGTCGAAGGAGAGGCCGTCCACGGCCTTGACGATGCCGTCCTCGGTGGAGAACTGGACTCGCAGGTCGCGCACCGAGAGGAACGCGCCCGACTCGGTCGGGGCCGGCGTGTCCTCGGTCTTGGTGAGTGTGGTCACGGTCGTTCTCCTAGGACAGACGCACGCGCGGGTCGATGATGGCGTACAGGGCGTCCACGATGACGTTGAAGAAGAGAATGAGTGCGGCACTGACGACCATCACACCCATGGTCAGCGGCAGGTCCTTGTTCACCACCGAGCTGATCGCCAGTCGGCCGATTCCCGCCAGGCCGAAGGTGAGCTCGGTGACCATCGCGCCGCCGAAGAGGGCGCCCAGGTCGATGCCGATGATGGTGACGATCGGGATGAGCGATCCGCGCCAGGCGTAGCGGAAGAACACGTAGCGGCTGCTCATGCCCTTGGCGCGGGCGGCGCGGACGTGCTCCTCCTGGAGCTGCTCGATCATCGTGGACCGGGACATACGCGTGTAGTTGGCCGTGAAGATGACCGACATCACGATCCAGGGGATCAGCAGGCCCATGAACCAGCCGCCGATGCTCTCGCTGAACGGTACGTACTTCGGCTTGTCGAGCCAGCCGGTGCTGTAGACGAAGAGTCCGAGGACGACCGGGCCGAGGAAGTAGATCTGCATGGACGACAGGACCAGCGAACCACCGCTGAAGATCTTGTCGACCGCGGTGCCCTTGCGCCAGGCGGCGATCATGCCGGCGCTGAGACCGACGATCAGGAAGACGATCAGGCCGCCGATCGAGAGCGAGAGAGTGAGCGGGAACCGGTCGACGATCGTGTCCCACACCATCTGCTGGTCGTTGAACGAGACTCCGAAGCACGGGGCCGAGCAGTGGCCCACGGAGAAGTCGCGACCGGCGAAGATGCCGACCATGAAGTCCCAGAACTGAACCGCGACCGGCTTGTCGAGACCGAGGTTCTTGTGGATGACTTCCAGTGCGTCGGGCGTGCAGTTCTTTCCGCAGGCCAGCAGGGCGGGATCCTGCGGGATGGCGAAGAACATGAAGAACGTGAACGCGCTGATCAAAAAGAGGATCAGGGCTGCGCCGAGCGTCCGGCGAATAAGGAATTGAAGCATGGCAGGTCGCTGCTCTCAGGACGGCGGCAATAAGGGGTCTCTACGGGAGGGACCGGCGCTCCGGGGATGCGCATACCGCCTTGTGCACATCCCCGGAGCCGGCCTGAGTGAGCGTTACTTCTTGATGAAGAGGCGCGTGACGTCGACGGAGCTCAGGTCGGTGGAGTAGCGAGCACCACCGACGTTGGAGCCGTGGATGTACAGCGCCCTGGTGAAGTACAGCGGGGCGGCCGGGTTGATCCGCTCCACGATGTCGTGGTGCAGGGCCGTCCAGCCCTTCTGCGCCTCAGCCGGGTCCGTGAGCTTCTTGATACGGGCGATCTCGGCGTTGACCTTGGGGTCGTTGATGTGCGAGTAGACCGAGGAGCCGTCCTGCAGCTGCTTTCCGTCGAACAGAGGCGGGATCACCGTGGACGCGGAGGCCCAGTCCTGGCCCCAGCCCGTCATGTAGAGGTCGAGACCGTTGTTGACCTTGCCGACCTGCTCGTACCAGGTCGCGTTGTCGATCTCCTTCTTCTGGACGTCGAGACCGATCTTCGTCAGCGCGTTCTCGATGACCACGGACTGCTGCTGGCGCTTCGGCGAGTTGGCGTAGGCGTAGACGACCTTCTTGCCCTTGGCGCCCGCCTCCTCGATCATCTTCTTGGCCTTCTCGATGTCGCCGCCCGGCTTCTTGGCCTTGCCGAACGGGTCGTAGTCCTTCTCGAAGCCCGGGAGGGTCGGGGCGAGCAGGCCGGTGGCGACCTCGCCGCCGTAGGCGCCGCCGTCCGGCTGGTAGACGTTGGCGCTCGGCATCGCGATGGCGATGGCGTCGCGGACCTTCTTGTCCTTCATCCGGTCGAGGTTGAAGTTCAGCTGCCAGACGTAGGGCTGGTAGCCCTGGATGGTGCGCTTCTTGGCCTCGGCGTTGGTGACGACGTTGCGCACCTGGGTCGTGGCGACCGTGCCGGTGAGCTGGATCGCGTTCTTGGCCTCACCGCGGTCGGCCAGGATCTGCTTGGTCTGCGCCTCGTCGTCCTGGTTGAACGTCACCTCGAAGCCGTCGACGTACTGGTGACGGACCGAGTCGGTCTTCGGGTCCCAGTTCGTGTTCTTGACGAGCTTCATGGACTTGCCGGGCTTGAAGTCGGCGACCTTGTACGGACCGACGGCGACGGGGGCCGTGTCGTACTTCTCCTTCGTGTCGCCCTTCGCGGGCACGATGGAGTAGCCGGTCATCGCGAGGGCCTGCGGCAGGTCGGCCTGCGGCTCCTTGAACTTGAAGATGACCGTCTTCGCGTCCGGGGTCTCAAGGACGGTGTCCGGGAGGTGCTTGCCCTTGTACGGGCCGTCCGGGAGCGCCTTGCGGTACGTGGTGCCCTCACCGGACAGCCACGTCTGGAGGTAGATCGGGCCGTCGGTGACGAACGGCGCGTACAGGCGCTCGATGGTGTGGCGCACGTCGGCCGAGGTGATCTCGTTGCCGTTCGCGTCCTTGACACCGCTCTTGAGCGTGTAGGTCCAGGTCTTGCCGCCGTCGGTCGTCTTGCCGGAGTCGGTGGCGATGTCGCCGACGACCTTGAGCGAGCCGTCCGCGGCCTCGTCGTACTGCGTCAGACCGCGGTGGATGAGGCGGCCCAGGATGCGGGCGTCGCTGACGTAGCTCTGCGCCGGGTCCAGGTGGGAGAAGTCGTCCGTCTGGAGGATCTCGATCGTGCCGCCGGGCTTGGCACCGGGGATCTCCTTGGCGGGGCCGGTGGAGGCCGCGGCGTCGCCATAGGTGACGGCGGTCGCCTGCTTGGCGGCGTCCTCCTTGGTCTTGGCCTTGTCCTTGGAGTCCGAGCCGCTGTTGTTGCCGCAACCGGTCAGTGCCAGCGAGCCGGCCGCCAGCGCGACGACGACAGCGCGCGCCCTGCGCGTACCAAAGATGCTCATAGTGATGAGTACCTATCTGTCAGTAGTGATCCAACTGTGCTGCCTGGCGCATCCGTTCGAGTTCGACGTTCGAAGACGGTTACGTGGGAGTGGAGTGGCAGCTGTCCCGCTGGTGGAAAGTCAGCGTCCGGACTTGGGGTCGAAGGCGTCCCGTACCGAGTCACCGAGCAGGTTGAACGCCACGACGAAGACGACCATGGCGACACCCGGGAAGAACATGTAAGCCGGGTCCTGCTCGTAGATGTCCGCACCGATGGCGAACATCCGGCCCCAGTCCGGCGTGGGCTCGACATAGCCGACTCCCACGAAGGAAAGGAACGCCACCGAGAGAATCGTGGAAGGCAGCAGCAGAGTCGCCTGCACGAGAATCGGTGTGACCAGGTTGGGCAGCAGTTCCTTGCGGATGATGCGCCACGGAGACGCACCCGCGATCTTCGCCGCCTCGACGAACTCCCGCTCTCGCAGGGAGAGCGTCGCCGCCCGGATCAGACGGGACAGACCCATCCAGCCCAGGAACGACAGCACGATGACGATCGCGATCGCCCGCAGTCCCGTCGGCGTCTCCTCGTCGGGGTTGACGAAGGCCGCGACGACAACCGGCATCGACGCCACGAAGAACAGCTGGCTGGGAATGCCCATCAGGAAGTCGGTCAACCGGCCGAGCCAGTAGTCGACTTTCCCTCCGTAGTAACCGCCGACCAGGCCGATCACCACACCCAGGACGACCATCAGGACAGTCGCCACCAGAGCCGTGTAGATCGAAGTGCGCATCCCGTACAGCAGTTGCATGAACACATCGCGGCCCAGAATGGGCTCGATGCCGAACCAGTGCTCGCCGGAGACTCCTCCGAAGACACCGGTCGGGATGCTGAACTCATCGAGGAGCTCGATGTTGTCCTGCCCATAGAGGGTGTACGGGTCCTTGCCGTACACGCTCTGGATCACCGGAGCCAGGAGCGAGATGACGAAGAAGAAGATGACGGTGCACGCGGAGACGACTCCCGTGCGGTCACGCTTGAATCGACGCCACATCAGCTGCCCGGGAGAAAGCCCGGCAGGGGTCTTGACTTCCGGAGCCTCGCCTTCCGGCGTGGCATCCACCTCCAGGACGGCGGACGCTCCCGCGCCCCCGGCCTTCGCTGGGCTCGTCACGATCGTTCCGCCCCCATGGGGATCACTGTCGCGAACACGACCCGTTTGGCGCTTATGGCACCACGCATTGGGCCCTCCTCATGAGTCCACTTGTCACTACAAGCGAGATATGCATCGAAGCCCGCCGACACCCCTGACGGCGGACATCACATACCCCTTGCGCGCTCGTGAGTCGGTGCACTCCCCACAGTGCGTGACCCATTGACCCGAGCTCTACGCGGATAACTATCTGCCATGACGTACCCTCCGACCACACCCTTTAGGTCTCGGTTGCATCACACCCGCAGTGAACAACGATCAAAATCTGGACAAATCGATCCTAGATAGAAGCCCGCGAAACGGACTCGTTATACATCTATCGGTCATGATCGTTCGACATCCGGACACCTGGGCACGGAAAACCAGTTGCGGGGGGCCTCGGAACCGCCAGAATGCGCTACACGGTTCAGCTCCGGAGCGACATTGGCCGGAAACGAGCGACGGCCCGGTCGCACCCCCAGAGGAGAGCGACCGGGCCGTCGGACGGCTATGAGGCCTGTGGTCAGCCGTGCTTGGCGCGGGACGCGGAGCGACCGCGCTCCTTCTGGTCCAGGACGACCTTGCGGATGCGGACGGCCTCCGGGGTCACCTCGACGCACTCGTCGTCGCGGCAGAACTCCAGGGACTGCTCCAGCGACAGCTTGCGCGGCGGCACGATCGCCTCGAAGGAGTCGGCGGAGGAGGAGCGCATGTTGGTGAGCTTCTTCTCCTTGGTGATGTTCACGTCCATGTCGTCGGCGCGGGAGTTCTCGCCGACGATCATGCCCTCGTACACCTCGGTGCCGGGGTCGGTGAAGAGCACGCCGCGCTCCTGGAGGTTCGTCATCGCGAAGGCGGTGACGGCGCCGGCACGGTCGGCGACCAGGGAGCCGTTGTTACGGGTCTTCAGCTCGCCGAACCACGGCTCGTGGCCCTCGTGGATGGAGTGGGCGATACCGGTGCCGCGGGTGTTCGTCAGGAACTCCGTACGGAAGCCGATGAGGCCGCGGGACGGCACGACGAACTCCATGCGGACCCAGCCCGAGCCGTGGTTGGACATGTTGTCCATACGGCCCTTGCGGACGCCCATGAGCTGCGTGACGGCGCCCATGTGCTCCTCGGGCACGTCGATGGTCATGCGCTCGACGGGCTCGTGCGTCTTGCCGTCGACCTGCTTGGTGACCACCTGCGGCTTGCCGATGGTCATCTCGAAGCCCTCGCGGCGCATCTGCTCGACCAGGATGGCCAGCGCCAGCTCACCACGGCCCTGCACCTCCCAGGCGTCGGGGCGCTCGGTGTCCAGGACGCGCAGCGAGACGTTACCGATCAGCTCGCGCTCCAGGCGGTCCTTGACCTGGCGGGCGGTGACCTTGCGGTCCTTGACCGCGGACTTCGCGTCCGCGCCCTTGCCGGTGCCACCGCGGCCGACCAGCGGCGAGGTGTTCGTACCGATGGTCATGGAGATCGCCGGCTCGTCGACCGTGATCAGCGGCAGCGCGACCGGGTTCTCCGGGTCGGCCAGCGTCTCGCCGATCATGATGTCCGGGATACCGGCGACGGCGCAGATGTCACCGGGGCCGGCCACCTCGGCGGGCTTGCGGGTGAGCGCCTCGGTCATCATCAGCTCGGTGATGCGGACGTTGGCGATCGAGCCGTCGCGCTTGATCCAGGCCACGGTCTGGCCCTTGCGCAGCTCGCCCTGCTCGACGCGGAGCAGCGCGATACGGCCGAGGAAGTTGTCGGCGTCGAGGTTGGTGACGTGCGCCTGGAGCGGCGCGGCCTCGTCGAACGTCGGAGCCGGGATGTGCTCCAGGATCGTGGAGAAGAACGGCTCCAGGTTCTCGCTGTCGGCGGGGACGGTGCCGTCCTCCGGCTTGGTCAGCGAGGCGACGCCGTCACGGCCGCAGGCGTAGACGATCGGGAACTCGATCTGGTCCTCGTCGGCGTCCAAGTCGAGGAAGAGGTCGTACGTCTCGTTGACGACCTCGTCGATCCGGGAGTCCGGGCGGTCCGTCTTGTTGATGCAGAGGATGACGGGCATCCGCCGCTGGAGCGCCTTGCGGAGCACGAAACGGGTCTGCGGGAGCGGGCCCTCGGAGGCGTCCACCAGCAGCACGACACCGTCGACCATCGACAGACCGCGCTCGACCTCACCGCCGAAGTCGGCGTGGCCGGGGGTGTCGATGATGTTGATCGTGATCGGGGCCTCGCCACTCTTGGGGTGATACTTCACCGCCGTGTTCTTGGCGAGGATCGTGATGCCCTTCTCACGCTCCAGGTCGTTCGAGTCCATCATCCGGTCGTCGACGGAGTCGAGCTGGTGGGCGGCGAAGGCTCCCGCCTGCTTCAGCATGGCGTCGACGATGGTCGTCTTGCCGTGGTCGACGTGGGCGACGATGGCGACGTTACGGATGTCGTGGCGCGTGGGCATGGGTGGCTAGCGCTTCTCTCGGATCGTGGGATGCGGCGTCTGTTTGCTCGTACGCCCGCCGGGCGGACGCGCCACGGCTTACCCCTATGGTACGGGGCTGCCGCGGAAACCGACTTCCCGGGCCGATCCAGCGCCTGACCGGCTAGTCCTCGTCGTTCTCCTTGCCGTCCTCGTCGTCGTTCTCCGCGCCGTTCCCCTTCGGGTCCTTCTCGTGGTCCGCCGCGGGCTTCGGCTTGGTGAAACCGATGTCCTGGTAGCGCGGTGCGGCGAATCCGAAGGCGCCCACGTTCACCAGCTCCCGCTTGACCGCCACCAGCTGGGGGCGCTGGTAGAGCGGGATGGACGCGGCGGTGGCCCAGATCCGGGCGTCGGCCCGCTTCATCAGCTCGTCGGCCTGGTCCTCGTCCAGCTCGGCCACGGCCTGGGCGAAGAGCTGGTCGATGTGGTCCGTACCGACCCGGGTGTAGTTCTGCTCCACCAGCAGTGAGCCGTCGGTGGCCGGCTCGGGCTTGGCGTAGATCGGGCGGGCGTCGGTCGCCGGGTAGGCGGAGGCGGGCCAGGTGTAGAGGGCCAGGTCGTAGTGCCCCGAGGCGATGTGGTCCTTGAAGTAGCTCTCGTCCTCGACCTTGGTGATCTCGGTGCGTACGCCGATCCTGTCCAGCATCCGCGCGATCCGGTCGCCGACGGTGCGCAGTGCCTCGGAGCCCGGGCCCGAGGGGAGGACGAAGCGCAGGGTGAGCGGCTCGCCGTTCTTGCCGAGGGGGCCCGCGGCGCGGTCGTCGTTCATGGCGGGGGCGTGGGTCCCCTTGGGGGCGTAGGCGCCCGCGACCCCGCCGGGCCTGCGCTCCTGGGCCTCGGCGACGGGGCCGTTCCCGTCGGCGGAGTCGTCGGCCGGGCGGCCCTGGACGTCGGCCTGGCGGCGCAGCGCCAGGCTCTGCAGTCCGGCGCTCCGGGCGGGCGCGAGGATGTTCCAGTCGTCCGGGCCGGATCCGGTGTCGCCCGGCTTGTCGTCACCGACGATGTACAGCCCGTCGTCGGACGGGACGTCCGCCGCGCTGCCGGGGGCGGGGACACGGGACGGTCCACCGGGGGCGGGGGGCTGCGCCGCGCTCCTGGCGGCCGGGGACGCGGGGGCGGGGGCCGGCACGGGGGCCGCGCCGCCGGGGGTGGGAGCGGGGGCCCCGGCCGAGCTCCCGGCGGCCGGGGGCCTCGCGGTGCCGGCGGCGCCCGGGGACCGGCCCGCACCGCCGCTCCCCGCCGGGGCCGACGCCTCCGCGCCCCTGGCGGCCGGGGCCGACGCCTGCGCGCCCCCCGCCACCGGGCTCTTCACAGCCGGAATGCCCGCCACCGGGCTCGCCGCCGGGCTGCCGGCGTCCGTACCCTTCTGCGTCTTCTCCTCCCCCTTCTTCTCCGGCTTCTCCGGGCGCGCCTCGGTATCCGCCTCGGCGCCGGCCTCGGTCCCGTCCGGCGGCGTCTCGCGGGCGCCCTCCGGCGTCCAGCCCGCGTCGGCGAGCAGCGCCCTGGCCTCCACGGTGTCCTGGGTGCCGAGCGCGCCGCTGCTGTCGGCGTACGCGCGCTGCCCGGCGAGCGCGATATGGCTGCCCACCGGCTCGGCGGGCAGGGCCAGCGGTTTGAGGACGGTCTCCGCGAGCTCCTTGCGGTCCAGCGCGCGGGCGACGGCGCGGCGTACCCGCTCGTCGGCGAGCGGGCCCGACTCCCCGTTCAGCGCGAGCTGGGTGTACGCGGGCTCCAGCGACTTGCGGACGACGAAGCCGCGCAGCGCGGTCTGCTGCCTGGTGTGGCGGTCGATCGCGGCCTGGTTCCGCTGCTGGGCGATCCGGGCGGCCCTGGCCTTCTTCGCGTCGGAGCCGTGCGCGAGGGCCCAGGCCTTCAGCGCGCCGGACGGGCTGCTCTGGGCCGCGGGCCCGTGGGCGGGCGAGGGGCTGCCTGTGTCCCGTACCGCCAGGGCGATACGGTTCGCGACGCTGCGGTCGATTTCGGCCAGATCGACGCGTCCGGTGGCGAGCGCCGCCGCGCGGTCGTCGCGCGGGACCGCCCGCAGCACCAGCGATTCGAGCTTGGCGCGCTGACCCCACCAGCGCGGGTTGCGGACGAGGGTGACGGTGCCCGCCTTGCGGTCGAGCTCCTTGAGCGTGAACGGCCCGGCGGTCTTCACGAGCCGGGTGCGCGCGGAGTCGTTGAACGCGTCGGGGGTGCCCATCACCTCCTTCGGGTAGAGCGGGGTGAAGAGCGACTGCCAATCGGCGTACGGCTTGGCGAAGGTGACCCGGACCTCCAGGTCGCTCGCGCCGCGCTCGATCTTCTGGATCCGGTCGTAACCCGCGTTGCGCGCGGTCCAGTACGCCGAGTCCTTGCCGCTCAGCGCCCGCCACTGGGCGACGAAGTCGGCGGCCCCGATCTCCCGGCCGTCACTCCACACGGCCTGCTGGTTGAGCTTGTAGAGGACGACCTGCCGCGGCTCACGCTCGACGATCTTGGCCGATTCCAGATAGTCGCCGTTGAGCTGCGGCCGACCGCTCCCGTCGAGGGTGAAGAGGGCCGGGAGCGCGGCCGCGGCGACGCGTGACGTGGCGGCGTCGGCGTCAGCCTGGAAGGTGTTGAACGTCGCGGGGATGGCGTCGACGGCCCAGCGCAGCGTTCCGCCGTCCTCCACCTGATCGCGTTCGGCCGGGGCGATGTCCATGGGCGCCGGCTTGGCATCGGCCCCGGGCTCCGGTGTGGTGCATCCGGCCAGGGCGGGCAGCGCGAGAACGCCGCTGGTGAGGAGGGCTACGGAGCGCAGGGTCCTGCGGCGCGGGGAGACGACGTAGGGCATGGCCTGTACCTCTTCGTCCTGACTCGGATTTTTTGATGACGGTTTGCTCTTGATTAATCAGGTTCGGAAATTTAGCGATGATCACACCTATTGCTCCTACACTGAAATGCACGGCGGGCAGGGCGTGGCGCCGACACGGCGGCGCGACCGGTAAACCCCACCCATGCGGCCCAACGGGGCACCCCATATGGGTGGCGTGCGCGGGGAATCGCTGCACACGCCTTCACAACACGGGATGTGACGCGCGACACTCGCAGGCGCACACAGAGCCCTCTGGGGGCGACCCCAGACACCGCATGCCACCGCGACCGCGGAAGTGAGGGCAGTTCATGTCCCTGCAGGACGAGTTGACGGACGTCAAGCGCCGTCTCGATGACCTGGCCCGGACGGTCGAACGGCTGGAGCGGAGCCTCGCGCAGACGCGGGAGGACGCATCCCGGACCCAGCCGGCCGGCCGCCCCGAAGACCTGGTCACCATTCCCGACACTCCGTACGACAGCTCACTGTGGACGGACTCGGACGACGAAGGCCTGGGTGCGCGCGACCGGCACGCGCCCTAGGAGCTTCGTTGGCCACAGGCACTGATTCACCCCACACCGACACCGGCGTACGCGGCGCCACGCGCGCCGCCATCGCCCCCCGCCACCTCAGGACGGACCGCTGGTGGCTCGCGCCCGCCGCGACCGCCGCCGGACTGCTCGCCTTCATCGTGTACTCGACCTGGCGGGCCTTCGCGAACAGCGACTACTACGCGGCGCCGTACGTCTCGCCGTTCTACTCGCCCTGTCTCGCGGAGAACTGCGAGCCCATGCGCTCCGGACCCAACTGGGAGATCTTCGGCAGCTGGTGGGGGCTCTCCCCCGCGTTGCTGATCCTGATCTTCCCGCTGGGCTTCCGGCTGACCTGCTACTACTACCGCAAGGCCTACTACCGGGGCTTCTGGGCCTCGCCACCGGCCTGCGCCGTCGCCGAACCGCACAAGAAGTACTCGGGCGAGACCCGCTTCCCGCTGATCCTGCAGAACATGCACCGCTACTTCTTCTACGCGGCGCTGCCGGTCGCGGGCATCCTCACGTACGACACCGTGCTCGCCTTCCGCGACGAGCACTACGCGTGGGGGCACATGGGCCTCGGCACCCTGATCTTCCTCGTCAACATCACGCTGATCTGGGCGTACACCCTCTCCTGCCACTCCTGTCGGCACATCATCGGCGGCCGGCTGAAGCACTTCTCCAAGCACCCGGTGCGCTACCGGATGTGGGGCTGGGCCGGGAAGCTGAACGAGCGTCACATGCTGCTCGCCTGGTCCTCCCTGATCAGCGTCGCGCTCGCCGACTTCTACGTCTACCTGCTCGCCACCGGCGCCTTCGACGATCCGCGCTTCTTCTAAGGGAAAGGTGCCTTCTGATGACTCAGCTGGAACGCCAGCAGTGGGACGTCGTCGTGGTGGGCGCGGGCGGCGCGGGCCTGCGGGCCGCCATCGAGGCGCGCGAGCGGGGCGCCCGTACCGCCGTGATCTGCAAGTCCCTCTTCGGCAAGGCCCATACGGTCATGGCGGAGGGCGGAATCGCCGCCTCCATGGCCAATGTGAACGCCCACGACAACTGGCAGGTGCACTTCCGCGACACCATGCGCGGCGGGAAGTTCCTCAACCAGTGGCGGATGGCCGAACTGCACGCCCAGGAGGCGCCCGACCGGGTGTGGGAGCTGGAGACCTGGGGCGCGCTCTTCGACCGCACGAAGGACGGGAAGATCTCCCAGCGCAACTTCGGCGGCCACGAGTACCCACGGCTCGCACACGTGGGCGACCGGACCGGCCTGGAGCTGATCCGTACGCTCCAGCAGAAGATCGTCTCGCTGCAGCAGGAGGACTTCAGGGAGTTCGGGGACTACGAGGCCCGGCTGAAGGTCTTCCAGGAGTGCACGGTCACGCGTGTCCTGAAGGAACACCGCCCGCAGGAGGGCGACCGCGTCTCGGGGGCGTTCTGCTACGAGCGCGAGTCCGGCCGCTTCTTCGTGCTGGAGGCCCCCGCGGTGGTCCTCGCCACCGGCGGGATCGGCAAGTCCTTCAAGGTCACGTCGAACTCGTGGGAGTACACGGGCGACGGGCACGCGCTGGCGCTGCTCGCCGGGGCCCCGCTGCTCAACATGGAGTTCGTGCAGTTCCATCCGACCGGGATGGTCTGGCCGCCGTCGGTGAAGGGGATCCTCGTCACCGAGTCGGTGCGCGGCGACGGCGGGGTGCTGCGCAACAGCGAGGGCAAGCGGTTCATGTTCGACTACGTCCCGGACGTCTTCAAGGAGAAGTACGCCGAGTCGGAGGCGGAGGGCGACCGCTGGTACGAGGACCCGGACAACAACCGGCGCCCGCCCGAACTGCTCCCCCGTGACGAGGTCGCCCGCGCGATCAACGCCGAGGTGAAGGCGGGCCGCGGCTCGCCGCACGGCGGCGTGTACCTGGACGTCTCGACCCGGATGCCGGCCGAGAAGATCAAACGCCGCCTCCCCTCCATGTACCACCAGTTCAAGGAGCTGGCGGACGTGGACATCACGGCCGAGGCGATGGAGGTCGGCCCGACCTGCCACTACGTGATGGGCGGCATCGCGGTCGACTCGGACACGGCCGCCGCGGTCGGTGTTCCCGGGCTGTACGCGGCGGGCGAGGTCGCGGGCGGAATGCACGGCTCCAACCGGCTCGGCGGCAATTCGCTGTCCGACCTGCTGGTCTTCGGGCGTCGGGCGGGCCTGCACGCCTCGGAGTACGCCTCGGAGCTCGCCGCGGCGCGGCCCCTCGTGGACGAGGCGCAGATCGACGCGGCCGCGGCCGAGGCGCTCCGGCCGTTCAGCGCCGAGGGCCCGGAGCCCGGCGCCGCCCCGGAGAATCCGTACACCCTGCACCAGGAACTCCAGCAGGCCATGAACGACCTCGTCGGCATCATCCGGCGGGAGGGCGAGATGGCACACGCCCTGGAGAAGCTGGCCGAGCTCCGGGTCCGGGCCCGGCGGGCCGGTGTCGAGGGGCACCGGCAGTTCAACCCCGGCTGGCACCTCGCCCTGGACCTGCGGAACATGCTGCTGGTCAGCGAGTGCATCGCCCGGTCCGCGCTGGAGCGCACGGAGAGCCGCGGCGGGCACACCCGCGAGGACTTCCCGGCCATGGAGCGCGACTGGCGCCGGATCAACCTGCTGTGCCGGCTCGCGGGGGACCCGGCCGGGGACCCGACGGCGGCCGACCCGGTGCGCGGCCAGATCCGGCTCGCACGCACGACGACCGAGCCCATCCGCCCCGACCTGCTCGCCCTTTTCGAGAAGGAGGAGCTGGTCAAGTACCTCGCCGAAGAGGAGCTGTACGAATGAGCACGTACGACGCTCGGTTCAGGGTCTGGCGGGGCGACCAGGACGGCGGGGACCTGACGGACTTCACGGTCGAGGTCAACGACGGCGAGGTCGTCCTCGACATCATCCACCGGCTGCAGGCCACACAGGCCCCCGATCTGGCGGTACGCTGGAACTGCAAGGCGGGCAAGTGCGGTTCGTGCAGCGCCGAGATCAACGGCCGGCCGCGGCTGATGTGCATGACCCGGATGTCGGTCTTCTCTCGCGAGGAGACCATCACGGTGACGCCGCTGCGGGCCTTCCCGGTGGTCCGGGATCTGGTCACGGACGTCTCCTTCAATTACGCCAAGGCACGTGAGGTGCCTTCGTTCGTCCCGCCACCAGGCGTGGCCGCCGGCGAGTACCGGATGCAGCAGGCCGATGTGGACCGCTCCCAGGAGTTCCGCAAGTGCATCGAGTGCTTCCTGTGCCAGGACACCTGTCACGTGGTGCGTGACCACGAGGAGAACAAGACGGCCTTCGCCGGGCCGCGCTTCCTGATGCGCGTGGCGGAACTGGACATGCACCCCCTGGACGCCGCCGCCGAGACCGGCCTGGACCGCAAACGCACGGCTCAGGACGAGCACGGGCTGGGCTACTGCAACATCACGAAGTGCTGCACGGAGGTGTGCCCCGAGCACATCAAGATCACGGACAACGCCCTGATCCCGCTGAAGGAGCGGGCGGTGGACCGCAAGTACGACCCGCTGGTGTGGCTGGGCAACAAGATCCGACGGCGGGACCCCGCCTCGTAGCACCCGGCGTAGCAACCGACGTAGCCACCGACGTAGCCACCGGCCACCCGCCGGTGGCTACGCCCGCTCCAGCGTGATCGGGAGGGCCGGGATCCGCGCGGATCCCTCGGCGTTCCCGGGAAGCCAGGGGTCTCCTGGGAATCCAGGGGTCTCCCGGGAGTCCAAGGGCTCGCAGCCGTCAGTGCCAGCCCTCCCGATACGCCTCCCAGTCCTTCTCCTCCGCCGCGAAGTCGACGTACAGCGCCACCCCGAACCGTTCCCGGTCCCGGTCCGTGCGCCCGAGGCCGAGGCGGGTGCCGCGGATCGCGGCGGACACGGTCTCGGCGTTCTCCCAGTGGCCGATGTCGTCCTCGTGGAAGAACGGCAGCCCCATCAGCAGGTCCGTGTCCTCCGGTGTGACCTCCAGCGCCAGGGCGGTCTGCTGGGCGACGTACCCGCCGTACAGCCCCTCCAGCGGCATCCAGGTGTCGTAGGACATGACGGCGATCTGGTCGACCCGGCGGGCGACCTCGGCGAAGAACTCCTGCGACCACCACTTGGGGCTGCCGACGACCGCTCCCACGACCGAGTGCGCGGCCGGCAGCGGGTCGATCTGGTGGGCGGCGACCGAGAGCGGAACCCGCCGCTCCCGGGTGAGCGTGCGCAGATCGTCGAGCAGCGACAGATAGTCACGGTCGCCCGAGTGCAGCGGCTCCAGGTCGAAGTGGACACCGTCGAAGCCCACGTCCAGGATCTGCCCGGCCGAGCGCACCACGGCTGCCCGCGACGCCGCGTTCTCCAGGCGCAGCCCGTCCGGCGACTCGGTGGCCAGCTTGTCGCCGAGCCACGCCTGCACCCGCACGCCCGGTATCTTCCGGTGGACGCCGTCGATCAGCCACCGCGCACGCGGATACCGCGCGGCGGGCAGCGTCCCGTCATGCTCCAGCGGCCCGGCGTGCACATACAGGTCCCGTATCCCGGTCCCCCGTATCCGCGCGGCGAACGCGTCGAGGTCGGCATCCTTCTTCCGGCCGTCCACCCAGGCGTGGCCCAGCCAGATCGCGTCCTTCCCTCGTGTCTTCGTGCCCTCCCGCACCTCCCCCGCGTAGTTCACACGCAGGGCGACCGCGCCGGTCAGGGCGGGCACGACCAGCAGCAGGGCGAGCGCGAGCGCGATGCGCCTGGGCCATCTGAACCGTGGGCCCGAAAGCCGGGCGAGGAAGCGCCGCGCGAAGGAGCGTGGCCGCGTGGTCGCGCGTGCTTCCGCGGTCGAGCGTGGCTGTACGGTCACCGGAATCCCCCGTCGTCCCCCGTCGGCGCTGCCGTACGCGTCAGCAGTGCCGTGTGGTCTCCCACCCTAGAGGCCGCCACTGACAGTGACGGTCCGGCGTCCGGTCGCGCACGCCCGGAAGGGGACATAGCCTCCCAGACGTGACGCGAATAGCCACGCGGGTCCTGCTCGCCCTGCTGGTGGCGGCATGGTGGCTCGTCGTGCCCGCCGCCTCGGGCGCCCGCGCCGAGGACCCCGTGCCACTGGCCCGCGAGGGGCAGATCACCGATCGCGTCGGGGCGCTCGACGAGCGGCGGGGCGAGGTCGCTCAGGCCCTCGACCGGCTGTACGACGACCACCGCGTCCAGCTCTTCGTCGTATATGTACGTGACTTCTCCGGCCGCCCGGCCCAGGCCTGGGCCGACACCACGGCCACCGACAACGGCCTCGGGCTGAACGACGTGCTGCTCGCCGTCGCGACGCACGACCGGCAGTACGCGTACTCGGCGGACCCGGACTCCCCCTTGACCCAGGCGCAGCTCGACGACGTCGCGCGGACCGCGATCGAGCCCCCGCTCAAGCAGAACGACTGGGCGGGCGCCGCGATCGGCGCGGCGAACGGGTACGACGCCGTACTTTCGGGGCGCCCCGTGCCCACACCCTCGATCACTCCCGGCGAGGCCGACCCGGGCGACGGGGACGGTGCTTCCGCCATCGACCTGATCCTGCCGGTGGCCCTGCTCGGCGGTGCGGGTGCCGTCGCCGTGTACATGTACCGCAAGCGCAGGCGTGGGACCGCCGGCCGTACCGCGCCGCAGGAGGCCGGTGGTCAGGGCTGGGGCAGGCCGGAGGAACCCGCGGAGACACCGCTGCCCGAGCTGGACGACCGGGCGAAGCGGACTTTGGTGGAGACCGACGACGCTCTTCGCACGAGTCAGGAGGAGCTCGGTTTCGCCACCGCGCAGTTCGGCGAGGAGGCGGCGAAGCCCTTCACCGAGGCGGTGGCGTACGCGCAGGGCGAGCTGACCACCGCGTTCCGGCTGCGGCAGGCGCTCGACGACGCGTTCGCGGAGGACGACGCGACCCGCCGCCGGATGCTGGAGGAGATCCTCTCCCGGTGCGCGGAGGCCAATCGGCGGCTGGACGAGGAGTCGGAGGACTTCGACCGGCTGCGCGCACTCGAACAGAACGCCCCGCAGGCCCTCGCCGCCGCCGAATCCGCGTACCGGGAACTCGACGGGCGGGTCGTCACGGCGCAGGCCACTTTGACGGCGATGGGCCGGCTGTACGCGGAGTCGGCGGCCGCGCCCGTCGCGGGCGACGTCGATCAGGCGAAGGACCGGCTGGTGTTCGCGGCCGGCACGCTCGACCAGGCCAGGCAGTCGGCCGACAGCGGTGACACCAGCACGGCGGCCGTGCACATCCGCGCCGCCGAAGGGGCGGTCGACCAGGCGGCACGGCTGATCGACGCGGTCGACCGGCGCGCGCGGGAACTCGCGGAAGCGGCCGGGAAGCTGCCCGGCGCCCTGACCGAGACCGAGGCGGACCTGGCCGATGCCCGCGGGCTGTTGCAGGGCACGCCCGAGGGGGTTTCCACGGCCGATCTCCAGGGCCGGATCGCCCGGGCGGAGACCGTGACCGCCGCGGTGCGGCGTGCGACGGAGGCCGGACCGTACGACCCGATCGACGCCCTGCGCCGGGTCGAGGAGGCCGACGCCGCGCTGGACGAGGCGCTGACGGGCGCCCGAAAGTACGAGGAGGGCGCGCGGCGGGCCCGCGCGCTGCTGGAACAGGCGACGCTGACGGCCCGATCCACGATCGGCGCCGCCGAGGACTACATCACGACGCACCGCGGCGCGGTCGGGGCCGAGGCCCGGACCCGGCTCGCCGAGGCGCAGCGGCGGCTGGAGCGGTCGCGGGAGCTTGCGGACTCGGACAACGCGCAGGGCGCGCTGGCCGAGGTTCAGCAGGCGGACTCCCTCGGCGGGCAGGCACAGCACCTCGCCGAGCGGGACGTCCGGTCGTACGGGAACCCGTTCGGCTCGGGCGGTGTACAAGGAGGTGGAGGCGGGCTCGGCGGTGCCGTGCTCGGCGGAATCATCCTCGGCGGCCTGTTCGGCGGCAGGGGCGGACCCGGAGGGGGCGGGGGCTTTGGCGGAGGTATGGGGAGCGGCGGCATCGGTGGTGGCCCAGGCAGTTTCGGCGGCGGGGGCACGCGTGGCCGGCTGGGCGGCGGTGGCCGTTTCTGACGCGGTTGTCCTACTGCGCAAGCGACGCAAGGAGAAGTGCCATGACCAAGCAGACGATCCTCGGCCGTGTCGCCCAGCTGGCGAAGGCCAACGTCAACGCGCTCCTGGACCAGGCGGAGGATCCGCAGAAGATGCTGGACCAGCTGATCCGGGATTACACGAACAATATTGCGGAGGCCGAGCAGGCGGTGGCGAGCACCATCGGCAACCTCCGCCTGATGGAGCAGGACCACCAGGAGGACGTGGACGCCGCCGGGGAGTGGGGTCGCAAGGCGCTGGCGGCGAGCAGGAAGGCGGACCAGCTGAGGGCGTCCGGCCAGAGCGCGGACGCGGACAAGTTCGACAACCTCGCCAAGGTGGCGCTGCAGCGGCAGCTCCAGTCCGAGAAGGAGGCGAGGACGGCCGAGCCGACGATCGCCGCGCAGACGGAGGTCGTGGACAAGCTCAAGTCCGGTCTCGACCAGATGAAGGCGAAGCTGACCGAGCTTCAGGCCAAGCGCGACGAGCTGGTGGCCAGGGCCAAGTCCGCCCAGGCGCAGACCCGGATGATGGACGCCGTCAAGAACATCAACGTGCTGGATCCGACCAGCGAGCTGAGCCGCTTCGAGGACAAGGTGCGCCGGGAGGAGGCCAAGGCGATGGGCGAGCAGGAGCTGGCCGCGTCCTCGCTGGACGCCCAGTTCGAGCAGCTGGACGCCCTCGGCGACAGCGCGGAGATCGAGGCTCGGCTGGCCGCGCTCAAGGCGGCGTAGCCGTCGGCAGGGCCGGTCCGGCCGAGGGGCAGGCGGGATGCGGCAGGGCGGATCGGGCCGCCAGCCCGTCGCGACGCAGCAGGGCCGATCCTGCCGCCAGCCCGTCGCGACGCGGCAGGGCCGATCCTGCCGCCGGACAGGTGCGACGCGGCCGGCCCGTGTCAGGACGACGTCCGCCGCCGGGCGAGCGGCTCGCGCGGGGCCGCCCACGTCCGCCCTGTCGACGGCCGGCGGCCGGGCGCCTGCCCGGCACGCGCCCGGCGGTAGACACCGGGCAGGCGCCGGGCCTCCGGCCCGCCGGCATGACGGCGAACCGCGCCGGGCCCGCCGCCGACCAGCTCGGCGGCGGCAGGTCAGAACATGCTGAGGAGCTGGTCCACGCTCGGCTCGGACGTCGAATCGCCGTCCGGGAGGGCGAGTTCGAACCACACCGTCTTGCCGCGCGGGGTGCGGCGCGAGCCCCAGGCCGCGCTGAGCAGGCCGACGAGCTGCAGACCGCGGCCGCCCTCGTCGGTGTCCTTGGCGCGGCGCCTGCGGGGCTGGACGAGACCGGCGTCCCAGACCTCGCAGACGAGGGTCCGGTCGCGGAGCAGCCGCAGCCGGATCTCGCCCTCGCCATAGCGCAGGGCGTTGGTGACGAGCTCGCTGACGAGGAGTTCGACCGTGTCCACCAGCGGTTCGAGGTCCCAGGCGACCAGCTGGGTCCGAGCCAGTTCGCGGGCCCGGCCGACGGACCGGGGTTCGCGCGGCAGCCGCCAATCCCCCACCGCCTCGGCCGGCATCCCCTGGATGCGGGCCATCAGCAGAGCGATGTCGTCCTCGCCGTGCCGGGTGTCGAGGGTGCTGAGGACGTGGTCGCAGACGTCCTCCAGCGGCAGCACGGGGTCGGTGAGCGCCCTGCGGAAGGCGCTGAGGCCCTCGTCGAGCGGATGGTCCCGGGATTCGACGAGCCCGTCCGTGTAGAGCGCGAGCAGCGCGCCTTCGGGCAGGTCGACCTGGACCTCCTCGAAGGGCTCGCCGCCGACCCCGAGCGGCATCCCGGGTGGCACGTCGAGCATCAGCGCCTCCTCGCCCGGTTCGACGAGGACGGGTGGCAGATGACCGGCGTTGGCGAAGGTGCAGCGTCTGGTCACCGGGTCGTACACGGCGTAGACGCAGGTCGCCAGATACACCTCGGAGAGCTCCGGACCGCGGGACTTGTGGGCGACCCGGGAGGCCTGCTGCGCGCCGCTGGGGCTGCCGAGGCCGCGGGCGATCTCGTCCAGCGCGGAGAGCACCTCCGCCGGCTCCAGATCGAGCAGCGCCAAGGTCCGCACGGCGGTGCGCAGTTCACCCATGGCGACGGCGGCACGCAGCCCGCGGCCCATGACGTCACCGACGACGAGCGCGGTTCGGTGGCCCGGCAGCTCGATCACGTCGAACCAGTCGCCGCCCACTTCGGTGGCCGTGTTGCCCGGCAGATAACGGCAGGCGATGTCGAGGCCGGCGGCTTCCGGGTCGCCGGGCGGCAGGAGGCTGCGCTGGAGGATGAGGGCCCGCTCGTGCTCGCGGCGGTAGAGACGGGCGTTGTCGATACAGACCGCCGCGCGGGCGGCGAGCTCCACGGCGAGTGCCCGGTCCCGCTCGCCGAAAGGCTCACTGCCCTTGGCCCGGGAGAACTGGGCGAGTCCGACGACGGTGTCGTGCGCCACCATCGGCACGGCGAGCGTGGACTGGACGAGGCTGCCGTCCTCACCCGGGATGGCCTTGACCCTGCCGGTGCGCAGGGCGCCGGCGCAGGCGGAGCTGAACGGATAGCGATGGACGGCCCCGACCTGGGGACTGGCGGGTGTCCCGGCGCCCGAGCCGCCGTCGCCCGAGCCGAGCAGGGCGTCGGACACGGCGCTGGCGAAGGCGACGCGGCGCAGTTCGGCGCTGCCGCTGCCGTAGCCCTCCGGGCGGGCGGCACCCCAGTGTCCCGGTGGGGCTTCGTCCCCGGTGAGGAGTCCTTGGTAGAGGTCGACGGAGGCAAGATCGCAGAAGCCGGGCACGGCGACGTCGAGGAGTTCCCTCGCGGTGGTCTCCAGATCGAGGGAGTTGCCGATCCGGGCGCTGGCCTCGTTGAGGAGGGCGAGGTTGCGCCGGGCGCTGGCGGCCTCGCGGGCGGCGATCTGGCGCCGGGTGACGTCGGTGCCGAGACCGGCGACGCCGATGGGCCGTCCGGATCCGCTGTGGACCCGGTAGAGATTGACGGACCAGTGGCGGCGCTCGGCACTGCCCGGGGGGCTGCCGATGATCTGCAGATCGGTGACGGCTTCGCCGGTTTCCAGTACGCGCCGCAGCGCGGCGGTCATCCGCTCGGCCTCGGACCGGGACAAGTAGTCGTGCACGGTGCGGCCGCGGTGGTCCTCCGCCGCGCCGCCGAAGACGGTCACGAAGCGCTGGTTGGCCCGGAGCACGGTGAGGTCGGTGCTGAACAGGAGGAAGCCGAAGGGAGATTGGCCGAAAATGGCCTCCGACGCGGCAAGATCCGTCTCTATACGGCGCAGGGCGCGGACGTCGACGACGATGCAGAGCGCAGCCCGCTCGCCGCCCTCCGTCTCGCTCGGCATCACATAGACCTCGGCCAGTCCGTGCGCACCGCCGTCACCGGGCATCCGGAAGGGGACGAGTCCCGTCCACTCCTTGCCGTCGAGGATCTCGGCGACCTTGCGATGCCCGCGGGGACGCAGCTCGTCGGGCATGAAGACCTCGACCGGGTCCTTGCCTCTCACCTGGTCGGACTCCAGGCCGAACTGCTCGGCGGCACGCCGACTCCACTGGTCGATCAGCCCGTCCGGGCCGATCGAGAAGGACGCGACTTTGATGTAGTCGTATATCGAGCCGGGCGGACTGCTCTGCCACACCACGGCGCTCGCCGTCTCAGGTATCTCGCTCACGCGACCGTCCCCTCCAGCTCACCGCACCGGACCGGCCATGCCCGCAGTATTCAGCACTACGGCCCCTGACGGCACGGCGTTCACGATCACAGCAAGGTCTCGTTCGTTTTGAGCCGAGCGCGGAGTGATCGTTGTCCCTTGAGACTTCTAACCCGGCAGAGGCAGCTCGAACCACACGGTCTTGCCTGTTCTGCCGCGTCGCGTGCCCCACCGGCGGGCCGTGCTGGCCACCAGCTGGAGTCCTCGTCCCCCCTCGTCATCAGGCCCGGCGGCGCGTTCCAGGGGTGGATCCGGAAGCGGATCCGAGACTTCGACCACGAGTCCGGTGCGGGGCGAGGGGGCGACACCGTCGGGGTTGGGCAGGACCAGCCGGACGCCGATGGGGCCGGAGGCGTACCGAAGAGAATTGGTCACGAGCTCGCTCACCAGGAGCACCGTCACATCGCTGATCGCGGAGTCCAGGTCCCAGTGGCGCAGGGTGTCGCGGACAGCGTGGCGAGCGGCACGTACGGCGTCGGGCTCGGCAGGGAAGACCCACTCGGCGCATTCGCCTTCGGTGTCGATCACGCCGATCACTTCCCAAGACCAGCCGCAGCCGTAGACCCGCATCCACTTCCAGGGGGTTAATCAGGACATACCCGATAATCGGGACGCACTATCGTCGACAGAGGCGCATGGTGACACGAACGGCGTACGGGATCATCCGCGCACTCCATCCGAGGAGCCCGGCGACGGCCGGGGCGGCTCCGGCCGCAGACGGCGTGCCGCCTCGTCGACCGCGGGACGGTCCTGGGGCAGCCAATCCACCGCGTCGAGTTCATCGACGGCCAGCCAGCGGAGTTCGTCGTGGTCCTCCAGCGGGCGCGGCTCACCGGAGAGCAGCCGGGCCGTCCAGACCTGGAGCACGTATCCGGGCCCCAGGGGCCACTCGCCCGGGACCCGCTCCACCGGCTCCGTCTCGACGCCCAGCTCCTCGCGCAGTTCGCGCACGAGCGCCTGTTCAGGGGTCTCGCCGGGCTCCAGCTTGCCGCCGGGCAGCTCCCAGCGGCCGGCCAGCTCGGGCGGCGCGCTGCGGCGCGCGGCAAGCAGACGCCCCTGGTCGTAGACGGCACCGGCCACTACGACACGGGCGGTTACGCGATCGGTCATGCGCCGGAGCGTAACCCGAGGCGGTCAGAAAAAGGTCAGGGAGTGGTCTGCCCGACGCGCTCGACCCAGTAGAGCTGCTCGGGGCCGCCGTCCTCGAGTCCGTCGACGACCTTCTGCGCCTCGTCCCGCGTGGCGTACCTGCCCACGCGGTAACGGCTGCCGTTGTCGTCCTGACGTATCACCAGCCAGGGAAGCACTGCGCCGCTGTCGTTCATCGCACCCCTCCCGCCGCCGGCCTGCACATCTCTAACGATCCCCAGGAAACCGCACTACGCATATGCCCGAGCTTACGCCTGACCTTCACTCAGCGGATACGTGTTTTCACAAAGAGAGACGGATCCGGCCGGAAAGCCGCGCACGAAGGGGGCGCACCCAGTTGAGTGCGCCCCCTGAATTCCCCGGAAGACCAGCGGCCAGCGGCCAGCGGCCAGCGGCCAGCGGTGAGCGGTCAGCGGTCAGCGGACCGGCAGGTGGTAGGCGATGCGGTAGCGATCGGCAGGGACGACCACGTCCGCCGTCTCCACCGCGCGCCCCGAGGCGTAGTACGTCCGCTGGATGACCATCACCACATGGCCCGGGACGCCGCCGAGCGTCAGGAGTTCCTCCGCCAGCCCCGGCCGCGCGCCGACGTCCTCCACCACGTTGTCCACGACGACGTCGATCGCACCCATCCGCTCGACGACCCCGCAGCCACCGAGCGGGCCCTCCTCGGGCAGCATCACCGGGGTGCGCCCCGTGATGGCGAGCGGCTCCCAGGAGGTCGAGAGCATCATCGCCTCGCCCGCGTCCCGGAAGACGTAGCGCGTACGCATGACGTGCTCGCCGGGCTGGATCCCGAGCCGTGCGGCGACCGCCGCGCTCGCCCCCTGCCGCTCACTGCTGGACTCCCAGGTGCCCCGCGTCCCCTCGGCGGCCTGCTCCTGCCGGAAGGGACTGGCCCCCGACTCCGCCCGGAAGCCGGACCGGGCGATCCGACGCGGAACGGGCTGCTCACGCACATACGTGCCGGAGCCGGAGCGGCCCTCCACCAGCCCCTCGGCCATCAGCACCTTGCGCGCCTCCAGCGCGACGGTGTCCGACACCCCGTACTCCTCGCGGATGCGCGCCTGCGAAGGGAGGCGGGTGTGCGGCGGCAGCGAGCCGTTCACGATCTTCCGCCGGAGGTCGCCCGCGACGCGCAGATAGGCCGGCTGCTCACCGAATGTCACTGGCCACTCCCAACAGGTTGACAGACAGCAACAGCCTGGCAACCGTAGGTTGGCCCCGCAAGCATGGGCCAATGTTTCACTCAAAGTGATGACCGCTCTTTACGCAGGGGCTTACCAGCGGTATGGCAACCGGGTTCGCGCAGGCGTACGTCGGATCCCTGCCCCGCTCAGACGGACGAGTCCGGGGCCGAGTCGCCGGACGACTCGCCGGACGACTCGTCATCGGAATCGCCGTACGGGTCCGGGGGCGTCGTGGAGAGCCCCAGCGCCCCCCTCACCGCCACCTCCGTCGGTTCACGGAGCGCCTGGACGGCGAGCCCTTGCTGGGTGCTGAACGTGGCCCAGTCCTGTGCGTCGGCGGCCCGGTCCCAGTGCCGCTTCGCGGCGTCGAGCTGCGCCGCCCGGTCCTTCACGGGCCCGGCGGCCGCCGCCGGCCAGCCCTCGTGCCTCCGCAGCAGGGACGCCTGCCCGGACATGAGGGCCGAGCACCGTTCGGCCCACGCCCGGTACTCCCCCTCGGCGTCCTCGAACTCGTCCAGAGGCTGCTCCTCCAGGATGTTCCAGACCGCGTTCTCCGAACGGAGATAGGTGAGCTGGTGGTCGTCGAGATTGCTGTCGTCGAGGCGCAGCGACTTCGTCAGCTTCGGCTGCCCCGGATCCCTGCCGAAGACGCAGACGACCGCGCGGTCGCCCTGTCGCCAGCTCTGCCGGGTGGGCACGTAGTAGTAGACCGGCAGGGTGTCCGTCAGCCAGGTGTCCTGCGCATAGTCGTCCATCATCCCGAAGCAGCGCTCGTCCGCCTCGGACTGCACGTCCGGGTCTCCGGGGAAGTCCCCGTCCCTCGGAATCCGGAGCGTGGCGAAGACCTCGCCGTCGTGCGGCTTCGAGCAGTCCAGGACCGTCACATCGACGGCCTCACCCGCCAGTTCACCGTCGCCGCGCGCGTCGAAGCAGTCGCCCATGCGCAGGTCCATGGTGGACCGGGACCGCGCCGCGTTCTCCCGCGCGTCCCTGAACCCTCCCTTCATCCCGTCCCAGAAGTCACCGGCCCCTCCGGTGCCGATCACGATGCCCAGGAGCACCGTCATGACCAGCGAGACGATCGTGCCGGACACGGCCATGCCCCGGCCGCGCTCGCCCTTCTTCCGGACCTGCACGAGGGCGACGATCCCAAGGACGAGTCCGACGGGCGCCAGACAGCACACGATCCCGAGGACGAGCGAGGCGATGGAGAGCCCGTTGAACGGGGGCCGGGAAGGCGCGGGGGGCACGTGAGGCCCGCCGAACGGCGGATGCGGCTGCAGGGCCGGGTGCACGTAGGGAGAGGCGTACGCGGAGGACGGCGGGGGCGAGGCCGCGGGCGAGGACGGGGGCGTGGGGTCGGACGGCGGCGTCCAGCCCTGCGACGGCGGTTCCACGGGTACGGGTGCTCCTCGGCCATGTCGTGCGAACGTATGCGCGATCAACGGATCAGCGGATCATACGGGGCGTCACCGACACACAGAGAAGGGGCGGCCGCTGTCGGGCGGCCGCCCCCATCACGCACCTGCGTCAGAGCTCAGACCCCGGAACCAGGTCAGCACTCGGAACCAGGCCGGATCCCGGAACCAGGCCGGAACCGGGTGAACCGCGTCAGAACTGCAGACCCCAGGAGTCGATCTTCCCGGTGTCCACGCTCGCGTTGTCACTGACCCGGAGCTTCCACGTCCCGTTCGCGACCTCCGAGGAGGCGTTGACCGTGTACGTGGTGTTGATGTTGTCCGAGCTGCCGCCCGTGCCGTAGCCCTTCAGCGTGTACGCGGTCCCGTCCGGGGCGACGAGCTGCACCTGGAGGTCACCGATGTACGTGTGCACGATGTTCACCGGCACCTGGAGCGCGGCCGGGGCGTTGCCGGAGACTCCGCTGACGGTGACCGGCGACTCGACGGTGGAGTGGTCGTTGATCGCGTAGTCGGCGGTGTTCTCGAACTTCGGTCCGGGCGGGGTGGTGGAGCCGCCGCCGACGTACAGCAGCCGGTTCGGCGAGCCGGTGCCGGGGTTGCCGACCACGTTCGGGGTGGCCGCCGCGGTCAGGGCCGCGGAGACCTGGGCCGGGGTCGCCGTCCGGTTGTCGGACAGGTAGAGCGCGGCCGCGCCCGCGACGTGCGGGGTGGCCATCGACGTGCCCGAGATGGTGTTGGTGGCGGTGTCGTTGGTGTTCCACGCCGACGTGATGGAGGAGCCCGGCGCGAAGAGGTCCAGGCCGCTGCCGTAGTTGGAGAAGCTGGAGCGCGCGTCGGTGTTCGTGGTCGAGCCGACGGTGATCGCCTCGGCCACACGGGCGGGCGAGTAGTTGGCCGCGTTCGCGTTGCTGTTGCCCGCCGCGACGGCGTAGGTGACGCCGGAGGCGATGGAGTTGCGTACGGCCGTGTCGAGGGCGGTGTCGACCCCGCCGCCGAGGCTCATGTTGGCGACGGCCGGCTTACGGGCGTTCTGCGTCACCCAGTCGATGCCCGCGACGACCTGCGCGGTGGTGCCGGAACCCTGGTTGTTGAGCACCCGGACGCCGACGATGTTGGCCTTCTTCGCGACACCGTAGGCGCCGCCGGCGACCGTGCCGGCGACGTGTGTGCCGTGACCGTGGCCGTCCTGGGCCGTGTTGTCGTTGTCGATGGCGTCGTAGCCGTAGGAGGCGCGGCCGCCGAAGTCGCTGTGGGTGATCCGCACACCGGTGTCGATGATGTACGCCGTGACGCCCGTGCCCGCCGAGTCGGGATAGGTGTAGCTCTGGTTCAGCGGGAGGGGCTTCTGGTCGATCCGGTCGAGACCCCAGGAGGGCGGGTTCGGCTGGGTGCCGGAGATCGTGAGGACGCGGTTCTGCACGACGGACTCGACGGCCGGGTCCGCGGCGAACTTCTTGGCCTGCGCCTCGGACAGCTCGACGGCGTATCCGTTGAGGGCTGCGTTGTACGTCTTCTTGATCTTCGCGCCGTACTCGGCGGCGAGGGCCTTGCCCGCCTTGGAACCGGCATCGGCGGCCGACTCGTCGAGGGTGACGATGTAGCTGCCCGCGATGGCGCCGGGCGCGCCCGCGTTCTGGATGACGCCTTCCTGGGCCGACGGGGCCGCGCTGGCGGGGATGGCGGAAGCGGCACCAAGTGCCAGGGCGGCGACGGCTATGGAGCCGGCAACGGCCAGTCTTCGCCGCGAATTACGCATCACAGACATGTGAGGGATCCTCCTCATTGGTGGTGCGCTGCTGTGGGGGGTCGATCGACAGGAACATGACAATCCGTTTCCCCGTGGTGTCCGCCGCGGGTCTACGAGGTTGCCGTGCTGCTGCCGTCCGAAAGATTGGCGGATCCATAGGAATCTCACAAGAGCCTGGAAGGCCCCGTAACACATGCGCCACACAACTGCCATCCTGGATCACATGACGAAATATCACTGTCCGATGTGCGACGTACGTTCCCCCGTCGAGGCCCTTGTCTGGTGCTGCCCGCAGTGCCAGGGCCCCTGGGATCTCGATTTCACCGCCTCACCGGTGCCGCGCAACTCGCTTTCCGGACGCGTGAATTCGCTCTGGCGCTACGAGGAGGCCCTGCCGCTGTCCGCTTCGGACGCGCGCGCCGCGGTCTCGCTCGGCGAGGGCCGCACTCCGCTCGTCCCGCTGACGGACACCGTCACCGCCAAGCTGGACTTCCTGATGCCGACACTGTCGTTCAAGGACCGCGGCGCGGTGATGCTGGCCGAGCTGGCCCGCCGGTTGAAGCCGCGTCGCGTGATCGCCGACAGCAGCGGCAACGCGGGCACGGCCATCGCCGCGTACTGCGCACGCGCCGGTCTCGACTGCACGGTGTACGTACCCGCCGCGACCTCCCCGAAGAAGGTGGAGCAGATCGGGGCGCACGGAGCCCATCTGGAGATCGTGCCCGGCGACCGCGAGGCCACGGCCCGCGCCGTCCGGTCCGCCGCCGGCGAGGACGGGGTCTTCTACGCCTCACACGTCCACAACCCGTACTTCCTGCACGGGACCAAGACGTACGTGTACGAGGTGTGGGAGGACCTCGGCGGCCGGCTGCCCGAGGCGCTGGTCCTCCCCGTCGGCAACGGCACGCTGCTGCTCGGCGCCTCCCTGGCGATCGACGAGCTCCTGGCGTACGGGCTGATCGACCAGCGCCCCGCCCTGATCGCGGTCCAGGCGGCGGCGGTCGCCCCACTGGCCTTCGCCTTCCGCGCGGGCGCGGACGACATCCTCGCCCCCGCCGCGACCACGCCCACCCTCGCCGAGGGCATCGCCATCCCGAACCCGCCCCGGGCCCGGCAGATCCTCACCGCAGTGCGCACGTCCGGCGGCACGATCCTCACCGTGACCGAGGACCAGATCCGGGCCGCGCAGCTCGATCTCGCCGGTCGCGGACTATTCGTCGAGGCCACGGGGGTGGCGTGCTGGGCGGCGATCGGGGCGTACGGGCTGGACGGCCGCAGCGCCGTGGTGCCGCTGTGCGGCGCGGGGCTGAAGTCGGGGCTCGCGGCTCCGGCGTAACGGCTTTCGGCGTCACGGTTTCGGCGTCACGGTTTCGGCGTCACGGTTTCGGCCTCATGCGGGGCGCGTGGGGCGCGGGGCCGGCCCCGTACGCCCGGCGCCCGCCGTCACTCGATGGACGTGTCGCCGAGAGCCTCCAGCACCTTCCGCAGGCCCTCGCCGATGCGCTCGGTCTCCTCGCGGCCCAGGTCCGCCATCAGCGCCGCGTAGTTCGCAAGATGTTCGGGGAAGACCGCGCGCGTCACCTCGTGGCCGTGCTCGGTGAGCCGGATCTTCACGGTGCGGCGGTCCGCGCGATCGCGCACCCGCTCGACCAGGCCCTTGGCCTCCATGCGGTCGATGCGGTTGGTGATGGCCCCGGACGTCACCATCGCCGCCTTCACCAGTGCGCCCGCGGTCAGTTCGTACGGCGGCCCCGACCGCTGGAGCGTCGTGAGTACGTCGAACTCCCCGTACTCCAGCCCGTGCTTCGCGATCACGCGCTTGATCTCCGTCTCGACGTACCGCGTCAGCCGCTGGGCGCGGGCCAGCACCTGGACGGGCCAGAGGTCGTCGGCGATCTCGGGGCGCTCCCTGGTCCACTGCCCGACGATCGCGTCGACGGCGTCGCTCATGCGTCTTCCCTTCGGCTCGGCTCGGTTCGACTCGGTTCGGCTCGGCTCAGTCCGGCTCAGCCCGGTTCGAGATTCTCTCAACCTTAAGACACTTGACGCTGAAGGAGCGAGGCTGCTTTTATCTCAACGTTGAAATTATCAACATCGAAGGAGTGCATCGATGCGCACACGCACGCGCCACGAGACCCGGGCAGTCACCACCCCCCTGGCCGCCCCGACGCACCGTCACGTCCCCGCGCTGTGGCTGGCCTTGCTCGCCACCCCCGTGGCCGCCGGGGCCAACAGCCCGGTGCTGATCCTGCCGGACATGGCGGCGTCGTTCGGCGCCCCGACGGCGTCGGCGACCTGGTTCGTGACGGTGTTCGCCTGGGCGATGGCGGTCGGCACCCCGCTGATGGCCGGGCTGCTGCGGCGCCGCGGTCTGCGCACCACGCTGCGCCTCAGCGCCGCGCTCGTCCTCGCCGGCACACTGCTCGTCGCCGTCGCGCCCTGGCTGCCGCTCGCCCTGCCCGGCCGCGCCGCCCAGGCGATCGGCGGCGCGGGCCTGATCACCTCCGCGATGAGCCTCGCGGGCTCGGTGCGCCGGATGGGCGTCATCACCGCCGGCTTCGGCATCCTGGGCGCGGTCGGCCCCCTGCTCGGCTCGCTGATCGCGGACGCGGTCTCGTGGCGGGCCTCCCTGGCCGTGTCCGCGGCGGCGCTCCTCGCCCTCCCGGCGGTTCTGCGCCACGCGCCCGAAGCAGCCGCCCCCGCTCCGTCGTCGCCGTTCGACAGCCGGGGCGCGAGCCTGCTCGTACTCCTGGCCACGGCCCTGGTCTTCCTTCCCCACCACCCGCTGCCGGCCGCGGCGGCCGCCCTCGTCACGGCGGCGCTCCTCGCCGCCCACATCCGCACCCGCCCGGACGGCTTCGTCCCGCTCGCACTGCTGCGCACCCCCGCGTTCGTCGTCTCGGCGCTCCTCGCCTGCGCCTTCGCGACCTCGTACTTCACCCTGCTCTTCACGGTCCCGCAGCTTCTGCGCGAACGTACCGACTGGTCCCTGTCCCTGATCGGGACGGCCCAGCTCGTCGCCCTGCTGACCGGCTCGCTGCTCTCCTGGCTCCTCGCCGCGGCCTCGGCCCGCATGAAGCGCCGCACGGTCCTGACCCTGCTGCTGACCCTGGGCACCCTGGCCCCCCTCACCGCGGCCCTCACCCCCTGGGCCCCGCTGCTCCTGCTCGTCGCCACCCTCGCGGTCCTCACGACGAGCGCGGGCCAGGCGACCCTCGCGGTCTACGCCACCACACCGACGCCGGCGTCCGTACGCCCCACCGCCATCGGTCTGTTCAACCTCTGCTACCAACTGGGTGGCGCGTTCGGCCCGGCGATCGCGGCGCTGCTCACGCTCCGCGGCTGACCCGCCGATGCGGCACACCTCCGGGCGAGCCCGCCGACGACCGGACAGGGGATGCGGACCGGTCCGGGTGGAGTCGGGGCGGAGTCCGGGCGTTGCCGGGATTCGGCCTCCCGGTCGCCCGGCAGATGGCCATCATGGCTTCAGGAACGGCCCGGTGGATCCGGTCGATACGGTCGATACGGTCGATTCCCTGAGGAAAGCTCGGAAAGGCGGGGGTTGCGGGTGAACGACGAGGAGAGCGGGGGCGTCCAGGGCCTGCGCGCCTGGGCGCTGGCCGCGACGAAGCGGGCCCTGCGGCTGTCCCCGCACATGGGCCCGACGGCCGCCGCACGGGGCGCGTATGACAGCTCGGTCGCCGAACTGGCGCAACTGACACACCTGTTGGACCACGACCCGGAGCTGCGGAGCACGGTGAGCATGCAGCTCGGCTGCGTGCTCGCGATGCGCTTCCTCACGGAGGGCAGTTCACCGGAGGACCGCACACCGGAGAACCGTTCACCGGAGGAGGACCGGGAGCAGGCTCAGCGGCTGCTGCGCGACGCCCGCGACCCCAGGACGCCGATCGGGGCGGCGACGGATGTGGACGACAGGCGGTGGGCCGCTCTGTTCCTGCTGAATCTCATGATGCCGTGGGCCGGGACCGCGACCGGCGGGGCGCCCGACGTCTCCACGTTCCTCGACTGGCACGCGAAGCTGGGCGCCACGGGGACGGCATCCGCCGTGCATGAGATGCGGGAGCTCCTGGCCGATGTCCGGGAACTGCCGCTGCCACCTGAGCTGCAGGCGCAGGTGCGACAGCTGACCGCGCTGTTCGACGCCCTCGCGGGCTCCGCCACCCCCGACTCCGTACGCCGGTTCGCCGATTTGCTGGGGGACGGCTTCCCGTCCATGGACCGGATCCGGATGATGGCCGACATCGCGGCGGGTCTGTCGACCACGCCTCCGGAGCCGAGCGTCCGCCCCGACCCCTCCGGCGCGGATCACGGCGCGGATCACGGCGAGGCCCCCACCACACCCCCTGCCTCCGACCACGGCGAGGCCCTGGGCATCGCCATGAGCGCCGCTGTCTCCTCGGTGCTCGACGCGTTCACAGCGCTCCAGAGCGGCGACCCGGAAGTCCTCAACCAGGCACTCGGACGGCTGCGCGCCGCCTCCGAGCGGATGCCACCCGGACACGAACTGGACCCCCTGATCAAGATGCTCGCCGCCACCCTGATGCAGACCCAGGCCGTCGGCGGCAATCTCCAGGACCAGTCGCTCGGCCGCACGCACATGAGGACGCTGGCCGAGCGGTTCGGCCTGTTCGCGGGGGACTCCACGGATCCGGTGGACCGCGAATTCGCGGTTCTGCTACGAGTGGCTCCTCTGTCCGCGGAGCTCCGCGAGGCCCATGAGGCGGAGGACGTCGAGGCCGTACGCGCCCTGCACGCCGAGCTCGTCGCAATCGAGGCGGGCATCCCCCAGGACGACACGTGCCACTTCATCGCTCTGGCCGTCCTCGGCCAGGCCTGCATCACGCTCGGCATGCTCACCCACGACAACGACATGATGGTGCGCGGCGGCGCCTACGTCGAACAGATCATGGCGACCGCGGACTCCCTGCCCCCGGCCTTCCGGGAGTGGATGGCGCAGGCGGTCACCCTGCCCGACACCCTGCGCGCCGCTGCCACCGGCGACCCGACGCTTCTCCAGGGCCACGCCCCCGCGCCCCCTGACGCGCCGAGAGGGCAGCGCTGGGCCTCCACGATGTCCCTGGGAGTCCGGTACGGCCTCACCCACGACCCGGCGGACCTCGACCCGCTCATCGCCGAACTGGAACGGATCCGCGACGACTTGCGGCGGGGCGAGGAACCCTGGTTCGCCGCCGACGCCATGTGGCGCCTGGCGGAGGCCTACCGTGCCCGCTGGCACCACACCGAGGACGCGACGGCACAGGCCACCGCCACGGACACCGCGCTGGCGGCCCTCCACGTACTCGCGGGCGACGTCATCCTGCAACAGGGGCCTGAACACGGTCTGTTGACGGCACGCTCCGGAGCCGAACGCGGCGTACGGGCCGCCATCTGGGCCGCGGGGCAGGGCCGTGTCGACGACGCGGTGGCCGCACTCGAAGTGGGCCGCGCCATGGTGCTGCATGCGGCGTCCGCGTCGCGGACCGTGCCGGAACTCCTCGAGGCGCGCGGTCATCAGGAGCTCGCCGAGGCATGGCGGGCCGTCGGCGCGGGCCATGCCCCGACGGCCGACGGGCCCCCGGGTGAGCTGCCCAGCACCCTGCGCCGCCGTGCTCTGGAGGCTCTCGGCCACCGGCGGCAGGGCAACCTGTTCGCCACCCCCACGGTGAGCGACCTGGCGGACGGTGTCGCCGAGAGCGGAGCGGACGCGTTGGTCTATCTGCTCCCCGGTGACGGCGACGCGGTCGGCGTGGGGCTGATCATCGGGCCGGACATCGGTGTCGGCGTGGGCGGCCTCCCGCTGCTGTCCGGCACCGGGAGCGGCCCTCTGGAGCACTACCTCGACGCGGCCGCCGAACGCTCCCGGCGGCTTGGCGAACCGGCCGCCGAGCGGGCCTGGGAGGAAGCACTGTCGGCGCTGTGCGACTGGGCGTACCAGGCGGCGCTCGACGAGATCGTCCCGGTCATCGTCCAGCGGCTCAACGCCGGCGACAACCCCCGCAGGAATCCCACGGCCCCACCGCGCATCGTCCTGGTTCCGTGCGGCCGCCTGGGCGTCGTCCCCTGGCACGCCGCACGCCTGCCCGAAGCGGCACCCCACGACTACGCCTGTCAGGCCATGGTCATCAGTTACTCGGCGTCCGGCAGCCAGTTCCTGCGCACCGTGCGGCGCGCACGGCGCGACCCTGCCGCCGATCCGATCCTGGTGGCCGACCCGCGACTGGACCTGGTCCACGCCGAAGGGGAGGTCACAGCGCTGTACGAGGCCTTCTACCCGCGGGCGCGGCTGTACGGGGAGTTCTACGAACCGCCCACGGAACCGGCGGCGACCGGCACACCCGACGAGCTCCTCGCGCTGGTGGGCGAGACCCCCTCGCTGCTCCATGTGGCGTCCCACGGCTCCGCGGGGGTCAGCCCGACGGTGTCGGCCCTGCATCTCGCCTTCCCCGACGGCACCGACGGGCTGCCCGCCGAGGAGGGCGGCCCGGGGGCCGTCCCGGACCGGGGGATGCTGACCGTGGCCCGGCTGCTCGACCAGCGGGGCGGTGGACAGCAGGACGCGGACGGCGGCCCGTTGGTGGTCCTGAGTGCCTGCGAGACCGACCTGAGCACCCGCGACCACGACGAGGCGCTGACGCTGACGACGGCGTTCGTGTCGGGCGGGGCGCGCAATGTGGTGGGTTCGCGGTGGACGACCCAGGACGGCGCGTCGGCCCTGATGATGGCGGTGTTCCACCACTTCCTGGCGGTCGAGGGGCACAGCCCGGCCGACGCGCTCAGGATCACGCAGATGTGGATGCTCGACCCGGACCGCCAGAATCCGGGCTCACTGAGCGGCGAGCTCCTCCGCGAGATGCACCGCCCCGGGCTGGAACGCCTCCCGGTCTGGGCCACATTCATCCACCAAGGACACCCGGGCCCCGGATAGCGGGCCACCGCCGGAACGGGGAGCCGCTCCTGGGGCGGCTTCGCCGAAAACAGGAGGGGCCGGGCTCTTGAGAGCCCGGCCCCTTCCGATCTGCGTGTTCGCCGGCTCAGCGACGTGGTGTCACCTCATCCGCTCAGACGTTGAAGCGGAACTCCACCACGTCCCCGTCCTGCATCACATAGTCCTTGCCCTCCATACGGGCCTTGCCCGCCGCGCGGGCGTCGGCGACCGAGCCCGCCGCGACCAGGTCGCCGAAGTGGATGACCTCGGCCTTGATGAAGCCCTTCTGGAAGTCGGTGTGGATCACACCGGCCGCCTCGGGGGCCGTCGCGCCCTTCTTGATGGTCCAGGCGCGGGACTCCTTGGGGCCTGCCGTGAGGTAGGTCTGGAGGCCGAGGGTGTCGAAGCCCACACGGGCCAGTGTGGCGAGGCCCGGCTCCTCCGCGCCGACGGACTGGAGGAGCTCCATGGCGTCCTCCTCGTCGAGCTCGGCGAGGTCCTGCTCCAGCTTGGCGTTGAGGAAGATCGCCTCGGCCGGGGCCACCAGCGCGCGCTGCTCGTTCTTGAAGTCGTCGTCGGTCAGCTCGTCCTCGTCGACGTTGAAGACGTAGAGGAACGGCTTCGTGGTGAGGAGGTGCAGGTCGTGCAGGAGCTCGGCCTTGTCCGAGCCCTGGAGGATGCCCTGCGAGAAGAGAGTGTCGCCGCGCTCCAGGATCTCCTTGGCCGCCTCGACCGCCGCGACCTTGGGAGCCACGTCCTTCTTGATCCGGGCTTCCTTGGCCAGGCGCGGCAGGACCTTCTCGATGGTCTGGAGGTCCGCGAGGATCAGCTCGGTGTTGATCGTCTCGATGTCGTCCTTGGGCGAGACCTTGCCGTCGACGTGCACGACGTTCTCGTCCTTGAAGGCCCGGATGACCTGGCAGATCGCGTCGGACTCCCGGATGTTCGCCAGGAACTTGTTGCCGAGGCCCTCGCCCTCGCTCGCGCCCCGGACGATGCCGGCGATGTCGACGAAGTCGACGGTCGCGGGCAGGATCCGCTGGGAGCTGAAGATCTCGGCCAGCTTGTCGAGGCGGGGGTCGGGGACGCCGACCACGCCGACGTTGGGCTCGATGGTGGCGAACGGGTAGTTGGCCGCCAGCACGTCGTTCTTGGTCAGGGCGTTGAACAGGGTCGACTTGCCGACATTCGGCAGACCGACGATTCCGATCGTGAGCGACACGTTGGCGACTTCCTGGAGTAGGACTGGCTGAGGGCGGGGCCCGGCCACGGATGGGCCGACTCCCCAGTTTACGGGCGGGGTGCAAGCGGCGGTGACGGCGGCCGATGGGCGTGATCGCGTCGAACTCAACGCCAAGGTCACCCAAAGGGCGTGTCCTGTGCCGGAATACTCACCTAATGCGACCTACGTTGGGTGCGTGGAGCAATGGACAGGTCCCTCGCAGCAGCGGCCACGGCCGCAGGCCCCTCTTTCCGTACAGGGTGCGCTCATCGAGGGCGCCTCGGTGTACCGGGTCACGGCCCGGCCCGGTCGCGCCGGTCATCCCGCGCAGCCCGGTCGCCCCGGTCGCGCCGGTCATCCCGCGCAGCCCGGCAAGCCCGGCGGGCGGCGGCCCGGCCGCCAGGTGCCGCCTGTGGTGGTCGCGCTGCGCAGGCTGCCGAACCCCCGGCTGACCGGGATCGGGGCCGGGCTCTTCGCCTCGGCCGTGATGCTGCTGATCGGCTCGCTCGACCAGCTGCTGTTCGACGGCTCGGCCGTCGTGTACGGCGTGCTGTTCCTGCCCGTCAGCGCTCTGACCGCGCTCTGGGTGCGGTCGGCCGACCTGGTCAGCGCGCCGATCAGTGTGCCGATCGCCTTCACCGTCGGGCTCGTGCCGGTCTCCGGCGGCCCGAGCGGCATCGGCGGGCAGGTGATGGCCGTCGTCACCGCCCTGGCTGTCCAGGCCGGCTGGCTGTACGGCGGCACGCTGGTGGCCGGGCTCATCACGACCGTACGGAAGGTGCGCCTGATGTCCCGTCGGCAGGTCGCCCGGGCGGGCGCCCGCCCGGCGGCCGGCCAGGTCACGCGCCGCCCTGCGGGCCGCGCCTAGGGCCTGTCCGGTCGATCAGGCCGGATCAGCGAGCGGGGGTCCCCCCACGCCCGCAGGGCGTAGGGGGAGGGTCTGGTGCGTGCGGCTGCAGGGCGGAGGAGGGAATCGACGCGGAGCGTCGGTGACCGACGAAAACGCGGCAGATGTGCGTGCCAGGGCACGCGAGCCCGGCAAGATCGGCCGGGCAGGCCCTAAGGCCTGTCCTTCCGGATCTTGCCGGTCCCTTCGGGCGGTGCGGTGCAGCGCCCGAAGGGCGGGTACGGCCGCACCGGCCACGCCCTGTACGACCCGCTCAGGCCGCCGCCCGGCGCTCCGCCGCCGTCATCGCCGCGCCCACGATCCCCGCGTTGTTCTGCAGCTGCGCCGGGACCAGCTCCGCGCGGACGTGCTTGATCAGCGGCAGGAACTTGTCCGCCTTGCGGCTCACCCCGCCCCCGATGATGAACAGCTCCGGCGAGAACAGCATCTCCAGATGGACCAGGTACTTCTGGACCCGGTTCGCCCACCGCTCCCAGGTCAGCTCCTCGTCGTCCTTGGCCTTCGTCGAGGCGCGCTTCTCCGCCTCGTGGCCGTTCAGCTCGAGATGGCCCAGCTCCGTGTTCGGCACGAGCTCGCCGTCGATGAAGAGCGCGCTGCCGATGCCCGTACCGAACGTCAGCAGCATCACCGTCCCCTTGCGGCCCCGCCCCGCGCCGAAGGTCATCTCCGCGACGCCTGCCGCGTCCGCGTCGTTGAGCACGGTCACGGGCAGGCCCAGGCGGTCGGCCAGCAGCCCGCCGCCGTCCAGGTCGACCCAGCCCTTGTCGACGTTCGCCGCCGTGCGGATGGTGGAGCCGGTGACGACGCCGGGGAAGGTCACGCCGACCGGGCCCGACCAGCCGAAATGGCCGACCACCTCGGCAACGCAGTCGGCCACGCCCTCGGGCGTGGCCGGCTGTGGTGTCAGCACCTTGTGGCGGGGCTCGGCGAGATCGCCGCGGTCCAGGTCGACAGGAGCGCCTTTGATGCCCGAGCCGCCGATATCCACTCCGAAGACGTTCATGACGTCCACCGTAGGGGCAGGGGCGGGCGGACGCCCGGTGTTGCTCCTGTTACTCCTGGACGAGATCCGCAGCCTCCGCGCGCAGGTCGCGGCGCAGTTCCTTCGGGAGGGAGAAGGTCAGCGACTCGTCCGCCGTCTTCACGATCTCGACGTCGGCGTAGCCGCGCTCCGTCAGCCACTCCAGGACCTCCTGCACCAGAACGTCCGGCACGGACGCGCCCGAGGACAGGCCGACGGTGGTCACGCCCTCCAGCCACGCCTCGTCGATCTCGCTCGCGAAGTCGACCAGGTACGCGGCCGGCACGCCGGCCTGCTTGGCGACCTCGACCATGCGGATCGAGTTCGAGGAGTTCTTCGAGCCCACGACGATGACGAGCTCCGCCTGCCCGGCGAGCTCCTTGATCGCCAGCTGGCGGTTCTGCGTGGCGTAGCAGATGTCGTCGGACGGCGGGGAGATCAGCTGCGGGAACTTCTCCTTCAGCGCGTCCACCGTCTCCATGGTCTCGTCGACCGAGAGCGTGGTCTGGGAGAGCCAGACGACCTTCGACGGGTCGCGGACCTCGACCTTCGCCACGTCCTCCGGGCCGTCGACGAGCTGGATGTGGTCGGGGGCCTCGCCGGAGGTGCCGATGACCTCCTCGTGGCCCTCGTGGCCGATCAGGAGGATGTCGAAGTCCTCCTTGGCGAACCGGACGGCCTCCTTGTGCACCTTGGTGACCAGCGGGCAGGTGGCGTCGATGGTCGCGAGCCGGCCCTGGCGGGCCTCCTCGTGGACCGTGGGGGCCACGCCGTGGGCGGAGAACATCACGATGTTGCCCGGCGGCACCTCGGTCGCCTGGTCGACGAAGATCGCGCCCTTCCGCTCCAGGGTCTGCACGACGTACTTGTTGTGGACGATCTCGTGGCGGACGTAGATCGGGGCGCCGTACTGCTCAAGGGCCTTCTCCACGGCGATCACGGCACGGTCCACCCCCGCGCAGTAGCCACGGGGAGCGGCGAGCAGGACGCGGCGGGCCTTCGATGCAGTCATGCCTCCCATCGTAAGGGCGTGCCGAACGGGCCAACGATCGCCCGTGGGACTGAGACTGGTCCGTACGTGATCTCCGTACGTGAGCAGGGAGGTTCGTCCTTATGGCGGGCGCGCGGAACGGCACGGATCCGGATCCGGGCACGGGCACGGGCACGGGCACGGACACGCACACCCGGCTGCGGCGGAGCATCGGATTCCGGGACCTGGTCGTCTACGGACTGCTCTTCATCGCCCCCATGGCGCCGCTCGGCGTCTTCGGCACCCTCGACGCGCGATCGCACGGCGCGATCGCCCTGGTGTACGCCATCGCGACCGTCGCCATGGCCCTCACCGCGTTCAGCTACGCACAGATGGTGCGGGTCGCCCCGCAGGCCGGATCGGTCTTCACGTACGCGCGCAAGGGGCTCGGCGAGGGGCCCGGCTTCATCGCCGGGTGGATGGCGATGCTCGACTACCTGCTCATCCCGGCCGTCGCGTACCTGTTCTCCGGGATCGCGATGGAAGCGCTGGTTCCGGCGGTGGACCGGTGGGTGTGGACGGGCGTCGCCGTCGTGGTGACGACGCTGCTGAACCTGTGGGGCGTACGCACCGCCGCCCGGGTCGGCTTCGCGGTGCTGGCGGTGGAGATCGTGGTGCTGCTGGTCTTCCTGGTCGCGGCTGCCGTGGTACTGGCGCAGGACGGGGCCCAGCGGGGCTGGGCGTCTCCGCTCACGGGTGACCGGGAATTCGCGCTGAGTGCGGTGATCGGGGCGGTGTCGGTGGCCGTGCTCTCGTTCCTCGGCTTCGACGCGATCGCGGCCTTCGCGGAGGAGGTCACCGGAGGGTCGCGGCAGGTGGCGCGTGCGCTGCTGTTCTGCCTGGGGATGGCCGGGACGCTGTTCGTGGCGCAGACGTATCTGGCGGCGCTGCTGCAGCCCGTGTCGTCGGCGGAGCTGGCGGCGGATCCGGCGCTGCAGGGGACCGCCTTCTACGACGCCGTCGACGCGTCGGTCGGCACGTGGCTGCGCGACCTGGTGGCGCTGAGCAAGGCCATCGGGGCGGCCTTCGCGGCGCTGGCCGCACAGGCCGCCGCGGGACGGCTCCTCTTCGCGATGGCGCGCGGGCGGCGGCTGCCGCGCGCCCTGGCCCGTACGGATTCGGGGGTGCCGCGCGTGGCGCTCCTCGTCGCCGCCGCGGTGACGATGACGGCGGCGGTGTGGGCGGCCCGGCGCGACGACGGCCTGGACCATCTGGTGTCGGTCGTCGACATCGGAGCGCTGACGGCCTTCACGCTGCTGCACGCGAGCGTGCTGGGCTGGTTCGCGGTACGGCGGAAGGAGGGGCCGCCGAGCTGGTGGCGCCATGTGCTGATCCCGGTGCTGGGCGCGGCCGTGACGATCGCGGTGATCGTGGAGGCGTCGCACACCGCGCAGCTGCTGGGGGCGGCCTGGCTGACGGTCGGACTGGTGGTGCTGCTGGGCCAGCGGGGACGGCGGAGACGGCGGAGACGGCGGGGGGCGCCGCCGGCGGCGGGGACGTCGGATGCGACGGCGGGCTGAGGGGGACCCACCGGGGCCGGTGACTCTGGCGCGTCCAGCGGCTCCGGCGCGTCCAGCGCCACCGGGGCGTCGCTCCGGCGCGTCCAGCGCGTCCAGCGGCTCCGGCGCGTCCGGCAGGGGTGGATTGTCCGAGGCGGCCGATACGCTCGCGGGCATGGGTCTGAATACGTCTGCCGAAGCGCCCCTGCCCGTCGGCGAGGTGTCGCGGCTCATCGGGGGGTGGATCGACCGGCTCGGGGCCGTGTGGGTGGAGGGACAGATCACCCAGCTGTCGCGCCGGCCCGGGGCGGGCGTGGTGTTCCTGACGCTGCGCGATCCGTCGTACGACATCTCGGTGAGCGTCACCTGCTACCGGCAGGTGTTCGACGCCGTCGCCGATGTCGTGTCCGAGGGCGCGCGGGTCGTCGTCCACGCGAAGCCCGAGTGGTACGCACCGCGCGGGCAGCTGTCGCTGCGCGCGGCGGAGATAAGGCCCGTGGGCATCGGTGAGCTGCTGGCCCGCCTCGAGCAGCTGAAGCGGACGCTGGGGGCGGAGGGGCTGTTCGCGCTCGACCGCAAGAAGCCGCTGCCCTTTCTGCCGCAGCTGATCGGCCTGGTCTGCGGCCGTGCCTCGGCCGCCGAGCGCGATGTGCTGGAGAACGCGCGGCGGCGCTGGCCGGCCGTCCGCTTCGAGGTGCGCAACGTGGCCGTGCAGGGCGTACGGGCCGTGTCCCAGGTCGTCCAGGCGGTGAAGGAGCTGGACGAGCAGCCGGACGTGGACGTGATCATCGTGGCGCGGGGCGGCGGCAGCGTCGAGGACCTGCTGCCGTTCTCCGACGAGCAGCTGGTACGCACCGTGGCCGACTGCCGTACGCCCGTGGTGTCCGCGATCGGGCACGAACCGGACTCGCCGCTGCTGGACCTGGTGGCGGACCTGCGGGCCTCCACGCCCACTGACGCGGCGAAGAAGGTCGTTCCGGACGTCGGCGAGGAGCTGGACCGGGTGCGGTCGCTGAGCGACCGGGCGCTGCGGACGCTGCGCGGGCTGCTGGAGCGCGAGGAGCGGGGGCTCGCGCACGCGCTGCACCGGCGGGTCATGGAGCATCCGCACCGGATCGTGGAGGAGCGCGAGCACGAGACGGACGCGCTCGTCGCCCGGAGCAGGCGGGTGCTCGGCCATCTGCTGGACCGGGCGGACTCCGAGCTGTCCCACACCCGCGCCCGCGTCGTCTCCCTGTCGCCGGCGGCCACGCTGGAGCGGGGGTACGCGGTGCTCCAGCGCGCGGACGGCGCGGTGGTGCGCGCGCCCGGCGAGGTCACGGCGGGCGAGGAGCTGCGGGCCAGGGTCGCGGAGGGCGATTTCCCGGTCACTGTCGTAGGTCACGAATAGGGTGGTCCGCATGACAGCCACGAACGGTTCGATCGGTGCGATCGGTTACGAGCAGGCGCGGGACGAGCTGATCGAGGTCGTACGCCGGCTGGAGGCGGGCGGGACGACGCTGGAGGAGTCCCTGGCACTGTGGGAGCGCGGCGAGGAGCTGGCGAAGGTGTGCCGGCGCTGGCTGGACGGCGCGCGCGCCCGGCTGGACGCCGCGCTGGCGGAGCGGGATGCCGACGCGGGCGGCACCGGCACGGCCGCGCACCGGGGCGCGGGCGAGGACGAGGAGTCGGACGAGGGGTGAGCCGGGGCGGGGGACGGCTCGGGGGCTGGGGCGCGGGGAACGGCTCGGTGGACGACCCGGGGACTGGTGATCACTTCTGTGAGCCTGATCACCTTGGGTCCGATTTAGTTGAAAGTTAACCTATCCGCCCGTACGTTTGAGAGCGACGCTTGATCAACCTTGCATATCCGGAAGGTAGCAGCATGTCCCTCGCTCTTGACCCCGCCGCCCAGGACCTCCTGTTCCGCGAGGCCCGCACCGCCAACACCTTCACCGACGAGCCGGTGACCGAGGAGCAGGTGCAGGCCATCTACGACCTGGTCAAGTACGGCCCGACCGCCTTCAACCAGTCGCCGCTGCGCGTCGTCCTGGTCCGGTCGGCCGAGGCCCGTGAGCGCCTGGTCCAGCACATGGCCGAGGGCAACCAGGCCAAGACCGCCTCCGCGCCGCTGGTCGCGATCCTCGCCGCGGACAACGAGTTCCACGAGGAGCTCCCGGCGCTGCTCCCGCACTTCCCGCAGGCCAAGGACGTGTTCTTCAGCGAGCGCCCGGTGCGTGAGGGCTCCGCCCTGCTGAACGCCGCGCTGCAGGCCGCGTACTTCATCGTCGGCGTCCGCGCCGCCGGTCTGGCCGCCGGCCCGATGACCGGTTGCGACTTCAACGGCATCCAGAAGGAGTTCCTGGACGACGACCACACCCCGCTGATGGTCGTCAACATCGGCAAGCCGGGCGAGGACGCGTGGTTCCCGCGCTCGCCGCGGCTGGCATTCGACGAGGTCATCAAGACGGTCTGACCCACACCACGACGGGCGCCCGCCGCCGGGGGTCCGGGGGTCGCCCCCCGGAACAGCACAGTCCGCGCTCCCCGCGGCTGGCCTTCGACGAGGTCGTCACGACGGTCTGACCGATTCGGCAGCACGAAGGCCGCCGCACCCCACGCGGGTGCGGCGGCCTTCGCCATGTCCGTACGTCCGCGGGGCCCGTGGGCCCGTCGCGTCAGGACGTCTTCAGGGCCGCCGCCATCTGCGCGAGGCGTTCGAACGACGCCGTACCCGTGATCACCGTCGTCGAGCCCTTGTCGGTGCGGACGAGCGCGTCGTACTTCTGCCCCTCCCAGCGCTGCCAGGTCGCGCCACCCACCGTCTCGGTGCGGTCCGTCCTGGCGGCCTGCTGCGTGACCTCCGGGATCCACTTCCCGACAGGGGCCGTGGACTGCTCGATCGCGACGTACTGGTCGTCCGGGTCGAGGTAGCCGAGGTGCCACGCATTGTCACTCTCACTGCTGTACGTGACCGACGTCGGCTTCCAGCCCTCGGGCAGCCCCGCCGGGGCGGCCACCGGATACGGTGCCGCTCGCCGCGCCGTCACGAGCTCCACGCGGTAGTCGATCGCCGGAACCGGGTCTTCCGGGCCCTCGCGTGGAATGAACAGATAGACCACGAATGCGGCGGCCAGGGTCACCGCCAGCGACTGGACCATCCCGCGTACCGTTTGCTTGCCTCGCATACCTGCCACCGCACTATGGTCGCATTAAGGATGTCTGCTCAAACGTGGGGCCCTCTGCTCAATTTGTCGACGTACCGATAGAGTCACTGCACCCTCCTTTACCGGCCGTCGTCGTACAGAAAGGTGCGCTCCGATGACCGAGCACAACATGCCGTCCCAGCTCGAAGTGTCGCCCGAAGCCCCTGACCGCAACCTTGCCCTGGAGCTCGTCCGGGTCACCGAAGCCGCCGCCATGGCCGCCGGCCGGTGGGTGGGCCGCGGCGACAAGAACGGCGCCGACGGCGCGGCCGTCAAGGCCATGCGGACTCTCGTCCACACCGTGTCGATGAACGGTGTCGTCGTGATCGGCGAGGGCGAGAAGGACGAAGCCCCGATGCTGTTCAACGGGGAGCGCATCGGCGACGGGACCGGCGCGGAGTGCGACATCGCCGTCGACCCGATCGACGGTACGACGCTCACCGCCAAGGGCATGCCCAACGCCATCGCGGTCCTCGCGGCCGCCGACCGCGGCACCATGTTCGACCCGTCCGCGGTCTTCTACATGGACAAGCTGGTCACCGGACCCGAGGCCGCCGACTTCGTCGACATCAACGCCCCGGTCGCCGTCAACATCCGCCGGGTCGCCAAGGCGAAGAACTCCTCGCCCGAGGACGTCACCGTCGTCATCCTCGACCGCCCCCGCCACGAGGGCATCGTCAAGGAGATCCGCGAGACCGGCGCCCGCATCAAGTTCATCTCGGACGGCGACGTCGCCGGCGCGATCATGGCCGTCCGCGAGGGCACCGGCGTCGACATGCTGATGGGCATCGGCGGCACCCCCGAGGGCATCATCACCGCCTGCGCGATCAAGTGCCTCGGCGGCACGATCCAGGGCAAGCTCTGGCCGAAGGACGCCGAGGAGCGGCAGCGCGCGATCGACGCGGGCCACGACCTGGACCGCGTGCTCTCCACCAACGACCTGGTCAGCGGCGACAACGTGTTCTTCGTCGCGACCGGCATCACGGACGGCGAGCTGCTGCGCGGCGTGCGCTACCGGGCGGAGACCGCGACCACGCAGTCGCTGGTCATGCGCTCCAAGTCGGGCACGATCCGCCAGATCGACTCCACGCACCGGCTGTCGAAGCTGCGCGCGTACAGCGCGATCGACTTCGACCGGGCGCAGTAGACCCGAGCCCGATCCCCCGGCGAGTGAGCCGAAGGGGCGCGTCACTGTCGAAAGGGAGACCGCGCGGAGGTCCTGAGGAACGAAGGACCGAGCACGGTCGACCGTCGACAGGGACTTCAGCGCCCCGGAGGCGAATTGAGCCTCAAAAAACACAGAAAGGGGCGTCCCCATGTGCGGTGGGGGCGCCCCTTCCCGTACGTGTCCCACGGTGTGCGGGTACGTCAGGCCGCCGACGCGGACTTCTTCAGCTCCATCTCGCGCCGCCTGCGGCGGGCCAGGACCACACGGCGCTCGGCGGCGGTGAGCCCGCCCCATACGCCGTACGGCTCGGGCTGGAGCAGCGCGTGCTCCCGGCAGGCCACCATCACCGGACAGCGCGCGCAGACGCGTTTGGCGGCCTCCTCGCGGGCCAGCCGGGCGGCCGTGGGCTCCTTGGACGGGGCGAAGAACAACCCGGCTTCGTCCCGGCGGCACACAGCCTCCGTATGCCAGGGTCCGGCCTGATCTTCCCGAGCGGAGGTGCGCTGGGTCGGAACAGCGGCGACCTGCAAGGGCTGATGCGGCAGTTGCAGCACGGTCTACTCCTGACGACGGCTTCGCGAGCGAGAGACGATGCAGCAAGGCCTACCCGCTGTGCGCGCGCCTATGCACTGAGTGGCACGCAGTTCCGAAGGGCGGAATTTCGGCCGTGTTCAGGGGCACGTCGTGGCGCGGCGACTCGCGGCACGCCCTGGCGGGTCCGCGTCGGGTTTCGGCAGGTCGCGTCAGGTCCGGCGGGCCGGATCAGTGTCCGAGGTGCTTGCGCAGGCTGTTCTGGATGAGGTCGGCGATGCGCTTGCCCCGTTTCGGCTTGGCCTCCACATTGCCGAAAACGGAGTATCCGTTGACCACGACGACCGGGGCCTCCGGGTGGGCGGCCTCCAGATGACGCACCTCGAAGTTGCCGAAGACGCCCGTGCCGCTGCCCCGCAGGGAGATGTTCTCCGGGACGCGCACCTCGACACTGCCGAAGATCGAGGTCGCGTTGATCACGGTGAGCCGCTGCCCGAACATCGCCTCGGTCAGATCGATCTCGATGCTGCCGAAGAACGCGAAGGCGTTGGTCCTCGCACCCACGCGCCAGCGCCCCTTGCGGGTGGAGCTGGAGAAGACCGCGACCAGGTTCTCGGCGGGCGCGGCCGGGTCGTCCGGCCCGTACCCGTAGGACACCGGCGCCGGCCGGGGGCTGCCCGTCGGCAGGTCCCGTACGAGGGGCTCCAGCTCCCCGAGGGTCTTGGCCCGGTAGACCGCCTCGATCCGCTCGGAGTGCTCCTCGGCGTCCAGCCGGCCCTCGGCCATCGCCTCCCTGAGGATGTCCGCGATCCGGTCGCGGTCCGCGTCGGACGCGCGGAGGGTGTCCGCGGGGCGCCCGGGTGCCGCGGGCCGCGCGACCGGCTTTTGGGGCTGCCCGCTGCCGGAGGCCGCTGCATCATGCTTGTCGAGGTCCACGGAGCCAGCGTAGCGAAACGCGATAGATCGCGACTAGGGCACACTCTGCCGAGTCCCGGACAACTGAGCCTTACCTCACAGGATCGGGGCCCGGAGCGCGCCTTACGCTTGTGTGCGCGTTGCCAATGGAGGCCGCGCCGTCTGCCGAGTGAGGAATGGCCGTAATGCCGGAATTCGACTACACCGATCTGCTTCCTCTGGGAGAGGACACCACGCCCTACCGCCTGGTGACCGCCGAGGGTGTGTCCACCTTCGAGGCCGACGGCCGGACGTTCCTCAAGGTCGAGCCGGAGGCGCTGCGCAAGCTCGCCGAAGAGGCGATCCACGACATCCAGCACTACCTGCGCCCGGCGCACCTCGCGCAGCTGCGGAAGATCATCGACGACCCCGAGGCGTCGTCCAACGACAAGTTCGTGGCGCTCGACCTGCTCAAGAACGCGAACATCGCGGCCGCCGGCGTGCTCCCCATGTGCCAGGACACCGGCACGGCGATCGTGATGGGCAAGCGCGGGCAGAACGTGCTGACGTCCGGCGGCGACGAGGAAGCCCTCTCGCGCGGCATCTACGACGCCTACACGAAGCTGAACCTGCGCTACTCGCAGATGGCCCCGCTGACCATGTGGGACGAGAAGAACACCGGCTCGAACCTGCCCGCACAGATCGAGCTGTACGCCACCGACGGCGGCGCCTACAAGTTCCTCTTCATGGCGAAGGGCGGCGGCTCCGCCAACAAGTCCTTCCTCTACCAGGAGACCAAGGCGGTCCTGAACGAGGCCTCCATGATGAAGTTCCTGGAGGAGAAGATCCGCTCGCTCGGCACGGCCGCCTGCCCGCCGTACCACCTCGCCATCGTCGTCGGCGGTACGTCGGCGGAGTACGCGCTGAAGACCGCCAAGTACGCCTCCGCGCACTACCTGGACGAGCTGCCGTCCGAGGGCTCGCCCCTCGGCCACGGGTTCCGGGACAAGGAGCTGGAGGAGAAGGTCTTCGAGCTGACGCAGAAGATCGGCATCGGCGCCCAGTTCGGCGGCAAGTACTTCTGCCACGACGTGCGCGTGGTCCGCCTCCCCCGGCACGGCGCGTCCTGCCCGGTCGCCATCGCCGTCTCCTGCTCGGCCGATCGTCAGGCCGTCGCGAAGATCACCGCCGAGGGTGTGTTCCTGGAGCAGCTGGAGACGGACCCGGCGCGCTTCCTGCCGGAGACGACGGACGAGCACCTCGACGAGTCCTCCGACGTCGTGAAGATCGACCTCAACCAGCCGATGGACGACATCCTCGCCGAGCTGACCAAGTACCCGGTCAAGACCCGGCTCTCGCTGAACGGCCCGCTGGTCGTGGCGCGCGACATCGCGCACGCCAAGATCAAGGAGCGGCTCGACGCGGGCGAGGACATGCCGCAGTACCTGAAGGACCACCCGGTCTACTACGCGGGCCCGGCCAAGACGCCCGAGGGCTACGCGTCCGGCTCCTTCGGCCCGACCACGGCCGGCCGCATGGACAGCTACGTCGAGCAGTTCCAGGCTGCGGGCGGCTCCAAGGTCATGCTGGCCAAGGGCAACCGCAGCAACCAGGTCACGAACGCGTGCGGCACGCACGGCGGCTTCTACCTGGGCTCGATCGGCGGCCCGGCCGCCCGTCTGGCCCAGGACTGCATCAAGAAGGTCGAGGTCGTCGAGTACGAGGAGCTCGGCATGGAGGCGGTCTGGAAGATCGAGGTCGAGGACTTCCCCGCGTTCATCGTCGTCGACGACAAGGGCAACGACTTCTTCCAGGACCCGGCGCCCGCCCCGACGTTCACCAGCATCCCGGTGCGCGGCCCGGGCCTGGCGTAACGCCCGACGGGCGGGAGTTCCCCGGAGCTCCCGCCCCGCGCAGCGGCCTCACGTCGCACGGCGACGTGCGTCGACGCCCGCTGACGCGCGACCGCTGCTCGCCGCTCTGCCGATCGGCGTACCCCGGCCCCGCAGGTCGGGCCGATCGGCAGATGGCCGCTCCCCCTGGCCCCGGGCGAGGCTTGTCCCGTAACCGAACGAACCCAACGGGACACCTGGTCAAGGGAGTTCAGATGAAGATCCGCAGCATGACGCTGTCCGTCGCCGCGCTCGCCACCGTCACCGCCCTGGTCGCCGCCGCCCCCGCACCGGCCTCGCCGCCCTCGAAGCCCTCGAAGCCCCGCACCGCCGCCGTGCACGGCGCCGCTCAGGTGCATTTCGCGTACGCACCGAAGGGCGATGTCATCCGGTTCAGCGTGGACGCGGAGGCGGCGCCCTACACCCGCCCCTTCACGATCAAAGGAACGTCGCTGAAGGGGGCGCCCCTGGACGCGAAGGGCAAGGTCACCGTCTACCACTACGTGACAGAGACGGGCAAGGCAGGAATATCGGAGGCCGAGGTGGACTGCCTCGTCACCGGCGACGGGGTGGCCACCCTGACGGCGGTGGTGACGAAGTCGAACACCGGCTCCAAGGGCACCCGGATCGGCATCAGCGTGCAGGACGGCCGGCACGGCGCGCCGGACCGGCTGGGCTTCTCGTGGGGCATCGCCAACGCCGACCCGGGCCACGACCCGATCCTCGCCCGGGTGGGGACCTGCATGGCCCCGGCGCCCTTCACGACGGTGACCGAGGGCGGATTCAAGGTGGCCTCCGCCCCGCTGCCGCAGTGGCAGGACCCTTGGCTGTAGCCGCGGAGGCAGCCGCGGCAGGAAGGGGGAACACCCGGCCGGACGGTCCGGCCGGGTGTGGGGGGCGTACGGGAGGAGCGGCGGTTACGCGAAGCGCTGCTTCGCCGACCCGTCGCACGGCTGCAGCCGCAGCGGGTCCTTCGCGGCGCCCAGCGTCGCGCACAGCCCCGTCGCCGCCGCGGGCCGCAGAGTGCCGGCCTGGCGGACGAACTGCTGGTTCGCCGCGCCCGAGCAGTTCCACACGATGAGTGCCGCGCCCGCCTTGTAGTCGGCCCCCGGCACGTCGAGGCAGCGGTCCTGGGTGAGCTCGGTGTGCACGGACTTACGGGCGGTGTCGTACCACCAGCCCTGGTTCCGGCCGCCGTGGCAGTCCCAGCCGAGGACTCCGGTGCCGTTGCGGGTGACGGACGCGTCGACGTCCACACATGTGCCCGTCGCCTCGTTCTTCAGTGGCTTGAACACGTCGTCCCAGGCCAGCGGATACAGCGCCGGCTTGCCCGTGGACGCCGGGTCGGCGCAACTGGCCTCGCGCAGGCCCGAGTCGTAGAGCTGGGTCAGACACGAGGCGAAGGCGGCGTGGCCGCGGGCGTTGGGGTGGAAGGACTGGCGGGCCGAATTGGCGTCCGGCGGGAAGGGGTTGGACACGTCGAGGTAGAGTCCGCGCGCCCAGGTGTCCTCCATGCAGACCTCATGGCCGTGGAAGAGCCGGGAGTTGTCGAGATAGACGGCCCCGGTCGACTTCGCCACCTTGCGCATGCCGCGCTCGAAGGCGGGTACGGCGGTGTTGCGGCCCCAGACGGTGTCGGAGTCGTACCCCGTCCCACCGCAGATCAGCTTGCCCGGGAACTTCGGGTTGTCCTTGAAGTCGGGACCGATGGGGCTCGGGTAGCCCATCACGACGAGCTTGTAGTCGCCGTCCGCGTAGCCCGCGTCGCTCATCACCGTACGCAGGTCCCGCACGGTCTGCTCGACCTTGGGGACGAGGGCGTCGACCCGCGCCTGCCAGCCCGCCGCGTACTTGGACTCGCAGGGCCCCTGGCTGAGCAGCCACCGCGTGACGCAGTCCGTCATCACGGGGCCGAACTGGAGGTCGTCGTTGGCCCCGGCGACCAGGAGCACCATCTTGATCCGGGTGTTGCGCGCCTTGATGGCGAGGTTGTCGCTCTGGACGAGCTCGTCGGCGTACTGCTTCGACCCGCCGATGCGGATGTTGCCGGTGTAGCCGCCCGAGCACGAGACGTTGTACGTGACGTCGGCGGCGATGCCGGTGCGGTGGATGGCGGCGTCCGGCGAGCGGTGGCACCAGTTGTCGGGGCCGTTCGTGCCGGGTTCGTACGTGCCGACGCCCTCGCCCGAGATCTCGCTGTCGCCGAGCGAGATGAGCCCGGTCTTGCGCTGGCCGAGCGGGCGCTCGGCGGGGTCGCCGTAGAGGGCGGTCGCCTCCGCGGCGCGGATCTTCTCCAGCTCCGGCGGAAGGGGGACCGACGATACGGATGCGGCCGAGCGGGCCGTGTCGTGCGCGCGCTCGGGGGTGGTGGCTGCCATCGTGCCGAGAGCTGCCGTCAGGGCCGCGGCGGCCGCGACCGTACAGCGAAGTCTGTGCCGTGTGCGCCTCATTGCGCCTCCCCGGTTTGGTGTTACCGACGGTTTTTACTGGTCGGTAGCGCAGTTGGGAATAGGCAGAACAAGACAAGTGCTCAACTTTTTCGGAGGTTTGAAGATGTCGGATGTGAGCAGCAACGCGGACGGGCAGCCGGGCGAATACCGGATCGAGCACGACTCCATGGGCGAGGTGCGGGTCCCCGCGCACGCCAGATGGCGGGCCCAGACCCAGCGGGCCGTGGAGAACTTCCCGGTCTCCGGACAGCGGCTGGAGCGCGCCCACATCGAGGCCCTGGCCCGGATCAAGGCGGCCGCCGCCAAGGTCAACGCGGAGCTCGGGGTGCTCGACAAGGACGTCGCGGAGGCGATCCGGGAGGCGGCGGCGGAGGTCGCGGAGGGCCGCTGGGACGAGCACTTCCCGGTCGACGTCTTCCAGACGGGCTCCGGCACGTCGTCCAACATGAACACGAACGAGGTCCTGGCGACCCTGGCCGGGGAGCGTCTCGGGCGCCCCGTCCACCCCAACGACCACGTCAACGCCTCCCAGTCGTCCAACGACGTCTTCCCGTCGTCCATCCACATCGCGGCGACCGCCGCCGTGACGGGGGACCTGATCCCCGCGCTGGGGCATCTGGCCGAGGCGCTGGAGCGCAAGGCCGCCGAGTTCGCGGACGTGGTCAAGTCCGGCCGTACGCATCTGATGGACGCGACTCCCGTCACCCTGGGCCAGGAGTTCGGGGGCTACGCCGCGCAGATCCGGTACGGGATCGAGCGCCTGCGGGCCTCGCTGCCCCGGCTCGCCGAACTGCCCCTCGGCGGCACCGCCGTGGGCACCGGCATCAACACCCCGCCCGGCTTCTCCGCCGCCGTCATCGCCGAAGTCGCGCGGACCACCGGGCTGCCGCTGACCGAGGCCCGGGACCACTTCGAGGCGCAGGGCGCGCGGGACGCGCTCGTGGAGACGTCCGGGCAGCTCCGCACGATCGCCGTCTCGCTCACCAAGATCTCCAACGATCTGCGCTGGATGGCGAGCGGCCCGCGCACCGGTCTGGCCGAGATCAGCCTCCCCGACCTCCAGCCGGGATCGTCGATCATGCCCGGCAAGGTCAATCCGGTGATCCCCGAGGCCGTGCTGATGGTGGCCGCGCAGGTGATGGGCAACGACACGACGGTCGCGGTGGCGGGAGCGGCGGGCAACTTCGAGCTCAACGTCATGCTGCCGGTGATGGCGAAGAACCTGCTGGAGTCCGTACGTCTGCTCACGACGGCGTCGCGGCTGCTCGCGGACCGCACGGTCGACGGCATCACCGCGAACGTCGAGCGCGCCCGGGAGTACGCCGAGTCCTCGCCGTCGGTGGTCACCCCGCTGAACAAGTACATCGGCTACGAGGAGGCCGCGAAGGTCGCTAAGAAGTCGCTGGCCGAGCGGAAGACGATCCGCGAGGTGGTGCTGGAGTCGGGGTACGTGGAGCGCGGGGATCTGACGGAGGAGCAGCTGGACGAGGCGCTGGACGTGCTGCGGATGACGCGGCCGTAGCGGCGGCGCGCGGGGACGGCCCGGGGGATGCCCGGGGCGTCTCCAGGGATGTCCGGGGCATGTCTGGAGGAATGGTCTGGAGGATGTCCGGGGCATGTCCGGAGGAATGTCCGTGACCTGGGACGCAGCGGTCCGGCGGGGGCACAACTAAGATCTGCGCATGACAGGATCGGCAGGGTCTCAGCACTGGACGGCGGGGGATCACATCCTCTGGCGCTACCGCGGCAACGGCTCCGGTGACGTCCACATCTGCCGGCCCGTCACCGTCGTCGAGGACAGTGACGAGCTGCTGGCCGTATGGATGGCGCCGGGCACCGAATGCGTGAAGCCGGTGCTGGCGAACGGTACGCCCGTACAGCACGAACCGCTCGCCACCCGGTACACCGCACCCCGCACCACCGCGCGTTCCCGCTGGTTCGGTACGGGCGTGCTGAAGCTGGCCCGGCCCGGGGAACCGTGGTCGGTGTGGCTGTTCTGGGAGCGGGGCTGGCGGTTCAAGAACTGGTACGTGAACCTGGAGGAGCCGCGCACCCGCTGGTCCGGCGGGGTGGACTCCGAGGACCACTTCCTGGACATCACCGTACGCCCGGACCGCAGCTGGGACTGGCTCGACGAGGACGAGTTCGCCCAGGCGCAGCAGGCCGGGCTGATGAACGCCGGGAAGGCCCGCCGGGTGCGGGCTGCCGGGCGGTCCGCGGTCGAGGTGATCCAGGCCTGGGGGGCGCCGTTCTCGGACGGCTGGGAGGACTGGCGGCCCGATCCCCTGTGGCCGGTCCCTGAGCTGCCCACCGACTGGAATCGCACCCCGGCGCGCACCTCCGCGTGACATGGTCGTGAGACCCTGGAAGAGACCCTTGATGCGCCCCCGGGGTTCAAACGTAGGATCGTCCTCCGCAGGGCCGAGGCGCGCCGAGGATCATCGCATCGATCGCCTCAACGACTGAGCAGAGAACCGGAACTGACCGTAAGTCATCACGAGGGGGAGGAAACCGTGCGCGATGTGTGCCCGGATCTCCCTCAACTTGTCGACGCCACGCCCGGATTGGGTATGGGCTATATCGACCGTCCAGGGGCGTTGCCGCCTGGGACCACGGGCGGAACCTCCGCCCGCCGGCCCGGTGACCCGCGGTGCGGCCATGCTCGCCACCGCCCCCGGACGCGACGCACAGCGGCAATCGAGGCACGACAGGACCCAGCCTCGCACCACCGGCCCGGACGGACGGAACCCCACGCGTGACGGAGCATCCCACCTCCCACGAAGGCCGGCAGCCCCTGGCTGCCCGGCCGCACGAACGCACCCGGCCCCGGCCGGAAGCGGCCGCCCATGCCCCCGGGCCGGCCTCTTCCGGCGGTGTGCCCCCGCAGCCGCCCGTGCCGCCCGTACCCGCGCAACCCCCGGCGCCGGCCGGGCAGCCCGGCCGACCGCCGGTGCCTCCGGCGCCGCCCGTGCCGTCGGCGCCTCCCGCGGTCATGGCGTCCGGCCTGCCGGCCCAGCAGCCGCAGGACCTCACCGGTGTCGCCCGCCGCGAGGGCGACCGGCTGCGCTTCGTGGGCGCCGCGACCCGGCGCATCGCGCGCGGGATAGACCTGGACGAGATCGTGCTCGGCCTGTGCCGGGCCACCGTGCCGACGTTCTCGGACGCGATCCTCGTCTATCTGCGTGACCCGCTCCCGGTCGGCGACGAGCGGCCGGTGGCGCCGTTCATCCTGCGGCTCCGCCGTACCGACAGGCTGCGTTTAACCGACGAGGACAGCGACGGCGTGCTGTACGGCCCGGCGGGCTCGGCGCGCCAGGTGCCGGTGCTCAACCCGCAGGCCGATCTGCTGCCCGCCGCCGAGCTGTGCGAGGTCCGGACCGGCAGCGCGCTCGCCGAGGTGCTGCGCGGTGTGCGCCCCGTCTTCGGCGACTCCGCGGCCGCCCGCGCGGCCCTGCCCGAGCTGCTCGGCGCCGACCGGACCGTGCCGGGCGGGCACCGGGCGATCCTCGCCCCGCTGCGCGGCCGCCGCCGCGTCATCGGTGCGGCGGTCTTCCTGCGCCGGCCCGACCGTCCCGCGTTCGAGGCGAACGATCTGCTGGTCGCCGCCCAGTTGGCGACGCACACCGCGCTCGGCATCGACAAGGCCGTGCTGTACGGCCGCGAGGCGTACATCGCGGACGAACTCCAGCGCACGATGCTGCCCGAGGGGCTGCCGCAGCCGACCGGCGTGCGGCTCGCCTCGCGCTACCTGCCGGCCGCCGAGACCGCCCGGGTCGGCGGCGACTGGTACGACGCGATCCCGCTGCCCGGCAGCCGGGTGGCGCTGGTCGTCGGCGACGTCATGGGCCACTCCATGACCTCGGCCGCGATCATGGGCCAGCTGCGGACGACGGCCCAGACGCTGGCCGGTCTGGATCTGCCGCCGCAGGAGGTGCTCCACCACCTCGACGAGCAGGCCCAGCGGCTCGGCACCGACCGCATGGCGACCTGCATGTACGCCGTGTACGACCCGGTCTCGCACCGCATCACCATCGCGAACGCGGGCCATCCGCCGCCGATACTGCTCCACCTGGGCGGCCGGGCCGAGGTGCTGCGGGTCCCGCCCGGTGCGCCCATCGGCGTCGGCGGTGTGGACTTCGAGGCCGTCGAGCTGGACGCCCCGGCCGGGGCCACCCTGCTGCTCTACACCGACGGGCTCGTCGAGTCGCGGCTGCGGGACGTCTGGACCGGGATCGAGCAGCTGCGGGAGCGCCTCGCCGCGACCGCCCAGCTCACCGGGCCCGACCACTCGCCGCCGCTGGAGGCCCTGTGCGACGACGTGCTGGACATGCTCGGCCCGGGTGACCGGGACGACGACATCGCGCTGCTCGCCGCCCGCTTCGACGGGATCGCGCCGAGCGATGTCGCCTACTGGTTCCTGGAGCCGGAGGACGCGGCCCCCGGCCGGGCCCGCAGGCTCGCCCGGCGCGCGCTCGCCCGATGGGACCTGGAGGACCTCTCCGATTCGGTGGAGCTCCTGGTCAGCGAGGTGGTCACCAATGCCGTGCGGTACGCGGAGCGGCCGGTGACGCTGCGGCTGCTGCGTACGGACGTGCTGCGCTGCGAGGTCGGCGACGACTCCCCGCAGCTGCCGAGGCAGCGGCGGGCTCGCGACACCGACGAGGGCGGGCGCGGGCTCTTCCTGGTGAACCGGCTGGCCAGGAGGTGGGGGGCGACCCGGCTGTCGACCGGCAAGGTGGTGTGGTTCGAGCTGGCCACCCACTGATCCCGTACGGGACCGGTCCCCTGCGGGGCGGATCCCGTCGACGGAGGCAGAGAACGGGGCAGGGCCCCGGCGCGGTGTGCCGGGGCCCTGCCTCGCTTCTACATCCTCGGCGGCCTGACGCCGCCCGTCGCACCGCTCGTCGTACCGGCGTCCGCTCCGCCGTCCGCGCCGGTGGTCGTACCGGCCGTGCCGCCGCCGCCCGTTTCGGTGCCTCCGTCGGCGCCGGAGGTGACGCCGCCGTCCGGCTCGCCCGGATCCGTCGGCTCGTCGGTCGGCTCGTCCGTCGGCTCCTCGGGCTCCGTGGGCTCCGTGGGCGGCGTGACCGGGTCCTCGGGCCGCGTGGGCTCGTCGGTCGGGGTCTCGGTCTCCTCGGGCTCCGTCGGCTCGTCGGTCGGGCTCTGCGTCGGCAGCTCGGGCTCGGACTCCGCGACCTCCAGGTCGAACTCGGTGTCGGAGCCGCCGTTCAGCGCCGCCGTCGTGTACTGCTTCCAGACCTTGGCGGGGAAGCCACCGCCGTTGGCGCGGCCCGGGTTGATCGCGTCGGTCAGGGTGACCTGGCCGGTGCCGTCCGGCTTCTCGCCGAAAAATCCGACGGCGGTGACGAGTTCGGGCGTGTAGCCGACGAACCAGGCCGAGCGGTTGTTCTCGGAGGTGCCGGTCTTGCCGGCCGCGTGGTAGTCGCCGAGCGCGTTCGAGCCCGAGCCCACGCTGTGGGTGACGACGCCCATCATGGCCTTGGTGGCGGTGTCGGCCGCCTCGCGGCTGATCACCTGGTCCCCGAACGGGTCGGGGAGCTCCACCACGCGGTCCTTGTGCACTGCGGACTTCACGATGGCCGGCGTGGTCCGCTTGCCGTGGTTGTCGAGCGTGGCGTACGCGGCGGCCATGTCCCAGGTGGAGGCGCCCATCGTGCCCAGCGACATCGCGGGGTCCTCCGGCCAGCCCTTGCCGTCCGTCATGCCGAGGTCGAGAGCGGTCTTCTTCGTCTTGCCCGGGTCGACGTCGACGATCATCTGGGCGTAGACCGAGTTGATCGACCGGTCCGTGGCCTCCTGGACGGTGACCTGGCCGTAGCTCCTGTCGTCCTCGTTCTGCGGGGCGAAGGGGACGTCGCTGCCCTCGACGGGCCGCTTGCTGTTGCCGTCGTAGACCGTGTTCAGCCCGATCGGGCGGCCGTCCTGCGTCTCGGACCCGTTGTCCAGGGCCGAGGCGAGCACGATGGGCTTGAAGGTCGAGGCGGGCTGGTAGTCGCGGCGGGTGGCGTTGGACATCCAGTGCTCGGTGGCGCCGATGCCTCCGTACATCGCGACGACACGGCCGGTCTTGGGATCGACGGAGGTCGCACCCACCTGGACGGTCGCGGCCTTCTTGTCGGCCTTGCGGTCGAGCTTCTCCTCGACCTGGTCCTCGACGGCCTTCTTCAGGGCGTCCTGGCGCTTCTTGTCGATGTTGAGCGTGATGGTCCAGCCGCCGGCCTCGATGTCCTCCTCGCTGACACCCTGGCGCTCCAGCTCGGCGTTGGCCGCCTCGACGAGATAACCGGTCTGGCCCTCCATGCCGGGGGCGGCCTTCGGCGCCTTGGGGACGGGGAACTTGAGGCCGGCGCGCTCGGAGGCGTCGAGCCAGCCCTCCTCGACCATGTTGTCCAGTACGTAGTTCCAGCGCTCGGTCACCAGCTTCTTGCCGGTGTCGGACGCGACCGCCCAGTCGTAATCGCTGGGGGCCTGGAGCAGCGCGGCGAGATACGCGCCCTGCGCGACGTCCAGCTTGCCCGCGTCGACCCCGTAGTAGGCCTGGGACGCGGCCTGGATCCCGTAGGCGCTGCGGCCGTAGTAGCTGGTGTTGATGTACCCGGCCAGGATGTCCGGCTTGCCCATCTGCCGGTCGACCTTGAGCGAGATCACCAGCTCCTTGAGCTTACGGGTGACCGTCCGGTCCTGGTTCAGGTAGTAGTTCTTGACGTACTGCTGGGTGATGGTCGAGCCACCCTGCTTGCCCTTGCCGGTGACGGTGTTGAACAGACCGCGGGCGGTGCCCTTCAGGTCGACGCCGGAGTCCTTGTAGAACGTCTTGTTCTCGGCGGCGACGAACGTGTGCTGGACGTCCACGGGGATCTTGTCGAGGCCGACGATCTCCCGGTTGACCTCGCCGGTGCGGGCGAGCATCTCGCCGTTGGCGTACTTGTAGACGTTGCTCTGCTTGTTGGCCTCGGGGTTCGGGCCGGGTACCGGAACGAGCCAGTAGACGACGAGGAACGCGCCCATCAGGACCAGGCAGACGCCGAGGAAGGTGCCCAGCATCTTCCTCCAGGTGAAGAACCGGCGTATGCCTCCGCCACCCTTCGCCCGGCGCGCATCGCGCTGCCGGGTCTGTCGCGCATCCGCTCGGCCCATCGCCCCGTCGCTCCGCTCGTCGTCGTCCAGTTGATCGTCTCGTCGTCAGATCAGCTCAGAAAGCTAGCACCGCGCGTGCCGACAAAGGGCCACTGATCCGGCCTTTTCCGGACGTGACAATCAGCACCCGTCTCTAGGGAACCGACTCATAAGAGGTGGACAAGGTTGCGACAACCGATAATGTGTAATCACATTGCTAGCGCTTCCGGCCGCCCGACGCGGCCGGCGAAACGGGGGACCACCATGTCCGTGACCAGCACGTCCACCCACGACGACGACCTGCCGGAGACCCCGCAGGTACGGGATTCGGGGATCCGGGAATTCGCGGCCCACAGCATCGGCGGCGGCCTGGCGCTGCTGCTCGGCCTGCTCGGCCTGGTGGCAGGCGTCGGGCTCGTGGTGGCAGGCGCCACACTCTCGGACGGCGGTGCGAAGGCCGGCCTCATCGTGCTCGGCATCCTGATCGCGTTCGCCGCGTTCTTCGCGATGTGCGGGCTGAACACGGTGGCGCCGGGCGAGGCCCGGGTCGTCCAGCTCTTCGGGCGCTACCGGGGGACGATCCGCACGGACGGTCTGCGCTGGGTGAACCCGCTGACCTCGCGCGAGAAGATCTCCACCCGGGTGCGCAACCACGAAACCGCGATCCTCAAGGTCAACGACGCGTACGGCAACCCGATCGAGCTCGCCGCGGTGGTCGTGTGGAGGGTCGAGGACACGGCGCAGGCGACGTTCGAGGTGGACGACTTCCTGGAGTTCGTCTCGACGCAGACCGAGGCGGCGGTGCGGCACATCGCGATCGAGTACCCGTACGACGCCCACGAGGAGGACGGTCTGTCGCTGCGCGGCAACGCCGAGGAGATCACGGAGAAGCTGGCGATCGAGCTGCACGCTCGGGTCGAGGCGGCGGGCGTCCACATCATCGAGTCCCGCTTCACGCACCTCGCGTACGCGCCCGAGATCGCCTCCGCGATGCTCCAGCGCCAGCAGGCGGGCGCCGTGGTCGCGGCGCGCCGGCAGATCGTGGACGGCGCGGTCGGCATGGTCGAGGCCGCGCTGGCGAGGATCTCCGAGGAGGGCTTCGTGGAGCTGGACGACGAGCGCAAGGCGGCGATGGTGTCGAACCTGATGGTGGTGCTCTGCGGGGATCGCGCGGCGCAGCCGGTCGTCAACACCGGCACGCTGTACCAGTGACGCCGCCGCCTCCGCCGCCCCCGCCTCCGGAGCGGAAGCAGGTACTGCTGCGGCTGGACCCGGCGGTGTACGAGGCGCTCGCCCGGTGGGCCTCGGACGAACTGCGCAGCGCGAACGCGCAGATCGAGTTCCTGCTGCGGCGCGCGCTCGCGGACGCCGGCCGGCTGCCGGGCGGCGTCACCCCCATCCCCCGCCGCGGCCGCCCCCCGAAGCCCCCTCGCGACGAGGCCCCTCCGGGGTAGGGGCGTCGGTGGGGGCGATGACCGGGATCGGCGGGGGTGTGGTCCTGGTGGTGACGCCGCTGAGCCTGCCGCCGCTGCTGCGCCTGATGCGTCCGGAGGGACTGCGCACGGAGTGACAAGGAGCCCCGGAGTCACACCACCCGCACCGGCAGGCCCCTCAGCACCCCCCTGAGCGCCTGCGCGAACTCCTCGAACTCCTCCTGCCGCGCGGCCCCCGAGCGCATCACCAGGGCGATGCGCCGCGACGGGGCAGGGGCTGCGAAGTCCCCGGTCACGAGCGCGGGGTTGCGGCCCGTCTCCACCTGGACGGCCGTGCGCGGCAGGAGGGTCACCCCCAGGCCGCCGGCGACCAGCTGGACCAGGGTGGACAGGCCGGCGGCGGTGGTCGTGACCGGAGCCCCCTCCGTGCGGCCCGCCTCGCGGCAGATGTCGAGGGCCTGGTCACGCAGGCAGTGCCCCTCGTCGAGGAGCAGCAGCGGAAGTTCCTTCAGGGCCTCGCGCGGAATGTCCTGGCGGCCGCCGAGCCAGTGCTCCTGCGCCGTCACGAGGACGAAGTCCTCGTCGAAGAGGGGCAGTTCGGTCACTCCCGGCACACCGAGCGGTACGGCGAGCAGCAGCAGGTCGAGCCGCCCGCCGCCGAGCCCCTCCAGCAGGGACGAGGTCTGCTCCTCGTGCACCTGGAGGTCCAGTTCGGGGTAACGCTCATGGACCAGCCGCAGCACGCTCGGCAGCAGATACGGTGCGACCGTGGGGATCACGCCGAGCCGGAGCACCCCGGTGAAGGGGGCTTGGACCGCCGCGGCCTCCTCCATCAGCTCGCCGACCGCGTGCAGAACGGACTTGGCGCGGACCGCGAGCCGCTCCCCCGCGGGCGACAGGAGCACCTTGCGGGTCGTACGCTCCAGCAGCTGGACGCCGAGTGCTTCCTCCAGCGCCGATACGGCGCCGGAGAGCGCGGGCTGGCTCATCCCGATCGCGGCGGCCGCGTCCCGGAAGTGCAGGTGCTCGGCCACGGCCGCGAACGCCCGCAGCTGGGACAGGCTGGGCTGCTTGCCCCGGTTCACCGTATGCGTCACCTTGGCCACCGCCACTGATAGGCACCTCCGATCGCGATGACCCAGTCTAGCTATTTCTGTGATCAATGAGCCCTGTGCCACGATCGGGGTCCGTCCAACCCCCCGGAAGCACCCCCAAAAGGGGTCTTCCCCCCCCTGCAAGGAGAGCGTGTGCTCACTGTCGGTGACCAGTTCCCCACCTTCGAACTGACCGCCTGCGTCTCGCTGGAGAGCGGCAAGGAGTTCGAGCAGATCACCCACAAGTCCTACGAGGGCAAGTGGAAGGTCGTCTTCGCGTGGCCCAAGGACTTCACCTTCGTCTGCCCCACCGAGATCGCCGCGTTCGGCAAGCTGAACGAGGAGTTCGCCGACCGCGACGCTCAGATCCTCGGCTTCTCCGGCGACTCCGAGTTCGTCCACCACGCCTGGCGCAAGGACCACGCCGACCTGCGTGACCTGCCCTTCCCGATGCTGGCCGACTCCAAGCACGAGCTGATGCGCGACCTCGGCATCGAGGGCGAGGACGGCTTCGCCCAGCGTGCCGTCTTCATCGTCGACCCGAACAACGAGATCCAGTTCACGATGGTGACCGCCGGCTCCGTCGGCCGTAACCCCAAGGAGGTCCTGCGGGTCCTCGACGCCCTGCAGACCGACGAGCTCTGCCCCTGCAACTGGACCAAGGGCGAGAACACCCTCGACCCCGTCAAGCTGCTGGCCGGTGAGTGAGCATGGCCCTCGATGAGCTGAAGTCCGCGCTGCCGGACTACGCCAAGGACCTCAAGCTGAACCTCGGTTCGGTGATCGGCAACAGCGAGCTTCCGCAGCAGCAGCTGTGGGGCACGGTCCTGGCCTGCGCGATCGCCTCGCGCTCGCCGATCGTGCTGCGCGAGCTGGGGCCGGAGGCCAAGGCCAACCTGTCCGCCGAGGCGTACACCGCCGCCAGGTCGGCCGCCGCCGTCATGGCGATGAACAACGTCTTCTACCGGACCCGGCACCTGCTGTCGGACCCCGAGTACGGGTCGCTCCGCGCCGGTCTGCGGATGAACGTCATCGGCAACCCGGGCGTCGAGAAGATCGACTTCGAACTGTGGTCGCTCGCCGTCTCCGCGATCAACGGCTGCGGCCAGTGCCTGGACTCGCACGAGCAAGTGCTCCGCAAGGCGGGCGTCGACCGTGACGTCATCCAGGAGGCGTTCAAGATCGCCTCGGTGATCCAGGCGGTCGGCACGACGCTGGACGCGGAAGCCGTCCTGGGCGCGTAACGGCGTACGCGCATACGCGGGCGAAGGGCCCCGCTCGACGATCGCATCGTCCAGCGGGGCCCTTTCGCTACGCCGGGCGCTGCAGCCTCGCCACCAGCGCCTTCGTGTCCTCGATGAGGGCGCTCTTGAACCTGGTCACGGACAGATCGGGATCCGGCTCCGCCGTCCCCCCTCGGCCGTCCGCCTCGTAGTCGCCCCACACGCCGTTGAGGCTGACCCCGAGCACGGCCTGGCCGTCGAGCACCACCAGGGAGTACCCGTCGTAGCTTTCGCTGCCGCCCAGCAGGTACGCCCGCTCGCCGACGCCCTCGATCCGTTCCACCTTGATGTCGGCGCCGTACTGCGAGCCCGGCAGGGTCTGGGCGTCGAACTCCGTCCCCGGGTCGGTCTTCTTGTGCAGCTCGTACGTCGCCGACAGGGAGTACTGAAGGGCGTCGCTCTTGATGATGTTGTAGTCGCACGACGCGCGTTCGTACACGTCGTACTCGTCGATCGACGGCGTCCCCTTGTCCTTCGCACCGACCGTCGCCGTCAGTTTCTCCATCTCGGCGTCCAGGCACAGGTTCCGGCTCGTCCGGTAGCCCCCGAGATCGGGACCCATACGGTCGTAGGCGTACAGACCCCCCGCCCACACCGCGGACGCGACCACCGCGCCGCCGAGCGCCCACAGCCAGGCGCCGCGGGGACGCGGGGGCTTCGCAGCGTCCTCGTCCCCGCCGGAGATGGTCTCGGCCGTACGCTGCCCGGGAACCACCGCGCCCGGCGCGTACGAGAGCAGGGGCTCGCTGCTGCCTTCCAGTTCCGGTTCGGAGATCACTGGCGGTCCTCACCCGTCTCCGGCCTCGGAGGAGCCGTCGACGCCTCGTCGATGGCTGTCGCGCCGCGCGGCTGCGGGGCGTACCGGAGAGCCGGTTCCATGCTGTACGCACGCAGGTAGCCGACCACCGTATTGGTCACCGCCACCAGCGGAACGGCCACCACCGCACCGCCGATACCGGCCGTCAGGCCGCCCGCGGCGACCGCGAGGACGACGGCGAGCGGGTGGACCCGGACCGCGCGGCCCAGGATGAACGGCTGGAGCACATGGCCCTCGATCTGCTGCACGGCCAGCACCACGACCAGCACCATCAGCGCGGTGAACACGCCCTGGGTGACCAGCGCGACGACGACCGCGAGCGCGCCGGAGACGACCGCACCGACCAGCGGGATGAAGGCGAACAGGAAGATGAAGACGGCGAGCGGCACGGCCAGCGGGACATCGAGGAAGTAGAGGCCGAGGCCGATGAAGATGGCGTCGATGAGGGCGACGATCACCGTGCCCCGGACGTACGCGGTCAGCGTCCGCCAGGCGCGCGGGCCCGCGCCCGCGACACCGGGCCGCGCCGCCGCGGGCACCAGCTTCAGCGACCACTGCCAGATCCGCTTCCCGTCGTGCAGCAGGAAGAGGGTCGAGAACATCGTCAGCAGCATCCCGGTCAGGATCTCGACCATGACGGTCACGCCCTGGAGACCGGCGGTCGTGATCTCCTCGGTGTTGGTGCCGATCGTGTCCTGGAGATTGGCCGCGATGTCGTTGATCTGCTGCTCGGTGACGTGGAACGGGCTGTCCAGGGCCCAGCGCTTCAGCTCCTCGATACCGTCCTTGACCCGGTCGGCGAGATTGTCCAGGTTGTCCATGACCTGCCACACCACGAACCAGCCGACCAGGCCCATGACGACGAAGCCCAGGATGGCGGTGACGGCGGTGGCGAGCCCGCGCGGCAGGCCGACGCGCCGCAGCCGGGCCACGGTGGGCTGGAGCAGGGCGGTGATCAGCAGCGCGGCGACGAAGGCGAGCACCACCAGCTGGACGGCGCTGATGACCCGCATCAGGACCCAGAGGGTGCCGGCGAGGACGAGCAGACGCCAGCCCGCCTCCGCCGCGACCCGCATGCCCCAGGGGATCGCGGCGACCGGATCGGGCTTGGCCGCTATGGCGGGGGCATAGGAAGGGGGCGGCGGTACCCGTTCGGGCACGGGTCCGCGCGACAGTTCGTCACCGCCGTTGCCATTGCCGGCCGCGGCCGCGCGGCGCTCTTCCAACCGTGCCCCCATACGGGTCAGTCGGGCCCCCAGGCGGCCGAGCCACCCTGGCGTCTTCGTCATGCTCTTTCCTTCTCCCCCGGGTCCGCCCCGACCGTACACGTACGGAGCCCCTCGCCGTAGGACGGCGAGGGGCTCCGTGAGGTTCTTGCGCCCGGTACTAGTACCAGTGATTGGCCTGCCAGAACGACCAGGCACCACACGGGCTGCCGTAGCGCTCGTTCATGTAGTTGAGGCCCCACTTGATCTGGGTGGCCGGGTTGGTCCGCCAGTCGGCACCGGCGGACGACATCTTGGATCCCGGGAGCGCCTGGACGAGACCGTAGGCACCGGACGACGGGTTCTGGGCGCGGTAGTTCCAGGTGGACTCGTGGTCCACGATGTTGCTGAAGCACTGGAACTGATCGCCAGGAATCATCTGGCGGGCCATCGCCTGGACCTCGGCGACGCTGTAGGAGGACTGCGTCGCGAAGCTGGAGGCGTCACGGACGGCGGAACGGCTGGCGCGCTCCTCCTCCTCCTTGGCCTTCGCCTCGGCCTCACGCTCGGCCTTGTCCTCGGCGGCTTCCTTCTTCGCCTTGGCGTCCTTGGCGGCCTGAAGGCGCGCCGATTCCTCGGCGGACTTCTTGGCGGCCGCGTCGGCGGCGGCAGCCTGCGCGTCGGCCTGCTGCGTCAGGGACGCAACCTGGACCTGCGCTTGCTGACCGGCGGGGATGTCTGCGAGGAGCGTCGCGTCTGCGGCAGTTGCCTCGAAGTCGTTGTCCACGGGCTGCGGGGTACCCGAAGCCACGCCAACGACGGCGCCGACAGTGGTGACCGCGGTGGCGGACGCCACTGCGAATCCCCGGACCGAGATCCGGCTCACACGGTTTCCTTCCAGCATCGCCCGCACAGGTGACCTCGCGGACGCAATCGTGCCCCTGGCACTGGCACTCCCACTTGCTAGGTCACGGGAGGCACGGGCCCGGTGGGCAACTCCCCTGCGGGGAGTGCCGCGTGGTGCTCGGGCGGCATACGGCGGCAAGTGTGGAGTTGTGTGGTGTCGCATCCCTGGAGATGCGGGTGTGCCGTATGCGGGGCCTGACGGAAGCAAGACTCTGCCGGAAGGCGAGGGCGCAAGGCAATTATTCGTTACGTGGGATAGCTCACACCCCGTTTGCTCCTGGGGTTTTACGGAAACCTGCGCACAGCATGACGCCGCCCGGCTAAGCTCCTGCGGTTCGCCGGGCGGCGCCAACTCTCATATCGCGCTTCGGGTGTTAGATCGGTCCGTCCTCCAGCATTTCGGTCACGAGCGCGGCGATCTGCGAGCGCTCGGAGCGGGTGAGCGTGACGTGGGCGAAGAGCGGATGGCCCTTCAACTTCTCGACGACGGCGACGACTCCGTCGTAGCGGCCGACGCGGAGATTGTCCCGTTGTGCCACGTCATGGGTCAGAACGACCCGGGAATTGGCCCCGATTCGGGACAGAACGGTCAGCAGGACGTTCCGTTCCAGCGACTGGGCCTCATCGACGATGACGAACGCGTCGTGCAGGGAGCGACCCCGGATGTGTGTCAGCGGCAGCACTTCGAGCATGCCCCGGCCGAGCACCTCCTCGATGACCTCACGGCCGGCCACCGCGGAGAGCGTGTCGAAGACCGCCTGCGCCCAGGGGCTCATCTTCTCGGCCTCGGTGCCCGGCAGATAGCCGAGCTCCTGCCCGCCCACCGCGTACAGCGGCCGGAAGACCATCACCTTCTGGTGCTGCCTGCGCTCCAGGACGGCCTCCAGGCCCGCGCAGAGCGCCAGCGCCGACTTACCGGTGCCGGCCCGGCCGCCCATCGAGACGATGCCGACGTCCGGGTCGAGCAGCAGATCGAGGGCGATGCGCTGCTCGGCGCTGCGGCCGCGGATCCCGAAGGCCTCGCGGTCACCGCGGACGAGCCGGACATTTCCCTCGGCGGTGATACGGCCGAGTGCCTTGCCCCGCTCGGACTGGAGGACGAGGCCGGTGTGGACAGGGAGCTCGGCGGCCTCGGGAACGTACAGCGTCTCCTCTTCATAGAGGATGTCCACCTGGTCGGCGGAAAGCCCCAGTTCGGACATTCCGGTCCAGCCGGAGTCGGTGATGGCAAGCTCCGCGCGGTACTCCTCGGCGAGGAGGCCGACCGAGGAGGCCTTGATGCGCAGGGGAAGGTCCTTGGAGACGACCGTGACGTCGTACCCCTCGGCCTGGAGGTTGCGGGCGACCGCGAGGATCCGTGAGTCGTTGTCCCCCAGCCGGTAGCCGGCGGGAAGGACGCCGGGGTCCGAATGGTTGAGCTCGACCCGCAGCGTGCCGCCGAGGTCGCCCATCGGGATGGGGGCGTCCAGCCGGCCGTACCGGACGCGGTAGTCGTCCAGCAGGCGCAGGGCCTGGCGGGCGAAGTAACCGAGCTCCGGATGGTGCCGCTTGGCCTCCAGCTCCGTGACCACGACGATCGGGAGCACGACTTCGTGCTCGTCGAAGCGGGCCATGGCGTTCGGGTCGGCCAGCAGGACGCTGGTGTCGAGAACGTAGGTGCGCCTGTCGGGCATGCGGCGCTTTGTGCTGTTCACCACGGAAGGACGTACCCCCTCGGCTGAGATCGGGGTGCGACGGCGTCGCGGGCGGGTGGACCGGTCTCCGGCCCCGCTGCACGGGCCGGGCACCGGCCCTCCGTTCCTTCCGTGCGGACCGCACGGTCGTCCTGGCGCAAAGGGCCTCCCGGGCGAGCGGCTCGGTGCCACTCGCTGTGAAATGGCATCGGCATCCGGCGTGTGTGTCCGGATGTCGACCTGGAAGGGATATTCCCTCGAACAAGCGCGGCCATGCCATGGCATATGACGACGCGTCGATGAACAGGCGATGACCATGCTCGGGCGTGCGCCGGGCCGAGTCCGTGGGCGGGGCGCGCCCCGTTTCCCCCTCGGCGCGAAACCGCCCCTGCGGCGGGGGCTCTGACGCCTTGCGCCGGGCCGCCGCGCGTGGGGGCGGCGCGTGTGGGGCCGCCGCGTGTGGGCCGGCGCGTGTGGGCCGGCGGCCGTGCGTGGGGGGGGCGAGGTGCCGTGCGTGGTGGGCGGGGGCGCCTGCGGCGGGCTCCCTCCCGCCCGGCGGGCGGCGTGGGCCGGCTGCCCTGGCGGCGGGGGCGGGGTGCCGTGCGTGGTGGGGGGCGCCTGCGGCGGGCTTTTTCCCTACCCTCCCCCTACGCCCCGGGGACGTGGGGGGACCCCCACTTCCCGAAGCTGGGGCTCCGCCCCAGACCCCGTTACGGGGCTGCCCCGAACCCCCGCCGGGGCTCCGCCCCCGAACCCCCGCGCCTCAAACGCCGACGAGGCTGAATGATCGAGGGCTCCGCTCCCAGAGACCCGCCTGGGCGCTGCCGCGGACCTCGCGCCTCAAACGCCGGCGGGGCTGGGGGGTGTGGGGCTCTGTCCCGGACTCCGCTCCTCAGCCACCGAAGGGGCTGGGAAACTCGCCCGTCTGGGGTCCCCCCACGCCCGCCAGGGCGTAGGGGGAGATTGAGGACGCGGTCGAAGCCGTACGGGGGTCCGGGGGGAAGGCCCCAGTACGCAGCGACGCGCACCGACGTGCGAGCGGGGGCCCGGGGGCAGCGACCCCGTCAGGTGCCGTAGCGGCGGTGGCGGGCCGCGTAGTCGCGCAGGGCGCGCAGGAAGTCGACCTTGCGGAAGGCCGGCCAGAAGACTTCGCAGAAGTAGTACTCCGAGTGGGCGCTCTGCCAGAGCATGAAGCCGGACAGCCGCTGCTCACCGCTCGTGCGGATCACCAGGTCGGGGTCCGGCTGCCCCCGTGTGTAGAGGTGCGAGGCGATCAGATCCGTGTCGACGATCTCCGCCAGTTCCTCGAAGGTCGTGCCCTTCGACGCGTGCTCGGTCAGCAGCGAGCGCACCGCGTCAGCGATCTCCTGGCGGCCGCCGTAGCCCACCGCGACATTGACGATTATCCCGTCGATGCCGACGGTCGCCTGCTCGGCCTCCTTGAGGACCGCCTGGGTACGCGCGGGCAGCAGGTCCAGCGTGCCGACGTGGTTGACCCGCCAGCGCCCGTCACCCGCCAGCCCACGCACCGCGTCCTCGATGATGCCGAGGAGCGGAATGAGCTCTTTCTCCGGCCGGTCCAGATTGTCGGTGGACAGCATCCAGAGCGTGACGACCTCGACATCGGTCTCGGCACACCAGCCCAGCATCTCGTGGATCTTGCTGGCGCCGGCCTTGTGCCCCTGCTCCGTCGTGCCTCCGGACGCCTTCGCCCAGCGGCGATTGCCGTCGAGGATGACGCCGATGTGCTTGGGGACCTGGTCGTGGTCGAGGCGGCCTTCCACCCGGCGTGCGTAGAGCCCGTACACCAGGTCGCGCAGGTTCACAGTCCTTAACCCCTCCGTGCTGTGGCTGACCCCCGAAGCCGTCACATTACTGCGGACCGGCCACGGCGACCCAACCCGGCCTGTCACAAGTCCGTGATAAGCAGAGAAGCGTGAACGATTCTCCCCATTACCGTGCCGCCACGAGCCGCTACGAGTCCATGGAGTACCGCCGCACCGGCCACAGCGGGCTGAAGCTCCCCGCGATCTCCCTGGGCCTCTGGCACAACTTCGGAGACGACCGCACGCTCGCCTCGCAGCGCGCGATCCTGCGCCGGGCGTTCGACCTCGGGGTGACCCACTTCGACCTGGCGAACAACTACGGCCCGCCGCCCGGGTCCGCCGAGCTGAACTTCGGCAAGATCTTCGCCCAGGACTTCGCCCCGTACCGGGACGAACTCATCATTTCGACCAAGGCCGGCTACCTCATGCACCCCGGCCCGTACGGCGAGTGGGGCTCCCGCAAGTACCTGATGTCGTCGCTCGACGCGTCGCTGAAGCGGATGGGCCTCGACTACGTCGACATCTTCTACTCGCACCGCTTCGACCCGGACACCCCGCTGGAGGAGACGATGGGCGCGCTCGCGTCCGCCGTCCAGCAGGGCAAGGCGCTGTACGCCGGCGTGTCCTCGTACAACTCGGAGCAGACCGCCGAGGCGGCCCGGCTGCTGAGGGAGATGGGCGTCCCCGCGCTCATCCACCAGCCCTCGTACTCGATGATCAACCGCTGGATCGAGGACGACGCGCTCCTCGACACGCTCGAGACGGCCGGCATGGGGTGCATCTCCTTCGTGCCGCTCGCCCAGGGGCTGCTCACGAACAAGTACCTGACCGGCATCCCGGAGGGCTCGCGGGCCTCGCAGGGCAAGTCCCTCGACCCGAATCTGCTCTCCGACGAGGTGCTCCGCCGGCTGAACGGGCTGAACGAGATCGCACAGCGGCGCGGCCAGTCGTTGGCGCAGCTGGCGCTGACGTGGGTGCTGCGCGACGCCCGTATGACCTCCGCGCTGATCGGCGCGAGCAGTGTGGGGCAGCTGGAGGAGAACGTGGCGGCACTGTCCGGATCGCCGCTCTCCGAGGACGAGCTGAAGGAGATCGACACCTTCGCGGTGGACACGGCGGGGACGAACATCTGGGCCGGCCGCCGCTGATTTCCGGGCCCGATGGCAGCCGGGACAGAAAACGGGCCGGTCCGTGGGGGGGATACGGACCGGCCCGAGGGGGGGTTTCCACCATAACCCTTCGTAAGTGATGCTGCGTGCCACGACATGCCACAACTACTCTCCGAATTCATCGGACTGCGGTACGGAGACGTGGTCCCGGCCGGAAACACGGCCGCCGACGGGCCGTCGCCGCGGCTGGTTTCGTAACCCCGACGGGGGACCCGGCCCGCCGGGCACGTGGTTGACGCGTGTACCGGCGTCGGACCAAAGACCTGGGCGTCGGAGCCCGGCCCCTCGGCGTCGGATCGAGGACTTCGGTGGCGGACCCGGTCCCTCCGCGTCAGGCGGCCTTCGCGGCCCGCTCCTTGTTCGTCACGATCTGCTGCATGAAGTCGTCGCCCCACTGGCCCAGCGGCAGCAGCGCCGTGTTCAGCGCCTGGCCGAGTTCCGTGAGCGAGTACTCCACCCGGGGCGGCACCTCCCGGTACACCTCGCGGTGCACGATCCCGTCCGCCTCCAGCTCACGCAGCTGCTGGATCAGCATCTTCTCGCTCACTCCGTGCACGTCCCGCTTCAGCTCTCCGAAGCGCCGGGTGCCCGCGTCATGCAGGGCCCAGAGGATCATCGGCTTCCACTTTCCTCCGACGACATCCACCGCCGCGTCGAGACCACACGTGTAGAGGCTCTTTCCCTTGGCCACCGTCGACTCCTCAGCTCTGCCAGGACACTTACCGGTTCGACAGTACTCCGGCCCCGAATCAGGCCCCAAGGGCTCCCAGCACCAGCCCGACGAGCGCCCCCGCGATCATGAACGGCCCGAAGGGGATCGCCGTCTTGCGCCCCGCCTTGCGCAGGACGATCAGCCCGAGCCCGTACGCCGAGCCGAACACGAATCCGGCGAAGGCCCCCACGAACAGCACCGGCCAGCCGTACCAGCCGAGCGCGATCCCGAGCGAGAGCGCGAGCTTCACATCGCCGAAGCCCATCCCGTTGGGATTGATCAGGAACAACACGAAGTACCCGCCGCCGAGCACGAGCCCGCCGAGCAGCGCCGTCGGCCAGGAGCCGGCGGCCCCGGGCAGCAGCGCGGCGACGGCCAGCAGGCAGGCGGCCGCGGCGGCCAGCGGCAGCGTCAGCTGGTCCGGCAGCCGGTGGACGTTGCGGTCGACGGTCGCGAGGAGCACGGCGACGGGCGCGAGGAGCACCCAGACGGCCGCCTCGGGCCGCGGGCCGACAACGGCGACGAGGGCGGCGCAGACCAAGGCGGTGAGAACGGGGACGAGAGGGGAGGGCCGGTACGGCGACGCGGACGCGTCGGGGCCGGGGCTCTCCTCGGCGGGGGCCGCCACGGCGCAGCTCGCGCACCGTGCGACGCCGAGCCAGCCGCGCGCGGGCCCCGTGATCGGATGCCCGGCGGGGCACGCGTCCCGCCACCCCTGCTCCGGCTCGACGGACAGCCGGTACGCGGCGCGCGGCACGAGCGCTCCCGCCCCGGCCCCCCACAGGGCGGCGGCGATCAGCATGACGTACGCGAACCCGGACTCCACGGGCTCGACCCTAGGACCGTCCCGCACCCGGGTCATGGGCCCTGGGACCTACTCTCCGCCGTCCGGGGCCCACAGACCCGCGGCGGCCGCTACGGTCTACGGCCATGGGGAAATGGCGTGACGGCAAGGCCGTGTTGACGATCCCGGGGCGGGACGAACCGGTGGAGCTGCGGGTCGCCGCCTCGTACCGGGCACGGACCCGTGGTCTGCTGGGGCGGGACGGCGTCGACGGCGCGATCATGCTGACCCCGTGCGGCAGCGTGCACACGTTCCGCATGCGCTTCACCATCGATGTGGCCTATCTGGACAAGGAGTTGCGGGTCATCGCCGTGACGACGATGAAGCCGGGGCGGCTGGGCGCGCCGCGGCTGCGCTCCCGCCACGTCCTGGAGTCGGAGGCGGGGGCGATGGAGCGCTGGGGCGTGCGGCCGGGCGTCCGGCTGGCGATCCGGACGGCCGAGGACCTTCAGGACGACCAGGGGCTTTAGAGGCTTGGGGATGAGGAGGCCCAAGGGCCTTTGGGGCTCCTACGGGCCTCGGGGCTTGGGGGCCTGGGAGCTTTGGGGCCTCTGAGGCCTTGAGGCTTGGGCGAGGGCTTGGGCGAGGGCTCGGGCTCGGGCTCGGGCTCGGGCTCGGGCTCGGGCTCGGGCTTGGGCTCGGGGGCCTCTGAGGCTTGAGGCTTGGACGTGGGCTCGGGCTCGGGCTCGGGGGCCTCTGAGGCCTTGCGGCCCTCTCACTCCTCCCGCGTGTCGGACGCCGGGACCGGCCCGAGGCCCGGCCAGCGGTCGAGCATGCGCCGCCGCATGTCCGCGCAGAGCCGCCCGAAGCTCTCCAGCACGCCGTCGGCTCCGCCGTCGCCCGTCATTTCCGCGACCACGCCGAGCCGGTGCGAAAGGCGCTGGCGGGCCGACGCCGTGCCCCAGGTCCAGTCCGTGCCGGTGAGCCGGGCGAGCTGGTCGGCCCTCCCCCGGTGCGCCCGCTGGACCAGGGTGTCGCCCCGGATCAGCCAGCCCGCGCAGGCGTCCGCCGGATCACCCGCCACCTCCGTGCCCGTGACCTCGCGCCAGACGCGGTGGTACGCGTCCTCCGCACGGGCCAGGACCGGTTCCGGCGTGGCGGTGACGCACCAGCAGGTGGGGAATCCGATGCGTACGTAGGCCAGTTCCATGAGGCCGTTGCCGAGGCTCGCCTGCTCGAAGTCGACGAACCTGACGCCGCCGTCCGGGGTGTGCAGATCGTTGCCGGGGCACGGGTCGCCGTGCAGCAGGGCCGGCCGGTCCACGGCCCGTGCCAGCCGCCGGACGAGCCGGGCGAGTTCGTCCTCCGCGCCCGGCGGTACGGCGGCGCCGAGCGTACGGGCGAGCCTCAGGAATGCCTCGATGTCGCCCTCGCCGGGACCGGCCCAGGCGGGCAGGTCCGGATGATCGCCATCGGGGGCGGCGGCCGTGTGGAGCCGGGCCAGTGTCTCCGCGTACGCGACGACCCACCCCTCGGCGGGCCGCCGGTGCTCGACGTGTTCCAGGACCAGGACCCGCCCGGCCGGGTCCGTGCCGAGCAGCCGTGGCACCACCGGCGGATCGAGGCGCCCGGCCAGCCGCAGCGCCGCGACCTCGCGTACGTACCTCTCGTCGGCGCCGTCACCCGCCGCCAGCTGCTTGACCACCGCCGGACCGCCGTCCAGCTCGACGCGCCACACGTGCGAACGCGGGCTGCTGGCGAGCGCGCGGGCCCGCCGGGGTGTGCCCAGTTCACCGCGGAGCCGTTCGCCGAACGGTAACTTCCTGATGCTGCTCACGGCGGCCCCGATCCCAGGAGTGTGAACGCACCGTACGCCCCCGAGGCGACGGCGAGCAGCGCCACGATGGACACGGCCCACCGCGGGCGGATCCTGGCCAGTGCCGCCGCGGGCGGCAGCAGCAGCGGGAAGGCGGGCATGATCAGCCGGGGCCGGGACCCGAAGTACGCGGCCCCGATCAGCGAGATGACGACGATGCCGATCCCGTACACGAGGACGGGCAGCGGCTGGCGCTGCTTCACGCACAGCCACACCAGCCAGGCCAGCAGCCCGAGCGCGGCGATCAGGCCGACCCCGGCGAGCGGGTGCGGGCCGGTGAGCTGCGCGCCGACGAAGCGGGCGAGGGCCACGCCGCCGTCGATGTTGTTGCCCCAGGCCGCCTGGACCTCGAAGTAGGCGGTGGGGCTGCCTTCCCGGACGGCGACGAAGACGACGTAACCGAGCCAGCCCAGCGGCGCGAGCAGCACGCCCACGGCCATCCGCCACGTCAGGCCTCCGCGCACCGCGTTGACGATCGCGGTGATGCCGAGCGCCGCGACGAGCGCCGCCGCCGACGGCCGGGTCAGCCCGGCGAGCACGCACAGGGCACCCGCCACGATCCACCGGCCGGTCAGCACCGCGTACAGCGACCAGGCGGCGAAGGCGGTGAACAGCGTCTCCGTGTACGCCATCGACTGCACGAACGCGGTCGGATACACGCCCCAGAGCACCGCCAGCAGGATCCCGGCCCGGCGGCCCGCGACGTGCGTGCCGACGGCGTAGATCCCCCACGCGGCCGCGAACGCGGCGAGCCAGGCGACCACCAGCCCCGCGGTGGCGGCGTCCAGACCCGGCACGAGTTCCGAAGCGCCGCGCTCCAGCGCGGGCAGGAGCGGGAAGAAGGCCAGGTCGGAGTGGACGCTGCCGTCGGGGAGCGTCGCCTCGTGGCCGTATCCGTGCTCCGCGATCCGGGCGTACCAGACCGCGTCCCAGCGCCCCTTGAGCCGGTGCGGCGCGTCCTTTCCCTGGGCGGCGGCGACGGCCCAGAGGATCGCCATCCCGGTCAGGCGTACGGCCGCGTATCCGAGGAGCGCGGGGGCGGCCGCCGGGAGTGCGCGTGGCGGGGCGGGCGGGGGCTTCGGGGGCATGCGCTCGATTATGTCCCGTGCGTGTCCCCGTCCCCCGTCCCTCGCCCCCGTCACGGCTCAAGCACAGGGCCTCGAACCCCTGTGCGCGCGGACGACTCGATGCCATGATCGCGGTCATGGACAAGGCGAAGAGATTGTGTGGAACCTATGCAGGCGTGGCGCTCGCCGCGGCCCTGCTTCCGGGCATCTCCGTGCGGGGCGAAGCCCCGCAAGTAATGGCCGTGGTCATCGGCGGCGCCATATTCGTGATCCTCAACCAGCTGATCTACAGCTACCCGCACGACATCAGGCGTGCGCCCGCGCTGATGCTCCTGATCCTCGGTGCGATCGGAGTCGTCCAGGACACCCTTGTCTGGCTGGTCGTCTCCTGGGCCGGCGGAAAGCTGGGCGGCGGACTCCACGTCGACGGTTTCGTGGCGGCGCTGCTGGGTGGTCTGATCGTCCGTGCCGTGGTGTTGCTCGCGCTCGCCACCACGACCGCCAAGGAGCGGCAGTCCGCGAGTGACGCCTCGTCCTAGCGCCACCGCCGGAAGGTCACCGGGGCCCGGCCCCACGAGGGCCGCTTCGAGGCTCCTGCGCGAGCATCCCCAGGGCCGTCTCCGCGTCCTCCCAGCTCGCCGGGCCCGGCTTCGCCGACAGCCGCTCCAGCGCGGCGACCGATTCACCCGTACCGATCGACCCGAGCAGCTCGATCGCCATGTCCGAGCCGATGCCCGCCACGACACAGCGCTCGGCCATGTCCACCGCCCACCCGGCGAACCGTCGCGGCTCCGGATCCAGCGCCAGCCAGCGGAACACCGAATCGGCGATGTCGTCGCGGGTACGCCGGATCAGGTCGAGCATGACGGCCTCGACGTGCGACAGCGCCCGCTCCTGAAGGACGTACAGCCCGCCTCGTTCCCGCTTCTCCCGTACGAGCAGATCGACACCGCTCCAGGTCACCGCCCCGGTACGGGGCATGCGCGCCCAGACCTCCCGCTCCAGCTCCTCCCACGCGTGCAGGAGCAGGCCGGGAGCGGGGGGCTCGGGCACGTGCGGCGCGAGTGCGGGGTCGTCGAGGAGCACGGTCAGTACGTGCTGGGCATCGGCGAGCCGCTCCGGCGTCCGCTCCGACCGCTCGATCCCGGACCAGGGGCCGTCCCAGGGAACGGGCAGGGAGCGGAGGGATGCCGGCAGGACGTAGTCGCCTTCGCCCCGCCAGCGCTCCACACCGGGGTCCCATGTCTCCTCGTCGTCCAGCTCGCTCACCGCTCGCCCCGCTTCGCTTCGCTCGGCCTCACTCGACACCCAGATACTGCTTCGCGCTCTGCGGATCCTTCATCTTCGACCAGTCCATGGTCCCGTTCTTGGAGCGCGTGTTGATCTCAGCTTGCATCCTCTGCATCTGACTCGCGGTGAGGCGGTGGCCGCCGATCTTCGCGTCCACACCGTTCCTCGCCATCTCACCCGCGGCCGTACGCGCGTCCTTCTTGGGCTTGAACTCGCTGAAGATGCTGGTCCAGCGGTCGGTGGTCTCGATCTCGACGGTGGCCTTGCGCCCCGGCTGCTGCGCCTCCCACCTCTTCATCCGCTCGACCTGCCTGGCGAACTCGGGCTTGCGCGTGGCGGACCCGGCGTTCTTGACCTCCTTCACATGGATCGTGCCGTCCTTCGCCTTGTAGACGACATCGGCGTCGGGGATGTCCCCGAGATCGACCTTCTCGCCGTTGCCCAGGTCGGCCTGCTTACGGTTCATTTCCAGACCGACTCCGGCATCCACCTGCGTCCCCGGTGCGGCATCGTCGGCCGCGCGCTGGACGGCGTGCACCTCGGCCCGTGCCTCGTCGAGCTTGTCGGCGTCCTTGGCGTTGACGACCTTGCCTTCGAGGGCGCCCGACGCCTGCTTGTTCACGTTGTTCCGGCCCGCGAGGTCCGCGATGTCGTCCAGGGCCTCCGCGGCCTGCTTCTTGCTGATCTGCTTGTTCGTCGGATTGTCCACGGCCCGGTCCACCAGCCCGTCGATCTGGTCGTCCGGAACGGACGAACCACTCTTGCGCAGCGCCGCCTTCGCCGCCTCGGCCTGCGCGTCGAGGGCCTCCTGCTGGGCCTTGCGCGCCGTCTCGGCGGCGTCTCCGTCGGGCGGGCACATCTTGGCCAGGGCCACGACGACCCGCGGCGGAGCTCCGGCGGCCAGCACTCCCGTTCCCGACCCGGCGACCCCGTGGATCGCGTGGACGTCACGGCCGCCGGCGCCTGTCTTCGGGCCGTACGGGACCGGGCGACCGCCCATCGCGATCGTGCAGCCGGCCTCCCTGGCCTTCTCGGCGGCCTCGTCGGCGTGCTGCTGCGCCTCGTCCGCCGCCCGCTTCGCGCCGTCGACGTCGCCCTTCTTCGCCGCCTCACGGGCCGCCTTGGCCGCGTCGGCGGCCTTGTCGGCGAGGCCGCCGAGTTTCCCGAGCTTGCCCAGCTTTCCGAGCTTGCCGATGATCTTCGCCTCGCCGTAACCGGGGATGAAGACCGATCCGATGTTCCACAGGACCGTGCCGACCGCCTGGCCGTAGTCGCCCTTCTTCCACATGTCGGCGACCTCGTCGCCGATGAAGACGTCGTAGAGGACGGTCCCGCCCACGCCGAGGGAGGCCCCGCCCCAGTCCCAGATGGCACCGAGGTAGTCGCCCTTGGCCCACTTGTCGGCGGCGCCCGCGGAGTCCTTGAGCCACTGGTCACCCAGGCTCTTGCCGTAGTCCATCAGGCCGTTCCAGGACTCGACGGGGCTGGTGATCACATCGAAGATTCCGGTGAGGTCACTACCGATGCCGTCGACGACCACGCCTTCGAAGAACCCGCCGACCTGGTCGGCGGCGCAGGAGAAGAACGCGCCGAAGCCGGACGTGCAGCTCTCGCCACCGTCCTGCTCGTCGCCGCCGTCTTCCCCGTCTTCCCCGCCTTCCCCGCCTTCCCCGTCCTCGCCACCGTCGTTGTCGTTGCCCTCGTCGCCGGCTTCGTCGTTGCCCTCGTCGTTGCCGGGGGCTTCCTCGTCGCGCGTGCCCGTTCCGCCGGTCTCGCCCTCGCCGTCGGGGTCGGCGTCGTTGCCGGTTCCGCCGCTGTCCGCGTCGCCTCCGGTGTCCGTACCGTCACCGGCTTCGACCTCCGTACCGTCGTCGCCGCCGTCCCCGCCGGTCCCACCGCAGCTCGTGCCGATGGCCTCGCAGATCTTCGCGCTGACCGACCGCCCGACCTCCGTCGTGTATCCGGCCGTCACCAGACCCGCGATGACGGCGCTCACGATCAGGAGCAGGCCGATGTACTCCACCGACGTCTGCGCCTCGTCCCGCCGCCACCGGATCATCCGCGCGACGCTGAACGCGCGACGCTCCTCCCGCTCCGACTCCTCCAGGTGGAACCACTCGCGCGACGCCCCTCGGCACAGCAGCACGATCGCCAGGACGGGCAACACCAGCTGGGTCACGCCACGGCCGCTGCCGTCGCTCAGCGACCCGAAGGCGCCGAGCACGAGCCAGACCTGGACGGCGAGCAGCCCTCGCCACACCCACACCCCGCCGAACCACGCCCACCGCGCCAGAACCAGCCCGGCGACTCCCGGCAGGGCACCGTAGATCAGCAGCCCGAGAAGCTCGCCGTCCACCACACCCGCGGAGGCCGCGGCTATCAGCAACCCGACCCCGCCCAGGGCGGTGAACGCGAACAACGCGTAGAGCACCCCGAGTGCGGCCCGCAACGCCCTCGGCATCGGCTGTCTGCCCGCTCCGGGCATCGGCGGCAGCGCGCCCGTGCCGCCAGCCGCCCCCAGGCCGCCAACTCCCGCGATTCCGCCACCCGTTACAGCCATAATTCGGACACTAGGGCTTCATTGCGCGGGCGTCATGGGCCCCAGGGCCCAAAAGCAAGCGGGGACTCCGGACAGCGAGAGGCCGGGCCACAAAGGAGCTGTGGCCCGGCCTCCCGGTGTCGTCGCTGCGTCAGTTCGCACCGCGCGGGAAGGAGACCTCCACGCGACGGTTCTTCTTGCGGCCCTCTTCCTCGGCGTTGTCGGCGATCGGGTACTGCTCGCCGTAGCCCCGGACCTCGAAGGTGATGCCGGAGGAGCCGAGCTCCTTCACCAGCACGCTGTGGACCGCGTCGGCCCGCTGCTTGGAGAGCACATCTCCGTGTGCCGACGAGCCGAGGTTGTCCGTGAAGCCGAAGACCCGCACCCTCTTGGCGCTCTGCTTCTTGATCTCTTCGGCGATCGTCTTGATCCGGGAGTTCGCAAGCGGGCTGAGCTTCGCGCTGTCCTTGCCGAAGAGGACTTCGGCCTGCAGGTTGAACTTGACGTTGGAGTTGGAGTCCTCGCGCTGTTCGTTGCCACCCTCATCGCCCACGACCGTCTTGATCTCAAGCACCTTGGGGGGTGCGAGCGTGGCACCGTCCACCATCTTCAGATCGGGATCGTTGACGTCGACCTTCTCTGTCGCGACGGACGTCGCGGAAGGATAAGGGCTGTCGTCCGCCAGAGCCGACGGGCCGACTGCCAGGGTCAGTACCAGGGCCCCCGTGCTCACCAGAGTGAGACGGCGGCGCGTGAGCATTGCGGTCGCCATCAGGTCACTCACCCGCAAGCTTGAGGGTGGTGGCGGCAAACGTCGGCAGGAGGAAGTCCACCTCCGTGGTGCTGGCCGGCGGGGCGGGGAACTGCATGAACACCGGGGTCTGGGTGTTTGCCTTCAGGGTGCCGATGCCCGTGCTCGCCAATGGCCTGTTCTCGGTGTCGCGGAGAATGTAGTAGCGCTTCTTCTCGCCCTTGTCGACGAGGGTCGCGCCACCGAGCGAGCTGCCCCCGGCACCCCTGATGATCTCGACCTCGGGTCCGGACCACACACTGGTCCGGGAGTAGCTCTGCGTGCCGCTGTTCTTGAGCACGCCCTTCACGGTCAAGAACCCGCCGGAGTCCCGCTCCACCGCAGTGATGTCAAGAGTGACCGATTCCGGGCCCTGGATCGTGGCGATCACGCTCTCGGACTCCTGCGGCGTGGCGTTGCTCCCCTTGCCCTTGTCGGTCGGCGACTGCGACTGCCCGTTCGACGATTCGTTCGACTTGGGGTCATCGCCACCACACGCCGTCAGGCCCAGGGCAAGTGCGACCACCGCGGTGGCGGCCGCCGCCGCCCGCCAGGTCAGCGAGTTCTTCCGCATGCTCATCTCCACTACTGATGGGTTAATTGGTTCGCTCGGTCAGTCGTCGGCATCAACAAGTCGGACCCTGAAAAGATCCGCCGCTTCGGGGAAGAAGTCGAGCTTCTCCAAGTCGATGGGCGTGCCGTCGCAGGTCAACGTGCCCGGGAACACCGGCTTGTCGTTCCCCGCGCCCTCGTCGGGGTCCTCGCCGTCCTCCGGCTTGGGAGCGGCTTTGAAGGAGCATCGGGGCTCGATGACGGCCCGAGCCCGCGCCGTGCCCTTCTTGTTCTCGGTCCCGGGGACCACCGATTCGCCAACGGACCCGAGGGTCTCCACCTCGACGGTGAATCCCCATCGGGAGCCGAAGTACGGATCGCAGGCGGTCACCTTGGAGTCGTTCTCCTTGGCGAACCGGTCGGCGGCCGTGAAGCACCGCCCGGCCCCGAACCCCCGGCCCTCGACCAGGTCCTCCCAGTCGGTCGGATTCAGGACGGACCCGAGAAGAGCACCCCTGAGCTGATCACGAGCATCCTGGGCTGCTGCCAGCGCGGCGGCGTCGGCGGCACCCTGAGCGTCATTGCGTTTGTCCGCGGCCTTGCCGACCACGAAGTACGCAAACGCGAGGAAGAGCAGGCTCGCCACCACCGTGATGTAGATGGGGAAAGCCTGCCCTGCCTCGCGGAGCTTCGGATTCACTGCCCCGATCAGCCGCCGATGCCCTCGACCGCCTCGCGGATCTTGTCGCCGATCGTGGTACCGATGTCCGTCATACCGGCCACCACAGCGATGATCGCGATGACCGCGATCAGCATGCCGATGTACTCGACGGCCGTCTGCCCCTTGTCGCTCTTCACGTTGAAGCGGGCCTGCAGGTACGCGACGGTGGTGTTCTTCCAGTTGCTCATGGTGTTCCCCTCCGGGTCCGGCCGGCCGCTCACCGGCCGGTTCGTAAGTCTCTGTGGTGTCGTCCGCGGCTCCGGCTTCCTCCTGGCCGGTGCCCCTTTCGACACGAGAAACGTACGCCGGATCGGGGGTCCCGGAAGAGGGCCCCAGGGCCCATTCCAAGGCCCAAAGCCGAGTTTGGGCCCCCCAGTTGGCGGTGTGGGCCCGGTGGCCCACACGCGACGCCTCCCCCCGCTCACGCATGGCCGCCCGGCCCCCTTCGGTCGTCGCCACCGGGTCCGCCGTGGCTTCCGTGGCCGCGTGCCGTGCCCAGCCAGACGGCGATGGCCTCGCTCCGACTGGCGCTGTGCAGCTTGGCGAAGATGCGGTTGATGTGGTTCTTGACGGTCTTCTCGCTGATGAAGCAGGTGGCGGCGATCTGCTGATTGGTCATGCCGGCCGCGATCAGGTCCATCACCTCCACCTCCCTCGAACTCAGACCGAACTCTTCCTTCGACCGTGCCGGGTGCGGGCCGGGGTCCCGCCGCACTCCCACAGACTGTGACACATTCGATTGCACATGCGAAGTAGCCGTCTGCGTCTGCAACCTATTCGAGACATAAGAGCCGCTCTGGGAGCCGGTGTTGGCCATCTGCGACTGTTCCGTCTGCGGATATCCACCGTGTGCAGTTGCAGCATCCGGCTGGGCGGGCACGGTTCGGCCCGCCCCCGCACCGCCGCCCGTGAAGGCCTGCCCCAGTCCCTCCGGCAGCGGCTGCGGCCCGCCCGGCGCCGCCCCGCCCCGCATATGGGCCAGCAGCGCGTTCGCCGCCGAGGCCGTGAAGTGGGCGCGGCCCTCCCTGATGTCCCGCACGGCGCCCACGAGCTGGTCGGCCGTGAACTCGCCGTGCACCAGGTAGCCGCCCGCGCCCAGGCGCAGGGCCTCCTGCACGATCTCGCTCTCGCGGCTGTAGGTCAGCATCATCACCGGTGCGATGCGCACGAGGTGCGGCAGCGCGGAGATGCCGTCGACTCCGGGCATGCGGACGTCCAGGAGCACGACGTCCGGCCGGTGCTGCTGGGCGGCCTCGTAGGCCTGGCGGCCGTCCGCCGCCTCCGCGACGACGGTGATGTCGTCACGGCCGGAGAGCAGGACCTGAAGGCCTGCCCGTACGACGGGGTTGTCGTCCGCGACGACGACCCGCAGGGGGGTCGGCGCGGCCGGGGTGGGGAGGGCTGGGAAGCCTCCGGATGCCGCTGCCTGTGGGGGGAGCGGAACGCTCGCGGGGGTGTGCTCGGAGCGGATCGGTGTGCTGTGCGACGACGTGTGCTGGGACACGTGGGACGAGGGCGCGTGCTGCTGCCCTGAGGTGTAGGAGATGTCGTCCGGCATGGGTGCGGCCTCCTCTCGGGTGTAGGGGGACGAACAGTGATGGATCAACTGGCGAGCGGTGGGGCGTACTGGGCCTGCTGCCCGAACGGCAGCAGGGCGTTGACGGGGATCTCCAGACGTACTTCGGTGCCACGGGTCGCGCGTCCTCTCCCGATACGGATCCGGGCGCCGATGCCCGCCGCGCGCTCGACCATGCCGACCAGCCCGAAATGGCCGGCCCGCTTCAGCTCGTCGAGCGTCGTGCCGGGCGGCAGCCCGGGGCCGTCGTCGTACACGCTGATACGGAGCGCTCCCTCCACCACGCCCACCGCGACGTCCACATAGCTCGGGTGGGCATGCCGGTGGGCGTTCTCCATGGCCTCGGAGGCGATGGTCAGCAGCTGGCGGGCGACAGCGTGCGGGACCTCGGGGACCTGGCCGTCCCCGAGCAGCCGCCAGGCGGCCCGCAGGCCGGTCCGTCTGGCGAAGTCATCGGTGCGGGCGCCCAGTTCCTTGACGACGTCGACACCCGTGGATCCCAGCTCGTTCTGCCGCCGCAGGTCGGAGAGCAGCTCACGCGATTCCGCCGCCGCCCGGCGGGCGGACCTGGCGACGATCTCCGCCTGATGCCGGACGGTCAGCGGGTCCATGCGGTCGGCCGACGACGCGAGGCCGTCCGCCGCCATGGCGACGCCGTGCAGGGTCTTGGCCACCGAGTCGTGCATTTCGCGGGCCAGGCGGGCCCGTTCGTCCTCGACGGCCTCGGTCACGGCGAGCCGGGAGCTCACCTCGCTCAGTGCCTGGGTCGCCGTACCGAAGCGGAGCATCATGTTGCGCAGGGCGACCCCCACCGCGCCGACGATCGCGCAGAGCCCGGCCAGCAGGCCGGAGTCCGCGAACGACCCGTCCACCGCCTTGTTGCCGATGTACGCGGCAACCGTGACCAGGATCGTGAGCGAGGCGAAGATCCCCGCGCCGCGCCAGCCGTAGACCAGGCCCGCGAGCAGCGGCGTACAGATCGTGACGTACGCGAGCGGGCTCGCCGGGGTGGCGGTGAGCAGCAGCAGCGCTCCGAAGAGCGCGTCGACGCCCAGCAGTGGCGGGTGCTTGAGCAGGAGCGGCCCGAAGCGCTCCCAGTCGCGGAAGAGCAGGTACGAGCCCATGAAGGTGACCAGGATGGCCAGGCCCACCAGCAGGGTGGGCCAGCCCGGTGCCGTGCGGGTCAGCGCGAAGGGCGTGGCGAGGCCGATCATGGCCAGCCGGAAGCCGAAGACCTGGCGGCACATGGCCTGGAGCGCGCTCAGCTGGATCTTGAGCGCGGGTTCCGCGTCCGCTTCGGCCCCCGGCACGCCCACTCCGCCGACGAGCTGTCCGCCGTTCATGAGCGCGGACGGGCCGTGCACGGGCTGGAGCGCCATGGTGTTTCCCCTCCTTCACTGCTCGTCCGGTCCATCCGGTCAGCCCCCGATGCTCAGGCCGGAGCCGAGGAACATGCCCACGCCGATCAGCAGGATCGTGGCGGGGACCATGAGCATCGTGACGATGCCGGTGGCCTTGGGTACGGCTTTGGACGCCTGGCGCCGGGCGTTCTGGGCGTCCGTACGGCGCATGTCGTTGGCGATGGCGATCAGCGTGTCGACGATCGGGGCACCCAGCTCCTCGCCCTGCTGGAGGGCGGTGACGAACTGGGCGACCTGGTCGGACGAGTTGCGCTTGCGGAGTTGTTCGAAGGCGTCCCGCCGGCTGACGCCCATGTCCATCTGGCGCAGGGTGATGCGGAGCTCGTCGGCCCAGGGGCCCTGGTACTTCTCGGACACGCGGTCGAGGGCCTGCCGGAAGCCGAGACCGGCGGAGACGACGACGGCGAGGACGTCGAGGAAGTCGGGCAGCGTGCGCTCGATGGCCGCCTTGCGTTCCCGCATCGCGGACCAGATGCCCAGTTCGATCCACCAGATACCGAAGGCGAGGAACATGACGGCCAGGATCGGGCTTCCGTTGGTCAGCATGGCCAGGGCGCCCAGCCCGCCGATGAAGCCGTAGACGGCCCGCCTGGCCGCGTAGCGGTCCACGGTCAGACCGCCGGGGTTTCCGGCCATGTCGAGCTTCACGCGGAGCTTGTTGACCTGCTTGGGGCCCATCATGCGCAGCACGGCGGGGGCGAAGCGCATGCCCATGCGGTCGAGGCCGGAGCCGACCGCGCTGGTGCGGGTGGAGCCGACTTCGAGGGCGAGGGCGAGGTCGGACGGGAGTTTGGCGTCGGCGCGGTAGAGCCGCACGCCGTAGAAGATCCCGACGATGCACAGCCCTGCGACGAGTGCGAGGAGCAGTCCCATGGCGTCTCCTCCTCCCTCAGACTTCGATCTTGGCGAGACGGCGGACGAGGAAGAAGCCGAGGCCGTAGAGCCCGAGCGACATGAGGACGACGGCCTGTCCGAGGCCGGAGGCCGTTATCTTGTCGAGCGCGCCCGGCCACATGTTGTCCATGAACATCAGCATCAGCAGGCCCATGGCCGGAACGATGTAGGCGGTGGCGGTGACCTGGGACAGCTGCGTACGCACCTCACGCCGGGTCTCCTTGCGCTCCTCCAACGTGATGGTGAGGTTGCGCAGGGAGCTGACGATCGTTCCGCCGGAGCGGTTGGAGAGGACCAGGGTGGTCACGAGGACGACCAGCTCGCGGGAGGGCAGCCGCTCGGCGAGGGCGCCGAGGGCGTCGTCGATGGACTGGCCGACCGCGAGGGCGTTGGCGACCTTTCCCAGTTCCTCGCCGGCCGGTTCCTCCAGCTCCTCGGCGGCCATCGCGAGGGCCATCCGCAGGGCGAGCCCGGCCTGGGTGGCGTTGGCGAGGATGCGGGAGAGTTCGGGGAGCTGGTTGATGAACCGCTCGATGCGCTTCTGCCGCTGCCAGTTGAGGAACGCGAAGGCCGCCCACAGGGCGATGGCGGCGGCGATGGGGCCGAAGAAGGCGGCCAGCAGGGAGCTGGCCACCAGCCAGAACCCGGCCACGGCCGCGAGCATGTAGACGAAGAACTCACCCGGGGTGAGGTCCAGGCCGGTGGCCGCCAGCCTGTTCTCGATCTTCTTGCCGACGCCGGTCCGCTTCAGCCTGCGGTCCACGCCGGTGAAGCGGCGCCGCCGCCCGAGCGGGATCTGCTGGGTGGAGGACAGGCGGTGCACGAGGGCTTCGCGCTGCGCCTTGCCCGATGCGTACGTGTGGACTCCCGCGGTCGCGAGCACGCAGAAGAGCAGCGTGGCACCGATCGTCAGCTGAGCGAGGTTATCCATTCCTGGCTTCCTACTGGCTACTTGGCTTCACGGGTGGCGAGCTGATCGTCGGACTGTGCGACACCGAAGGCCTGGGGGATGGGCTGGCTGGCCATGTACAGGCGGTCGGCGATGCGGCGCGGGAGCGGGTAGTACTCGAAGTGGCCGTGGATCTTTCCGTCGGCGGCCATGGGCTGGGCGTGGAACTTGCAGACCGTGATGATCTTGAAGGCCTCCCGGCCGTGGGAGGCGAGGATCGCGATCTCGGTGATCTTGCGGGAGCCGTCGGCGTGCCGGGTGAGCTGGACGATGACGTCGAGCGCGCTGTTGATCTGGTCCTGGAGCGCGGCGAAGGGGACCTCCACCTCGGACATCGAGGCGAGGGTCTGCAGACGCATCAGCGCGTCCTCGGCGTTGTTGGCGTGGACGGTGGCGAGCGACCCGTCGTGACCGGTCGACATCGCCTGGAGCATGTCGAGCGTCTCGCCGCCACGGACCTCACCCACGATGATGCGGTCGGGCCGCATACGCAGGGAGTTGCGGACGAGGTCGCGGATGGTGACCTGGCCGTTGCCCTCGACGTTCGGCGGGCGGGTCTCCAGCCGGATCACATGGGACTGCTGGAGCTGGAGCTCGGCGGAGTCCTCGATGGTGATGATGCGCTCGCCCTCGGGGATCAGTCCGGAGAGCGCGTTGAGCAGCGTGGTCTTTCCGGTGCCGGTGGCGCCCGAGACGATGACGTTCATCTTGGCCTGGACGAGGCCGGAGAGCAGATAGAGCATGTGCTCGTCCAGCGAGCCCAGACCGATCATCTCCCGCAGGGTGTAGGCCCGGGGGAAGCGCCGGATGGTGAGGGTCGCGCCGGTCAGCGACAGCGGCGGGATGATCACGTTGACGCGCTCGCCGCTGGGGAGGCGGGCGTCGACCATGGGGTTCGCCTCGTCCACCCGGCGGTTGACCGTGGAGACGATGCGCTCGATGGTCTGCATCAGCTGGTCGTTGGAGGCGAAGCGCATGGGCAGCAGCTCCACCCGGCCGCCGCGCTCCACGAAGATCTGGTCGGGTCCGTTGACCATGATCTCGGAGACGGACGCGTCTTCGAGGAGCGGTTCGAGGATGCCGAGACCGAGAGCTTCGTCGACGACCCGGCGAATGAGCTGGGCGCGCTCGACGGTGGAGAGCACGGGACCCTCGCGGCTGATGATGTGGCCCAGCACGCGCTCCAGGCGCACGCGGCGCTCGGCGGCCGCCAGTGCCGACATCTCGGCGAGGTCGATCTCCTGGAGGAGCTTGGCCCGGTAGGTGGCGACGAGGTGGCCGTCCTCACGGCTCCCGCCGTTCTCCTCGGGCGCGCCCCTGCGCTCCAGAAGACTCATTCGTCAGCTCCTTGACTGTGCTGGGTGGTTCGTCAGCCGGTGGGTCAGTCGCGGGGGAAGGTGGCCGAGCGTTCGATAGGGTCGAACTCGAAGAGGCCCGGGATGAGTGACGGGATCTCCACGGTCGCGGTCGCCCGCGCCTCGTCGGAGAAGGCGCCGCTCACGGTGATGTCGGTGCCGTCCTGGAACATGTCGTCCACGGCCGCCCGGCCCCCGGCGACCGGGTCGCCCGCGTTGTCGTGGGACTCGATCCGGGCCGCGGCGCGGGCGGCGGTGCCCGCCTGCTGGACCGCGTACGCGGCGATGCCGAGCTGGATCACGGCGTAGCAGACGATCATCAGGATCGGCAGGAAGCCGATGAACTCGACCGCCGTCTGCCCGCGGTCCTTTCGGCGCGTGATGGCCAGGGAAGACATCGCTCAGCCCTCCTCCGGCGAACTGGCTTCGCCGGGCACCGTGAACGGAAAGTCGATGAATCCCGGGAAGAGCACCGGTACGGCGAGCTTGACCTTGGCCTGGACCTGCCCGGCGCCGTCGGGTGTGCAGTTGATGTAGGTCAGGGTGAACGAGCGGTCCGCCAGCCCTTCCCTGGCGCCCTCGTCGCACTGGGCCTGGCGATCCTGGTAGTCGTGCCGGACCGCCGCGGTGTGCGCCGCCTCGTCGGCGACGTTCCCCGCGAGCGTGTACGCGTACCCGAACAGGACCGCCTGCCACAGCACCACGCACGTGCCCAGGATGATCGGCAGCATGCCCACGAACTCGACCGCCGTCTGGCCCCGGTCGCGGCCGCGGTGGCGCCTGCCGGGTCGGAGTAACGCGAGCCGTTCTGTACTCATCCCCCTGTCCCCCTCTTCCCGTCTCTCGATGTGTCGCCGCGCGACCGGCGGCCGAAGGCGAGTGACCCCCGGTCGTTCGCGGACTTCCCGCCCTTGCCTTCGTTCTCCGCGGACTTGACGAGGCCGAGCTCGCCCGCCAGGGCCCACAGCGCCTGCTTGACCGTGCTCTTGGACTCCAGGTCCTGCATACGGCCCGCGTCGACCGCTCCCTGGAGTTCCTTGAAGTTCGCCGGGACGGCGACACGCGCCACCCGGGTGCCGGTGATCCGTTCGACCAGCGGCGGCTGGATCTCGGTGGTGCGGTTGTAGCGGTTGACGAGCGTGACGGTCTCCTCCGCCTTGCGGATCTGGAGCCGGTCCCAGAGGCGGACCATGCGTTTGGCTCCGCGTACGGCCACGACGTCGGGGGTGGTGACGAGCACCGCCGCGTCGGCCATCTCGACGGCGGTCGCGTTGGCGGCGTTCATCTGGGCGCCGCAGTCGATGACGACGACCTGGTAGCGCTGGCGCAGGGCGCTGACGATCTGGCGGGCGACGCGGTCGGTGACCTCTTCGCCGCGCTCGCCCTCGCCGGGTGCCAGGAGCAGGCCGAGACCGGTCTGGTGGTTGAAGACCGCGTCCTGGAGGACGCGGGGGGAGATGTCCTGGATGTCGGCGAGGTCCACGATGGAGCGGCGGAACTGCACGTCCAGGTAGGAGGCGACGTCGCCGGCCTGGAGGTCCATGTCGACGAGTGCCGTGTTCTGCCCGGAGGCGCGGGCCGCCAGGGCGAGCTGGACGGCGACGAGGGTCGCGCCCACGCCGCCCTTGCTTCCGGCCACGGCGACGACGGTGCCGCCGGGGCCGGTGAAGACGTCGTTGCCCTGGCCGAGGTGGCGGCGTACGCCCACGGACCAGGCGGCGGCCGCCTGGACGCGGGTGACGAGCTCCTCGTAGCTGAGCGGGAGACCTATCAGGCCCCGCGCCCCGGAGTCCATGGCGGCCGAGAACAGCCCGGGGCTGGCATCGGCGGTGATGAGTACGACGCCCACCGCCGGAAAGCGGAGGGCCACCTCCCTGATCACTTCGAGTGCCGGTACCGGCCCGATCCGCTCATGGACCAGGACGACCTCCGGCAGCTCGTCGATCGACTCCCCGGCCAGCCTGGCCAGGGTGTCGAGGAGCGTGGTCGAGTCACCGACGGGGCTGGCCGGCTCCGCGTCGGGGAGCTGGCTCAGCAGGGTGGTGATGGACCGCGCGGCGTCGGCGTCGCCGACGGCCGGGAGGATGCGTGTCGTCATTCAGCCCTCACTTGTTCTTGTCTTCGTCGAGGGTGTACGTGCCGTCGCCAGGACCGAGGGTGATCGGGTTGCCCTTGCCGAGCAGGGCCAGTCGCACGTGCTCGGCGAACGACTCGGCGTAGGCGAGCCGTTGTGCGTCCTTCGTGTTCAGCGCGAACGTGATGGGAACGGCTTTGGCGGGCTGGGCGGCGCGGTCGTCGCCGCGCGGTTCCAGGGCCGTGAGCTTGCCGACGTCGATCACCTTGGCGTTGGCCACGATGATCCGCGACTGGTCCTTCTCCCCCTCGTTCTTGCCGGGGAAGGTGGCGAAGATGTTGACCAGCGCTCCCGGGAAGATCTTGCCCGCGACTCCGGTGGCGGCGTCGATCATGATCGCGATTTCCTGCTCGTCATTGCCGAGGGCCGGCTTCTTGATGAACATGTCGTCCTGGAGCAGGGACCCCTTCTTGAGCTGGGTCACCGCGATCTTTCCGTCGACCACCGCGAGGTCGGTGACCGCGTTTTTCGAGAGCCACCTCTTGGGTACCTTGATCTTTTCGAACTGTTTCGCGTCCAGCGCCGTATAAGGGGCTACATCGGCCTTGAACTGGTACGCCTCGACCTCCGGCCCGACCTTCGAGTTCACGTCGCTGATGACGGACAGGACGCCGGCGAACACGCCGAAGGCGCAGAGAACCGACAGGAGCAGAAGGATGACGCCGCGACGCTGACGTGAATTCATGGGCGGGAGAACCTCGTTCAGGAGCGTGGACGGAGTGGACAGGGATCAGAACTGTGCACGTGTCGAGCTGCGAGGACCGGGTCCGGGAGATGCGCCTACCGGGGCGCTTCCCGTCGTCGGCTATGAGCCTTGGTGTGTGGAAGCCCCCTGATTGAGGACACCGGAGGCGTGGGATTGGTTCTCGGGCGGTGCCAGCGGCGCCGAGCAGAACCCGCAGCGATCACCGATGAGTTCGATTCCGCACCAGGAGCAGACCTCTCGCCGAACGGACGAAACCAGCTGGTAGACCACGGAGATGTCCGGCAGGAAGGCAGCGAACTCGATCATCTTCGCCGTGCCCCACCACTTCGGGGACTCGGCCGGCAGCGCCGACTCCTGCAGACCCTGTACCCGCCACCCCGGCGCGAGAGTCGCGGTCACCCAGTCCGTCTGCAACTGCCCCTTCGCGACCATCAGTTGAGTGCCGAACTCGGGGCCGGTCAGTTCACCGGCACCGGGGCCGATCTTGATCAGCTGGGGGGTGGGGGTGGCGAGGACACCGAACTGCGAGCCGGGCACCCACGACTTGGCGTGGGACTTGAGGCTCACCGGCACCCGGTCCAGCTTGGTGACCGAGTTCAGCACCGCGCCCGCGTAGATGTAGTGCGAGAGCAGTCGCGCCGCGGAGGCGACGATGCCGGCGCCGAAGTCGCAGATGGACAGCTGCCGCAACTGGCGGACCAGGACGGCGACTCCGAGCGGCGGCAGGTCCAGTTTGAGGAGGGCGATGCGTTCGCTCTCCAGGACGGACCTGATCGTGTGGAGTCTGCGCTCGTGGGCGGGCGCGAGGGAAGCGGGGTAGAGCGCGATGACGTAACCGTGCTGCTCCAGCAGCACGGACATGTCGGCGAGCGCCGCGTCGAGCGGCTGGTCGCCGGGCGCGTGCAGCAGTGCGGCGGGCGGTGTTTGTTGGTCCGTCGGTGGTAACACCAGGTCAGCGCTGGTGACGGCGATTGCGGTCGGCACAGGTTCCCCGTTCGGCTCCGGCCTTCGGCGTCCCGATGGCCGCAGTTCCCTCCTGCATCAATGCTTCTGGTGGCAGCACCTTATCCACGTCCTCCGGGGCAGAGAACACCTTTCAGGTCCCAGTAAGGCAACCCGCACGCAATGCTCACCACCGAATTGCGGGAAACCCCGAGGTGATCAAAGGATTCAGCAAGATCGATTCCGATCTTCCGCATCGGACCCAATCCTTCGTCTGGGCCCGGAATGGGGTCCCAGGACCCACGCCCGCTCATCCGTTCGCTGCGTAATCTCCCGTTCCGGTCAGGGGAAGCAACACCGTCTCAGGGGGCGTCGGATGGATCAGGAAGGGCGGATACCGCCCGCTCACAGACCCGGCGGACAGCGCCGCGGTCACCGCTTCGACGATCGCGGCGTCACCGGCACCGAGTACATCGGCATGCTCGTGGTCGCCATCGCGATCATCGGCGCGGTCAGCGTCACGGGCGTCGGCCAGGTGATCGGCGACAAGATCCGGTGTGTGATCACCGGAGGCGCCTGCGGATCCGGTGACGGCACCACGAACCAGGCCCGCCCCCGCACCGACGCCGACTACGAGCCGCCGCTCTGTCAGATCTCCTCGATCAGCGACAAGGTCGGCGCCAAGGGGAAGTTCCTGTTCATCGAGTGGGGCGAGGAGTACGGCTTCCAGCAGCAGGTCTTCCAGGCCAAGACCGACATCAACAAGGACGGCAAGGTCGACGAGAACGACCAGCAGGTCTTCATGACCTTCACCGACGCCGCGTCGATCGCCGCCAAGAAGGACTGGAAGCCGGGCGCCAAGGTCGGCAAGTTCGGGTCCGACACGGTCGAGCTGGGAGCCGGGATCAAGGTGACCAACGGGGACACCTGGGTGTTCGACAGCGAGGCGGACGCCAAGGCCTTCCGGGACGACATCGAGAAGCTCAAGACGTACGAGCTGGCCAACCGGCACTCCAACGCCCACGGCGGCGGGCTCGGCAACAGCCTCCTCTACCTCTTCGGGAAGGGGCCCATGGCCGAGGAGGAGAAGCTGCGCAACCGCATCGAGGAGAAGCTCGGCAACCGGCACATCAGCTACGGCAAGGTCGCCATCGAGACGAGCGCCTCGGCCGGTCTCAAGCTGTCCGCCGGGGACGAGAAGAAGCTGAGCGCGACGCTCGGCGGCAACTTCAAGTTCTCGCCCGAGGCGACCTGGACCGACAACAACTACAAGGGCACCAAGGCGTACACGTACAGCGCGTCGATCGAGTACGGCACCAAGGTGGGGTACGAGGCCGGGCCGGTCAGCGGGGAGTCGTCCGCGAACACCACCCAGACCGGCACCATCACCGTCACCCACGACAAGAAGACGGGCGAGCTGCTGCGGATCGACATGACCCGCACGGTCGAGAAGGGCGCCACCAAGGACGGGGCCAAGGTCGGCGGCGACAACGGCAAGGAGGACGACGACAAGCGCGGCGGCAGCGGCGGCGTGAAGGGCGGCGAGCACGAGACCGGGATCGAGGTCATCACCAACTCCGTGGTGATCCCGCCGGGCGCCGAGGGAGCCAAGCAGCGCGCGATCGCGCAGGAGTGGCTGGACGGCAACGGGAAGTACGGGATGCCGTTCACCTACATGTTCGACGACCACGCCCCGACGAAGCGGCCGGGGAACGATGACAAGTTCGGGCAGCTGCTCTTCGACGAGGGCCTGTCGAGCCGGACGACGTACACGGGCCAGACCGAGGCGGCGGAGTACGGCTTCGAACTGAACCTGGGTCTCAGCCTCGGCTTCTCGGTCTCGACCGAGAAGAAGGAGGAGATGCTCAACGAAGCGGAGTTCCTCGGGGCGCCGCGCGGAGACAGCCGCAGCTATGTGCCGTACAGCTACTGTGCGAACTGATCCCGGGGACAGGAGCACACACGCCATGAGGAGTACGAAGACGAACGGCTGGCTGGTCGCGGGCGTCGCCGCGCTGCTGGCCGCGGTCGCCACCGGCTGCGGGTCGGGGCAGGAGACCGGTGCCGTGCCCGAGGGCTGGGGCACGCTGAAGACGGCGTCCGTCACCGTCGCCCGCCCGCCCTCCTTCACGGAGCAGAGCGACACCGAGCGCAGCAAGCACAACGCGGCGGCGGCCACGCTCAGCGAGGGCGGCAAGCCGGTCGGCATGATCACCGTCCAGCTGGACTTCACCGAGGCCGATTCGGCGGAGGAGGCGGCGATCGGTGCCGAGGCCGGTATCGCGCTCGGCTCCACGCTGAAGGGCCAGAAGGAGATCCAGGTCGTGGGCCCGGACGGCCGGCAGGAGGCCCGCCGGATCGACTTCGAGTTCACGGAGAAGGGGGACCGGGTGGCGGGAGTGATCGTCGCGGGTCTGGACGCGCGGAAGAAGGCGTACGCGGTGCGGATCGACGCCGTGGAGGGCCGGCTCGACGACGGCGATCTGAAGAAGATCGTCGAGTCGGTGACGGTCCTCAAGGGATAGGGGGCGGCCGGCATGGACGTTCCGGGCGGCGAGTACCTCTTCTTCGGCGGCATGATCACGCTCTTCGGATGGCTGACGGGCAAGTACGCGCGCCGCCTGTTCATCGTGCTGCGCTCGGTGCGGCACGGCGAACGCGCGGAGGGCGAATGCGTGCGGATAGAGACCGAGCGGGGCGAAAACAACGACGCGCACCGGCACTTCTTCGTCTTCCGTACCCGTGAGGGGCGGGAGGTCGAGTTCGAGGACCTGGCCGGCTGGTCCATGCGGACCGGTACGCGGGTGATGGTGGCGTACGACCCCGCCTCCCCCGAGCGCACCGCGACCATCGCCGGGCGCGGCAGCTGGTCGCCGGTCCTGCAGTGCGTGGTGCTGGTGGCCGGGTGCGGGATGGCGACCGCCGGGCTCGCGGCGGTGTTCCTCTTCACAGTGACCTGACAGAACGTTCGATGGTGATCGGAGGCGAGTGGCGATGACGAGGTACGGCTACCCGGGGGCGTCCGCCCGGCGGGACGAGGGGCGCGGGGCGGCGGTGTTCGCGCTCGTCCGCGCCTGGGCGGCCGGCATCGTCGTCCTGCTGTTCACCGAATACGTGCAGGCCACGGTGGTGTTCGACTATCTGGCGACAGATTCGAGACTCTCGTCGTTCAGCGGACGGCTGCTTCTGATTCACCTGCCGAACGCACTCTGTGTCGGACTGGCGGTGTGGGCCGCGGGGCGCGTGCACCGGGACCCGTTCCGGCGCTCCCTGCCGGGGCACCTGGCGGCGACGCTCGTCGTACCGCTGGCCGCGCAGCTGCTGAACCTGGCGCTGCAGTGGGAGAGGCTGGCGGCGGAGGGGCTGCTGATGTCGAACGCGGTGCTGGCGGTCGGATGCGTCGCGGGGTACGCGGCGGACCGCTTGCAGGAGGACAACTGAAACAGACGCACGGGGGGCCTCTGCGGCCTCCGGCGTGAAAGATCCACTGAGCGACGGGGGTGTTCAGTGGTCAAGGGGCCCGGTCCGGGAACGGACCGGGCCTCCCCGTTTCCCCGTGTCCGCCGTTTCCTCGTGTCCACCGTGTCCACCGTGTCCACCGACCGGTGGACACGAGGTTCCACCGGTCGAGCCTGTCGGCGCACATACCGCTGCGACCAGCATGAACGTCATGAAGAACCTCACTGTACGTACGGCAAGTTGGAGCGCCCGGCACCCGTGGCGCGCGATCGTCGGATGGTTCGTCTTCGTCGTCCTGTGCCTCGGTGCCGGGATCGCCGTCGGCGGCAACCCCGCCACGAGCGAGGACTTCCGGGTCGGCGAGGCCGGCCGGGGGGAGGCCATGGCGGCCGAAGGCGGGCTGCAGCAGCGGCCCCTGGAGCGGGTGCTGATCTCCGCCGGGCCCGGCGCGGGCAAGCTGGACCGGGCCGCGGGCGACGCCGCCGCGCGGGACATCAGCGGGCGGATGAAGGCGCTGCCCGAAGTCCTCTCGGTGGGCGCGCCGGTGTGGTCGGCCGACGGGACCGCGGTCCGGGTCGACGTGACCATGAAGGGCCCCGAGCTCGACGGCAAGAAGCACGTCGATCCGCTGCTCGCGCAGACCGCCGAAGTTCAGGCCGACCACCCGGAGCTGCGGGTGGAGGAGGTCGGCAGCCCCTCCATCGGCAAGGGCGTCGACAAGCTCCGCGGCGACGACCTCTCGCGGACGGAGATGATCGCGCTGCCCGTCACGCTGATCACCCTGCTGTTCGTCTTCCGCTCGTTCGCGATGGCCACCGTGCCGCTGCTGCTGGCGCTCACCTCGATCGTCGCGGCCGTGGGCCTGTCGATGCTGGCCTCGCACGCCTTCCCGGACGCCGGGGTCGGCACCAACGTCATCCTGCTGATCGGCCTGGCGGTCGGTGTCGACTACACCCTCTTCTACCTCAAGCGGGAACGGGAGGAACGCGCCCGCTCCGGCGGCCGCCTCACCCCGCAGACCGTCGTGGAGATCGCCGCGGCCACCTCCGGACGGGCCGTCGTCCTCTCCGGACTCGCCGTCGCCGTCTCCAGCGCGACGCTGTACCTCGCGGACGACGTCATCTTCTCCTCGATCGCCACCGGCGCGATCGTCGTCACCCTGGTCGCCGTGGTCAGCTCGCTGACCGTGCTGCCCGCGCTGCTGGCCAAGCTCGGCGAGCGGGCGGAACGCAGGGCGGCACGCAAGGCCGCGCGGAAGGCCGAGCGCACGGGCCGGTTCAGCCGCTCCGCGGAGCCGAAGCAGCCGAAGGCCGGGCGCATCACCGGCGCCATCCTCCGCGCCACCAGCAAGCGCCCCGCCGCCACCCTCACCGTCGCGGTCCTCGCCATGCTCGCCCTGTCCGCCCCGCTCCTCGGCCTCAACCTGACCGACATGGGCCGCGAGACCCACTCCCGCGCCATCCCCGCCATGCAGGTGTACGACCGGCTCAACCAGGCCTTCCCCGAGCTGAAGTCCATGCATCAGGTCGTCGTACGCGCCGACGCCGACCGCGCGGACGAGGTGGCCGGCGCGCTGCGCGAGCTCGGCGAGCGCGCGAAGAACGACCCGGCGCTCGCGGGCACGGCCCAGCTGCGCACCTCCCCGGACGGGCGGATCAGCCTGCTGGAGCTGGCCGTACCGCACTACGTGAGCGCGGACATCGCCCAGGAGTCGCTGGAGCGGCTGCGCACGGAGTACCTGCCGGAGACGGTCGGCAAGCTGGCCGGCGCCGAGAGCGCGGTGACCGGGGACGTCGCCCGCTACGCCGACTACCCCACGCACCAGAAGCAGAAGCTGCCGCTGATCATCGGTGCGCTGCTGCTGGTCACGTTCGCCATGACGGTGTGGGCGTTCCGTTCCGTGGTGCTCGGCCTGGTCGGTGTGGCCCTCAACCTGCTCTCGGCCGCCGCCTCGCTCGGGCTGCTGGTGCTGGTCTTCCAGAACAGCTGGGCCGAGGGGCTGCTGGACTTCACCTCCACCGGCTCGATCGGCTCCCGGGTGCCCCTGTTCCTGTTCGTGATCCTGTTCGGCCTGTCGATGGACTACCAGGTCTTCGTCATCAGCCGGATCAGGGAGGCCGCCCTGAGCGGAGTGCCCACCCGCAAGGCCGTCCTGGACGGGATCGGCAGCTCGGCCGGCGTCGTGACCAGTGCCGCCTTCGTGATGGTGACGGTGTTCGCGAGCTTCGCCGCCCTGCATCTGATCGAGATGAAGCAGATCGGTTTCAGCCTGGCGGTGGCCGTGCTGCTGGACGCCTTCGTCATCCGGATCGTGATCCTGCCCGCGCTCATGCTGCTGCTCGGCACCGCGAGCTGGTGGCCGTCGCGGGGGATGGGCCGGGCACAGCGCGAGGTCCCGGTGGCCCGCCGGCCCGTAAACGTAGGCTGACCGGCATGGATCAACGACCCCAGCCCGAGCCCCAGTTGCCGATGCAGGAGCCGATACCGGTGCCGATCCCGCTGGTGCACCGGTGGAACGCCGTCCTGTGGGTGCTTCTGGGCCTGGTGCCCCCCGCCATCTCCGCGGCGGACGCCTCCGGCGCGACGAAGTCCGGGGTGCTCGGGCTGCTGGTCGTCCTGGCCGTGTCGTACGCGGCCGTGGCCATGTTCCCCGGCAACCGGGTCCTCGGCCCGCGCGCCTATCTGTACGTGCTCGCCGTCGGACTCGGCGCGATGTCCTTCCTGCTCAACGGCGGTGCGGCGATGTTCGTCGTGGCGCTGCCGCACTTCTGGATCTACGCGGCGGGTCCGGGGGCCGCGATCGGGCTGAGCGCTCTGGCCGCGACGGCGACCGTGGCCGGGAACGTCCTGCGGCAGGCCCCGGACGGGCCGTTCCTCACCGGGAACGTCACCGCCACCCTCATCGGGTACGCGGCGAGCGTGCTGCTCGGCCTGGGCGTGAGCCGGCTCGTCAGGGACAGCGAGGCGCGCGCCCGCCTGCTGGCCGACGAGCTGGAGGCCGCCCGGCGGCGGCTGGCCGAGACGCAGGCCGAGGCGCTACGGCGGCAGGGCGCCACGGACGAGCGCGAGCGGCTGGCGCGGGAGATCCACGACACGCTCGCGCAGGGGTTCGCGTCCATCATCGTGCTGGCGGAGGCGGCCCGTTCGAGCCTCGGCACCGATCCGGCCAAGGTCGCCCAGCAGCTGCAGTCGATCGAGCACACCGCCCGTGAGAACTTCGCCGAGGCCCGGGTGCTCGTCGGGTCCGCCCCGCAGAGCGGTCTCACCCCCGGACCGGTCGCCGCGGCCCTGCGCCGCACCCTGGACCGGTTCGCCGAGGACACCGGCCTGGCCGTCGACGCGGAGCTGCCGGACGTCACGTGCGACCAGCCGACCCGGATCGCGCTGCTGCGCTGTCTGCAGGAGTCGCTGGCCAACGTACGCAAGCACGCGGACGCCTCCACCGTCGGCGTCGTCCTCGCGCAGCACCCGTACGGCATCGAGCTGGAAATCACCGACGACGGCCGCGGCTTCGTGGTCGAGGAGTCCCGGGGCTTCGGCCTCGACGGGATGCGCAAGCGCCTCGCCGAACTCGGCGGCGAGCTCACCGTGACCAGCTCGGTCGGCGACGGCACCCGCATCCTCGCCACGTTCCCCATCGAAGGACAGGACTGACATGTCGTACGCACCTCAGCCCCCGAAGGCTCCTCAGGCCTCGCAGGGCCCGCAGGCTCCTGAGGACACGCTCCGGATCATCCTCGCCGACGACCACACGGTGATGCGTGCCGGTGTCGCCGCCCTGCTCGCCTCGGATCCCGCCATCGACATCGTCGGCGAGGCCGGCAACGGCCGCGAGGCCGTCGAACTGGTCGAGCGGCTCGCTCCCGACGTGGCCCTGATCGACCTGCGGATGCCGGTGCTCGACGGGGTGGCCGCCACGGCCGAGATCGTCGCGGCCGGTTCCGGGACCCGGGTGCTGATCCTGACCACGTACGACACCGACGTGGAGATCGAGCGCGCGGTCGAGGCGGGCGCGATCGGCTATCTGCTCAAGGACACCACCCGCGAGCAACTCGTCGACGCCATCCGGTCCGCGGCCCGCGGCGAGACCGTCCTGGCCCCCCGGGTCGCGGAGCGGCTCGTGGCCCGGATGCGGCAGCCCGCCCCGGTGGCGCTGACGACGCGTGAGGTGGAGGTGCTGAACGCGGTGGCGGACGGCCTGTCCAACGTCGACATCGGCAAGCGGCTGGTCATCGCCGAGGCGACGGTGAAGACCCATCTGCTGCGGGTCTTCGCGAAGCTCGATGTCAGCGACCGCACGCACGCGGTGGTGGTGGCCATGGAGCGCGGTCTGCTGAGCCGTCAGGAAGACCGGAAGCAGGGCCGGCGCCAGAGGTCCTGACCACCAGATCGGTCTGGACCAGGTTGTACCGACCGGCTGCGGGAGGACAGCCGAGGCCTCGGCGGGGCGGCGCAATGGGTGCGCCCCCGGCCGTAGCGGCCGGGGGCGCGGCGTGTCGCCGTCAGGGGATCACATCTTGAGGGCGTCGGCCTTGTCGTTCCACGAGCCGGTGCCGACGCCCGGGTAGTCGTGGTCGGCGAGGTTGCGCAGGCAGCCGCCGAGGGAGGTGATGATCTCGGGGTCGGGCAGGTTGTTGCGGTAGTCGATCAGCGACATGCCGCCTATCTCGTCGTTGTTGCACGTCGAAGAGGCCTTGTCGCGGAAGTCGTACTGTCCGAGGGTCTTGGTGCCGTCCTCGGACCACTGCAGCTTGCGCCCGTTGTAGTTGGAGTCCTGCCAGATGCAGACCCAACCGAAGTTGCAGGTCGGCGTACCCGCGGCGGCGTAGGCGGCCTTGCTCGTGCCGGCCGCGGCGTTCTTCGGGGTGATGTCGCCGCGGCCCTTGGGGGCGGCCTTGAAGGCGGTGGGGTGGGCCTTCTTGTAGGTGGCCAGGTCGGCGTTGGCCTGGGCGTCGTTGTCGAAGCACTTCACCGACAGGTCGGGGTACTCCGAACAGACCTTCGCGGTGCCCCAGCCCTTGGCGAGGTCGATCTTCTTGCCCTTGTACGTGGCGATGACGGAACCGGCGCGCGTCTTGGCGTCGCCGGCGCGGTCGGCCTTGTCGGAGGCGCCGGCCTTCGCCGTGCGAGGGGCGGTGGTCGAGCCGGCGTCGGCGGTCGCGGTGGTGGTCATGCCGAGCGCGAGGACGGTGCCGAGGCCGACGGTCGTGATCGTTGTCCGGATGTTCAAGGTGGTGCTTCCTCCCGTTTGGTGTTGCGTCGGGAGTGACTGTAGGTGCCGACGTGATGCCCATCAAACAGATTTTCGACAGTAAGTCGCGTATTTCACAAGGAAGTTGAAGGAAGAGATCATTCCGGATGCAGGCTCGACCTTCAGAGGTCTTGACAACCCGATTGGTCTGGACCAGCTTGGAGGACCAGCGGTGGCCACCGTTCCCGTACGTCTTCCTCCCACCCCCCAACTCCCCCCACGGAGGCAGCAAGTGGACCGCACGGACCGCACCACACGCAGATGGCTCGGCGCAGCCCTGGCGCTGGCCGTAGGCGCCGGGCTCGGACTGACCGGCGCCGCCGGGACCGCGCAGGCCGCCGATGTGAATGTCGCCAAGAACGGCGGGTTCGAGTCCGGGCTCGCCAACTGGAGCTGTTCCACGGGGAACGGGGCCACCGTCTCCTCCCCCGTGCACGGCGGGACCGCCGCGCTCAGGGGCACGCCCACCGGGCAGGACCACGCGAAGTGCTCGCAGACCGTGGCGGTGAAGCCGAACTCGACGTACCAGCTGAGTGCGTGGGTGCAGGGGTCGTACGTGTATCTCGGAGCGAGCGGGACCGGGACGACGGACGTGTCGACGTGGACACCGGGCGCCTCGGGGTGGCAGAAGCTCAGCACCGGCTTCACGACGGGCGCGAGTACGACCTCGGTGACCGTGTATACGCACGGCTGGTACGGGCAGTCCGCGTACCACGTCGACGACGTCTCGGTCTTCGGCCCGGACGGGGGCGGCGGCGGTGACCCCGACCCGGTGGTGCCCGCCCCGCCCACCGGCCTCCAGGCCGGCGCGGTGACCTCGTCGTCCGTGGCGCTGAGCTGGAGCGGGGTGTCCGGGGCGACCGGGTACCACGTGTACCGCGACGGCACCAAGGTGCAGTCGGTGAGCGGGACGTCGGCGACCGTGACCGGGCTGGCCGCGTCGACCTCGTACCAGTTCCAGGTGAGCGCCGCGAACGCGGCCGGGGAGTCGGCGAAGTCCGCCGTCGTCACCGGACGGACCAGCGGCGGCGGGAACCCGGGTAATCCGGCCGTGCCGAAGCACGCCCTGACCGGGTACTGGCAGAACTTCGACAACGGCGCGACCGTGCAGAAGCTGCGCGACGTCCAGGCGCAGTACGACATCATCGCGGTGTCCTTCGCCGACTCGACGGCGACGCCCGGCGAGATCACCTTCAACCTCGACCCGGCGGTCGGCTACGGCTCGGTCGACGAGTTCAAGCGCGACATCAGCGCCAAGAAGGCCGCCGGAAAGTCGGTGATCCTGTCGATCGGCGGTGAGCGCGGCAATGTGACGATCAACAGCGACGCGTCCGCGACCGCCTTCGCCAACAGCGCGTACGCCCTCATGCAGAGCTACGGATTCAGCGGCGTGGACGTCGATCTGGAGCACGGGATCAACTCCACGTACCTGACCAAGGCGCTGCGGCAGCTCTCGCAGAAGGCGGGCTCCGGGCTGGTCCTGACGATGGCGCCGCAGACGATCGACATGCAGAACACCGGCACGGAGTACTTCAGGACGGCGCTCGCAGTGAAGGACATCCTCACGGTGGTCAACATGCAGTACTACAACAGCGGCTCGATGCTCGGCTGCGACGGCAAGGTCCACTCCCAGGGCTCGGTCGACTTCCTCACCGCGCTCGCCTGCATCCAGCTGGAGGGCGGCCTCGACCCCTCCCAGGTGGGCCTCGGGGTCCCGGCGTCCACACGGGGCGCGGGCAGTGGTTACGTCGACCCGCAGATCGTGAAGAACGCGCTGGACTGCCTGGCGCGCGGCACGAACTGCGGCGCGTTCAAGCCCTCGCGTACGTACCCGGGCCTGCGGGGCGCGATGACCTGGTCCACGAACTGGGACGCGACCGCCGGGAACGCGTGGTCCAACGCGGTCGGGCCGCACGTGCACAACCTGCCGTAGCGGCGCGGCGCCGCGTGCCGTGAACCTGCCGTGAACCGCCCATCGGCCTACTGGACGGCCGGCGGGCGGTTCGCCAGGTAGTACCCGAGCACGTGCGGCAGTTCGGCCAGCCACTGCAGCAGTTGCTCCCGGCGGCGGGCGGCGACCCGGCACTCGTAGAGCACCCCGCTGGGGTGGGCGACGGCCACCATGAGGACGTTGCCGGACGGGGCCGGGGCGTGGTGGACGGTCCCGATCACCGCCCACGGGAACTCCATGATGTGGCCGTTGATCTCCAGGGCCACGCCCGAGTCGTCGACGATCACCGAGTTGCGCTTGTCGTGGGCCATGAACTCGGGTGCGGCGTAGGGCTGCGGGGCGTACGGCTGCTGCTGTGGCGGGGCGTAGGGCTGTTGCGGCGGGGCGTACGGCTGCTGCTGCTGTGGAGGGTACGGCTGCGGTACGGGCATGGGCGGGCCGAAGCCGGCAGGTGCCGCGCCGGGGGCGGGGTGGGAGTGGGGGTGACCGCCGTATGTCATGCACACAAGTATGACGGGTTCGCCAAGCCGGATCGCGGGTGGCCGAGTTCAGCTCTTGACCGGGCCATGCCATACGCCCACCATGTGCCCGTCACACCGCACCAACCCCGCACCACCCGCACGTCGCATTGAGCCACCCCCACACTCCCCACCCAGGAGACAGCATGCGACTTCGCATACGCGGCAGCGGCGCCCGCGGCCGCAGAAGGTCCGCCACCCTCGCGGCCCTGCTCGCGCTCGCCGTAGCGGTCCCGATCACCGCGACCGCGCAACCCGCCCCGGACCGCGCACCCGCGGCCCCCGTCGAGGAACAGATCCGCCAGTACGAGATCCACGGCCCCTCCACCGTCGCCGAGCGGACCGCCATCGCGGCGAGCGGCGTCTCGATCGACGAGGCCGACGACCACGCGATCGTCATCAGCGCCAACGCCGCCCAGGCGAAACGGCTCCGCGCACTCGGCCACGTACTCGAAGCGCTGCCCGCACCGCCCAGCCGGCAGGCGGCGGGCACCGCCGCCAAGCCGTTCGACTTCCCGTCCGCGGACTCGCGCTACCACAACTACGCCGAGATGAGCGCGGAGATCGACCAGCGGATCGCTGCCCACCCCTCGATCATGAGCAAGCGCGTGATCGGCAAGTCCTACCAGGGCCGTGACATCGTCGCCATCAAGATCAGCGACAACGTCGCGACCGACGAGAACGAGCCGGAAGTCCTCTTCACCCACCACCAGCACGCCCGCGAGCACCTCACCGTCGAGATGGCGCTCTACCTGCTGCGCGAGCTCGGGGACGACTACGGCACCGACTCCCGCGTCACCAACGCGGTCAACGCCCGCGAGATCTGGATCATCCCCGACCTCAACCCGGACGGCGGCGAGTACGACATCGCCACCGGCTCCTACCGCAGCTGGCGCAAGAACCGCCAGCCCAACTCCGGTTCGTCGTACGTCGGCACGGACATGAACCGCAACTGGAACTACAAGTGGGGCTGCTGCGGCGGCTCCTCCGGCTCCCCGAGCTCGGACACCTTCCGGGGCCGGGCCGCCGAGTCCGCCCCCGAGGTGAAGGTCGTCGCCGACTTCGTACGCTCCCGGGTCGTCGGCGGCAAGCAGCAGATCAAGACCGGCATCGACTTCCACACCTACAGCGAACTGATCCTGTGGCCGTACGGCTACACGACGGCGGACACCGCCCCGGGCCTGACCCAGGACGACCGCAACGCCTTCGCCGCCGTCGGCCAGAAGATGGCCGCCAGCAACGGCTACACCCCCGAGCAGGCCAGCGACCTGTACATCACGGACGGGTCGATCGACGACTGGCTGTGGGGGAACCAGAAGATCTTCGCGTACACCTTCGAGATGTACCCGTCAGGCTTCGGCGGCGGCGGTTTCTACCCGCCCGACGAGGTGATCGAGCGCGAGACGAGCCGCAACCGGGACGCGGTGCTCCAGCTGCTGGAGAACTCCGACTGCATGTACCGGTCCATCGGCAAGGAACAGCAGTACTGCGCGAGCTGACCTGACAGGGGCGCCCGGGACATCGCCTCCCGGGCGCCCCTCACGCATCCCGCCCCGCGTTCCAGGGGCTGGATATTCTCGCAGGTCAGACGCCGTACCGGCGTTCCAGCGTCCCTGATCCACCGTTCCAGCTTGCCCCCGCTTTCCTGGAACGGATTGGCTGTTGCCGAGCCGGACGGAGAACGCCGACCGGCCGCGAATCGCCACCAGGCAGACCACGCACGACACGGGGGAACCCATGCAGCTCCAGCACACCCGCACGACGATCCTCGCCGGCCTCACGCTGGTCAGCGCGCTCACCCTGACCGCCTGCAACGGCGACGTCATCAAGGGCGCGGCGCCCGCCGGCTCCTCCTCCAGCGCCTCGACGGGCGCGAGCAGCAGCCCCGGCAGCGGCGGCGCGGACCAGGGCTCCACCGACAGCAGCAACGGAAGCGGAAACGGAAACGGCAAGAGCAACAGCGGCGGCAACGGAGGCGGCGAAGGCACCGCCGCCGGCACCGGCTCCGGCTCCGGCTCCGGCTCCGGCTCCGGCGAGCAGTCGGTCGGCATCTGCCGCGGCGACGAGCTTGAGGTCACCGCTGTCGACAACACGACCGACAAGGAGGTGGGCGTCGTCACCGTCCAGTTGAAGAACGGCGGCGGCCGCGACTGCACCATCAGCGGCTTCGCCGGCGTCGACCTGAAGACGGCGGCGGGCGACACCCTCTCCGTGGAGCGGGACGGCGACGGGACCAGGTCCGATGTCCTCAAGGACGGCGAGTCCGCCGCCTTCAACATCACGTTCGCGTTCAACAACACCGGCGGCTCCGGTGTGCGCGTGTCCAAGATCCTGGTGACTCCGCCGAACGAGACGAAGACCGTCACGATCGACTGGCCCGCGGGCTCCCTCCCGGCCGAGAACCCGGACGCCCAGAGCAGGCCGATCCAGATCAGCCCGGTCAGCAAGGTCAGCGACTCCCCCGCGGGCTGAGGCACGCGAGTGCCCTCGGTGGCCAGGGAAACGCCCTGGCCACAGGCGGGACTGCGCGCTACTCCGTTCGCCGTCCCGATCCAGTGATCATTCCGCATGGCGCGCCCGGCCACCGCGGCTCCGCCTGCGACTCTCGCACCGAGAAATCCAGAACCCGCGAGAGACGGAGTCGCTCATGCCCGACCTGCTCACGACGCTGCCCATCGGCCCGGTGGGGATGTCCCATCACATCACCGGGACGTACTTCATGTGCAACGACTGGCACGACGGCGTCAACAACCACGTGCAGACCTGGGCCGAGTTCCCCTTCCCGAAGGACAAGACCAGTCACAAGTGGTACTTGGTGACGAATCCAGATGGGACCGTCCGTATCGAGTCGTTCGCCAACCGCCGCTGCCTGACCGTCGGCTCCAAGCCGTCGGACGTCGTCACCTTTCAGGAGCAGACCGACAGCCTCCATCAGAACTGGAGGTTCATCCACCAGGATGTCAGTTCCGACAGCTACGCCATCGTTTCGGTGGTGCACCCGCGCTTTGCGCTGGGGCTCGCCGAATACCACCAGCTGAACGACAAGCTGCTGGGCCTGACCCGGTTGTGGGGCGGCGGGGTGCACATGTCCCAGGTGTGGCGGGTGTTCCCTGCGAGCGAGCTCTGACCTCGCCCCGGTGCGGCGGGACAGGGGCGCCTGGGACGTGACCGTCCCGGGCGCCTCTTCGCATGCGTACGGCTGGACGGCGAGGCTCAGCGCCGCCGCGACCGCGAGGCCCGCCACCGACAGCACCGACTCCAGGACCGTCCAGGACTTGAGGGTGTCCCGCTCGGAGGAAGATCAGCTCAGGACCGCGAGGGCGTCGATCTCGATCAGCAGGCCGGCGGGCAGGCCCACGTAGACGGTCGTACGGGCGGCGGGGGCCTCCTTGAGGCCCTGCTCCTCGAAGTACGCGTCGTAGATCTCGTTCATCTCGGCGAAGTGGGCCGTGTCGGTGAGGTAGACGCGCATCATCATCACGTCGTCCCAGCTCGCGCCGCCCGCCTCCAGGACCGCCTTGACGTTGGCGAAGGTCTGCAGGGTCTGCTCGCGCAGGGTCGGGCCGGCGGGGGTCGGGGCCTGGCCGTCGACTGCCGGGAGGAAGCCGACCTGGCCGGCGACCTGGAGGATGTTGCCCTTGCGGACGCCGTGGGAGAACTTCGCGGGCGGGGCGGTGTGGGTGGGGGGCGTGATGGCGGTCTTCTCGGTCATGCGTCGTCCTTCGGTGAGGTGGGGTTTCTGTCGGGGGTCCGGGGGTCGCCCCCCGGGGAATGCAGCCTGCCGGGGGTCCGGGGGGCGCCCCCCGGGGAATGCAGCCCTGAGTAGTCACGGGTGATGGCGTCGGCGGTGCGGCGCACCAGCGGGAGCAGGCTGAGGAGTTCCTCGGCCGTGACGACCACATTGGGCGCCGAGACCGACATGGCGGCGACGACGCGTCCCTCCGCGCCTCGGATGGGGGCCCCGACGCAGTTGATGGACTCCTCGTGGCCACCGAGGTCGGTGGCCCAGCCCTGTTCGCGTACAGCCGCCAGCTCTTCGAGGAAGGCGGCGGCGTTCGGGATCGAACGGGGCGTGTACATGGGGTAGTCGAGCCGCTCGGCGATCGCTCGGCGCTCGGGCTCGGGAAAGTCGGCGAGCAGGAGCTTCGCGACGGCGGCGACGGTGATCGCGACGGGCTTGCCGATCCGGGAGTACATCCGGACCGGGTAGCGGCTCTCGACCTTGTCGATGTAGACGACCTCGCCCTCCTCGTACACGGCGAGGTGGACGGTGTGCCCGATCTGCTCGTTGAGGTCGACGAGGTGGGGGTGGGCGATCTCGCGGACGTCGAGGTTCTCGACGGCCTCCTGGGCGAGGGCGAAGAGGCGGGCGCCGAGACGGTAGCGCTGGTCCTGCTGGCGGTAGACGAGGCCGTGCTCGTGCAGGGTGCGCAGCAGGCGCAGCGCGGTGGACTTGTGGACGCCGAGCCGTTCGGCGACCTGTCCGAGGTCGGCGGGCCCCTGCGCGAGCAGCGGCAGGATGCTCAGCGCACGGTCGACGGTCTGGCTCATGGCGTCTGTACCTCCTCCGGGGCCTGCGCGGCTGCGGTCCAGCCGGGGCCGAGGTGAAGTGTCCCCCAGTCCTCGTCGCCGAGGGCGGCAAGGCGGTCGGCGTACGCGAGTGTCAGGGGCGCCGCGTAGCGGCTCGTTGAGGGGTGGTGGTCCGGCCGGCGGGTGGGAGGCGGGCCGAGGTCGGCGGGCACGGTGAGGGCGGCGGCGGCCATGAGGTGCCCGTGCCGCAGGCGCGCCTTCATGCCGAGTCCGCGCAGGGTGGCGGAGAGGAACCCGGCGGCGAAGGCGTCGCCGGCTCCGACGGGGGCGACGACGTCGACGCGGGGGGCGGGTTCGCGGGTGACGGTGTCGTGCTGGGGCGCACACGCGGGACGGCTGTACGCCACCGCCCCCTTCGCCCCCCGCTTGACCACGACCACCTCCGGCTCCGCGAGCGCGTCCCGGATCGCGTCCGCGCCCCGCAGGCCCCAGGCCTCCTCCGCCTCGTCCTCGCCGACGAGGACGAGGTCCGCGCCGCGGGCCAGTTCGAGCAGGACGGCGGGGTCGTCGCGCCGGAGGCCGGGGCGGTGGTTGACGTCGAAGGAGACGAGGGGGCGGCCGGGGCGGGGGCCGGTGAGGTCGCGCATCAGGGCGAGGCAGTCGTCGGACAGGGCGGCCGTGATGCCCGACACGTGCAGGACGCGGGCGGCGCGGAGGTCCTCGTACGGGACGGTCCGCGGCGACATCGCGGAGGCGGCCGAGCCCGCCCGGTAGTAGACGACCTCGTGCGTGTCCGTGGCGCGGTCGGTGGCCGTGCGGAAGTAGACGCCGGTGGGGCGGTGCGGGTCGCGGTGGACCGCGGAGGTGTCGACGCCGTACGCCGCGACCGCCTCGATCAGATGGTCTCCGAAGCCGTCCGCGCCGACCCGGCTGACCCATTTCGCGCGGTGCCCGGCCACGGCCAGCGCGCAGGCGACGTTGGACTCGGCGCCGCCGATGGTGCGGACGAAGGAGGGAACGTCGGCGAGGCGCCCGGCCACCGACGGCAGGAACGTGACCATGGACTCACCGAGGCAGACGACGTCCACAGCGACATCCACGGCTTCTCCTTGGTGATCTGGAGGGGTCCGGTGGGCTCATTGGCCCCGGATCGGCTCGGATGTTAGACAGCGTTAAGCGATATGCGCAATGGATATTGCATATGTCGCAACGAGCACGCCAGCAAGGAGGCCCTCATGCCCGCCGACAACGCCGTCGACGCCGTCGCCCAGCTCGTCGAACGGCTCGCCGACGAACGCGTCGACCACCGCTTCAAGGCCCTCCCGCCCGACGCCCAGGGCCTGACCGTCGGCGAGCTGGCCGCCCAGCGCCGCAACCTCTTCACGGACGGCTTCACCACCCCCGTGCTGGCCCTGTCCGCCGAGTCCGTGGAGCACAATCTCGCCGTCCTCCAGACGTACGCCGAGCGCCACGGCCTCGCCTTCGCCCCGCACGGCAAGACCTCGATGTCACCGCAGCTGTTCGCCCGTCAGCTGGAGCACGGCGCCTGGGGCATCACCGCCGCCATGCCGCATCAGGTCCGCGTCTACCGCGCCTACGGCATCCGGCGCGTGTTCCTCGCCAACGAGCTCGTCGACGCCGTCGCCCTGCGCTGGCTCGCCCGCGAGCTGGACGCCGACCCCGGCTTCCGCTTCATCTGCTACGTCGACTCCGTACGGGGCGTCGAGCTGATGGAAGCGGCCCTCGCGGGCGCCGCCTCCCGCCGCATGGACGTCGTCGTCGAGCTGGGCGCCGGCGAGGGTGCCCGCACCGGTGTGCGTACCGAGGCCGAGTGCGCGGCCGTCGCCGACGCCGTCGCCGCCACCACGACCCTGCGCCTGGTGGGCGTCGCCGGTTACGAGGGCGAGGTCCCGGACGCGAACCCCGAGCGGGTACGGGACTGGGTGCGCCGCCTCGTCTCCCTCGCCGCCGCCTTCGACGAGGACGGCCGGTTCGCCGGGGCGGGCGCGGACGAGATCGTCGTCAGCGCGGGCGGCAGCGCCTGGTTCGACACCGTCGCCGAGGTCTTCGCGACGATCCCCGAACTCTCCCTGCCCGTACTGAAGCTGCTGCGCTCCGGCACGTACGTCTCGCACGACGACGGCCACTACCGGCGCCTCACCCCCTTCAACCGGATCCCGCGGGAAGGCACGCTGGAGCCCGCGTTCCGGCTCTGGGCCCAGGTCGTCTCCCGGCCGGCCCCGGGCCAGGCGTTCACCAACGCGGGCAAGCGCGACGCCGCGTACGACCTCGACCTGCCCGAGGCCCAGGTCGTCCGGGACGCCCGCACCGGCGAGGTACGCCCCGCCACCGGCATCACGGTCACCGGGCTGTCCGACCAGCACGGCTGGCTGCGCACGGACGAGGGCACCGATCTGGAGGTCGGTGACTGGCTCGGGATGGGCCTGTCGCACCCTTGCACGTCGTTCGACAAGTGGCAGATGATCCCGCTGGTGGAGGCGGACGGCACGGTCACCGACCTCATCCGGACGTTCTTCTAGGGGGCCGCGTCGGCATGGACCTCGTCATTCGCGACGCCCGCGTCATCGACGGCGGCGGCGGGCCCTCGTACCGCGCCGACGTCGGCATCGACGCGGGCCGGATCACGGCGATCCGGCGGCAGGGGGAGGACCGGCTCACCGGCCGCCGCGTCCTCGACGCCCACGGCCTCGCCCTCTCCCCCGGCTTCATCGACATGCACGCGCACAGCGACCTCGCGCTGCTGCGGGATCCCGACCACAGCGCGAAGGCCGCGCAGGGCGTGACCCTCGAAGTCCTCGGCCAGGACGGGCTGTCGTACGCGCCGGCCGACGACCGCACCCTCGCGGAGGTCCGCCGCGCGATCACCGGCTGGAACGGCGACGGCGCGGACATCGACTTCGACTGGCGGACCGTCGGCGAGTACCTCGACCGGCTGGACCGGCAGGGCATCGCGGTCAACGCCGCCTACCTCGTCCCGCAGGGAACGGTACGGATGTACGCCGTCGGCTGGGACGACCGCCCCGCGACGGAGGCCGAGACGCTGCGCATGAAGCAGCTCGTCGCCGAGGGCATGGAGCAGGGCGCGGTCGGCATGTCCTCAGGGCTCACGTACACCCCCGGGATGTACGCGAACGACTCCGAACTCACCGAGCTGTGCCGCGTGGTGGCCTCGTACGACGGCTACTACTGCCCGCACCACCGCTCGTACGGCGCCGGCGCGCTCGAAGCCTACGACGAGATGGTCGGTCTCACCCGCGAGGCGGGCTGCGCGCTCCATCTCGCCCACGCCACCATGAACTTCGGCGTGAACGAGGGCCGCGCGCCCGAGCTGCTGAGCCTGCTCGACGCGGCCCTCGACGCGGGCGCCGACATCTCCCTCGACACGTACCCGTACACCCCCGGCTGTACGACCCTCGTCGCGATGCTGCCGAGCTGGGCGAACGAGGGCGGGCCGGAGGCGGTGCTCGCCCGGCTCCGGGACGACGGGACCGCCGACAGGATCCGCCACCATCTCGAAGTCGTCGGCTCCGACGGCTGCCACGGCGTCCCCATGGAGTGGGACACGATCGAGATCTCGGGCGTCGCCCACCCCGGCCTCGCGGACCTCGTGGGCCGCCGCCTGGACGGCTGGCCGACCGCCCGCCGCCTCCTCGTGGAGGACCGGCTCGGCACGACGATCCTCCAGCACGTCGGCCACGAGGAGAACGTGCGCGCGATCATGCGCCACCGTGTGCACACCGGCGGCAGCGACGGCATCCTCCAGGGCGACAAGCCGCATCCGCGCGCGTACGGCACCTTCCCGCACTACCTCGGCCGGTACGCCCGCGAACTCGGCGTCCTCTCCCTGGAGGAGACGGTCCACCACCTGACCGGAAGGCCCGCGGCTCGCCTCCGCCTGCCCGACCGGGGCCACGTACGCGAGGGCCACCGCGCCGACCTGGTCCTCTTCGACCCGGACACGGTCGCGGCGGGCTCGACCTTCGAGGCGCCGAGGACGCTGCCGACCGGTATCCCGCACGTGCTGATCGACGGCCGGTTCGTCATCGAGGACGGGCGGCGCACGGACGTCCTGGCGGGCAGGTCGGTGCGCCGCCGAGGCCGGTCGTAGGGTGCGCCTGGTTCCGCCGGGTGATCGCCGGACGGGCCCTAGGGGGACACCATCTCCTACGACCTGGGCACCGGCGTGCCGGCCGGCGCGGTCGACTGCGCGGGGATCCTGGGGCGGGGGCCCGACGCGGGCGGCGCGGGGTGGCGGCGCAGGGCGGTGACGGCGAGCAGTGCCGCGACGGCGCCGAGGACGAAGCCGTACGGCGGGGTGTGACCCGAGGGCTGGGTCTCGTACACCAACGCCACGGAGAGGACCATCAGGACCTGGGCGGTCCGCCCCCGCCACGCCATGGCCGCGGCGACCGTCGCCATGCCCCACAGCAGATACCAGGGCTGCACCATCGGGGAGAGGGCGACCAGTGCCAGCAGCGACAGCCCGAGGGCGGGGACGGGGTGCAGCCGTCCGCGCAGGGAGCGGTACGCCAGGAAGCCGATCACCACGAGGGCGGCGGCGAGGCCGAGGCTCTGGACGAGGGCCTTGACCGCCGCCGGGTCCGTCCCGGCGACGAGCCGCGCCAGGTGCCCGGCGGCCAGCCCGATGTCGCTGGTGAGGGAGAGCGGGGTGTGGATCGTCGCGGCCACGCTCTGGGTGCGCAGCCAGCCGAACCCGGTGCCGCCGAGCACGGTGCTCCCAGCGGCGACGGCCGCCGCCACCAGGCCCGGGACGACGAACGCCTTCGCCGCGCGGAGGATCAGCGGACCGCGCCCGTCGCGGCCGGCCCGCATCACGATCACGCCGATGAAGAGCAGGGCCACGGCGGCCGGCGACTTGACCATGATCGCGAGGGCGACGACCGCGCTGCCGAGCAGCCACCGCCCGCTCAGGGCGCAGACGACGCCGGTCAGCATGAGCCCGATCATCAGCCCGTCGTTGTGCATGCCGCCCACGACGTGCATCAGCAGGAGCGGGTTGAGGGCGGCCAGCCACAGGGCCCGGCTCTCACTCGCGCCGCACTCCACGGCCAGGCGCCGTACCGCCCAGACGATCAGCGCGAGCGCGCCCACGGCCAGCAGCCGCATCCCCGCCACGGCGGGCACGATCGCCCCGCCCGTCGCCCACACCACGGCCTTTGCCAGGAGCAGGAAGACGGGCCCGTACGGCGCGGGCGTGTCGGTCCAGTTCCCGCCGACGCCGGCGGCGGCGTCGGCCCCCAGTGAGTGGGGGCCGAGCACCGACGGGCCGTGGGCGTAGACGTCGTGGCCTTCGAGGACCATCGCGCCCTGGGCGATGTAGCTGTAGACGTCGGCGCTGTAGAGGGGCGGCGCGAGCAGCAGCGGGGCGGTCCACCAGGCCAGGGTGACCAGGGCGTCGCGCGGACCGTGCTCCTCCTGGTGCTGGTACGCCCACCAGGCGAGGACCAGCACGGTCAGTCCGGCGTACGCCAGCACGGCGGCGGCGAGCGTCGTCGCCGGGCCGTAGGGGACCCACAGCCCCCACGGCTCCCGCGCGGGCAGCGTCCCGGCGGCCGTACCGCCCACCGCCATCGCCAGCGACCCGGCCGCTCCCAGCCGGCGCAGCCCGGCCGCACTCTGCATCCACATGGCCCGTTGGTCCGTCCCCACCCTGTTCGCGACCCTGTTCGCGTGGAGGGCCGAGCCTACCGGCAGCGCGGTCAGTCCTCCCGTACGTCCCGTACGAGGGAGTCGAGGATCTCCCGGACCGTGTCCTCGCCGATGTCCGGGTGGAGGAAGGCGAGGCGGGCGACGGTCTCGCCCTCCCACACGCTCGGGGTGATGAACGCCGTGCCCGCCGCGAGCAGCCGCTTCGACCAGGCGTAGTAGTCCTCCGGGCGCCAGCCGACGCGGCGGACGAGGACCACGGTCAGCTCGGGCTCGCGGAGCAGTTCGAGGCCCTCGGTCCGCTCGACCAGACGGGCCGTGCGGCGGGCCATGTCCGCGCCACGGGCCACGGCGTCACGGTAGGCGTCGGTGCCGTGGACGGCGAGGGAGAACCACAGCGGCAGGCCGCGCGGGCGCCGCGTGAGGTGGTACGCGTAGTCGCTCGGGTTCCATGCGTGGTCCTCGTCGGCGGCGCCGGCTCCGTCGGCGCCGTGGATGGCGTCGAGGTACGAGGCGTCCTGGGTGTGGACGGCGCGGGCCGGCCGGGGATCGCGGTAGAGCAGGGCGCCGCAGTCGAAGGGCGCGAACATCCACTTGTGCGGGTCGACGACGAGCGAGTCGGCGTGCTCGATGCCGCGCAGCTTCTCCCGCAGTTCGGGGACGAACAGGGCGGCCCCGCCGTACGCGGCGTCGATGTGCAGCCACAGATCACGGGCGCGGGTCTGCTCGGCGACGCCGGCCAGGTCGTCGATGATGCCCGCGTTGGTCGTGCCGGCGGTGGCGACGGCGGCGACGACCGGCGCTCCACCGTCGTGCTCGGCGGCGTCCAGGGCCGCGCGGAGGTTCTCCCCGGTGAGGCGGTGGTCCGCGGTGGGGACGACGAGGGGCTCGACGCCGAGGATGCGCAGGGTGTTGCCGACCGAGGAATGGACCTGGTCGCTCACCGCGATCCGGACGGGGGCGCGCTCGTCGAGGCCGCGGCGGTGGCGGCCGGTGTCGCGGGCGACGACGAGCGCGGAGAGGTTGCCGGCCGAGCCGCCGCTGACGAAGCAGCCGCCCGCCGTGGCGGGCAGGCCGGCCAGGTCGGCGAACAGGCGCAGCACCTGGTTCTCGGCGGCGACCGCGCCGGATGCCTCCAGCCAGGAGACGCCGTGCAGGGAGAGGGCTGGCCATTGGCCGAGGTTAGCCATTTCGTCCCCCGTGCGGGTGATCGAGGCTAGTTCATGAGGCCGGGTGACGGTGTGAGCGGCATGGTGGGTGGCGGTTGCCGGGAGGGCTCAAGCACTGGAGGGAGGGGTCTGCTGGTGGCAGGTGGGAGGCGCGAACTGCGCAAGCTGGCAGATCCGTTCACAGTGGAAGCGCCGTCGGGGGCGCGAATCCGTGACCGGCTGCGGTTGATCGCCTCCGACGAGGAGGTGCTGCAGCTGGTCGGGGTGCATCTGGGCCGACTCGCGCGGGCCGATCTGGCTGAGCGGGTGCGCATCGGCAGTGTGCCGGTGAAGCAACGGCGGCGGGCAGAACGTAAACGCGCGCTGACGGCGCTGTCCTCGTCCCGGTGGGCGGGTGCGATCACGCGGGCATCGGAGGACCAGTACCAGCTGGCGATGCGCTGCCTGTACGCCGAGCGGGCCGGGCTTCGGCGCACAATCGGGAAGATCACGGCCCGGCTGGCCGTCCCGTGCGGGCGGCGCGTGGTTGGGGTGCGTGGCTACGCCGATCAGAACGAGCGTGCCCAGAAGCAGCGCCGCCTGCGGGTGCTCATGGTCAGGCTGGCCGGGGTCGAGGCCCGGATCAAGCAGGGTCGCCCGGCCATCGTGGTGGGCGGGCGCCGCTTGGCGAAGGTGCGGCATCATCTCGACAGCGCGGGCATGAGCGCCGCGCAGTGGCGGGAACAGTGGGACGCGGCTCGGATGTTCCTGACCGCCGACGGCGAAAGCGGTGCGCCGCACGGCAACTACACGATCAGCGTCGACCCCGCCGACGGATCCGTGACAATTGTGCTGCCGGAGCCGCTGCCGCAACTCGCGAACGCACCCAGGGGCCGCTACCGATTGGCCGGCACCGTCACCTTCTCCCACCGCCGCGAGGAGTGGCTGGACCGCGTCACCGCGCACCGGGCCGTGCGCTACGACATCGCCTACGACCCCGAACGCGGGCGCTGGTACCTCGACGCCTCCTGGGCCACCAGCACGACCCCACTGCCGACCCCGGCCGAGCTCGCCGCCACCGGGGCCCGGCTGTTGGGCGTGGACCTCAACGCGGATCATCTCGCCGCCTGCGTCATCGACCCGCACGGCAACCCGATCGGCCGACCCGTGACCATCACCACCGACCTGACCGGTCCCGCATCCCGCCGCGACGGACGGCTCCGCGCCGCGATCACTGAACTGATCAACCTCGCCCACGAGCACGGCTGCGCCGGTTTTGCCATCGAGAACCTCGGCTTCGCCGACGCCCGCGCCACCGGGCGGGAGACCATGGGCCGCGGCGCACGGGGCAAGCGGTTCCGCCGCACCGTCGCCGGGCTACCCACCGCCCGCTTCCGCGAACGCATCCGGGGCATGGCCCACCACGCCGGACTGGTCGTGATCGCGGTCGACCCGGCCTACACCTCCCGCTGGGGGACCCAGCACTGGCAGGCCCCACTCCAGCAGCAGACCAGGACCATCACCGTCACCCGGCACCACGCGGCCTCGGTGGCGATCGGCAGGCGCGCCCTGGGACACGGGATGCGGCGTCGGTCAGGTGTGACCGCCCACGACCAGAGGATCGTGCGGCGGAGAACTACCGGCCAGACCGCACCCCCACCCAAGGCACGCGGGACCACGGGCCCGCCCAGGACGGTGCGCACGCCACACCAAGGCGACAAGACGCAACCGCGCCGAAGCGACCAGCCCGTGCCACTCCCCGTCTCCAGGACCGTTCGGGAGACACCCGGTGCAGGACATCAAACCCTGCCCGGTACACAGCGAATTGGCCAACAGCGGCCGACATCGCGAGGATCGGTATGAACGCCAGGGACGCTTGAGAACGGTCGGCTCGTGCGCCTCGGAGTAGTGCGCAGCACGTCAGCCGCCGTCCGTAGTTCCGATCCGGTCGTGTCCTTGGTCGGTCTCCTCATCCGCCACTCCATGGACGAGTCCCCGGAATTCGAGGCGGCCCGCAAGGCCGAGGCCGCCCGTGAGAAGGAGGCCGCGCCCTTCGTGGTCGTCCTCCGCGACTCCTGGAAGACCCTGCTGCTCGCCTCCGGCGCGTTCCTCATCACCATCGGCGGCTACTACGTGACCGTCACCTTCATGTCGACGTACGCCGTCACCGAACTCGGCTTCACCGACGCCCAGACGGCGGGCGCCGGCACGGCCGCGTCCGTCGTCGTCATCATCTGCACCCCGCTGGCCGCGCTCCTCGCCGACCGCTTCAGGCTGCGCAGGGTGACCCTCACGGGCATCCTGCTCCACGTGCTCGTCGCGTTCCCCATGTTCTGGGCCGTCGACACCCGTACGGTCGCCGGACTGTGGCTGGCCATGTGTCTGCCGATGCTCGCCAGCACCATCGCCTACGTCTCGATCGGCACCCTGATCTCCGGCTGGTTCGCCCCGCGCGTGCGCTACACCGGCCTGTCCGTCGCCTTCCAGACGGCGGGCCTGCTCGGCACCCTGGCACCGGCGGCGGCCACCTGGCTGTTCAGCGCCTCGGGGAAGTCCTGGACGCCCGTCGCCCTCGCCTTCGCCGCGACGGCGCTGGTCAGCGCGGTCAGTCTGGCGGCCGCGGCCCGGGTTCGGCATGATCGGCCGCGTTCGTAGGCAGTCGCAGACGGGGGCGGGACACAGGTGAACATACGCACGACGGTCAGGGCGGCGGGCATCCTCGCCGCCCTGACGGCTCTCCTCGGCCTCGTCTTCCTGTCCCCGTTCGCGCTACGCGCCTTCGGCACGGGAAACGGCGACGAATGGAAGCGCCTGAGCGAGATCGGCCAGACGTACGGAGCCGCCTCGGCCGTCGTGTCGGCGTTCGCCCTCGGCGGCGTGGCCGTGTCGCTGCTGGTCCAGGCGCGGCAGGCCAGGGCCGACCAGATCCAGGCCATCCGCGGCTTCCACCTCGAACTCATGCGGATGCAGCTGGACGACCTGCCGCTCTACCTCCCCTGCTGGGGCCCTCTGGACCTGCCCACGGACGACGCCAAGCGGCAGCACATCTACACCAACCTCATGGTCCAGTACGCATGGATGGGCTACGAGATCGGCACCATCCCCGAGCCCTTGCTGCGCGACATGCTCGCCGGCATGTTCCGGGGCGACGTGGGGCCGCGATTCTGGGGGATGGCCCGTGGCGCGTGGGCGGCGGCGACGGAAGGCAGCGCACGCGGGCGGCGGTTCGTCCGGATCATCGACGAGGAGCACGCGAGGGCGGGGCGAGCGTCGGAAACTCCATGAGGCTAGTGCACCCTGTCCTGAATCAGGCCTCATTGCCGCCGAGTTGACCTGCGACCGAGCGTACGTCCGGCACAATCGGCGTCACAGTCGCCGCAGCCGACCAAGGGGAGCCCATGACCACCACCGGCACGGAGATTCCCGGCCCGGCAGGCGTGCCCCTGCTCGGATCGATGTTCGACCTCAAGCGGGACTCACTCGGCACGTACCTGAACGCGCAGCGCGCGTACGGCGACGTCGTCAGGATCACGGCCGGGCCGCCCGGACTGCGGGTGGAGCTGTACGGGGTGTTCTCGGCCGAGGGCGCCCAGCAGGTGCTGGCGACCGATTCGGCCAACTTCCGCAAGGACAACGCCTTCTACCAGGAGGTCCGGGAGTCGTTCGGCAACGGTCTGCTGACCAGCCAGGACGAGGACTACCTGCGCCAACGGCGGCTCGTGCAGCCGCTGTTCACCCGCCGCCGGGTCGACGGCTACGCGGAGGCGATCACCGCCGAGACGGCGACGTTGCTGTCCGGCTGGGCCGACGCGCCGGACGCCACCGTGGATGTCGTCGGCGAGATGACCCGCCTCACACTGCGCGCGGTCGCGCGCATTCTCTTCGGCACGGACGTCGAGGCCGCCGTCCACGTGGTGGAGCGGTGCTTCCCGGTCATCGGGGAGTACACGCTGCGGCGCGGTTACTCCCCGGCCAACGTCCCGCGCGACTGGCCCACCCCGGGCAACCGGCGCGCCGCCGCCGCGATGCAGGACTTGTACGGGGTGTGCGACCGGATCATCGAGGAGCGGCGGGCGGAGGGGGACGCGGCGAAGGGCGACGACCTCCTGACGCTGCTCGCGCAGGCCGGGAGCGCGGAGGACGGCAGCCTCGACCCGGCCGAGATCCGCGACCAGGTGCTGATCTTCCTGCTGGCCGGGCACGAGACGACGGCGACCTCGCTCGCGTTCGCGCTGCATCTGCTGGCCCGCCACCCCGAGGCGCAGAAGCGGGCGCGGGCCGAGGTCGACCGCGTACTGGCCGGGCGCACTCCCGAGGCGTACGACCTGGACGCGCTCCCGTATCTGACGCGGGTGCTGAAGGAGGCCATGCGGCTGTACCCGGCGGGCCCCGTCATCGGGCGGCAGGCCGTCGAGGCCGCCGAGATCGGAGGGCACACGATCCCGGCCGGGGCGGATGTGATCGTGGCGCCGTGGGTGACGCACCGGCACCCGCGGTACTGGGAGGAGCCGGAGCGCTTCGACCCGGACCGGTTCGCTCCGGAGGCGGAGAAGGCGCGGCCGCGGTACGCGTGGTTCCCCTTCGGGGGCGGGCCGCGGGCCTGCATCGGGCAGCACTTCTCGATGCTGGAGTCGGTGCTCGCGCTGGCGATGATCCTGCGGGAGTACGAGCTGACGGCCGTGGACCTGGACGTCCCGGTCGACACGGGGATCACGCTGCGGGCGACGGGGCCTGCGCGGTGTGTGGTCAGTTCACGCCGTGCGGGCGGAACTGGACGCTGATCCTGGGCCCGACCGCCCGCGCGGTCTTCGGCACCGCGTGCTCCCAGGTCCGCTGGCACGACCCGCCCATCACGACCAGGTCCCCGTGACCGAGCGCCCTGCGGACGGCGGCGCCGCCGCCGTGGCGGGGCCGTAGCACCAGGTCGCGGGGGGACCCGACGGAGAGGATGGCGACCATCGTGTCCTCGCGCGAGCCGCGTCCGTGCGTGTCGCCGTGCCAAGCGACGCTGTCGTGGCCGTCCCGGTAGTAGCAGAGCCCGGCCGTCGTGAACGGCTCCCCGAGCTCGGCGGCGTAGTGCGCGGACAGCGCGTCCCGCGCCTCGGCGAGCACCGGGTGCGGCAGCGCGTCCCCCTCCCGGTAGTACGCGAGCAGCCGGGGCACGTCGACCTCGCGCTCGTACATCTGCCGCCGCTCGGCCCGCCACGGGACACCGTCCGCCAGCAGCTCGAACAGCTCGTCCGCGCCGGCGAGCCAGCCGGGCAGCACGTCGAGCCAGGCGCCGTCGCCGAGCGGGGTGCGGCGGACGGCGGTCAGCGGGCCGAGGCGGATCTCGTCGGTCTGGTCGAAGAGGGAGGGTTGGAGGGGTGGCGCGGCCATGGAATCCAGCGTAACGAAGAAACCGAACGTTTGCGCTAATCGGTCGGCCGAGAGTCACGCGCCCCTGCCGAAAGTAGGGGTCCGTCGTTGCCGTTCGCCCCATGAGCGGGACGGCGCGGGAAACGTAGCGTCGCCGCATGATCTCGCTCAGGGAACGACTCACCCGGCTCTCCGACAGCAAGGCGGCGGTCGCCCGTCGCGCTTCGATCGCCGCGGCCCTCACGCTCGGCCTGTCGATGCCGCTGGCGGGGGTGGGGATGGCCGATGCCCCGACCCCGCAGTCCGTCCGCACGCAGGACTCCGAACAGGCTCCCGCCACCCGGCTCGAACTGCTCCGCCCGACCGGGCCGTACGCGATCGGACGCGACACGCTGCACCTCGTCGACAACGACCGCCGCGACCCCTGGATGCCCCAGGCGGGAGCGCGGGAGCTCATGGTGTCGATGTACTACCCCGCACGGCCCGGCACGGGCGACTCCGCGCCGTACATGACCACCGAGGAAGCGCGACTGCTGCTGAAGGGCCTCCGGCGGGACGGGGTGATACCGACGGAGACGGTCAGCACGACCCTGACCCACGCGCGGGCGGCCGCCCGCCCCCTGCCCGGCAGATTCCCGCTGGTGGTGCTCTCACCCGGCTTCACCATGCCCCGCGCCACGCTCTCCGGTCTCGCCGGGGACCTGGCCAGTCGCGGATACGTCGTCGCCACTGTCGATCACGCCTACGAGTCCTTCGGCACGCTCTTCCCGGGCGGGCGGATGCTCACCTGCGCCGCCTGCGCACCGGTCGACGCCGGCGGCGACGCCGGATACAAGGCCGCCGCCGAAGGCCGGGCCAAGGACATCACCTTCCTCCTGGACCGGCTGACGGACCACCGCCCGGCGTGGCGGCACGCCCGGATGATCGACGCGCGTCGCATCGGAGCGGCCGGGCATTCCATCGGCGGCAACAGCGCCGCGCAGACCATGGCCACCGACCGGCGGGTGCGGGCCGGAGTGAACCTGGACGGGTCCTTCTACGCCCCGGTGCCCACCTCGGGCCTCGAAGGCCGGCCGTTCCTGATGCTCGGCACGAAGGCCGACCACAGCCCCGGTGTCGGCAGCCCGAGCTGGGACGGCGACTGGGCGCGCCTGGACGGCTGGAAGCGCTGGCTGACCGTGGCCGACTCCGGGCACCTCTCCTTCACCGACCTGCCGGTGCTCGGCGGACAGCTGGGGCTGACCGATCCCTCGGCACCCCTGCCGGGACGACGCTCCGGGGAGATCACCCGTGATTACGTGGGGGCCTTCTTCGACCAGCATCTGCGCGGCATTCGGCAGCCTCTGCTCGACGGACCGTCGACGGCCAACCCGGAGGTCGAGTTCCAGCGGCCTTGAGCTGACATCGGGAAGCGGCGCGGGGGCGGGCCGTCGCGGTCACGCACGAGTCGGCGCGGATACGTCTCCTTGCGCGCGGTTCGGCCACGGCACCACACAGTCAACCATCCGTCGGGTCCACCCAGTCGTCCGTGCCGCCCAGCACCTCGACCAGGCCGAGTCCGTCGTCGTCGGCCTCCGCGGACCACCGGTCGTAGGTCGTCTCCCACAGCGGGGCGAGCTGCAGAGCCCAGTGCAGTCGGTAGCGGTGCGTGAAGGTCGGCTCGCCGGGGTGCTCGATGATGAGCCGTTGGTACAGCAGGCCGGCACGGTGCCGCACCACCGCGTCGTCCCGGACGGTGATCTGCCGCTTGCCGATGGTGAGCACGGTGCGATCGCCGACCCGGCGGAGCTCCGCCCGCGGCCTGCCGAGCTGTCCGGACCAGATGAGTGTGCCGTGCGGTCCGGTGGGTCGGGCTTCCAAGGGGCCACTCCGTTCGTCTGGAGACCGGGGCATGGGGCGGCCCGGGTGGGCGGGACGGCCGCCTCGAACAGGGTGTCCCCTGTCATGGACGACTCACAAGGATCGATGGCCGCAGCAGCCACCTCGGTCCGGACGACGGGACACCGTCGTCCGGTCGCACGTCCTTGCGTACTGTCGAGCCATGACTATTGATCTTGACGCGTACCTCCGCCGCATCGGCTGGACCGGGGAACGCCGCCCCACGGCGGACGTCCTGCGTTCCGTGCACCGTGCGCACATGCTGGGCATCCCGTTCGAGAATCTGGACCCGGTGCGCGGCACGGCGCCGTCGCTCGCGCTGCCCGACCTGGAGGCGAAGCTCGTCGGCGGCGGGCGCGGGGGCTACTGCTACGAGCACAACAGCCTGTTCGCGGCCGCCCTGACCGCCCTCGGCTTCCGGGTCACGCTGCTCGCCGCGCGCGTCCTGGTCGGGGCCAAGCCCGAGGACGTACGGCCCCGTACGCACATGCTGATGCTCACCCACGTGCCGGGCGAGCCGGTGCCGTACGTGAGCGATGTCGGCTTCGGCAGCATCGGGGCCCTGCTGGAGCCGCTGCCGCTGGTCGCGGACGCGGAGCTGCACGACTCCCCGCGCCGGCACCGGCTGGTGACCGCGCCGCACGACGGGCCGCTGGAGCTGTGGAAGCTCCAGACGTACGACGTGGTGGAGGACGGCTGGGAGGACCAGTACGCCTTCACGGTCGAGCCGTTCGAGGCACCGGACTACGAGGTCATCAACTGGCACATCGCGACCAACCCGCGCTCGCCGTTCTCGAAGCTCGTGTACGTCCAGCGCACCCTGCCCGACGCCCATCTCGCCCTGACGGGCCGTAAGTTGACCGAATCGGCCCCCGACGGCTCGCGCAAGGAGCGGGAGCTGGCGGACGCGGACGAGGTGCTGCGGGTGCTCGCGGACGACTTCGGCATCCGGCTGCCGGAGGGGACGCGCCTGCCGGAGTGAGCGCGCCGCCCGGCTCGATAGGGTGACGATCATGCGTGTCAACCACTCGGCCGTAAAAGACCGAGCTTGCTGACTCGGCGAGTACGACTCCGCTTATGCTCCCGACTGCCCCCTACGACAGGATGGTCACGGGTCACATCTACCGGTCCCGGCTGCGCCGGGACCGGAACGGGCATGTTGACGAATACCCACGCCGAGCGTGCCCGTTGGCGCACGTTGACCCCGGCGACGTGATCGGCGGACCCAGCGAGGCCGCACCGACGACAGCAGAAGTGATCCCGCGAGGGGCGATTGCTCCTCGCGGTATGTCCGCAGCGCGGGCAGCGCTGCGAGGTGTAGGCCGGGTCCACCTCAATGAACGGCACACCGGATTGGCGTGCCTTGTAGGCGATGAATCCGCCGAGCTGGTGGAACGGCCAGGACGACAGTCGTGCTCGCTGGTCGCGGGAAACCGTGACCCGCTCGCGAATGCCCTGGAGTTCCTCCAGAGCGATACCGCGCTCGGTGCGTTGGGCGACAGCAACGATGGTCCTGGCCACCTTGTGGTTGACGTGGGTGGCATGGCGGGCTTCCTTCCTCGCCCGCTTCTTGAGGAGCTGCCTCGAGGAACGTGTGCGCTTGGCCTGGATCTCGGCCCGCTTACGGGCCTGCCAGCGCCGGTACCGGCCAAGGCGGCGGCCTTGGTGGTTGTCCCCGTCGCTGGTGGTGGCCAGGTTGACGATCCCCCGGTCCACGCCGATCCAGCCCTTGGGCGCGAACACCTCGGGCTCGGGAATGTCAACGGTGGCGATCAGTAACCACTTACCGTCCCGCATCACCAGGTCGGATTCGCCCCGGCGGTACTCAGTGAGCTGCTTGAACGCCTTCGCGGAGCAGGCGAAGCGGACGTTCTTGATCCGCCCGTCCAGGGTCCAGATGCTCACGGTCTTGCCGTCGTAGTTCCACGACAGACACCGGTCGTCGTACGTGTGCGCGGCGTGCGAGCGGAAGACGATCGGCTTGGACTCGGCCTTACGACGGCGCTTCGATCCCTCGGGCCCGAGGTTCCCGGCCCGGATGTTTGCCCCGAGTGTGGTGTAGGCGTCGGCCACCCGCTTGATGATGTGCTGAGCGGCCTGCGCTCCGAACCCACGGGCCTTCAGCTCGCCGTAACACAGCTTCCGCAGCTCACGGACGCTGCCCTTGAGACCGAAGCGCTCGAACGACACGGCGGATACCCAGTTCGCCTCGTCGTTGATCGCAGGCAGGGTGCGCTCAAACGCCGGTGCCTGCACGGCATCTGGTATGAGTTTGACCTGCACCACGAGCTTCACCCGACCAACCTAGACGCCACCACTGACAACAGCCGAAAGCGCAGGTCACACCAGATATGCATCGAACTCCGGCGCTCCGCGCCTCCGGAACCAGGATGCGATTCCTCCCGGGCGGGAACGCCGGGGTTCCTCGCAAGAACAGGCTGAAGATCGTTGCAGCAGTCATAGCCGGTGCCGTGGTTCTGTCGGCCACGGGATGCTCGGGCTCGGGCAAGGGCTCCGGCGACGCCGGGAACAAGGCCCCGGAGCGTCCCGTGCTGCCGCAGGCGGTGCCCAAGCCGACGACGCCGCTGCCGGGCGGGGAGCTCCAGCCGTCCCCGGCGAGCGACGCCGGGTTCCACGAGAACCTGGCGTACGACCTGCGCCGCAAGACCCTCAACATGGCGGGGACCTCGGGGGAGACCACCGCCGAGTGCCCGAAGGACGTGGGGTCGAAGGAGGGTGCGAAGGCGACCTGCACGAGCACCTTCGAGGGCGTGGAGGTGGAGTGGGACGTGACCATCGGCAAGAAGTCGGGCTGGTCGGACAACTACGTGGAGTACCAGGCGGTCCCACGCCAGGGCGTCCTCGCCCGCGACGGCGCCGCGCGCCTGCTCTACGGCAACAACTCCGACATCGAACTCGTCCGCTGCAACAACATCCCCAAGGCCGTGCTGGTGCCCTTCGGCGTGAAGACGAAGTACACCTGCCAGGGTGTGATCAAGGGCGAACCCGGCCTGATCGAGGCGGCAAGGGTCACCGACGCCGGCCCCCGGTTCTACTGACGGTGAGCCCGGCCGCGGGCCGCCGGCGCCACCCGGGCCCCCGACGTGGTGGAAAACACGAAGCGCCCCGCCCGGCTCGCCCGTAAGCTCACGTCATGCAGGTGATCCAGTCGACGAAGCTCGCCAACGTCTGTTACGAGATCCGGGGCCCGGTGCTCGAGGAGGCTATGCGGCTGGAATCCGCAGGTCACCGCATCCTCAAGCTGAACACGGGGAACCCGGCGGCCTTCGGGTTCGAGTGCCCGCCCGCGATCCTCGAGGACATGCTCCGCAACCTCGGGGGCGCGCACGGGTACGGGGACGCGAAGGGCCTCCTCAGCGCGCGGCGCGCGGTCATGAGCCATTACGAGACCAAGGGCATCCCGCTCTCGGTCGAGGACATCTATCTCGGCAACGGCGTGTCCGAGCTGATCCAGATGTCGATGCAGGCGCTGCTCGACGACGGCGACGAGGTGCTCGTACCGGCGCCGGACTATCCGCTGTGGACGGCGTCGGTGGCGCTCGCGGGCGGGACGGCCGTGCACTACCGGTGCGACGAGCAGGCCGACTGGATGCCTGACCTGGGCGACATCGAGCGGAAGATCACCGATCGCACGAAGGCGATCGTGATCATCAACCCGAACAATCCGACGGGTGCGGTGTACGACGACGAGATGCTGCGGGGGCTCACCGAGATCGCCCGGCGTCATCAGCTGGTCGTCTGTTCGGACGAGATCTACGACAAGATCCTTTACGACGGGGCCACGCACACCCCGACCGCCGCGATCGCGCCCGATCTGATGGTGCTGACCTTCAACGGCATGTCGAAGAACTACCGGGTGGCCGGCTTCCGCAGCGGCTGGCTGGCCGTCTGCGGCCCGAAGGCCCACGCCTCGTCGTACATCGAGGGCCTGACGATCCTGGCGAACATGCGGCTGTGCGCGAACATGCCGGCCCAGCACGCCGTGGCGGCCGCGCTCCAGGGGCGGCAGTCGATCGAGGACCTGGTGCTGCCGGGCGGGCGGCTGCTGGAGCAGCGGGACGTGGCGTACGACCTGCTGACGCAGATCCCGGGCGTGACGTGCGTGAAGCCGAAGGGGGCGTTGTATCTGTTCCCGCGCCTCGACCCGGCCGTCTACAAGATCAAGGACGACCGGCAGATGGTGCTGGACCTGCTGCGGAGCGAGAAGATCATGGTCGTCCACGGCACCGGTTTCAACTGGCACGAGCCCGACCACCTGCGGATCGTGACGCTGCCGAACGCGAAGGACCTGGCGGACGCGGTGACCCGGATCGGGAACTTCCTGGACGGCTACAGCCAGCCGTAGTTCTCGTTCCGCTTTCTTACGACCGCGCACAACTTTAGACAGCTTCTAATGTAGGATGGCCTCCTGACAGTGCACAGGAGGCCGTCCACCATGTACGAACCGATCCGCGCCAAGTCGGTCCACTCGACGGCCGGCGCCACCGACTTCCCCCACCGCTCCCGCGAGGAGGAGCTGGACATCCAGCTCGCCGGCCACCTCGCGGCGCTCCTCGCCGTCACCGACGAGCTCGGCCTCGGCGCCGAGGCCGACCGCATCGCGGAGCAGGTCGCCCGCCTGCGCGGCGCCCCGCCCGCCCGGCACGCCGGACTGACCGGCGCCGACCCCGCCGCCCTGCACCACCGCGCGCTCGCCCTCGCCGGCCGCGCCCTGGTCGTCGCCGCCTCGCGCGCCGACACCGCCGCCGCGATCCTCTCCGCCGAGCGCATGGACGCCCACACCGCCGCCCTGCACGACGCGCACCTGGTCGGCGCCTCCTGACGGCCCCGGTCCGCGGGCCGCAGAGGCCCGCGGACCGGGTTGCCACTCCCCCGAGCCGGGGACGTTGCCACTCCCCCGTGCCGGGGACGTTGCCACTCCCCCGTGCCGGGGACACGGGCCCCGGACCGCTGCTCGGCCGCCGGGCGCCGTCGGCGTACTGCGATAAGCCCTTCACCTCCTGTACATCCGACTCCGCGAGGAATGTGTAGTTCCGCGAGCACGCTGCACCCGTGAAACGCATCGTGGGAATCGTCCTGGCGGTGCTGCTGATCGGCGGAGTCGTCTACGCCCTCGCAGCAGGCAACAACCAGGACCAGGGCACGGCAACGAAGACCGTGCGCGGAGTGATCGGATCGGAGAAGGCGGAGTTCTTCGCCGATCCCGACGTGGTGAAGGCCCTGGCCGACAAGGGCTTCACCGTGAAGACGGAGACGTCCGGCTCCTGGGACATGGAGCAACTACCACTGACCGGCCAGGACTTCGTGTTCCCGGCCGCCAAGGCCCCCGCCGACGAGCTGCGGAAGAAGTCGAAGATCCCGGGGACGCCACCGCGGCCGTTCTACTCGCCGCTCGTCGTCGTCGCGCACCGTGCCGCCGCCGAGGTCCTCGCGGGCAACGGGCTCGCGGTGCTGAGCGGCAAGTCCAGCGGGACCCTGCGCATGGGCCCGTATCTGGACGCCGCGAAGGCCGACCGGACCTGGCAGCAGCTCAAGGGCGCCGCCGGGCACGCCGAGCTGAGCGGCACCCTCTTCATCACCAGCACCGACCCGGTCGCGTCCAACTCCGGCGCGCTGTACCTGGCCGCGGCCTCCTACGTCGCCGACGGCGGCCGGGTCGCCGCCGACGACGCCGCCGTCGCGCGCACCGCGCCGCTGCTCAAGAAGCTGATCGCGGTGCAGGGCGCGCAGCAGACCGGGTCCGACGCCCCGTTCCGGGACTTCATCAGCGGGGTCGGCAATCCGCTGGTGCTCGTGTACGAGTCGCAGGTCGCCTCGCTGCTGGTGCAGAAGCAGAACGCCGGGGACCTGGTGGTGCTGTACCCGGACACCACCGTGTCCAGCGACCACACCCTCGTACCGCTGACGCCCGAGGGGCGGGAGCTCGGCGAGCTGCTCGGCACGGACAAGCGGCTGCGGGAGCTGGCCGTGCGGCACGGGTTCCGGCCGCAGGGCGCGGCGGCCGAGTTCACCGCCGCCACCGCGCCACACACCGACTTTCTCAACCAGACGCTGACCGGGATCCGCCAGGCGCCCGTGCCCACCTCCAAGGTGCTGCACGAGATGGCGCAGCGGGCCCGGTCGTAAGGGGGCCGTACAGATGACCGAGAACGAAGCGCTCATACTCACCCCGCCGGAGCCGGTCACCCCGGTGCGCGCCGAACAGGCCTCCGGGCTGGTGCCGCTGGACGACTCCGTACGGGAGGAGATGGAGCGGCGGGCCGGCGAGTACGTCGGTTCGCTGGCCGGGCTCGACGCCCGCTCCCCCGAGTTCGCGACCCGTATCGGCGAGATCGCCGGCCTCGGGGCCGGCGAGATCCGCGGCGCCGCCCAGCAGTCCAACCGGATGCTCGACCGCACGGTCCGCTCGCTGGCGGCGGGCGGCGGCGAGGACGCCCAGTCCAAGGTCGCCTCCTCGCTCGTCGAGCTGCGCCGGACCGTGGAGGACCTCGATCCGCGCGACACCCCGGGCAAGGGGGCGCGCAGGTTCCTGTCCCGGCTGCCCGGCGGCAACAAGTTCCGTGACCACGTGGCCAAGTACGCCTCCTCGCAGGCGACGCTCAACAAGATCGTGGGCTCCCTGCGCGGCGGCCAGGACGAACTGCGCCGCGACAACGCCGCACTGCACACCGAGCGCACGCGGCTGTGGGAGACGATGGGCAAGCTCCAGGAGTACGCGGTGCTCACCGACGCCCTGGACGCGGCCGTCGAACAGCGCATCGCCGCCACGGCCGACCCGGCCCAGGCGGACGCCCTGCGCGCGGACGTGCTCTTCCCGGTCCGGCAGAAGCACCAGGACCTGCTGACCCAGCTCGCGGTGTGCGCACAGGGCTATCTGGCGATGGACGTGGTCCGGCGCAACAACGAGGAGCTCATCAAGGGCGTCGACCGGGCCGCCACGACGACGGTCTCGGCGCTGCGCATCGCGGTGATGCTCTCCTCCGCCCTGGAGAACCAGCGCAAGGTCACCGAGCAGGTCAACACCCTGCGCGCGACGACCGAGGACCTGATCCGCGGCAACGCGGAGATGCTCGCCACCCAGAGCGGCGAGATCCAGCGCATCGCGGCGGACCCGGCGGTGGGGGCGGAGACGCTGCGGACGGCGTTCCAGCAGATCTACCGGACGCTGGACGCGATCGACACGTACAAGGTCCAGGCGACGGAGTCGATGGCGGCGACGGTCGAGTCCCTGAGCTCGGAACTCCGCTCGGCGAGCGCGTTCCTGGAGCGCACCCGCCAGACGGGCGCGCTGGAAGGGGGCCTCGGATGAGCACGCGCACGGCGGTGTGGGCCGCCGCCGCGCCACGCCGGGCGCGCGGTCGGCTCGCCGCCGCCGTGCCGGTGCGGCGCCGTGACGTGGCCGGGCCCTTGCCGAGCGCCCGCCGCGCGGTGTGGGCCGTCGTCGCCGCCCTCGCGGTGGGCGCCCTGGCCGGGTGCACCACGGAGCAGCCCGGTGACCTGGGCCCCGACACCGCCTACCGCCCCGGCACCCTGCGGGTGCTCGCGAGCAGCGAGCTCGCCGACATGCGGCCCGTCCTCGACGCGGCCGCCGCGAAGACCGGCGTCACCGTGCGGCCCACCTGGGCGGGGACCCTGGACGCGGTCGAGCAGGTCGCCTCGGGGAAGGCGGACGGGACATACGACGCGGTGTGGCTGTCGTCCAACGACTATCTGCGGCTGCGGCCCGAGGCCGCCGGGAAGCTCAGCAGCGAGACGCCGGTCATGACCTCACCGGTCGCGATCGGGGTCAAGCCGGAGACGGTCTCGCGGCTCGGCTGGAAGCCGGAGACGGTCACCTGGTCGCAGCTGCACCGGGCCGTCGCCGACGGCGAGCTGACGTACGGGATGACCGACCCGGAGCGCTCCAACTCCGGTTTCTCGGCGCTGATCTCCGTCGCGTCGGGGCTCTCCGGCGCCCAGTCCGCCCTCACCGACGCGGACGTGAAAAAGGCCTCGCCCCGGCTCAAGGAGTTCTTCTCCGGGCAGAAGCTGACCTCCGGGTCCTCGGGCTGGCTCGCCTCCGCGTACAAGCGGCGGGGGACGGTCGACGCGATGATCAACTATGAGTCCGTGCTGATGTCCACGGGGCTGACCGTGATTCGGCCCAAGGACGGGGTGGTCACGGCGGACTACCCGTTCACCCTGCTGAACTCGGCGCCCCAGGAGGCACGCAAGTCCGGGCGGGCGCTGACGGAGTACCTGCGCGGCCCCGAGGCACAGAAGGCCATCACGGAGAAGACCTTCCGGCGGCCGGTCGTCACCTCCGTACGCCCCGCCGCGGGCCTCGCCACCGAGCCCCGGCGCGAACTGCCCTTCCCCGGCACCAGGTCCGTCGCCGACGGGCTGCTCGACTCGTACGAGAACACGCTGCGCAGGCCCTCGCGCACGGTGTACGTCCTCGACACCTCCGGGTCCATGGAGGGCGAGCGGCTGGACGGGCTCAAGGCGGCGCTGCTCCGGCTGACCGGGGACTTCCGGGTCCGGGAGGAGGTGACCCTGATGCCCTTCGGCTCGCAGGTGAAGCGGCAGCTCACGCACACGCTCGATCCTGCCGACCCGGACGCGGGCCGCGCCGCGATCCGCAAGGACGCGGAAGGTCTGTCGGCGCAGGGCGACACGGCGATCTTCAGCAGTCTGCGGGACGCGTACGCGCATCTGGGCGGTAACCCCTCGGCGGACACCTTCACGTCCGTGGTCCTGATGACGGACGGCGAGAACACCGCGGGCGCCTCGGCCGAGGACTTCGAGTCGTACTACCGGGGGCTGCCCGCCGATCAGCGGCACACGCCCGTCTTCCCCATCCTCTTCGGCGACTCCGACCGCGCGGAGCTGGAGCGGGTCGCCGAACTGACCGGCGGCCGGCTGTTCGACGCGCGGAAGGGGTCGCTGGACGCCGCCTTCGAGGAGATCCGTGGCTACCAGTAACGGGGTGCTCCGCTTCCTGGAGTCCCGGAAGAACCTGACGGGCAGCGCCCTGGGGCTCATCGGGCTCGGCCTCACCTTCGCGGGTGCGGCGGGCGCGTACTGGCCGGTCGTCGTGGCCGGGCTGTACGGCGCGGGCGCCCTGATCGCCCCGCCCGAGCGGCCGCCCGCCCCCGACTTCCCGGCGCCGGCCGAGCAACTGGGCGAACTGCGCGGCGACTTCGCGACCCTGCGCGGCTACCTCGCGGAGGTCGAACTGCCGCCCGCCGCGTCCGGCCGGCTCACCGAGCTCGACGGCCTGCTGACCGCGCTGCTGGAACCCGGCTGGGTCGCCGACGCCCTCGCCACGGACCCGGAGGCGGTGCACGCGCTGTCCCGGGCGATCCGCCAGGACATCCCCGAGTCGGTCGACACGTACAACCGCACCCGCTGGTGGACCCGCCTCACCCCGGGCACCGAGCCGCCCGAGCGCCACCTGGAGCGGCAGCTGACGGTGCTGCACGACGAGGCGGCCGGGATCGCGGCGGCGCTTCAGGACGCGGAGGCCCGGCGGCAGCGGACCCATACGCACTACCTGGAGGAGCGCCGGCGCGGAGAGGGCTAGCCGCTACGGGCGGACAGAGCAGGTAGACACTGTCTACGAACCACTGGTAGACAGTGTCTATGCATGCACAGGACTCCGGGCCGCACGGCCGCCCGAACGACGTCGGTGTCGCCCCGGTGACCCGCGAGGGAACCGGGACCGGCCTCACGCCCGCGACCGGGGCCGCCGAGGTGGGGCCCCTCACCGTGCGGGTCGCCCGGTGAGCCGGCGACTCACGCTCGCCGGAAGCGTCACCGGGGCCGCGGTCGTCGCCCTGGACGGCACCGTGCTGACCGTCGTACAGCCCGCCATGCAGCGCGAGCTGCACGCCTCGTTCGCGCAGATCCAGTGGACCAGCACCGGATACCTCATCGCCGTGGCGAGCCTGCTCGTCTTCGCGGGCCGCCTCGGAGACCGGTACGGGCACCGGCGGGTCTTCGCCGTCGGGAGTCTCGGCTTCGCGCTCACGTCGGCGGGGATCGGCCTGGCGCCCGGCATCGGCTGGGTGATCGGACTGCGCGTCGCCCAGGGGGTCTTCGGCGCGCTGTTGCAGCCCGCCACGCTCGGGATGCTGCGCGCCGTGTACCCGCCCGACCGGCTCGGCATGCCGATCGCGCTGCGCACCAGCGCCATCGGGGTGGCGGCGGCGGCCGGTCCGGTCGTCGGCGGGGCGCTGGCCGACCAGCTGGGCTGGCGGTCCGTCTTCTTCCTGAGCGTCGCACCGGCGTTCGTGATCGGCGTGCTGGCTCTCGCCGTCCGCGTACCGGAGGCGCCCGGGGACGCCCGACAGCCCCTGGACCTGCCCGGTGCCTGTCTGTTCGCGGTGACGCTGGGGTGTCTGGTCCACACGCTCGTCGGGCTGCCGGAGACCGGGTGGACGGCGGTGGCCGCGGCGGCCGCCGGATGGGCGTTCGTACGCCACCAACGGCGCGCCGCGAGCCCCTTGCTACCGCCGGACGTGGTCGGATCGGCGGCCGTCGCCTCGGCGCTCGGCGTCCTGGTGGCGGCGTCGGCGGCGCTGTTCGGGGCGCTGTTCGTGGCGACGTACTTCCTGCAGGACGCCCTCGCGCTCGACCCGCTCGAAACCGGTCTGCGGATGCTGCCGCTGGCCGTGACGATGGTGCTGGGCGCGCCGGTCTCGGCCGTACTGCAACGCCGGTACGGTCCGCGCCGTACGGCCGTGGCGGGGATGGTGCTCCTCGCGCTCGGTGTCGCGCTCTTCTCGCGGCTCGACCGGGCGGCGACGGCCGTGGCGATCGGCGGCTGCTCGCTCCTCATGGGCGCCGGTTTCGCCGCCGTGATGGTCACCGCGACGGCCGTGATCGTGCGCCACGCGCCGGCCGGCAGCGCCGGGGTGGCCGGCGGACTCCAGCAGACCGCCATGAACGTCGGCCCGGTCGTCGGGGTCGCCGCGGCGGCCATGCTGATCGCCCATGGAGCGGTCGCCCTGATGGTCCTCGCGGCCGTCGCCGCCGCGGGTGCGCTGAGCGCGCTCGGCCTGCGGGCCGGCCCCGCGCCCGGAACAGCGCCGTGTCCACCGTCCACGCGGCAGCCTGTTCACTGAGCGCCAGGCCGAGGCCCGGCCGGTCCGGGCCCGCCATCCGGCCGTCCTTCGGTTCGAAGCGCTCGTCGAACAGCGGCTCCATCCACGCGAAGCGCTCGTGATTCCGCCGACGCCGGGCTCGTCGTCATGCCCCCTCGGCCGTGAGCCGGCCGATGGCGCGGATGATCTGCCGCCGGGTGGCCAGACGGCGGGCGAGGGCGGCCATCACCCGGTTCATGCGTCCCACGATGACGCTGGGCGGCGGGTTCCTGCGGTCGAGGGCGGCCAGCGCGGTGTCGACGACGTCGACGGGTGAGGCGAGCCTGGTTCCTCCGGCGGCCCGCGTGGTGCCCACCACGTCGAAGAACTCGGTCCGGGTGGCGCCGGGTGACAGGGCCAGCACCCGCAGACCGGTGCCTCGCGACTCCTCCCACAGCGCCTCGGTGAGGCTCAGTACGAACGCCTTGGCCGCTCCGTAGACCGCCATGCGCGGGTTGGGCTGGTAGGCGGCCATGCTCGCCACGTTGACCAGCACCCCACGCCCCGCCGTACGCAGTTGTTCGATGAAGGCGCGGCTGATGTCGGCCACGGCGGTCACGTCGACGGCGATCTCCTGGCGCAGCCGTACCGGATCCGCCTGGTGGAAAGCGCCGAAGCTGGCGAACCCGGCGTTGTTGATCACGCTGGTGACGTGCAGGCCGAGGCGCTCCACGCGCAGGGCCAGCGCCTGTCCCGGGCTGTCCGTGGCCAGGTCCATATCCACCACGTGGACCTGGATCCGGTGCTGTGCGCGCAGTTCGGCGGCCAGTTCCTCCAGGCGTTCCCTGCGGCGGGCGACCAGCACGAGGCCGGAGCCGCGGGCGGCGAGCCGGCGTGCGAACTCGGCGCCGATGCCCGCGCTGGCGCCGGTGATCAGCGTGATCTGTCCGCGGTAGTCGACAGCGGTCATGGCTCCCCCTCTCTCAGTCGCTGCTTTTCTGGCAGTTAATGCCAGGTAGGCGGTCGCTGTCTAGAGGGGTAGTCTGACGTCCATGACGACCTTGTGGGACCGTTCGCGGCAGGTAGCCGTCCAGGCGATCCTGGACACGGCGGTCCGTCTGTTCGCCGAGCAGGGATACGAGCGGACGACGATCGCGCAGATCGCGCGGGAGGCGGGGATCTCGCAACGCTCCCTGTTCCGCTACTTCGGCACCAAGGAGGACCTGGTCTGCGGGGACCAGGACGCGCTGGGCGAGCTGCTGAGGAAGACCGTCGAGGAGCAGCCGGCCGGGGTCTCCGCGTGGGACGCACTGCGCGCCGGATTCGAAGTCGTCCTGACCGCCAACCACACGGCGGAGCGGGCGCTGGAGCTGTCCCGCCTCATTTTCGCCACTCCCTCGCTGCACGCCCGCTACATCGAGAAGCGGCTGCGCTGGCAGGCCGAACTCGTGCCGGTCGTCCAGGCGCGGCTTGGCACCGGCCCCGGACCGCTCCCAGGACCGCTCCCCGACCCGCAGGCCAAGGCGATCGTCGCGACGGTCTTCGCCTGCGTGGACACGGCGACCGAACTGTGGGCCGCACACGACGGACGACTCGACCTGGCCGACCTCTACGACCAGTGCGTCGCGGCGGTGCGGGGCCACGGCTGAGGCGGGCGGAACACGGCCCGCGACGCAGGTGACCTCCGCCTCGGCGTGGGGCCGGCCGTGCGGGTGCCCGGACGCGCCAGAGGGCGGCACCGCCGGTCGTACCGGTGGTGCCGCCTTCTGCTTACGGTCGGTGCGGCGGCCAGGCGTCAGCCCAGGCGGGCCACCAGCGCGCGGTACTCGTCCCACAGCTCCTTCGGGGTGTGGTCACCGAAGGTGTTGAGGTGCTCGGGGACCAGTGCGGCCTCCTCGCGCCAGACGTCCGCGTCGACCTTGAGCAGGAAGTCCAGGTCCTCCTCGGGCAGTTCGAGGCCGTCCGTGTCGAGCGCGTCGCGCGTCGGCAGGATGCCGATCGGGGTCTCGACGCCCTCGGCCTTGCCCTCCAGGCGCTCCACGATCCACTTCAGGACGCGGCTGTTCTCACCGAAGCCGGGCCACACGAACTTGCCCGCGTCGTTCTTGCGGAACCAGTTCACGTAGTAGATCTTCGGCAGCTTGGACTGGTCGCCCCGGGAGACCGCGTCCTTGCCGACCTTGATCCAGTGGGCCATGTAGTCGCCCATGTTGTAGCCGCAGAACGGCAGCATCGCGAACGGGTCGCGGCGCAGCTCACCGACCTTGCCCTCGGCGGCGGCGGTCTTCTCACTGGCTACGTTGGCGCCGAGGAAGACGCCGTGCTGCCAGTCGAAGGACTCGGTCACCAGCGGTACGGCCGAGGCGCGGCGGCCGCCGAAGAGGATCGCCGAGATCGGCACGCCCTTGGTGTCCTCCCACTCCGGGGCGATCGTCGGGCACTGCGCGGCCGGCACGGTGAACCGGGCGTTGGGGTGGGCGGCCGGGGCCTCGGACTCCGGCGTCCAGTCGTTGCCCTTCCAGTCGATGAGGTGCTTGGGCTCCTCCTCGGTCATGCCCTCCCACCACACGTCGCCGTCGTCGGTGAGCGCGACGTTGGTGAAGACCGAGTTGCCCCAGAGGGTCTTCATGGCGTTGGCGTTGGTGTGCTCGCCGGTGCCGGGCGCGACGCCGAAGAAGCCGGCCTCGGGGTTGATCGCGTACAGGCGGCCGTCCTCGCCGAAGCGCATCCAGGCGATGTCGTCGCCGATGGTCTCCACTGTCCAGCCGGAGATCGTGGGCTCCAGCATGGCGAGGTTGGTCTTGCCGCAGGCGGAGGGGAAGGCGGCGGCGACGTACTTGGCCTCACCCTGCGGCGGGGTGAGCTTGAGGATGAGCATGTGCTCGGCGAGCCAGCCCTCGTCGCGGGCCATGACGGAGGCGATGCGCAGGGCGTAGCACTTCTTGCCGAGGAGGGCGTTGCCGCCGTAGCCGGAGCCGTACGACCAGATCTCACGGGTCTCGGGGAAGTGGGAGATGTACTTCGTGGAGTTGCAGGGCCACGGCACGTCCTCCTCGCCCTCCTCCAGCGGCGCGCCCAGCGTGTGGACGGCCTTCACGAAGAAGCCGTCGCGGCCGAGCTCGTCGAGGACGGGCTGCCCCATGCGGGTCATCGTCCGCATGGAGACCGCGACGTAGGCGGAGTCGGTGATCTCGACGCCGATCGCGGACAGGTCCGAGCCCAGAGGGCCCATGCAGAACGGGACGACGTACATCGTCCGGCCGCGCATCGAGCCGCGGAAGATGCCCTTCTCGCCCGCGAAGATGGCCTTCATCTCCGCCGGGGCCTTCCAGTGGTTGGTCGGGCCGGCGTCCTCCTCCTTCTCGGAGCAGATGAAGGTGCGGTCCTCGACGCGCGCGACGTCGGTGGGGTCGGAGGCGGCGTAGTACGAGTTCGGGCGCTTGATCGGGTCCAGCTTCTTGAACGTGCCCTTCGCGACGAGCTCCTCGCACAGGCGCTCGTACTCCGCCTCGGAACCGTCGCACCAGACCACCCGGTCCGGCTGGGTGAGAGCTGCGATCTCATCGACCCAGGCGATCAGGTCCTGATGTTCGGTGGGGGCAGTGCTGGGAGCCGCGATGTCGCGCGCCACGGTCGCTCCTAAGTGAGGGGTTGAAATCTGGAGTTCTGTTGTCGCCCCGTGGGGGCTGCGACCCGGACGCTTCACTGCATGGATCTCATGTGGCGCTCATCCGGTGCCGACCGCACTCATTTGATGATCCGTGCCGCCCGCCCATATGTCCAGAGGACCTCTCACGTGAGCATCACCACTCGTCATCCGTCAATACCTCTGAGTACCTAGGCGTAACTTACGGACGCGTAGATAGCATGCGGGCCATGACTGATCAGGTGAAGCCGAGGCTGCGCGGCTGGTTGCATGCCGGAATGTTCCCCGCCGTACTGGTCGCGGGACTCGTCCTCACCGCGCTCGCGGACTCCGCACGAGGGCGGATCGCCTGCGGGATCTACGTCCTGACCGCGTGCCTGCTCTTCGGTGTGAGCGCGCTGTATCACCGGGGCGAGTGGGGCCCGCGCGCCGAGGCCGTCCTGCGCCGGCTCGACCACGCGAACATCTTCCTGATCATCGCGGGCACCTACACCCCGCTGACACTGCTCCTGCTGCCCGACTCCACGGGCCGGATCCTGCTCTGGGCGGTATGGGCGGCGGCGGCCGCCGGCATCGCCTTCCGGGTCTTCTGGGTCGGCGCCCCGCGCTGGCTCTACACCCCCTGCTACATCGCGATGGGCTGGGCGGCGGTCTTCTTCCTCCCCGACTTCATGCGGACGGGCGGGATCGCGGTGCTCGTGTGCGTGATCGTGGGTGGGCTGCTGTACAGCGTGGGCGGGGTCATCTACGGGATGAAGCGGCCGAACCCGTCGCCGCGGTGGTTCGGCTTCCACGAGGTGTTCCACTCGCTGACGCTGGGGGGCTTCGTCGTGCACTACGTGGGCATCTCGCTGGTGGCGTACCAGCACGCCTGACGAATTCAGGGGCTCCACCCCCGAACCCCCGCTCCTCAATCGCCGGAGGGGCTGGATTTTCCAGCCCGTCTGGGGGTCCCCCACGCCCGCCTGGGGGTCCCCCCATGCCCGCAGGGCATAGGGGGAGTAGGGGGAGTTTGAGGACACGGCCGGAGGCCGTACGGGGGTCTGGGGGCTTGCCCCCCCCACGCGGCGGAGCCGCACATCGACACTGCGGGAAAGGGCGGGGCGGGGAGAGAAGCCCCGCGCAACGGCCCCACGCAGCGGCCCCGCACACCCCTCCGTACAGGCCTCGTGCCGGGCTCGGGCCATGCCTCACAATGACCCGCATGGCCGCCGCATCGCCCCTCCCCTCCCCCCGGCCCCCGCTCGGGCTGCGCGAGCGCAAGAAGCTCAGGACGCGGATCGCGATCCGGCGGGCCACGTACCGGCTCATCGCCGAGCGGGGCTACGAGGCCACCACCATCGAGCAGATCGCGGCGGCGGCCGAGGTGTCGCCCTCCACCGTCTTCCGGTACTTCCCCACGAAGGAAGACATCGTCCTCACCGACGAGTACGACCCGGTCATGGAGCAGGTCCTGCGGGCGCGGCCCGCCGACGAGCCGCCGCTGGAGTCGCTGCGGGTGATCATGACCGCGGCCGTCGCCGAGAGGCTCGCGCGGGAGCCCGAGGAGATGGAACGGCGCACCAGGCTCATGGCCGAGGTCCCGGCCGTCCGCGCGCGGATGACCGAGACCCTGGCCGAGACCTCGCTCCTGCTGGCCCGCCCCATCGCCGAGCGGGCCGGGCGGGACCCCGACGACCTGGAGGTACGGGTGTTCACCGCCGCGGTCATGGGGGCCGTGCGCGAGGCGATGCTCTACTGGGCCGAGCGCGGCCGGAAGGACGATCTGGTCGCGCTCGTCGACCGCACCCTGGACACGCTCAAGGGCGGGCTTTCCCTGGAGCGCCCACGCCCGAAGAGCGCGCCGTAGCGCCCGAAGAGCGCGCCGAGCAGGCCCAGCCGTCGCGGTCCGGGTCGAGCCGCAGCGGATCGTCCTTGCCGTTGACCTTCAGCCGGCCGTAATCGTGCTGCGCGAGCCATGTGCAGCGGGCCTTCGTCGTCGCTTTCACCTCCGCCGGGAAGACCGTCGGCACGCAGACGTTCACCGAGCCGTAGTGCCGGTCGCAGCCCGCGATCCTCGGGCTCACCGGCGCCGAGACCCGCCGCTTCCCGGGTTTCTTCGGGGGCGCGGCGAGGTCGCCCGCGAAGTCGTGGACATGGGCCGAAGCGGCCGGCGCGTCCAGCGCCGCGGGACCCCCGAGGTGCACCCACTCGGCCACGCTCGGCACCCCGTTCGCGTCGACGCCGAAGAGCATGTACCAGCCGGGCGGGGCCAGATTCGGGTTGCTGGTCACGTTCAGGTCGATCGTCCGGTCGTCGATCACGCTCATCGGCAGATCGACGAACCGCTGGTTGGGGTCGGAGGAGTGGGTGACGGCCGCCGGGCGGATCAGTTCGGCCCGCACGATCGGGCGGTCGACCGTGACGCGCTGCGTGTCGCCGTACTGCCACTGGCTGTCGATCACCGAGGTGATCTGCGGCCGGGGGCCCTTGAAGAGGTACGGCGGGGTGTAGACGGAGACCTTGTCGGTGTACGAGCCGTCGCCCGGGTTGTCCCCGACCGACATCACCCGGCCGTCGGGCAGCAGGAACGACGCCGAGTGGTAGCCCCGGTCGGCCGGGTCGGTGGCCATGCCCGGCTGCCAGGTGTCGGTCGTGGGGTCGAACATCGACGCCTCGTGGACCGGGTCGGCCCGGTTGTGCAGCGCGCCGCCGGTCTCGAAGACCTTGCCGTCGGGCAGCAGCACGGCCGAGACGTACATCTTGCCCTGGCCGCCGGTCTGCGGAGTCGGGGGTGCGCCGTTCAGGGACTGGGTGCCCTGGGGCAGCGGCGGGCCCGGCCGGTAGACCGGGCTGGGCTGCTTGAGGTCGATGATGTCGGTGAGGCGGTTGGCGTCCGGATTGGTCTCGATGTTTCCGCCGCCGATCGTCAGCACCCGCTGGTCCTGGGCGGGCGGCAGCAGCACGCTCGCGGACTGGTCGCGCTCGTCCTTGTTCTGGAGGCCCGGTACGTCGGTGATGGTGTTGGCGTCGTAGTCGTAGACGGACGCGCCCGTGCCCGGCGTTCCGTTGCCGAAGACGTGGCTGCCGGAGTAGAAGAGGCGGCCGTCCTGCATCAGGATCATCGACGGGTACAGGCCCCAGTACGACCAGGTCTGGTTGACCTGGTTCATCGGCAGCCACTTGTTCTGCGCCGCCGACCACTTCTCCGCCGTGACCGAGCCGGTGGAGTCCTCGCGCAGCCCTCCGAAGGACAGGACGTCGCCGTTCCCGAGGAGCGTCGCGGACGGATACCAGTGGCCGTCGTTCATGTCGTTGGCGCGGGTGTAGGTCTCGGTCTCCGGGTCGAAGAGGTACGAGTCCTTGTAGCCCTGGTAGCCGATCTTCCCGTCGTCGGACGGATAGCCCTTGTTTCCGCCCATGATCAGCACCTTGCCGTCGGCCAGCTGGACGTGGCCCGCGCAGAACAGGTCGATGGGCGTACGGATCGTCTTGAACGAGCCGTTCGCGGGGTCGTACACCGCGGTCTCGAACGTCCCCGCGGCGAACCGCTCCGGGTCGTTGCCGGAGCCCGCGACCAGCAGCACCTTGCCGGTCTTCAGCACCACGGCGTGCATCGCGCGGACGGGGTTGCGGAACGGCAGCACCTCCCAGGCGCCCTCCGTGCACGCCCTGCCCGCCGTGCACACCTCGCCCGCCGCCGGGACGGTCGCGTCCGCCATCGCGTAGTCGTCGGTGGTGAGGGTGCCCGTGCCGTAGAGGGACATGCCCCAGCTGATCTGGTCGGTGCCGGGCGGGACGGGCGGCGTACGGACCTCGGCCCGCCGGTACGTCGCGCTCATCGGCGGGGTCATCACATCCGTCCAGTACACCCAGCCGTCGCGCACGTCGTGGCGGAAGAGGGTGACGGCGATGTCGGGGCTCGTGGACGTGTACCAGACGGACACGTCGTACTGATGACCAGGCGTCACGTTCGGGGCGCAGGAGGGCGTTTCGTACATCATCGCCTTGTGGTCGCCGCTCGCCCGCCGGGTCAGCGTCACCTCCATCGCCCGCTCGCCGCTGTGCGCGCGGTCGGTGAGCCGCGAGGTGTGGTCGTTGTCGCCCCAGCCGTAGATGTCCCAGCAGCGGGCGGTGCCCTCCGGCTTCAAGGTCTCGAAGCCCGGGTTGACCAGCATGTTCACCCCGGCCTCGGCCCGCTCGGCGGCGGACAGGGTCAGTCCGCCGGCCGCCAGGGCGAGCACCCAGGCCAGGGCGAGGGTCCGTGGTCGTCTCATGAGGCGTCCCTTCCTCGTCTCGGTACGTAGATCAGGGCCTGGGTGGCCAGGAACCGCAGCACGAACGTGGCAACCAGCGCCAGCGCCGTCGCGGGCAGCGCCGCCATGCCGAGGCGCTCCACCAGCAGCGCGATCAGTGGGATGCGCACCAGCAGGTCGGCGTTGGCGAGCAGCGCGAAGCGCGCGCAGCGGTCGGCCCAGTGGCGGTGCGCGCGCGCCCGGTGGAACAGCAGCAGTTCGGTCAGCAGCAGGTTCCAGACCACCCCGAACTGGTTGGCCAGCACCTCGGCCGGCAGATAGTGCAGCCCGGCGCCGGTCAGCACGTACAGCGCCGCCAGGTTCGGTACGAAGCCGGTCAGCCCGATCAGCCCGAAGGCGAGCATCCGCGACAGCGGGGACGCCGTACGCAGCCCGCACAGATGCTGGAGGAAGCGGAAGCCCTCCCGCAGCGACGACTTGGACTCGCCCGCGAACCGCTCCTGGAAGACGAACGGCACCTCGGCGACCGACTCCACCTGCTCGGGCCGGCAGCGCACCGCCAGCTCCAGCAGGATCTTGTAGCCGAGGGGCTGGAGCGACGCCGCCTCGACGGCCTTGCGGCGGACGGCGAAGAAGCCGCTCATCGGGTCGCTGATGCCGCGCAGCCTGCGCGGGAAGAGCCCCTTGGCGAGGAGCGTGGACGCGCCGGAGACCAGCAGCCGGTACGCCCCGGCGAGGCCCGCCCGGCTGCCGCCCTTCGCGTAACGGCTGGCGACGACGAGGTCGGCGTCGGTGCGCTCGCCCTCGGCGACGAGTTCGTGGATCAGCTCGGGCGGGTGCTGGAGGTCGCCGTCCATGACGACGACCCAGTCCGACCCGGCCGAGCGCAGCCCTTCGACGACGGCGCCGCCGAGCCCGCCGGCCGGTTCGTCGCGGTGGATGACGGTGACGGGGAACGGGAAGTCGGGCGCGGCCCGGCGGACCACGTCCGGGGTGTCGTCGGTGGAGTCGTCGACGAAGAGGACGTCGTACGGCAGCTCCGGCGGCGCGCACTTCTCGATCCGGCTCAGCAGCTCCCGTACGTTCGCGGACTCGTTGAAGGTCGGTACGACGACGGTCACGGCGGCCGGGGCCGCGACGTCGAGCCGGTCGCCGGTGGGGCGGACGAGGGGGCTGGTCACCGGGCGCCACCCCCGGCCGTGCGGCGGATCTCGACCCGCTGCGCGCCCTCGCCGAAGACGGCGACCGGCCGCGAGTGCTCCAGTACGTCGGCGACCGTCGGCAGGTCCTTGGCGTCCCGCCGCACGGTGGGCGTGGAGACGACGTAGTCCACGTCGCGCCAGCCGTCGTCCAGCACCTCGCTGACCGCCGGGTCGAGGTCGGCCTTGTAGAACCAGATCGCCCCGGTCCCGGGCCGGTATCCGTCGTGGACGAGGTCCAGCCAGAGGGAGTCGTCGACGAGGACCCGCAGCCGTCCCGGGTCCTTCACATGGCCCGACGCCGGGTCCAGCCAGTCGGCGGCGGCGCGGAAGTGCGCGTTCGGGTCGGCCGTCATCGCGGTGCGCGTGCCCTCGTACCACTGCGGGACGGTGAACGCGCCCCCGGCCAGCAGCAGCGCGCCGAACAGCGAACCCGCCGCCGGGCGCGGCAGCCTCCGGTGCAGCAGCGCCGCGACCGACGCGGCGAGCGCGGCCAGGCACAGGGCGAGGAACGGCAGCGCCTGGATGATGTACATGTCGGGCAGATAGCCGGAGCTGCGGAACGCGGCGACCGCGGCGAGCAGCACGACCACGAAGGCGGGTCCGGCGAGCGCCCGTGCCGTCACCGACCAGCGGTGCGCTGCGGCCAGCAGCAGGGCGGCCGCGAGTCCGGCGAGCGGCAGCACGCGGTCGTAGTAGAGCCAGGAGTCCAGCACCTTGTTCGCGCCGGAGCCGTCGACGAAGATCGAGCCGGAGCCGGGGCGGGAGAGCTGGTAGGTGACGCCGTCCCACAGCGACACATGGCCCGCGCCCGGCGCCAGTTCACCGTTGAGGAGCGCGAAGAGCGGATACATCAGCCCGATCAGCGCGCACGAGGTCAGAGCGCCGGTGACGGCGAACTTCCGGGTGTCGCGGTGGCTGTGCCGCCACATCGTGAACAGCAGCGCGGGCAGCACCAGCAGCATCGTCTCCTTCGACAGCACCCCGACCGCCGCGCAGATGCCCGCCGCGAAGTGGTGCCAGAGATGGCGGCTGGGCGAGGCGGCCAGGACGAACGCCGCCAGGATCCAGACGACGGCGATGTTGTCGAGGAAGATCTCGCGGTGCAGCTCCACCGACAGCGGGGACAGCCCGAACAGGGCGACGGCGAGCGCGGCGGTCCAGCGCGGCAGCGAGAGCCTGCGCGCGAGGACGTACAGCAGAACCGCCGTGAGCAGCGTGACCAGCAGCATCGCGGCGCGCATCGCGCCGACCGTCATCGCGTCGGGCACGAGCAGCGCCGGGATCCAGGTCAGCAGCGCGATCTGGATCCAGCCGAGCGGCGGATGGTCGTACCAGTACGTGTAGTGGGCGAGGCCCTCGCCCCGCTGGACCGCCCAGGCCTGGGCGAGATAGGTCCCCTCGTCGTCGCTGAAGGACGGGAACCCGCCGGTGTTGACGCCCTGCACGACGGCGATCGCGAGCAGGAGGACGAGGCACAGGAGCTGGTCGGGCCGGGAGGCACGGAAGCGGAACGGGACGGCGGCCGCCGGGGCGGGAGGGTCGGGGGCCACGGACGGCCGGGCCGGCGGCGCCGGAGTCAGGGTGGTCGTCATGAGTGGGCTTCCTCCCGGCCGAGGTGGGCGCCGACATGGCTGGTGAGCTCCCAGTCGCTGCGGCCGCGCTGCTCGCGCCAGACCGCGCGGACGGCCGCGCCGGCGAGGAGCACCTGGTAGAACGGGCCGCCGATGATGAGCTTCAGGTAGTGGACGAGGCGGACCCGCAGCCCGTACTGCGTACCGAAGTCGTGCAGTCCGACCACTTCGAAGACGAAGGTCACGACGGCGGTGAGCAGCGGCAGGAAGGTGAGGACGGCGATCCCGATCGGTACGTCGAGGAACAGCGCGGCCGCCACGTTGACAGGGATGATGACGCCGGTGAACGCCTGCATGAACGGGGTCATCAGCGTGTAGCGGGCGAGCATCCGCTGGCCGAGCGTCGGCAGCTGTTTCCAGTCCTTCTTCCGGTAGACCTGGAGGAATCCCTGGTTCCAGCGGGTGCGCTGCTTGAGCAGGCTCACGAGCGAGCCGGGCGTCTCCTCGCGGGTGACCATGTCGGCGTCGTACGCGACCACGACCTTCTTGCCGACGGAGGACAGGCGTACGCCGAGGTCGCAGTCCTCGGCGAGACAGTTCTGGTCCCAGCCGCCGGCCTCGCGCAGCACGTCGGTGCGGACGAATACGGTGTTGCCGCCGAGCGGGATGAAGCCCTTGGCGGCGTGCAGGTGGAGCCGCGAGCGGAACCAGAAGAAGTACTCCAGGCAGTTGCGCAGCGCGTACCAGCTGGAGTGGAAGTTGATCAGCTGGACGCCTCCCTGGACGACGTCCGCGCCGGTGTCCAGGAAGGCGTGGTCGACGTGGGCGAGCAGCTCGGGGTGGACCTGGTCCTCGGCGTCGAAGACCCCGACGACGTCGCCCCGGCAGTACGGGAGCGCGGTGTTGAGCGCCTTCGGCTTGTTCTTCGTCTCGTGGGTGTCGACGACGACCCGCACCCGGTCCGGGTCGCGGGCCGCGGCACGGGCGGCGACCTCGGCGGTCTCGGGGTCGTCGTGCCCGACGATGACGATGATCTCGAAGTCGCGGTGGCTGGAGTGCAGCAGCCGGCTGATGGTGTGCTCCAGCACCAGCTGCTCGTGGCGGGCGGGCAGCAGCAGGGAGAACGACAGTCCCTGAGCGCCGGCCGGGCTCTCGAAGCGGGTGGCGGCGAGCGTTTCCGGCGTGCGCCAGGCGTGCATCTGCCACCAGAGCGTGAACGCCGCCATCCAGAAGAGCGCCATGGAAATGGCAGCGATGAGCAAAGACGTGAGCATCGGCCCCCCTCGGCAGGGGTGACCGACGCGGCGGGCCCGCTCCTGGCCGGCCCGCCACGCACTTCTCCCCCTGCTCCCCCTGAATCCCCCTGCGCATGCCCCCCACGCGCAGCTGCTGTGTCAGCGGTGTAGAGAATAGGGGGGATCCGTGACGGCCGCGTGATTGTTTCGATGAATGGCGCGTTTCGGTCAGGTCACCGGATTTCTCCGGAACCTCTCACGCACCAGGCGTCAACTCCCGCCCCAGCGCGTCCACTTCGGTGACGGGCGCGGCACAGACGAACCGCCGGCAGACATACGCGGCGGGCCGCCCCTGGACCAGCGGCCGGTCCGCGAGCAGCGGGAACTCGTCGCTGCCCGGCCGTCCCACGGCGAGGACGGCGCCCGGCGCCGCCCCCAGCAGCGCCGCCCGGTGCAGCGCCTTGGTGCCCGGGTCGTCCCGGTCGCCCACGATCGCGACCTCACGCGGCCCGTCGAGCGCCGCCTCCGCGACGGCGAGCCCCCATCCGATGAACCGGGGCGCACGCGGCCCGAGCGCCTTCACCACGCCCAACGCACCCTCGGCGGCCGTGCGATGAGCCGCCGATCCCGTGTGCGCGGCGTACGACAGCAGGGCTCCCGCCGCGGCCGTCCAGCCGGAGGGGGCGGCGTTGTCGGTCGGGTCCTGCGGTCGCCGGATCAGCGCCTCGGCGTCGTGGGCGGTGTCGTACAGCTGCCCCTCGGGGCCGGTGAACTGGTCCAGCACGATGTCCAGCAGGAAGCCGGCGAACTCCAGCCACACACCTTCGCCGTTGACGGCGGCGAGGGCGAGGAATCCCTCGGCGACATCGGCGTAGTCCTCCAGCACGCCGCTGTTCGCACCCCTGTGCCCGTCCTTCGACGTACGCGCCAGCCGGGCGCCCTCGTCCATGTGCAGTCGTACGAGCAGATCGGCGGCCTCGGTGGCCCGCTCGACGAGATCGGGCCGGTCGAAGTACCCGCCGACCTCGGCGAGCGCGGCGATCGCGAGCCCGTTCCAGGCGGCGACGATCTTGTCGTCGCGCCCCGGCCGGGGGCGCTGTTCACGCGCGGCGAGCAGCCGGGCCTTGACGCTCTCGACACGGGCGGCGTCCACGGGTGCCGCGTCCATGGGCAGCTGAAGGACGGAGGCGCCCTTCTCGAAGGTCCCCTCGTACGTCACCCCGAAGTACCCGGCGGCGAATTCGGCGTCCTCCGCCCCGAGGACCTCGACGAGCTGCGCGGGCGTCCACACATAGAACGCGCCCTCGTGGTGGTGGCCCGTGCCGTCGTCGCTGTCCGCGTCGAGCGCCGAGGCGAAGCCGCCCTCGGGCGTACGCAGCTCGCGCACCATGAAGTCGGCGGTCTCCAGGGCGACGCGCCGGGCGAGATCGCTGCCGGTCACCCGCCACAGATGCGCGTACACGCGGCACAGCAGCGCGTTGTCGTACAGCATCTTCTCGAAATGCGGCACGACCCACTCACGGTCGACCGCGTACCGCGCGAACCCGCCCCCGAGCTGGTCGTAGATCCCGCCCCTGGCCATCGACTCGCACGTGTCGGCGGCCATCTGCAGCGCCCCTTCGGAGCCCGTCCGCGCGTAGTGCCGCAGCAGGAACTCGACGACCATCGACGGCGGGAACTTCGGCGCACCGCCGAACCCGCCGTGCCCGGGGTCGTACTCCCTGGTCAGCCCGAGCAGCGCCTGCGCCAGCTCGGCCTCGGCGGGCGGCCCCTCCCCCCGGAACGCGAGCGAGCGCCCGGTCAGGTCCCGCGTGATCCGCCCGGCCACCTCCGCGACCTCGTCCCTCCGGCCGGTCCATGCCGACGCGACCCCCTCCAGCACCTCGCGGAAGGACGGCATGCCGTGGCGGGGCGCCGGAGGGAAGTACGTACCGAAGTAGAAGGGCTCCGCGTCCGGCGTGAGGAAGACCGTCATCGGCCAGCCGCCCTGACCGGTGGCGGCCTGGACGGCCTCCATGTAGACGGCGTCGACATCGGGGCGCTCTTCGCGGTCGACCTTGATGTTGACGAAGCTCTCGTTCATGTAGGAGGCGGTGTCGTCGTCCTCGAACGACTCGTGCGCCATCACATGGCACCAGTGGCAGCTGCTGTACCCGACACTGAGCAGCACGGGCACCCCGCGCTTACGCGCCTCTTCGAAGGCATCGGGGGACCACGGCCACCACTCGACCGGGTTATCGGCGTGCTGGAGGAGGTACGGGGACGTCTCGTGGGCCAGGCGATTCGGCATGCCCCCATCCTTGCGCACGCGGGTGGGCCCTGCCCATGCGCCACCTGGGCGCTCCGGGCGGCCTCGCCGGTCGGGGCTGTGCGAGCAGCACGGCACCGAGGATCACGAGGATTCCGACGAGCTGGGGAATCGACAGCGTCTCCTGCCGGAACAGATAGCCGAGGACGGTCGCGACGACCGGACTGCACAGGGCGAGGAAGGAGACCGCCAGCGCGGGCAGCCTCTCTATCCCGCGGAACCAGATCACGTAACTGATGACGGCGCCCAGGGAGATGAGATAGGCGAACCCGATGAGGTTCGTTCCGGTGAGGGTGGCCGGCAGACCTTCGATCGCCAGCGTGAACGGCAACGACACGAGTCCGCCAGCGACGAGCTGCCAGCCGGTGAAGGGAAGCAGCCCCACCCCGTCCGGGCGTCCCCACAGTTTGGTGAGGGTGATGCCGAACGCCAGGCAGGCCGCCGCGCCGAGCGCCGCCGCCACACCGGCGTAATCCAGTGCCGCTGTCCCCTTGAACACGAGCAACACGACACCGCCCGCCCCGAGGACGCAGGCCAGCACGTGCGTATACCGAATGCTGTCCCCGATGAGCAGCGCCGCCAGGACCAGCACGATCATCGGCTGCACCGCCATGATCATCGCCGCTATGCCACCCGGGAGGCGATAGGCGGCGACGAACATCAGGAAATTGAACGCGCCGATGTTGAGCGTTCCGACCACCAGGGAGCGCCACAGCCATATCCCGGTCGGCAGCGTACGGGCGAAGGCCAGCAGGATCAGGCCCGCGGGAAGCGTCCGCACGGTGGTGGCCAGCAGCGGGCGGTCCGGCGGCAGCCACTCGGCCGTCACGAGATACACGCTTCCCCATATCGCCGGGGCCAGCGCCGTCAGACCCGAGGTGGCTAACTGCTGACCGCCCTTCATGCCGCGCCGCCTTCCGTACCGAATTTCCGGTCACCGAACGCCGTCGGCGCCGGGCACCACAAGATACTTTCCATGGAAACTAAATTACTTTCCACGGAAGGTACAGTCAAGCCATGCCTCAGGACGCCGAACCCTCCGCCCCGCCCCCCGACGCCGACCCGGTCGATCTCATCGTCGGTCAATGGCTCCGGGAGCGGCCCGACCTCGACCCCGGCCCGGTGCACGTGATCGGCCGCATCACCCGTCTGCACTGGGCGCTGGACGACCTGCTGTCCCAGGTCTTCGAGCGCTACGGCCTGAGCAGGGGCGAGTTCGACATGCTCGCGACGCTGCGCCGCTCCGGCGCTCCCTTCGAGCTGACCGCCGGTGAGCTGCGCGGATCGGCGATGGTCACCTCGGGTGCGGTGACCAAGCGGGTCGACCGGCTGGAACGCGCCGGGCTGGTCAGCCGCCGAGCGGCCGAGGACGACGCGCGGGGCCGGCTGATCCGGCTCACCGACCGGGGCCGGGAGCTCATCGAGGCGGCGGTCGAAGAGCACTTCCACAACGAGACGCGCCTGCTCGCCGGGCTGACGGCCGAGGAGCGGAGCGCCCTGACCGAGCTGCTGCGCAAACTGGGCCGGACCCTGCCGGACGCGTAGCGGCGGACGGCAGCCCGCTGTCCGGTGTCAGCGCGGCTCCAGTTCGCAGGGGTGGCTCAGGAAGTTCCCGAGCCGGCCCTCGCCGTCCCCGTTCTTGTACGCGTGGGCCACCCCGGCCAGGCGTCCCCCGTCCTCGCGCCGCAGACACAGCAGCAGCAGCGGACCGGCGACCCGGGCGTCCTCCGTCGGCAGCTGTGCCGGGAAGGAGGCTCGCAGGTCCCAGGCCTGCGTGGCGGCGGACGGGGCGGTGGCGCGCGCCCCGGCCAGGCGGAGTTCGGCTTCGGAGGCCGTCAGCCGCAGCTCGACCGGGACGTCGCCCTCGGGGGTGGCGATCCGGCCCGCCCAGGTGCCCGGCGGCAGGGCCGAGGGGCGTTCGGGGTCGGGGATCGCCGGGTCGACCAGGGTGTTCGTATAGCCCGGGAGCAGCCGGGTCAGCACGTACGTGAGGACCTCGTCGCGGACCGCCTTGCCGGTGGAGTTGGTCAGGACCGCGACCGAGAGGCGGCGCTCCGGCACGTGGACGACCATCGCCGCGACCCCGCCCGCGCCGCCGCCGTGGCTCTGCACCAGAAGGCCGTCGCCACGAAGGCCGTCGCCGCGGCGCGATACGCACCAGCCGAGGCCATATCCCAGGTGCTCGTTGACCGGGAGGGCGTCCCGCACGTCCGCCGACGTGGCCGGCTCCAGAAGCCGGTCGTACGACTGCGCGAACAGCGCCAGCTCCGGTGCGGTGGCCCAGCCGAGCGTGGCGCCGGGGTGGCTCGTGCCGTAGTCCGGGTAGGGGCGGCCGTCGACGGTGTACCGGACCGCCGACGGTGCCGGGCCCGGGTAACCGCGGCCGATGTGGCAGGTGGTGAGGCCGAGCGGCGTGAACACCCGGTCCCGGACGTACGCGTCCAGATCCTGTCCGGTGGCCCGCTCCAGCAGGCGGCCGAGGATCCGGTAGCCGAGGTTGGCGTACTCGAAGCCCGTGCCCGGCCGCCGGTACGGCAGTGTGTATCGGTCCGCGTCGACGACCCGTTCGCCGTCGCCGTAGTCCCAGTCGTAGTGCGGCCCGAGACCGCCCCGGTGCTGGAGCAGCTGTCGCGCTGTGGGCGGTGACAGCCAGGCGTCGAGCCGCACGGGCGCGTCCAGGTCCAGCAGGCCCTCGTCCGCGGCGACGCAGACGGCGGTCGCGGTGATCGGCTTGGTGACGGACGCCAGCGCGTAGGCGGTGCCCGGGGTGGCCGGGCGCCCGGTGGCCGTGTCGGCCGACCCGTACGCCTCGGCGAGGACCACCTCGCCCCGCTCGGCCACCGCCACGGAGACCGACGGGCAGCCGTGCTTCCTCAGCAACTCCGCACAGAACTCGCCGAGTCCGTCCACCTCTTGAGCCTCCTTGATCCCTCTTGATCCTCCGACTCCCTCGCGTCGTCGCGCATCAGACGGAACACTTGACGCCGGAACGCAACCGTAGCTGTCAAAGGGGGACCCACATGCGGGACAGCCATCGAGCGGAAGTCGAACGGCTGTTGGAACGTGCCGTCGAGGAGGAGGTGCGCCGCTCCGGCGGACGCGTCGACGCCTCGGCGCTGCTCGCCCGGGGCCGCGACGCGCTGGAGGCGATGACGGCGACGGCGGGCGAGGAGTACGCGGCGTATCTGCGGGCGGTGGAGGAGGCCGAGGCCGGGCAGCTGTCGCTCGGGCAGCGCTTCAACCGGCAGAACGTGTCGGCTCCCGTGCTGGTCACGGCCGTCGCGGCGGCCGCCGCGATCGGCGCGGACCTCGCGCTGGGTACGCAGACGGGCACCGCGCTCGGGGCGGGCGCCGTCGTCGCGGTGGCAGGGGCGGCCACGACCGTGCTCAAGGTGACCGCCTCGCACTGGCCCGCCGCGCACCGCAGGGCCGGGGCGCTGGGCCAGCCGGGCGGACCCGAACAGCTACGGTTGCAGTGGCTGACCGCGCTGGAGGTACGGGGCATCCGGCCCTTCCTCGACCAGCAGCGGATGCTGACGGCGACCACCGCGCGTCCCGCGAAGAAGGCCGCGACCGGGCCCCAGCTGCGCGGCACGGACCGCAGCCAGGCTGCGCGCAAGCGCAGCGTGCTCGATCAGTCGTTCGGGCACATGCCGCAGCCCGCGGGGGTGTTCGCGGGCCGCCGGGAGGCTTTGACGCAGATCGTGAAGTGGGTGCAGGAGGCACGCGCGTCGACGGAGACGAAGCCGACGGTGGTGGTGCTGTACGGGGCGCCTGGTTCGGGCCGCACGACGCTCGCGGTGCGGGCCGCGCACGAGCTGAAGGACCAGTTCCGGGGCGCGTGCGTGGTGGATCTGCGCGGCGGTTCGGCGGGCGAGCAGCCGCTGTCGACGCGGGACGCGCTGCTGCATCTGCTGAACCGGCTGGGCGCGCCGCGCGAGCAACTGCTCTTTCGCGAACGGTCGTCGGCGGAACAGCAGGTGCGCCGGCTGGCCGAGCTGTACCACCAGCATCTGACGGGGCTGCCGGTCAGCGTCGTCCTGGACGACGCGAACGACGCCGCCCAGGTGCGCACCCTCGTCCCCGAGCGCTCGGAGTCGCTCGTGCTGGTGACGGCGCGCGGGCGGCTGGAACTGGACGCCGACATCCCCGCCTGGGTGCACCAGCTGCCGGTGGACGCGCTGGACGCGGCGGGCGCGGAGGAGCTGCTGAAGTCGGCCGCGCAGGAGCCGCAGGAGGGGCCGTACGACTCGCAGTCGACGGACGCGGTACGGGAGTTGTGCGGCGGGCTGCCGCTGGCGCTGCGGATCGCGGGCTCCTCGCTCGGGGCGCGCACCGCGCAGGGGCTGGCCGAGGAGCTGGGGGCATACGGGCCCGTGGAACCGGTCGAGCGGGCGCTGTGGCTGCGCTACACCGACCAGCCCGAGCAGGCCCGTCGGCTGCTGCGCCGACTGGCGCTGGCCGGGCGGGCCTCGCTCGGCGCGGCCGCGGCGGCGGCGCTGCTGGAGACCGACGAGGCGGAGGGGCAGCGGCTGCTGTCGCAGCTCGCGCAGGCCGGGCTGCTCGACCATGTGCGTGGGGGCCCCGCCGCACCGCAGGGCGGCGGAGGAGGCGCGCGTTACCGGCTGCACGATGTCGTACGGGACTTCGCCCACGCGCGCCTCCTCGACGAGGAGGAGCCGCAGGAGCGCACGGCCGCACAGGAGCGGCTGATCATCGCGTACGCGGAGCTCGCGGACGCGGTGATCCGGCTGGTCGACGGAAAGACGTCGACACGGGCCGACACGTTCGTGAGGAGCACGGCCGGGGGCCACGGCTTCGCCTCGCTCGACGCGGCCCTGCGCTGGCTGGACGACGAGTCGAGCTTCATCACGTCGGCCCTGCGTCACGCCGAGGGCGTGAACCAGCGGGCCGTGCTGAACCTGCTGGGCGCCCTGTGCGACTACTGCCTGCTGCGCGGCGACCTCTACCGCCTCGGCGAGATCAACGAGCTGACTCAGGCCGTCGACCAAGGGCTGCTGGTCCGCTCGGTCCAGTGGCGTACGGGCATCGCCGCGCGCCAGCTCGGCGAGCTCGACAAGGCCCGTACGACCCTGACGTCGGTGGTGGACCTGTACCGCGAGGCGCAGCACGACGCGGGCGCCGCCCGCGCCCTGTGCTCGCTCGGCATCACCCTGCACCACCAGGGCAACCTCGCCGAGGCCTCGGCGAAGCTGCGTGAGGCGATCGAACTCCAGTCGTCCGACGCGCTGGCCGCCGACCGCGCCTGGACCCTGCACGCGCTGGCGGCCGTCGAACGGGACCGGGCGAACCTCGCCGAGGCGCTGACGCTCCTGTCCACCGCGCTGACCCTGCACCGGGGCGGCGAGTCCCTGCACGGCGAGGCCTGGACCCACTTCCAGCTGGGGCAGGTGTGCCTGCGCATGGGCGACGTGCCGCGCGCCGAGTCGGAGCTGGGCGAGGCCCTCGACCTGTACGCCCGCACGCACGACGACCGGGGCGAGGCCTGGGCGCTGACCCAGCTGGCCCGCGCCCGGCTGGTCGACGGCGACCCGTCCCCGGCCGCGGACCGGCTCCGCGAGGCCCTCGCCCGGCACCGCGACAACGAGGACGCGCGCGGCGAGGCGTGGACGCTCTACTACCTGGGCCAGGCGCTGGAGGAGTGCGGCGAGCGCGACGAGGCGGTGCGGGAACTGGAGCGGGCGCGCACCATGTTCTCCCGGATGCGCGATGTGTACGGGCTCGCCTGCGCCCGCCACCACTCCGGCCGCGCCACCCGCGACCAGCGCGCCGAACGCACCGGCAACCTCCGCAACTCCGGCTTCGCCCGCCAGCTCCTGGTCGACGCCCGCGCCGACTTCCACCGCATCGGCGTCGCCCATGGCGAGGCCTGGACGTGTCTGGAACTCGCCGTCATCGACGCCGGCAACAACCGCCCCGCCCAGGCCCTGGCCCTGTGCGACGAGGCCGCCGCCCTCTTCGCCTCCTACGGCGACCGGCGCGGCGCCGACTGGGCCCGCTTCCTGCACTGCACCCTGCTCCCCTACGCCTCCGCGGGCGGCGTCGAGGTCGGCACGGTCGTCGCCCAGGAGGAACTGGCCCGCCTGCGCCAGGAGTCCCACCCGGCCCGCGACGGCAAGCTGGAGGACTGCGCCGAGGCGTTCCGGCTGGTCCTGGAGCGGGGCGTACGGCTGGAGGACGGCTGGCAGGCATGGCAGCTGGGGATGGTGCCGAACCGGCACGCGCGGGAAGTGATGGGGGTACCGGTGGAGGCCGCCGAAGGCCGTGGCAGCGGGCGGTAGGGCGACAGGGGCACCAGGGGGCAGGGATGGGTCACGGATCGTACGAGTCCGGCGCGCACGGGCTCCGGCCGGAGGAGGAGCACGCGGCGCGCCGCGCGATGGCGCGGGCGCTGCGGGCGGCCGGGCTGTCCGTCGCGGACGCGGCGGGGCAGGCCGCCTCGTACGACAGGCTGGACATCTTCTCCCTGGCCACCAGGGCGTTCAGTGCATACGTGACCGCGGGCCGGGGCTGGTTCGCGCGCCGGAAGTGGCTGGCTGCGGTGGCCGGGGAGGCGGTCCGCGACGCCGTCGAGCGCGGAACGCTCCCGGAGCCCGACGCCGACGAGCGGGCGGAGGAGTTCCAGGCGCGGCTGCGCGAGTACGGCATCAGAGGGGTGAGCGGCGAGGAACCAGGGCCTCTCCTCCCCGTGGCCGTTGCTCCGACGCCCTGGAGCTCCTCGGTTCCGTCGTACTTCACCGGCCGTTCGAGGGAGCTGAGCGAACTGCTCGTCCACGTGCGGGACCGCCTCGCGGCCGGAGAGTCCCCCGCGCTGCTGCTGCACGGGCGGCCCGGGATCGGCAAGACCACGCTCGCCCACGCGCTGGCCGAGAACCTCGCCAAGACGGAGGACACCCCGGTCGTGGAGGTCCGGGCAGCCGGACTGCCTTTCGCAACGTTCCTGCTGCTCCTGCTCCGGCAGGCCGGGGTCCCGAACCGTACGCTGCTCAAGGCCGTGTACACGAGCCGCGGCGAGCTCCGGCGGACGCTGGGGAACCTGTGCCGCCGCCACTTCACCGAGCGCCGGTACATCGTGCTGCTCGACGACGTCTCGGAACCGGGGCTGCTCACGCAGCTCTTCCGCGGCACCCGGGCCGTCGTCGTCGCGACGTCGCAGTGGTCGCACGACGACGACCCCGACCTTGGACCCGGCATCCACAGGCACCAGGTGCTCCCGCTCGGCACCTCGGACGCCGCCCGACTCGTCGGGAGCATCACCGGCCGGGAGACAGGTGCCTCGCCGCACGCGTGGCTGCCCGCCGCACAGGGCAATCCCGTACTGCTCCATCTGCTCGCCGGGCTGCTCCGGGACGACAGCCCGCATTCTCCCGCGGACACGCCGAAGGGGCTGTACGACGAGGCCTGCGCGCGGCTGTCACCCGATGCGCGTCGTCTGCTGGACGTCCTGCTCGTGCTGGAGGCGCCGGGGCTCACGGTCAGCGACGTACGGGCGCTGGACGAAACCGGCCTGAGCAAGCGGCGCATCGTGGCCGCCTTCCACGAGTTGGCGCACCAGATGTTCCTCCGGCCGCGCGGGGCCCTTCTGCACCACGTACCGTCCCTGCTGGGGAGGCTGCACCTGGGCGAGGTGCCCTCGGGAACACACCGGATGAACGGGGCCAGGGCGAGATGGCAGCTCGCCCGGCACGTCGGCGAGGCGGCCTCCCGCCCCTCGGTCCCCCACGAGGTCGCGGACACCTGGCTCGATCTGGCGTGCCGCATGGCCGGTGGCGACGCCGCGGCCACCGGCCCGCTCTTCTCGGCGCTCGCCACGCACTGGCTGCGACGCTGCGAGTACCACTATGTGCTCGCCCTGTACCTGCACAGCAGGCGCCCCGATGAATCCCCCGACGAGGAACTGACCGTCGCCGTCGCCATGGCCCAGCGCCAGGTGGGCCATACCGGCATCGCGGAGGAAATGCTGCGTGAACTCGCGACGGCCGCGCCCGGCCAGGACCGTCCGGCGACCCGCGAACTGGCCCTGGTGCTCCGCGACAAGGGCGACCTGCCCGGCGCGCTCTCGGTCCTTCAGCTGATCGACGAGCCGGGACCGGAGACGCTCTGCGCGATCGGCTCCCTGCAGGGCGAGCTGGGCTTGCACACCGAGGCCGTGCGGACGCTCACCCGAGCGGGCGACCTCCTCCAGGACGACGTTCGGGAGGAGGTCGCCCGGGGCCGCCACCCGGACGACGTCCGGGTGGCGGCCTGGATCGATCTGGAACTCGCGCGGACCGGGCTCCGCGACGGCCGCGCGGGCTCCCTCGCGCCTCTCGTCGACGAGATGGGTTACGACTTCCGCACCTCCGGTAACCGCCGCGGCTTCGCCTGGTCCCGTATCGAATCCGGGCGGGCGGCCCTGCTGTCCGGGAGGGGCGTCCCCCTCGTCCAGAAAATCCTGTCGGAGGCCCTCCGGGAGCACGAGGCCACCGAGGACCTGCGGGGAGCCGCCTGGACCCTGCACTACCTGGGCATCGCCGCCGCCCAGGGAGGCAGGAACGACCTGGCCCTCGCCGACCTGCTGCGGGCCCTGGCCGGGTTCATGGAGCTCGGCGACCAGTTCGGCATCGGCTGGACGCTGCACTACATGGGGGTGTGCGCCTGGGTCAGGGGGGACCAGTCCTTCCGGTGTGATCCCACCGTTCTCTTCCAGCAGGCCCGGACGGCCCTGGAGCGAGCGGGTTCCCCGCGCGGGCAGGCCTGGTCCCTGCTGGAGTACGTCCGGACAACCGCCCGTCCCGACGCCCACGAGCTGCTGACGGATGCGCTCGGGCTCTTCCGGGCGGCCAGGGACGACCACGGACTGGCATGGACAAGGCTCTGGTTCGCCGTACTGGGCAACAGCCGCGATCTGGCGCTGCGTTCACTGGCGACGATCGACCAGGCGGCGCTGCTGTCCGCGGAGAGCGCGCGCAGTCTGCGCGTATGGCAGCAATGGGCGGGACGACCGGAAAGCCCCCTCCTCCCATTGGGGCCCCCACCGGCCATCCCCCTCCTGGCCCGGGAGCTGACCGCCACCGGCCTGTTCGACGATCCGCCCGCCGGCCCCCGCTGCCGCGTCCGCATCACCCTCCTCGACGAGGCCCCCGCCACCGCCCCCACGGCCGCCGCGACCCTCCTCGTCCGCGTCGAGGCCGACTCAGGCCACCCCTGGCGGGACCGGCTGGAGGCGCCGTGGCTCACGGTCGTCGCGACACCGCTCACCCGGGCCGGTGTCGAACCCGCCTCGGTGGCCCTCAAGCCGTCCGAACGGGCCCAGGACGGGGCCGAGTTCGGCTTCACCCCGCACACGGCAGGCGTGCACCGGATCCGCTTCACCGTCTACGACACGGCCACGGACACCCTGCTCCAGCAGGTCGAGACCGAGGTGGACATCCCCGACACGACCGATGACACGGCCACGTCGGCGCCGTCGCACACAGAGCAGAAGGTATGAGCGCGTGGGAGTGAGAGAGCTACCGGTCCGGGTCGTCCGCAATCCCAGCAGGGATTTCACCCGCACCCGCGAACTTCCCGTCCGGGGCCCGGACGTGACCGTGAGCTTCGACGTGTACGGCGAGGACCAGATCCGGGCGCGGATGCACGGCCCGGCCGTGCCCGCGCTGTACAGCATGGACCACAAGGCGATCCTGGCCACGAAGCCGTCGGTGGTACGGGACGCGGGCGCGCGGCTGCGGCGGCGCTGGAAGGAGTTCGTCGACTTCCAGCCGCTGGACGAGCACGGCCGCGAGGACGCCGCCCGGATACGGCCGTTCGCGTCCGCCGTCGACCTGCGCGACCACCCGGAGGCCATGCCCCATGTCCGTGAACTCGCCGACATGGGCGCCCACTTGCTCTTCCGCACCTTGCTGCGCGGGGACGGGCCCGGCATCGATGCGTTCCGCGGCTATCTCGCCGAGGCGCTCGCGAGCACGGACCTTCGCGTACGGTTCGACTCCGATCTGCAGCTCCCGTGGCCACTGCTGGCCCTCCCGTCCCGGGACGTCCCCGACGACGAGGTCTTCGCCCGCTTCCTCGGACACCGCCACCAGATCGAGCACACCCACCACTCCTACGTCTACGGCCCCGGCGCCGTGGAGCCGCGCCCGGCGCCGCTGGTCAGCCTCAATCACGACCCCTCGCTGGGCACCCGGGGCCGCACACGGGCCGAGCAGGTCGCGGCGGCGCTGGCCGAGGGCGGCGACTGTGTGAGCCGTACGACCCGCACGGAGCTGACGCAGGCCCTCAAGAGCGCCGAACGCGACGAGCAGTTCATGTACTTCTGGGGCCACGGCCGGTACGTCCCTCAGGAGTCCGCGCCGCCCGCCTTCGCGATCGCGCTCGGCGACGGACTGGAGATCGACGGGCTGACGATCCTGGAGTGCCGCGACGGCCAGGACTGGGGCACGTCGCCGTTCCGGCCGTTCGTCCTGATGAACGCCTGCCATGGCACCGCCCCGGGGCCGGCCGGATCTGGGCGGCTGTCCCTGGCCGGGGCGCTGATCGAGTCGGGGGCGCTGGGGGTGCTGGGGCCGCTGATCGAGATGCCGCAGGTGTTCGCCGCCGAGTACGCGCTCGCGTTCATCACCGAATATCTGCGCGGCACGGCCACGGCGGGGGCCCTCGCGCACACCCTGACCAGGCGGTACGCCGCCGAGTTCGCGAATCCGCTGGGGCTGGCCTACGGGCTGCTCTGCGGGATGGACAGCCGACTGGAGCGCGCCTCATGACCGCCATCCGTACCGTCGACCTGGACGAGGCAGGACGGCTGCTCGACGGGGACACTCCCGTACCGGAGCACCGGCTCGCCGCGCACTTCGCCGAGTTCCTGACGCCCCCGGCCTGGGCGAGCGACATCATCGTCTACGCGCACGGCTGGCAGACCAGGCCGGACGCGGCGATCGACGCGGCGGCCCGGCTGCTGGCCCTGACACAGGAACGGTACGCGGAGGGCCCCGGGCTCTACCCGCACCTGGCGAACGGTTTCGCCCCCTGGCCGGTGCTGGTGCGCTGGCCCTCCCGCAGCACGCTGTTCGGCTACCGGCGGATCCGGGACCGCGCCCACACCATGGGGGCGGAAGGGCACGCGGCCCGGGTGATCGGGCGGCTGCTGGGCTATCTGGACACCGAGCGCGGGGATCCGGCCGCCGCCCGCGTCCTCGCCAACCGCGACGGCCAGTACCTGCACCTGGTCGGCCATTCCTTCGGCTGCCGGCTGCTGTGCGAGGCCGTGCAGTGGGCGGCCGACGACGGCCGGGAGGGCGGCACGCTCGGCTGGAGCCGCCCGGGGCCCCCGGGGCGCCCCTTCACCGTGGACTCGATGCTGCTGCTGCAGATGGCGGCGCCCCGTGACGCCTTCGCGACGACGTTCACGGCCCTCGCCGAGGCGCCCCTGAGGGGTCCGGTCGTGGCCACGTACGCGGAACGCGACTGGGCCACCGGGCTGTGGCACAAGGTGGCGGAGAAGCGGCGGGGCATCGGCAGCCAGGGCATCGGGACCGCCCCCGAGCCGGTGTCGCGGATCGGGATGCGTCCGCCGCACGAGGCGTACGCGAAGAAGGAACTCGACCACTGGTTCGTCAGCGTGGACGCGGGTGGCGTCTTCGTGGAAGGCCGGAGCCCGGCGGGCGCGCACTCCGACCATCTGCGGCCGGAGTCCGCGCACCTGCTGCTGTCGCTCGCGGACTACTCGCGCTGAGCGCCGCTCTTGGCGGCCCCGTCGGCCGCCGCCTCCGGCGCCTCTTCGAAGTTCACCCGGCCCATGTGCCGGTTCATGGACTTCATCAGCATCCACACGCCCACGGCGAGCGCCGCGAAGACGACGAAGCCGAGGACTCCCGGGGTGACCTTGTTCTTGTCCAGCTCCTGGGCGGCGAGCGGGACGAGGTGCGTCATTGCGAGGTTTGCGCTAGCGCTCATGGCTACGCATTCTCCCGGATGCCCGCGAAGAGGTCGCTCTCGGGGAGGGAGGTGTCGACCAGGGACTTGGCGAGCTCGTACTCCTCGGTCGGCCAGACCTCCTTCTGGATCTCCATCGGGACGCGGAACCAGCCGCCGTCCGGGTCGATCTGCGTGGCGTGTGCGATCAGCGCCTTGTCACGGATCTCGAAGAAGTCGGCGCACGGGACGTACGTGGTCAGCGTGCGCTCGGCCCGCTCGAACTCCTTCCAGCGCTCCAGCCACTCCCCGTAGGGGGACTCCAGGCCGCGGGAGAGCAGCGCCTCGTGCAGCGCGACCGTGCGCGGGCGGTTGAAGCCCTGGTTGTAGTAGAGCTTCAGCGGCTGCCAGACCGGTCCGTACTCGGACTCGGGGAACGTCTCCGGGTCGGCCGCGCCCTCGAAGGCCACCATCGTGATCTTGTGGGTCATGATGTGGTCGGGGTGCGGGTATCCGCCGTTCTCGTCGTACGTCGTGATGACCTGCGGCCGGAAGGAGCGGATCTTCCGCACCAGCTCGCCGGCGGCCTTCTCGACGTCCTCCAGGGCGAAGCAGCCGTCCGGGAGCGGGGGCAGCGGGTCGCCCTCGGGCAGGCCGGAGTCGACGAAGCCGAGCCACTCCTGCTTGACGCCGAGGATCTCGCGGGCCTCGTCCATCTCCTTGCGGCGCACCTCGTGGATGTTGTCCTCGATGTACTTGTCGCCCTGGAGCTTCGGGTTGAGGATGGAGCCGCGCTCGCCTCCCGTGCAGGTCACGACCAGCACGTCCACCCCCTCGGACACATACTTGGCCATCGTGGCAGCGCCCTTGCTCGACTCGTCGTCGGGGTGGGCGTGAACGGCCATCAGTCGCAGCTGCTCAGTCAAGACTCGATCCTCAGTGAATGGGCACATGGGGCGGCTTCTATAGTGACGGAATCGGGGGACGGAAAATTCCGGGATCCCCGAGTTCTGGGAGGACGATCATGGGCGCGGTACGCGAAGAGGTCCCCGGGGGCCGTTACGGCCGCCCGGCGGACGAGCGCGCGGATCGTGGGCTGAAGATCGTGGGCGCGGTGCTGGGTGTGGCCTTTCTCGCCATGGTCGGCTGGTTCGGCTACGACTACGTGAGCGGCCAGCGGATCAGCGCCGAAATGATCAAGTGGGATGTCACCGCGGACGACCAGGTCCAGGTCCATCTCGAGGTCCGTAAGGACAAGGACGCCCAGGGCTACTGCACCCTGCGCTCCCGCGCGGAGGACGGCTCCGAGGTGGGCCGCAGGGACGTCCGCTTCGACATGGCCGCAGGCCGCGTCGACCAGGTCGTCACGGTGCGTACGACGGCGAGGGCCACCAGTGCGGAGCTCGCGGGCTGCACCGCGGACGACGGCCCGAAGGGCTGAGACGGCCGGGGCGTATGCGGCGTACATCCAGGGGATGACCTGCATTGACGCGTTCTTGAGGTCTTTTGGTCCTCCCCCTTTTCGCCACTAATTGTTAGGCTCGTGGTTTCGCCCACTCCTGAAGGCACATGCTTCTGGGTAGGGCGATGCTTTGTATTCCCAGTACCTACGAGGAGCACCTGTGACCCAGACCAGCGAGAACGTCACCTGGCTCACCCAGGAGGCGTACAACCAGCTCAAGGCCGAGCTGGAGTACCTGTCTGGTCCCGCGCGCGTCGAGATCGCCAAGAAGATCGAGGCGGCCCGCGAGGAGGGCGACCTGCGGGAGAACGGCGGGTACCACGCGGCCAAGGAGGAGCAGGGCAAGCAGGAGCTCCGTGTGCGCCAGCTGACCCAGCTCCTGGAGAAGGCGAAGGTCGGCGAGGCCCCCGCGGACAACGGCATTGTCGAGCCCGGCATGGTCGTGACGATCGCCTTCGACGGCGACGAGGACGACACCCTGACCTTCCTGATGGCGTCGCGCGAGTACGCGAGCGCCGACATCGAGACGTACTCGCCGCAGTCGCCGCTCGGCGCCGGCGTGAACGGCAAGAAGGTCGGCCAGGACGCCCAGTACGAGCTGCCGAACGGCAAGCTCGCGATGGTGCGGATCCTGGACGCCAAGCCCTACCAGGGCTAGCCCCACCGGGGCCGAGCGACCGCCCGCCCTTCAGGCCGTAAAGCGGAAGGCCCCCGGCACCCACAGGTGCCGGGGGCCTTCCGTCGTACCGGGCGCCAGGACGGATGCTCAGACGGTCGCCGAGCGGTACTTGCGCACCGCCAGTGTGCGGAAGACCACGAGGATCAGGACCGACCAGAGCACCGAGGCCAGGACCGGGTTCTGCATGGGCCAGGCGTCCGGGGTCTGGAAGCCGGGCGGCAGATTGCCGAACAGCTCACGGCAGGCCTGCACCGTCGCGCTGAACGGGTTCCACTCGGCGATGGTCTGCAGGAACCCCGGCATGTTGTTGGCGTCCACGAAGGCGTTCGAGATGAACGTCAGGGGGAAGAGCCAGATCAGTCCGCCGGAGGTGGCGGCCTCGGGCGTACGGACCGACAGGCCGATCAGCGCGCCGATCCACGAGAACGCGTACCCGAGCAGGAGCAGCAGCAGGAAGCCGAGCAGCACCTTGCCGATGTTCTCGTGCACCCGCCAGCCGAGGATCAGCGCGACGACCGCGAGGACGACGAGCGTGAGCGCCGTCTGGACGAGGTCGGCGAGCGTACGGCCGGTGAGGACCGCGCCGCGCGCCATGGGCAGCGAGCGGAACCGGTCGATGAGGCCCTTGTGCATGTCGTCGGCGATACCGGCGCCCGCGCCCGCCGTGGCGAAGGTGACGGTCTGGGCGAAGATGCCAGCCATCAGGAATTCGCGGTAGGCCTGGGGCGAGATGGAGCTGCCGACCTGGATGGAGCCGCCGAAGACGTACGTGAAGAGCACCACGAACATGATCGGCTGGAACAGTCCGAAGATGATCATCTCCGGGATCCGCGTCATACGGATCAGATTGCGCTTGGCGACGACGAGCGAGTCGCTGACGGACTGCGCTATGGCGCCGCGCGGCGGCGGGGCCGCGACGCGACGGTCCGCCGCTTCCTGGACGGTGGTCACTTCACGGCCTCCTTCCGGGCCTTGGCGCCCTTGGCACCCTTGGCGCTCTTACGGTCGGTGACCTCGCCGTTGTCCTCGGCCGTCCGCTCGGCGTGGCGGCCGGTCAGGGAGATGAAGACGTCGTCGAGGGTGGGGCGGCGCAGACCGATGTCGTCGATCTCGACCCCCCGGACGTCCAGCTCGCGGATGACCTCGGCGAGCAGCTTGGCCCCGCCGGTGACCGGGACGGTCAGCATCCGCGTGTGCTCCTCCACGGCGACCTCGCCCTTGCCGAAGCCGGCCAGCACCTCGCGGGCCGGGGCGATCTCGTCGGGCCGGTGGACGACGACCTCGACGCGCTCACCGCCGGTGCGGGCCTTGAGCTGGTCCGACGTACCGCGGGCGATGACCTTGCCGTGGTCGACGACACAGATGTCGTGGGCGAGGTGGTCGGCCTCTTCCAGGTACTGCGTGGTCAGCAGCAGGGTCGTACCGCCGCTGACGAGCTCCTTGATGACCTCCCACAGCGCCTGGCGGTTCCGCGGGTCGAGGCCGGTGGTCGGCTCGTCCATGAACATCACGGGCGGCTTGACGACCAGGGCCGCGGCGAGGTCGAGGCGGCGGCGCATACCGCCGGAGTAGGTCTTGGCGGGACGGTCCGCGGCGTCGGCGAGGTTGAACTGCTCCAGCAGCTCCCCCGCCCTCTTCTTCGCCGCGGCGGCGTTCATCTGGTAGAGCCTGCCGACCATCTGGAGGTTCTCGCGACCGGTCAGGTACTCGTCGACCGCGGCGAACTGGCCGGAGAGGCCTATCGACCGACGGACCTCATTGGGATGCTTGAGGACATCGATGCCCGCGACGACCGCACGGCCGCTGTCGGGTTGGAGCAGGGTGGTGAGGACGCGCACGGTGGTCGTCTTGCCGGCGCCGTTCGGGCCGAGCAGCCCGAGGACCGTGCCCTCGGGAACATCAAGATCTACGCCGTCCAGAGCCCGTACGTCGCCGAAGGTCTTCACCAGGCCTTCGGCGTAGATGGCGCCTGGCATATGGGGTCTCCCAGTGCAGAGGATGGCTGCGGTTCCGTTGATCCGGTTTGCGGGTTTTTCCACGCAAGCTTAGGTTCGGCCCCACGTCCGCGCAGGCGGTTTTTCGGCGGGCGCCCACGGAGAAGTTAACGCGATACATCGCGATACACAAGGGCTGCGCGTCGGCGCAGGTAAGGCAGGGCCGGCCGCGGGACGGCGGCGCACGTCAGCCGCGCAGGCAGAGCGGACCCCGGGTCGCGGGACGGCGGCGCGCGTCGGCCGGCAGCCCCAGCCGCAGGACAGCCACGCGCATCAGCCGCAGGGCAGGCTGGGGCCGGCCGCGGGGCGGCGGATGCGCGTCAGACGCAGGCAGGGCAGCCCGGCCACCGAACGCCGGACGGCGAGACGCGTCAGCCGATGACGTGGTACCCCGCCTCGCGCAGGGCCGCCCCGACCTCCGTGCAGTGCTCCGGGCCCTTGGTCTCCAGGTGCAGTTCGACCTCGACCTCCGTCAGGCCGAGCCGGGGGTCGGTACGGACGTGACCCACGTCCAGGACGTTCGCGTCGGCCGTCGACAGCACCCCGAGAAGCGTGGCCAGCACGCCGGGCCGGTCCGGCAGACGCAGCCGCAGCGACAGATAGCGGCCCGCCGCCGCCATTCCGTGCCGCAGGATGCGCTGCATCAGCAGCGGGTCGACGTTGCCTCCCGACAGGACGGCCACCACCGGGCCCTTGAACGCGCCCGGGTCGCTCAGCAGCGCCGCCACCGGGCTCGCCCCGGCCGGCTCGACCACCAGCTTCGCCCGCTCCAGGCAGAGCAGCAGCGCGGAGGACAGCGCGTCCTCCGAGACCGTGCGCACCTCGTCGACGAGCTCCTCGACGACCGCGTACGGAACGTCGCCGGGGCGGCCCACCTTGATGCCGTCCGCCATCGTCGTGGGCGTCTCGATCGACATCGGCCGTCCCGCCGCCAGCGACGGCGGATACGCCGCCGCGCCCTCGGCCTGCACCCCGATCACCTTCACATCGGGACGCAGCGCCTTGACCGCGACCGCGACGCCCGCGACGAGGCCGCCGCCGCCGACACCGACGACGATGGTCCGCACCTCCGGGCACTGTTCGAGGATCTCCAGGCCGACCGTGCCCTGCCCGGCGATGATGTCCGGGTGGTCGAAGGGGTGGATGAACACCGCGCCCGTATCGCGCGCGTACTCCTGCGCGGCGGCCAGGGTCTCGTCCACCACATGCCCCTGGAGCCGCACCTCGGCGCCGTAGTCGCGGGTCGCGGCGACCTTCGGCAACGGGGCGCCGACCGGCATGAAGACGGTCGAGCGCACACCGAGCAGCGAGGAGGCGAGGGCGACGCCCTGCGCGTGATTGCCTGCGGAGGCGGCGACGACACCCGCCGCGCGCTCCTCGGGCCGCAGCCCCGAGATCCGTACGTAGGCGCCGCGCAGCTTGAACGAGCCGGTCCGCTGGAGGTTCTCGCACTTGAAGTGGACCGGGGAACCCACCAGTCGCGACAGATAGCGGCTGCCCTCCATCGGCGTCAGCCGGGCCACACCGGACAGCATCTTCTGGGCGCCGCGGACGTCATCGAGGATGAGTGGGTGAAAGGGGCCAGCCGTACGGAAGCTCATGACAGCAAGTCTCGCAGCTCAGCGGCCTGACAGCGGCCTCACACGGGTGCCTGTCCACAGGTTTCGGCAGGGCCGGTACGCACCCGCCCGGGTCCGCGTACTCTGTCCCCCACCAACCGACCACCGCACGAGAGAGCCCCCGCAGCCATGCCCACAACTCAGGACATGACGAACACTGCGTACTCCCAGGGGACGACCCCCGAACCTCCGGGAGTCCCCGGTCTCCTCGATGCCCTCCAGCACCAGGTGGCCGTCTTCGCACGCCGTGCCGAGCAGACCCGTCTCGGCGGCCTCGGCCAGGTCCGCAACTCGATGGACCGCGCCGCGTATCTGCTGCTCAACCGCCTGGACCAGGAAGGACCGATGGGCGTCAAGGCGCTCGCGGCCGGGATGGGGATCGACTCGTCGACCGTCACCCGCCAGGTCGCGCCGCTCGTCGACACCGGCCTGGTCAAGCGCACCTCGCACCCCGACGACGGCCGCGCGGTCGTGCTCCAGCTGTCGCCCCGCGGCCAGGCCCGCCTGGAGGAGGTCCGCTCCTCGCGGCGCGAACTGATGGCACAGGTGACGGACGGCTGGACGGAGGAGGAGCGGGATTCGTTCTGCACCCTGCTCACCCGGTTCAACTCGGCGCTCTCGGCCCGCCAGGCCGGACTGCCCGCCCCCGAGGACTCCGAGAACTCCGAGAACTCCGAGACGGAGACGCCGCCGACCTCTTGACCGAGGGCGCCGCGCGGGCCTGATATGAGGACGTGCGGCAGCGGAGACACCACTTCGAGGCCTTGGGGACCTTTGCGACCTTCGACGCGTTCGTGGCGGGCGCGGGAGGGCGGCTGCTGCACGCCGCGACGCTGCTGACCGCCGAACAGCCCGGCCGCAATCCCCGCGCCCAGCAACTCCTCGTCGCAGCGCTCGCCCACACCTACGCCGAATGGGACCGGCTGCGCGGCGAGGACCCGTACGACCGCACCCGCGCAGCCCTCGCCACCCGCTTCGCCCGCTCGGCGTGGCGCTTCCACCGGGGCCGCGGCGGGATCCTGTCCCGCATCACCCCGCGCCAGCGCCTCGTCGTCGTCCTGCGGCTGTACGAGGGCGTGGCCGAGGAGCAGACGGCCGCGCTGCTGGGCCTCCCGGTGGAGCGGGTCCACGCGCTCTGCGGCCGCGCGATCGCCGCCCTGCGAGCCCCGTCGTGAGCGCCGCCGACCGCAAGGAGGCGGAGATCCGGCGCCTCCTCGACACTCCCCACCCCCCGGTCCCCACGGACCTCTGCACCCGCGCCACCACCCACGGCATCCGCCTGCGCCGCCACCGCCGCGCCCTGCACCGCACGGCCTGCGTCCTGCTGCTGGTGGCGGCCCTCGCCTTCGCGGCGTGGGCGTCGGCGACCGAGCCGTGGAGACCGCCGCCGTCGAAGACGACGCCGCTGATCGAGGGGTGGTGAGGGGGGCGGGTGCAGTGGCGGCGCCTGCGGCGGGCCGTGTCCTCAAACGCCGGAGGGGCTGGGAAACCCAGCCCGCCTGGGGTCCCCCCCACGCCCGCCAGGGCGTAGGGGGAGTTTGAGGACACGACCGAAGGCCGTACCGGGGGTCTGGGGGCTTGCCCCCCCAGTTTTCGGGAAGGGGCGGGGCGGGGAGAAGGCCCGCCGCAGGCTCCCACCACCCACGCGCCCCACCCAACGCCCGCCCGGCCCAGCCAGGAACGCTCAGCCCAGCGCCTGCTGCAAGTCCGCCAGCAGGTCGTCCACCGACTCGATCCCCACCGACAACCGCACCAGATCCGCCGGCACCTCCAGCGCCGACCCCGCCACCGACGCGTGCGTCATCCGGCCCGGGTGCTCGATCAGGGACTCGACACCACCCAGCGACTCGCCCAGCGTGAAGAGCTTCGCGCGGTCGCAGACCGCGACCGCCTCCGCCTCGCCGCCCGCGACCTGGAAGGACACCATGCCGCCGAAGCCCTTCATCTGCTTCGCGGCGACCTCGTGCCCGGGGTGCTCAGGCAGGCCCGGGTAGAAGACCCGGGTCACCTTCGGGTGCTCGGTCAGCATCTCCACGATCCGCGCCGCGTTCGCACTGTGCCGGTCCATGCGCACCGCGAGCGTCTTGATGCCGCGCAGCACGATCCAGGAGTCGAACGGCCCGGCCACCGCCCCCATCGCGTTCTGGTGGTACGCCAGCTGCTCGCCGAGCTCCGCGTCCGCCGTGACCAGCGCGCCGCCGACGACGTCCGAGTGGCCGCCCATGTACTTGGTCAGCGAGTGCACGACGACGTCCGCGCCGAGGGCGAGCGGCTGCTGAAGATAAGGACTGGCAAAGGTGTTGTCGACGACGAGCTTCACGCCCGCCGCCCGCGCGATGCCCGCGATCGCCGCGATGTCCGTGATGCCGAGCAGCGGGTTCGACGGGGTCTCGACCCAGATCAACTTCGTACGCTCGTTCAGTGCGGAACGTACCTCCGCCGGGTCGGACGTGTCGGCCACCGACCAGTCCACGCCCCACCGCTCGACCACCTTGGCAAAGAGCCGGAAGGTGCCGCCGTACGCGTCGTTCGGGATGACCACATGGTCGCCGGGGACCAGTAGCGTGCGCAGGAGGCAGTCCTCGGCGGCGAGCCCCGACGCGAAGGCGAGGCCGCGCCGGCCGCCCTCCAGCGCCGCGAGGTTCTCCTCCAGCGCGGTCCGGGTCGGGTTGGCGCTGCGGCTGTACTCGTAGCCGCCGCGCAGCCCGCCCACACCGTCCTGCTTGTAGGTGGACACCTGGTAGATGGGCGGGACGACCGCGCCGGTCAGCGGGTCGGCTGTGTTGCCCGCGTGGATGGCGATGGTCTCGAAGCTGTGCTCGTGGCTGTGCTGATCGCTCATGAGGCCGAGCGTAGTCCTGGTGGACCGGTTGCTGTTCCCGACCGCACCCTCGCATTCGCCCTCGCGTCAAGAATGCGACAAGCGTTCCAGCAAGAGCGCTTGCGTGCGCTTCGAGTTCCAGGCAAGCTCAAGCTGAAGATCGCGTTCGCGAACGCGCACGGGGATGCACAGCGGGGGACACGATGGCTTGGGACGAGTGGGAACAGCTGAAGGCCGAGACAGCGGCACGACAGCAGAGCGGCCATATGCAGGTGAACAGCGCGGGTGGCGCTGCGGGCACGCCGCCGAGCCTCAAGGCCAACGCGCAGGGCAAACGCGCCGCGATCAACCTCCTTCAAACGCGGATACGCCCCGGGCTGGACAGAGCCGGCGTCCATGCCGATGACAACACGGACGCGGCGGAGCGGGAGTTCAAGGGCTGGGCCACCGGGTCCGGTCTCGCGGACGCGCACGAGGAATGGGACCTCCAGGTGAAGAACCTCAAGGCGCGTCTCGCGGGTGACGAGGCCGCCCTGGGCCAGACGAAGCGGGACGGGCAGGCGTCCTGGGCGTGGCGACGGACGGGGAATGGGTCGGAGTCAGTGCCGACGCCGCCAACACACGGTTCTCGGTGTCACGCAAACAATTCGATGCCGCCGCGACCGAGGCCCGCGCCATCGCCTCGATTCTGCGGGACATCCATGGGCAGTTCACCGAGCGAATAAAGGCCGTGCGGGACCTGGTCGAGTCGGCCAAGGACGCCGACCTCTACATAGACGCCCAGGGCCAGGCCCATGTCGATCCGAGCAAGGACAAGGACAAAGGCGCCGCCACGGGCGGAATATTCGGTGACGCCATGCTGCGCGCGGTCCACGAAGCCCGCTGGACCGCCGCGGTGGCCGCCGCGGTCCAGGCGGTCGACGACGCGGACCAGGGCGCCAAGCTGGCCCTCCACGACGCCGCCGGCATCAAGAGCTTCTTCGAGGAGTTCCTGGACAATGCCTGGGGTGGCGGACACAACTTCAACGCGGACGCGGTCGGCGACATCGAGGTCATCGAGGCGCGCGAAGCCAAGAAGTACGCGGACGAGATCCTGGCCGGCGAGAAGCCGAGCGACCCGGCGGAGTACGCACGCCTGATGCGTGACAACTCCGGCGACAAGAAGTTCAGCCAGACCTACCTCAACTCCCTCGGCCCGGACAACGCGCTGAAGCTGTCCAACAAGATCAACGACCTGGCGTACTTCGACGACACCAAGCACAAGAGCGCCTACCTGCAGATCAACGGCGGCCTGTCCGACTCGCTGGCCACGGCGACACGCGTCCCGGACTTCAAGGACGCGAGTGGCAAGCACCTGCGCTTCGGCACCGAGGCGTACAACGAAGAATTCAGGAACTGGTCGAAGACCGACGACGCACAGTTCTACAACAAATGGCGCGAGGAACTGCGCGAACACGGCGACGACAAATACGATCTCAAGGCGGCGGGCGACAAGGTCAACACCGTGGCCAAGGGGCACGATCAGCAGGTGCGCGGCTACCAGAGCCTGGCCACGCTCATGCAGCAGGGCGACGACGCCTACTCGCCTCAGTTCATCGCGGACGTCACCGACGACATGATCGCCATGGAAGAAAAGGACCCGGATATCTGGGACCTTTACGGGAAGTTCGACGAAAAGGACGGCGACGGCTGGGTCGCGAACGACCCGGTCGACGCCTCCCTGGGCGTCATGTCCCGCACCCCGGAAGGAGCGGCGGGCTATCTCGACCCCGGCACGACCGCCGGCAGGGAACGCTTCGACTACCTGCTGGGCAACGGCGACGAAAGCCGCGACTGGGACCTCACCAACACCACCCTATGGCAAGGACCGGGCGGCAACGTCGAGGTGGACGCAAGCGACATCGAGGACGCCGAGAGCCGAAAGGGACTCGGCGATGCCCTGACCGCGGCAGCGACGGGCGTCGATCCCTCGGGTTCGGCCAGGCCTACGGCGCACACGGACGCCAACAACCGTGTCTTCGAGTATTCACTGGACGTCCTGTCCAAGCAGGGCAACGACATGCCTGCGTCACTGCGCGAGGACATGGCGAAGGTCATGACCAACCATGGCCGCGAGGTGTTCGTCGCCATGCACGATCAAAGCGGGAAACAGACCACGCTGGATCAGAACCAAGTGATGGAGATTACCAAACAGGTCTCCAGGAGCGAGCAGTCCTACGGAATGCTCCACGAAGGAATGAACTACGCAATCGTCGACAACTTCCACAACAAGGACAGCGTGCCGGAGGACACGCTGGACGCAGCCGGCCACGCGGTCGGCTTCATGGAGGAAGCCCGGTACAACGCACTCAAGGGCGACAAGCACGACTACACCTGGGACAAGGCCTGGAGCTATCACGGCTCGGGCGCACTGCTCAACTTCATCCCCGTCTATGGCGATATAGCCCAGCGCGGGGCCGACGTCGTAACCACCGCCTGGATCATGGATGAGCAGGCGCGGGACAACGCCAAGCTGACCGAAGACAACCAGGCCACTTACGGCAGTCGCAGAAAGCAGCTCAACGCGCTTGCCGATCAGTGGTACGCCGTGAACCACGAATGGGCAGACAGCGAAACGGGATACTCCCAAAAGGCCGGGGTCTACAACAAGATCTCGGCAGCGGCGAATGACGGAAATGAAACAGCAGACGGCATTGCGGGGGATCAGTAGTGAGGACTGCGTTCCGGCCTGTACTGGGTCTCGCCGCGTTGGCCATGCTGGCGACTGGATGCGGAAAGAACGACATCGCCATCCCGGGAGAAATCTGTGGAGTTCCCGTGAAGAGCTCCACTCTTTCGCCGCTCATCCCTGACGGCGAAAAGCTGAAAAAGATCGATCCGTTTCCGCTGGCTTCAGATCCGGCGTACTGCGATATCTACGTCGACGGAATTCATGTTCTGAACATTACTGTCCGCCTGACCGAAGAGGACCTCCCCCCGGAAGACTGGGAGTACGCGAACGCCAAGCACACCCTGGGCGCACCGCGGAAGATCTCCTTCCCAGGCACTGCTGTCATCGGAAGCGATGGGGCGCTGGTCACCGCCGAGTGCGGCCGCCCTACGGAATACGTACTCTTCGTCGTCGTATTCAAGGGCGATCGCGTCGAAAACTCCCAGGCAGGAGTCGAGAAACTCCAGCGCTTCATCGAAGACTTCGCTCCCGGCGCGGCGAAGAAGATCGGCTGCGCCAGCTAGTCTCCAGTGGCCAATGAGGGCAAACCGGTGCGCACCGCCCGGGGCAACGCCTGTGAACTGAGGGGGTTTCCGGCTTCGCGAATCGGCTCTCATCACGGGCAAAGCAGAACCAGGAACAGAACGATCCACTGCTGGGACAAACAGATCTGGGGCTTTGACCTCATGTTGCAGGGCCCGGCAAGCCAGATCACCTTCGCAAGCAGCGAAGTCAGCAAGCAGACCGCGCAGGAATCCTCGGCACGAACAATCCCATCGATTCCTGGGCCGACACCCGTGGTGCCAAGGAGAGCGTCGCTGCCGAGAGCGCCTAGGGCGAGGCTGGCCAAAGCTACACGACCTGACGCGAAAGCGCCTACGACGCACTGCGGGAAGGCAAGTAATTTAATTGTCCACAGTCAATCGAACACGGCGGTTCATCGCATTGGTCGCGGGGATGACCCTCGTTGCTGCAGGGCTGTTCACGTGGTGGAACACGGATGTGCTCGGGCGCAAGGAATTCTGCAATCAAGCGTTCACCTCATCCGAGATGAACGCGGTGCTCGGAGGGTCGGGCAGGCTCACTCAGAAGTCCGTGTATGAGGAGGACGACACGTACGGCTTCTCGTGCACGGTCCAGCGCACCAACAGATTCATAGGAAACAGCCAGCCCCAGATCAAGGTGGAAGACACCATCGACACCGCCGACTTCGCGCTGGGTTCGCTCGTGTGGAAGAAGCCATCCGGCAGTTCCTACTTCACCGGCAAAATCACCGGCGCGGCGTCGGAATCGGAGGCCTGGGTCCTGCTTCCGTCGGACTGCCGTGACGGCATGCCCTCGACCGTCAGGAAGGACCTCGTCCCTTCGGTGGAGGTCCACCTCACCCAGGGCAGGGCCACACCCGAGGCCCTTGCGCAGGTGGCGATGAGCACTGCCCGGCATATGGCCAAGGGGCTGGACTGTGCGGACGCCGAGGGGCTGGATGCACCGGTGCGCTTGCAAGGCCCTGTCAACGAAGGCAAACCGGTACGCACCGACCGGGACAACGCCTGTGGACTGAAGGGTTTCCGGCTTCCCGAAGTGGCTTTCATCGCGGGCAAGGCGAAACCCGGAACGGAGCGATTCACCGGTGGTGACACGCAGACCTGGGTCTGCGACCTCATGCTGCGAGGCCCCGGCGAGCCGCAGATCACCTTCTCCATCAGCGAAGCCCCGGACCTGACAGACGGTGCACGACGCGGCATGGAGCGGGCATCGCCCAATAGTGGACGCACTGTCGTGAAGTGCGTCAACGGGGACCTCTACGCCAGCATGTACCTCTGGGACTCTTACGCGTACCCGATGCTGGACCAGGAAGAGCAGGACGCCGGAGCCTACGAAAAGGCCCACGAAGCACTCTTCGACGCGTTCCTCAAGACCGCGGTCAAGGAGCGGGGCTGCAACAACCGCCCGTGATGGAACCCCGTCCCATCCACAACTCTGCCCCGTCCGGGACGGGGCAGAGTTACCTCACCGGCCGCGAGGAAGCGTACTCGGCCCTGCGAACCAGGAAGTAGGCAAGTGAGTACAGCAGCAGGCCGTACGCGGCCGTCGTGGAAGATATGGGCCGTCATCGCGATCTTGGTCGTCGTGGTCGCGGGGTTGCTGCATGGCTACCGCAACACCAACGTGCTGACGGCCGACCGACTCTGCGGCGGGCTGGTCTCCGCCCCGGGGGCGGACGCCGTCCTGCCGGGTTCAGGCCGTGTCAGCGCCGAGGGCGACGGCATCGCCGACCACCTTCCGGATACGAAGTGCAGGGTCGAGAAGTCATCAGTCGTCCTTGGCACCGGAAAAGGCAGCATGTCCTTCTACGTCTGGGAGGAACGCGGGGACGCCCCCTTCATGGAGGGCGGGTGGCCGGACCCGGCACAGACATCGTTCTTCTCCGGACCGGTGACCGGTGGGGTCGACACGTACGGCGGCTGGGTCCTGCTGCCCGAGAAGTGCTGGACAACCAGGCCGGTGATCCTCAAGGCCGCCTCCAGCGAACCAGTGGCCGACGCCAGGGCGTTCAGCGCTCTGATCACCGATGCCGCACGCGCCGTCGCGGCGAAGGCGGCATGCGGCGACCTCCCCGAGGAGCCCGGAACGCTCCTGCCACCGCGCTCGGAGGCGGCCCGTCCGGCTTCAGAAGGACGGCTGTGCGGCCTTGACGGCTTCTCCTTGCGCGGCCAGGTGCCGGCGGACGCCAAGGTGCTCGAAGAAGGTCAGGCGCCATCTGCTGATCTGTGGTCGTGCACGGTGTCCCTGGACGACGACTCACGTGACGTCGTCCGTGCGGACGGCTTCATGACATACACGGCTGCCCGGGACCCGCTGCTCCTCGCCGCGGTCAAGAAGGCGCCGGGAACGCGCAAGGGCACGGCGCCCGGGGGCCTGGAAGCCGATGTCGTCGAGGCTCACAGGATCGTTCTGCCCTGTGCCCAAGGCGCTGTCTACCTGGCGATGGAACCGGGGCTGCAGTACTTGGACACCCGTAAGCGCCACCCGGACATTCCGTGGTATGACCCCCTCTTCGAGTCCTTCGTGCGGTCCGCGGTCAAGGCCTTCGACTGCGACACGGCCGCCGCAAGGTGAGGGCGTGCCGCGGTAGCCAGGGAGTGAGGCTGCCGGAACCACCGGTGACGTAATCCCCGCCCCGCGGCAGGGTCCGCGGCGTCCGGAACCCCGACCCGTCCGGAACCCCGCCCCGTCCGGGACAATGGACGCATGGAGATTCTCTGGTTCCTGATCGCGATGTGCATGCTGGCCGCGATCATCGGTCCGTTCATCCTGCGCCGCCGCGCCGGTATCCGGCAGGTCGCCCCCGGCGCCCCGGACGCCGCGGATCCGGCCGCGTACGGCTTCATCCGGCAGGAGCAGCTCGACCTGCGCCTGCCGGGCCCCGACCAGGACCTCCTGGACGTCCTCGACGTCGTACAGCGCACCCAGGACTGGCGCGCCGCCTCGCAGCTGCTCGCCGGTACGCCGAAGGAGGGCGAGGAGCGCTGGCAGCGCGTGCAGGCGTTCGCCGGGGCCGCCTCGCTGGAGCTCCAGCAGCAGCCCGGGACCGGCGGGGCGTGGCTGCGCACCTGGCGCGCGGAGTCGCCGAAGGACGCGGGCGGCGCGGCGGTGCACGCGGAGTTCCTGGTGCAGCAGGCGTGGCGTTCGTCGGCGGCCGGGGCGGACGACTTCCGGATCATCCTGGAGGAGGCCCGTACGGTCTGCGGCGAGGCGGCGCTGCTGGCGCCCGGCGACCCCGTTCCGTACATCGTCGAGCTGGCCGTCGCGCGCGGACTGGGCTACCCGCACGAGCAGTTCGACCAGCTGTGGGCGAAGGTGATCGACCGCGCCCCCGCGCACATGGGCGCGCACCTCGCCGCCCTCCACTACTGGTGCGAGAAGTGGCACGGCTCCCGTGAGGAGGCCGACCACTTCGCGACGACGGCCGCCGCCCGCGCCCCGCAGGGGTCGCTGCTGGCCGCGCTGCCGCTGTTCGCGGTGTTCGAGCATCTGCCCGAGGTCAACCTGGTCACCGGCTTCTACGAGAGCGCGGTGGTCACCAAGGCCGTGGAGGGCGCGCTCTTCGCGGTGCACGCGGCCCGTCCGGACGACCCGATGCTGGCGCATGTACGCCATCTGCTGGTGTTCTTCCTGGTCCGGATGGAACGCTGGACGGAAGCAATGCACCAGCTGGTGAGGGTGGATGGGCATGTCGGCGCGCTGCCGTGGACACACGGCGGCGATCCGGCGGCGGAGTACGCGGTGTACCGGGCGCTGGCGGTTGCGGGATACGAGGCGAACGGAGGCAGCCCGGCGACGCTGCCCCACTGACTCTCCGCTCTCTCCCCGTCCTCCCCGTTCCATCGTCTCGAATTCGCGATTGCGGTCGGGCCCGCGTGCGCTGTTGGATACTGCCGGTCCCCCACCACCTCGGCATTGGGGGAACGTTCCCGTGGGGGGTCCGACATCACATGAGGGCAAGCCTGCGCGCCCTGCGCGCTCTCGTCCTGCTCGCCGGCTTCTATCTGCTCGGCTTCATCCTGCTGGCCGCGCTGGCCGGTATCGACTACGCGCTGTACCTGTGGGTACCGGCCGGCGCCGCCGCCAAGCTCTACCTCGTCTCCGTGCTGCTCGCCATCCCGGTCGTCCGCGGCCTGTTCATGCTGCGCACCCCCAAGGACGAGGACATGCCCGGCCTGCGCGTCACCGAGGCCCACGAGCCCCGGCTGTGGGCGACCGTCCGTGACCTCGCGGCCCAGGTCGGCACCCGCGCGCCCGCCGAGATCGTGCTCACCGGCGATGTGAACGCCGCGGTCACCGAGGACGCCCGCCTCCTAGGGCTGCTGGGCGGCCCCCGCCGCCTCTACCTCGGCGTACCACTGCTCCAGGGCCTCACCGAGGACCAGCTACGGGCCGTCCTCGCGCACGAGCTGGGCCACTTCTCCAACTCCGACACCCGGCTCGCGGCGATCACCTGGCGCGGGCGCGCCCAGGTGATCCGTACCATCGCGCACTTCGAGGAGCGCGCCGCGAAGACGCGGGCCAAGGAGCAGGCCCGGCAGGAGAAGAAGGCCGCCAAGGCCGTCTCCAAGGGCAAGAAGGCCAAGGAGATCGACACCGGCGGCGCCGGGGTCACGTACCGCCTCATGGCCAAGATCTACACGGCGTACGCCAAGCTGTACTTCCGCGCCACCCTCGCCGACGGCCGCCGCCAGGAGTACGCCGCCGACGCGGCCGCCGCCAGGATCGCGGGCCGTGACGCCACCGCCGCCGCCCTGCGCGAGATCCCCGCGCTCGACGCCGCCCACGGCTTCTACATGAACGCGTACGCGACCCTCGGCGTCGGCGCCGGACTGCTGCCGCGCCCCGGCGAGGTCTTCGGTGGACTGCACCACCTCCTCGCAGCCCGCACGGAGGAACTGGACGGGCTGCGCCGCGAGTTGCCCACCGAGCCGACGTCCCCGTACGACACCCACCCGCCCGTCGCCGACCGCGTCGCCCGCATCGAGGCGCTCCCCTCCGACGGCCGCGCCGAGACCTCCGCCCGCCCGGCCCTGGACCTGCTGTCCTCCCCCGGCGACGCCCTCGCCGCGCTGGAGCAGGCCGTACTGACCCCGCAGGCACTCGGGCTGCGGCGGGTCGACTGGGACGACCTCGTGCACGAGAGCATGTGCGCGTACGTCGCCGAGGACGCGGAGCCGCTGCGCGCCGCGGTCGCGGCCGAGGCGGGCGGCGGTGACGGCTCGCTTCCGGCCGTGCCCACCCTGCCCGCTCTCCTCGACGCGATCGACGCGGGCGCGCTGTGGCGCATAGCCGACCGCCTCCCGAAGTCGGAGGAGGCCGCGGCGGCGACCGGCCGCGCGGCCCGCGAGTTCACGCGCCCGGCCGTCCGAAGCGGCCTGCGCCAGCTGGTCACCGTCGAGCTGACCGCGCGCGGCACCGCCCGCTGGCAGCTGTCCTGGTCCGACTCGGCGACCCTGCGGCTGCCCGACGGCTACGAGGAGCTGCTGCCGCTCGCACTGGACGCGGCGGTGGCCGACGCCCCGGACACGGAACCGCTGCGCAAGCTGCTGCCCGCCTGACCGAAGGCGCCGGCCGGCGTGACCGACGGCCTCTGGACGACGTGCCCACTCGGCCCACGCCCGCACCCCCGCCCACGCCTCAGCGCAACCGCCGCCGCGATGTCGCCGCCCGCACGCCCCCTCTTCTCCCCTTCTCCCCTCCTTTTCTCCCCTCTTCCCGAAGGACCTCGATGCTCCCCGTCATACTCGGCGCCCTTGGCGCCCTCGTCCTCGCCGGGCTCGGCTACTTCCTCCGCGGACAACGCCTGATCAAGAAGGCCAGAGCCATCGAAGCCGAGACCGAGGCCATGGACGCCCAGCGCGGGGACGCCTCCGCCGCCCTCGGCTTCGTACCGGCCGAGCAGCTCGACACGGAGCATGGCCGCAAGCCCGAGCCGGGCGAGGAGGCGGTACGCGCCGCCGTGCACGCGGGCGACTGGCAGGCGGCCGCGACCTGGCTGGAGGAAGCCGGCAAGGACTGGGAGGAGCGCTTCCAGCGGACCCGGCTGCTGGCTCGGGAGGCCGCCGAGGACGACGCCTGGCTGCTGGCCTGGCGGGCGGCGGCGCCCGAGGACGCGGGCGCGGCGGTGGTGCACGCGGACGCGGAGGTGGCGGTCGCGTGGAACGTACGCGGTACCAAGCGGGCGAGCCACACCTCCCGGGAGCAGTTCCGGATCTTCCACCAGCTGCTGGGCCGGGCCCAGGAGGCCGCCCACGAGGCGCAGCGGCTGGCCGGGGCCGACGACCCGGTTCCGTACATGGTCGAGCAGGCGATCGCGCTGGGGCTGGGCTACGAGCACGAACGGTACCGGCAGCTGTGGGCGCAGATCGTGTCGCGCGCGCCACGCGTGGTGACCGCGCACAACCACGCCCTTCAGTACTGGTGCCGCAAGTGGCAGGGCTCGCACGAACTGGCCCTGGCCTTCGCGAAGGAGTCGGCGGCCGTCGGCAAGCCGGGTGACCTGCTCACCTTCATCCCGCTGTGCGCCTACTTCGAACACGAACAGCACGAGTCGGACATCGACCCGGACATCTTCTACAAGAGCCCGGACATCGTCGCGGCGGTCGACGCCGCCCTCGCCGACGCGGCGGTCTGCGCGCCCGGGGACCTGCGGCTGGTGTGGGTGCGCCACATGCTCGCATGGCTGCTGTTCTGGCAGGACCGCTACGAGGAGGCCGTCGAGCAGCTCCGGCACGTGGACGGGTGGATCGGCGAGGCTCCCTGGACGTACTCGGGCGACCCGGTGGACCGGTACACGAACGTCCGCGACTACTGCGCGCGGCAGGTCCTCTAGGCCGTGCCTTCGGGGAATCGGGGCGGCACCCACCGCGTTGGACGGGGTGCCGACCCGACTCGTCCGACTGCGCAGGAGCCACTCATGCTGTACGGCCGCACCCCTGTCCTCCCTACCCCCGAAGAGGCCCTCAAGGGCCGCCCGACCCCCGAGTTCGAGGTCCCCGCCCGCCACACCGTCCTCGGCAACCCGCTCCTCGGCCCGTATCCGCAGGGCCTGGAGGTCGCGGACTTCGGCCTGGGCTGTTTCTGGGGCGCCGAGCGCAAGTTCTGGCAGACCCCCGGCGTCTGGACGACCCTCGTCGGCTACCAGGGCGGATACACGCAGAACCCGGCGTACGAGGAGGTCTGCTCCGGCCTGACGGGCCACACGGAGGCCGTCCGCGTGGTCTTCGACCCGTCCCTCGTCTCGTACGCGACCCTCCTGAAGACCTTCTGGGAGTCCCACGACCCCACCCAGGGCTTCCGCCAGGGCAACGACGTCGGCACCCAGTACCGCTCGGCGATCTACACCCACGGCCCGGACCAGGCGGCGGCCGCGGAGGCCTCCCGCGAGGCGTACCAGAAGGTCCTGACGGGGTCGGGCTACGGCACGATCAGCACGGAGATCCTCCCGGCGGAGGGGCGCACCTTTTACGCTGCCGAGCCATACCACCAGCAGTACCTCGACAAGAACCCGGCGGGTTACTGCGGGATCGGCGGGACGGGCGTCTCGTGCCCGATCGGCGTCGCGAAGGCCGACGACTGACTGTCAGCGTCTCGGAAAGCGCGACTGCGCCCCCGGCTCACAACTGAACCGGGGGCGCTTGGCCGGCTGCGATCCGGGCCTGATGTCCTAGACGGCGGGCCGGCCGTCGGCCTTCACTGCCTCCACGAACGACGCCCAGGCAGTCGTTTCGAAGACGAGTCGGGGCCCTGCGGGAACCTTGCTGTCTCGTACGGCGGTGCTGCTGGCCAGACCGGCGACCTCGATGCAATCGCCGCCAGAGGACCCCCCTCCGCTGTAACTGCTCTTACGCCATGCCACGTTGCCGCATTCGAGGGCATGCATGGTACGTACCTCTTCCTGTCTGCTACAGCTCTCGCCTGACTCGCTGGATCAAGTCGAGGCTGTCTACAGGGCTCAACGCTGCCGACCTCAGCGAGTCGAACGCGAGCGTATACCGCCCCGTCTCCTCCGGGGTCTCCATGTGCAGAGTCCCGGTCACGTGCTCAACGCAAACGACATCGGAGAACGCAGGCGTAGGGAAACCGAAGAGGACAAACGCTCCAACGAGTCCGACATGGGCCCCCGCGCCCAATGGCAACACTTGAATCTCGACGTTCGGCCGCCCAGCAATCTTCAGGAGGTTGTCGAGCTGCGGGCCCATGACCGTGCTGCCGCCCACCTGGCTACGCAGAGCCGCCTCCCCTTCGATGACGCAAATCCGTGGGGCGTTGTCCTGCTCAAGGACCTGCTGACGCTGCATGCGCATGTCCACCAGGTCATCTACACGCTTGCTGCTCAGCATCTCGGGGTTCGCCCGGTACAGCTCGCGGGCGTAGTCAGGCGTCTGAAACAGACCTGCGATGAGCAACGGCTGAAACGATCGGATGTAGTCGGCCGTCTGCTCGTAGTCGATGTGGTCTGCGTACGAAGGCAGCGTTGCGCCGAGATGCCTCGTCCACCCTCGCTCGCCTCCACGGCGAGCCAGGTTCACCAAATCCTCGACGAACGCGGAGTCGTCGACTTCGTAGAACGTCAAGAGGTCACGTAGCTCGCCGAGAGAGATCCCCAAACGAGCATTCTCGATGCGGCTGATCTTCGAGCGGTGACAGCCGATGCGCTCCGCCGCTTCCTCTGGCGACTTGCCCGCTTCCTCTCGGAGCTTCACGAGAGTTGCAGCAAGGCGGCGACGGCGAACAGTTGGCCGGGGCTCGACCACAAGTTGCCCCCTTCAGGCGGTGACGATCCCTCAAGAGTAGTGCGCCTAATGGATCTTGGAACATTTTCCACTCGATTCGGTTGCGGTTGGGATCGATGCAGGAGCACTCTGTTTCCAGTTGCTTGACGTGACTAAACGGTCACCGATCGTCACGGTGGCCGCTGGCCACCAACAGAAGGACCCCCGCGACCGTGCGACCGGTCCGGGGGCGTGGCCAACGCTTCGAAGGAGCGTCGACGTGGTGACGGTTATCGTCCATCTCTTCGGGTCGCTGTTGCGGCTGTTGCTTCCCCCCTCGGGCCGACATCGGAGCCTGGGCGCGGCGGCGCCCCGGCTCAGCGGTGCTCGGCCAGTGACTGCTGCCATGCGGTCGGGGACGGTGTTGCGGGGCGAGGACAGTCGGCTGGTGCGGCCGTACCTGGTGGAGCACGAGCACCGTGAGCAGGAGCGAGCCCAGCGGCAGCGGCGGCGGGCGTTGTGGCTGGCCGTGCACGGAATCGATGTGGGGCCGCGGCTGATCCACGGTGTGGAGGTGGCCTCATGAATCAGGCCGTGGTGTGCCGGTGGGCGCGGGGTCCCCGATGTGTGGGCCGAGCCCGCAAAGAGCTGCGCAAGACGCTGGAGGGCTGGGGCCTGGGCACGCTGGAGGATGCGGCGTTGGTGGTCCTGTCGGAGTTGCTGACCAACGCGGTGCGGCATGCGTGTGTCCCCAAGGGGCGGCAGATCGAGACGCGCTACGTGCGTGTACCTGGCGGTCTGCGGATCGAAGTGCACGATGCGGCCGAGGAGCGGCCGTTGATGGCGGTGCCGGGGATGGATGCCTCGGGTGGCTGGGGCCTTCCGCTGGTGGACGCGCTGGCGGATCGGTGGGCCGTGGCCGACCGCGTGGGACCGGGCAAGATGGTGTGGGCCGAGCTGGACACGGCGAGCGGCGGTGGCCCCGGTGACGCGTGAGCGGCGCGTGAATGTGCAGCGGGTCAGGCAGCGGGACCGTGTGCGGATGCTCGGGCAGTGGCAGGAGGTCAAGCGGGTGCGCCCGATGCGTGATGCGTCGGGGCGTCCCTGGGTGGTCCTCGTGTTCACGTCCGGGGCGGCCTGGTCGTGTCCTCCGGACGCGTGGGTGCGGGTGGCTTGGGAGGTGCGCCGGTGAGTTCGGTCATCCGTGGCGGGAGCGTGGTCCGGGCGGCTGACTGGCTGTTGGCCGAGGACCGTTCGGGCACCAGTCTCATCGAGGAAGCGCAGTGCACAAGGTGCCATGAGGCGTCCGGCCCCGCAGATGAGGGGAACGAGCCTTCCGTGTGGTGCCTTCAGCACGCACAGGCAACCGGCCATACCGGCTTCCGGCGGGTCCGTACGGACTTCTTCCGCGCGCTGCGCTACGCACGCGGATCGGGGGTGGACGATGCGGGCACATAACCGGGTGGTGGCGCTGCTGCTGGCCGCCGACGGCTACCGGTGGTGGGCCGCCGACGTAGTACGCGATCGGCTGCTCCACATGCTGGGGCGCATGGACGAAGGCCGGTACTGGTTCTACCAAGCAGCACTGTGCGCGCTCGATGGTGACCCATCAGACGCCAACGCGCTGTACGACCGCGCTGCGCGTGAGAGCGAAGCAGCCGCGTGGGGGGCACTCGTCGCACGGCTGACAGAAGGCACGGACGGGGGGCCGACCAGCCCCCCTGGCAGTTCCTGACGTTCCTCGAACGGCCCCGGCCGTCCCCTTCCTCCTTGGCGGACGGCCGGGGCTTCGCGCTACCCGGATCGTTGCAAGCACCGGCTACCAGGCTGGCGCCGAGCTTGTCGAAACGGGCGGTAGGCGCGAGCCCCAACGGTACGTCAGAGGGCGCGCACCTGATCAGCCTGCGGGCCCCGGTTGCCCTGGGTCACTTCGAACTCGACCCGCTGGTTCTCGTCCAGGCCCCTGTCTCCGCTGCCCTGGATGGCGGAGTAGTGGACGAAGACGTCGGGGCCACCGCCGTCAACGGCGATGAAGCCGAACCCCTTCTCCGCGTTGTACCACTTGACAGTCCCCTGCTGCGGCATCCTGCGTCCTTCCTGTCCGAGCTCTTGGCGGAGTGCCGAGGCGCCGACTGAATATGCCCGTGACGCCGGGCAGGGACGCGCGTGTCCGTGAGAGCCACCCAAAGGGGCTACTCGCGCATGGGGCAGCCCCGCTCTCGCGTCGGATCAGGCAGGTCGTTCAAGGGCACCTCCCGCCCGATGGCGGGCACGCCGAGCGCACGCGCCGGGCAGACCGGACTCAACGCACGAGCGGCCACCGGGGCCGCTCCGCAGGCTCATTCGTGGCGGGCGAGCTTGAGCGCGGAGACGAGCAGGATCAGGGCCAACGCCGGGATGAGCACCAGGTCCGAGAACACACCGAGGAGCAGCCCGCCCAGTACCGCGCCGGCGACCGAGCCCCCGATCATGACTATGGTGAAGCGGAGGTTGGCACCCAGCACGGCGAAGCTGCCGTCACGGCTGTAGCGGGCGAAGGCCACCAGCATGGTCGGCAGGGAGACCAGCAGGGAGAGACTTCCGGCGGTCTTGATGTCCTCGCCGAACAGCAGCACGATCGTCGGGATCAGCAGCTCGCCCCCGGCTACGCCCATGATCGCGGCGACCACTCCGATGCCGAACCCGGCCACGACTCCGCACGGCACCTGAGCCCACAGCGGCAGCGCGAGTGTGTCGAGAGTGGTGGTGTGCGTGGCCACCAGCGCCGCCGCCATCAGCACCATCAGGGCGGCCAGCACCTTGTAGAGGGTGGCGCTGCGCATGCGTACCGCCCAGGCCGCTCCGGCCCAGGCACCCAGCAGGCTCCCGGCCAGCAGGTTGACCGCGACGGGCCACCGTGCGGCCACCTCGGCGGCCGGGACCGCTGCCAACCGGGCGGGCAGCGCCACGAGGACCACGACCAGGCTCATCGCCTTGTTCAAGATGACGGCCGAGAGCGCGGCGAACCCGAAGAGGCTGATCAGCAGCGGCAGGCGGAACTCCGCGCCGCCCAGACCGATCATCCCGCCCAGCACGCCGATGGCCGCTCCCGCACCGAACACCACGGGTGCCGAGTGCGTCGAGCGGAGGGGGACGACGTTCTGATCGGTGCTCATGTCGGGCATCCTCGCTGGTAGCGGGCCCTGCCTGCTATGGCACAAGCCCACCTTCGGCGAAAGAGCCTGGGTGTCCGATCAGGATTCGTCCGGTCCTCTGAACACCTCGTGAGCCGCCCTTCGCGCTACCCGGATCGTTGCCCGGAGGGCGCAGCGGCCTATGGCCCTGTGGGCTTCAGGATCGTGCAGATGTCGTCCGCGCCGCAGGCGGCGGGGTCGGTGGTTGCGGCGCGGGCTGCGAGGGCGCGGAGTGCTTCGCGGGTGGCGGCGAGTTCGGCCATACGTCGGTCGATGTCGTCCAGGTGCTCGTGGATGAGGCCGGTGACGTGGGTGCAGGGTGCGTGGCCGTCGTCGCGCAGGGCGAGGGTCGAGCGGATCTCGGCGAGGGTGAGGCCGGCGCGTTGGGCGTCGCGGATGAACGCGATTCGGGTCACCGTGTGATCGGGGTAGTCCCGGTAGCCGCCCGGGGTGCGCGGTGGTGCGGGCAACAGGCCGCTGTCCTCGTAGAAGCGGATGGTCTTGGTCGTCAGCCCGGTGCGGGCGGCGAGGTCGCCGATGCGCATCTCTCCAGGCTAGTCCTTGACCTTCCAGTGCGCTGGAAGGTCTAGCGTCGGTTCGGGAGGCGGACGACAGTCGGACGACAGTCTGGGAGGGCAGGGCGGATGCGGATCACGGTGCTGACGGTGGCGGATTGCCCGAACGCGCGGCCCGCGCTGGAGCGGGTGACCGCCGCGCTGGATGGACGACCCGCTCTGGTGCGGCTGATCGAGGTGGCCGATGAGGCCGAGGCCGCCCGGTTGGGCATGTACGGGTCACCGACGATCCTGATCGACGGCACCGACCCGTTCGCGCCGCCCGGCGCGGTGCCGAGCCTGTCGTGCCGCCTGTACAGGGATGCCGACGGCACCGTGTCCGGCGTGCCGGACGAGTCCGCCCTCAGGCATGCCCTCGCCGGGGCAACCCCACAAGTCCGTGATGCGGAGGCTTCGGACTGCTGCGCCCCACAGCCGCTGGACGTGGTTGGCCGGGCCGGCCGCGGGCGGCGCGCGCCTGCCGAGAACGGCCTGCGCGCGGTGCACCAGCAGATCCTGCGCCACTTCGCCGCCACGGGAGCCGCTCCCGACGCGCAGACGCTTCAGCCGGTCGCAGCCGGGGCCGGGAGGGACGCCACGGAGGTGCTCACCGAGCTGGCCGACGAGGACTTCCTCACCCTGGACGAGGCCGGGAACATCCGCGCCGCCTACCCCTTCTCCGCCGCCGCCACCCGCCACAGGGTCCGCCTCGGAAGCGGAGTGGAAGTCTGGTCGATGTGCGCCATCGACGCTCTGGGCATCCCGGCCATGCTCGGCCAGGACGCGGTGATCTCCTCCACCGATCCGGTCAGCGGCGACCCGATCACCGTCACCTCGACCACCGGTGCCGTTCGGTGGGAACCGGCGAGCGCGGTGGTCTTCGTCGGGCAGCGTCCCGGAGGCGGGCCCGCCGCCTCCGCCTGCTGCGACGCACTGAACTTCTTCACCGACGCCGCGAACGCCCGCGCCTGGACGAGCCGGCACCCCGACGTCCCCGGCCAAGTGGTCGACCAGCCGACCGCCGAGCGCATCGGCCGACAGACTTTCGGCCCCTCGCTTGTCCCTTGAAGGCCACGTGGCTCGTCGACGCGAGGCGTTGTGGTGACGGATCCGCTGTCGCCGACGCTTCCGGCCGACCCCACTCTTGACCTCAACTCTGGTTGAGGTCAAACACTTGGCGCATGAAGATGACAAACAGCAGCACCATTCTCTTCCGCAACACCATGCGCATCACCGACGGCCACCTCGACGGCTTCCGGCACGCCATCGCACAGGCAGTGGCATTCGCTCAAGAGCACGGCCCCCAGCTCATGGTGGAGGTCTTCATCGACGAGGAGCGGATGCTGGCGTACAGCTTCCAGCTCTACCGCGACTCCGATGCCGTCCGCGCCCACTGGCGGCTGTCGGACCCGTACATCCGCGAGGTGATGGAGCACTGCGCCGTGCAGCACTTCGAGATATTCGGCGAACCGGACCACGACATCGTGGCGGCCCTCAAGACCCCCGACGGCGATTCCTTCCCCTTCGCCATCTCGCCCCGCCTCACCGGTTTCAACCGTCTCAGCCGCAACTGAAGCGGCGAGGGTAGGGCGTTCACCCCTGGAGATCATCGCTCGGGAGCGTCCTGGTGCTTACGCCGCCGTTGATGTCGGAGGTGGTTCTCAGGGGCTCGTCCCGCAGCACGGGGCGGAGCGGGCTGGGAGCCACACCCCCCTCTCGGTTCATCCCGCTGCGGCTCTTGCTTGCCGCCGGCGACGGCCGCGTCCTGGGCGACAACCGAAGGGTTCTCGATCGCGGTGGACGCGGCCGGGCAGTCCTGGTTCCGGCTCTGCTCCTTCAGAGGCTGCGGGCGCTGATGTCGCCGTGCGAGGTGGTGGCGTGGATGGCGAGCTCGGCGGTGCCGTTGTTCTTGAGGGCGTTGCTGACGCGGCCGTAGTCGGTGCCGGCGTCCAGGGCGGCCGAGACGCCGGAGGCGGCGGCGACCGAGATGTTGCCGGACTGGGTGCGGAGCACGACCGTGCCGCTCACTGCCTCGGCGATACGGATGTCGCCCCTCGGGGTGCTGATCTCCGCGGGGCCGCCCAGCCGGCCGATCTCGACGTCGCCGTCGATCGCGGTGAGGCGCACGCTCGCGGCCTCGTCGATCTTGATCTGGCGGTACGCACCGTCGAAGGCGACGTCGCCGAGGCGTCCGACGCCGCGGAGTTCGGCGCTGGCCGTCTTCGCCTCGACATGGGAGCCGGCGGGGAGCTGGACGGTGATCTCCAGGGATCCGGAGGGGCCGGAGAGCCGCTTGTCGGAGGTCGAGGCCGTGATCCGCAGGACCCCGTCGGCGTAGGCGACGGCGGTCTGCTCGGCGGCCTTGATGTCGCGGCTCTTGGAGGGGTCGGCGGGCAGGACCTCGACGGTGGTGTCGGCACGGTCCGCGGCGATGAACTGGATGCGTCCGGCGGGGATGTCCAGGACGGCGGAGATCGGGGCGGCGGTGTCGAAGTTCTGCATCGTGCTCTCCTGTGTTCGCGTTGACTCGTTGTTTCCGACACCGGAAACGCTACGTTGCTTTCCAAGTCCTCACAACATCGATGTTGCAGAGATTTGATGTTTTGGCAGTTCAAAGGCCATATTTCGTTGCAACGGAGCCGAGGGTAACGCAACGAAAGTCGTGTCGATCATTGCAATGGATGGAAAGTGAACGCTATGGCGCAAGGTCCCGCCATGGGCGACAAGCTGAGTACGCGTACTCATTACGCCGCCCCACACCCACCGCACACTGGTGGCGAAACCGACGAGAAAGGCCCACGACCGTGCCGCAGTCCCGCCCCACCCTTCCGCGCCTCACCCTCGCCGGTGTCGTCACGGCGCTGCTCCTGACCGGCTGCGGCGGCCATCAGGAGCGGGTCTGCCTGCCCGACCACTACCCGGTGGCCGCCGTGAACGACACCGGCAGTGACTGCGTCGCCGACGGCGAGGAGCCGTCCGAGGGCTGGGCCCGCTACCCGCAGGGCAAGGTTCCCGAGCACGTGGGCGACAAGTGGGACCGCTACTGGTCCGACAAGACCGTCGACGAGAACGGCCGGACCGTCCCGCAACCGGCGTAGGGACGCGTCTCGGCCGTCCTTACGGCGCCAAGGCCCCCGGGCGGGCAAATCAGTTGACCGGCAACGAGCCGAACCGATTGCCTTGTGCGTCCCTCCTTTCCTCTCCGTCCAGTTCAGGGGTGCCCATGGCCACCGGCAAGATGCACGCCGACGAGGTCGACACGGACGTATCTCTCGTGCGGCGGCTGCTCGCCGGTCAGTTCCCGCAGTGGGCGGGCCTTCCCATCGAGGCGGTCGACTCCGCGGGGACGGTCAACGCCGTCTACCGGCTGGGTGCGGACATGGCCGTACGACTGCCGCGCATCGAGGGCGGAGCCAGGGACGTGGACAGGGAGCGGCGATGGCTGCCGCGTCTGGCCCCGCTGCTTCCCGTGAGGATTCCCGTCCCGATCGCGACGGGCACGCCCGCCGAGGGATACCCGTTCCCCTGGTCCGTCCATCCGTGGCTCGACGGTGAGAACCCGGCTGTCGGGCGCGTCGCCGCTCCCGGGGCCGACCTCGGGCTGCTCGCGGAGGATCTGGCGGCGTTCGTCCGTGCGTTGCGCGTCATCGACCCCTCGGGCGGGCCGACCGCGTACCGCCACGAGCATCTGGTGACGCGCGACGCGGAGACCCGTGCGGCGATCGGGCAGTTGCACGGGGTCGTCGACACCGGCGCGGCGGGCGAGGCGTGGGACGCGGCCTTGCGGGCGCCGCGGTACACGGGGCCGGGCGTGTGGGTGCACGCGGATCTGTCGCCGGGGAACGTGCTGGTCAGCGGTGGCCGGCTCAGCGCGGTCATCGACTTCGGGTGCGCGGGTGTCGGAGAGCCCGCCGTCGATCTGATCGCCGCGTGGAGTCTGTTGACCGCCGACGCGAGGGACGTCTTCCGCACCGTACTGAACGTCGATGACGCGACGTGGGCACGAGGGCGCGGCTGGGCGCTGTCGATCGCTCTCATCGAGCTCGCGTACTACCGGGTCACCAATCCGGTGATGGCGGCCACGGCCCGACACGTGATCGGGGAAGTGCTCGCCTCGCAAGCAGCCCCCTGACGGCCCGTCAGCGGGCCCACTGACGGACGGACCAGGGCGGACCAAGGCGGACCAGGGTGGATCAGGTCAGTCCCACTGCTCGTCCGCGAGGGAGCTGACCGGCTGCGGCTTGCCGATGACGGCCAGGGCGATGAAGAAGTTGATCTGGCCGATCGCGATGGTGAGGGTGGCCAGCGCCTTCTCGTCGTAGTGCTTCGCCACCTCGGCGTACAGCTCGTCGGGGACGCGCTCCTTGCCGTGCGGGGCGGGCTGGAGGGTGGCCTCCACCAGGGCGAGGGCGGCGCGCTCGGCGTCGGTGAAGTACGGGGCGTCCTGCCAGGACGAGACGGCGGTGATGCGCTCCTCGGACTCGCCGGCCTTGCGCAGGAAGCCGGTGTTCAGGACGGTCAGGTAGGTGTTGTGGACGATCTGCCCGGCGCGCAGGTGGACGAGGCTCATCGTGGTGCGCGGCACCGAGCGGTTACCCGTGGCCCGGAAGAGGGCGGCGCTGATGTCGTTCAGCTCGGGCACGAACTCGGCCGGGTTGGGCATCCGGGAGATCGAGGTGGTCGTGGAGGTGTTCGTCGAGGTGGAGGTGTTCGTCATGGCTGCTGTTCTCCTTCGTGTCCGCCCGGTTGGCGTCTTCACAGCACTGACGGATGCGCGCACGGAGATGTGACGGGAATCCGGAAACTTTTTCGGCGTGCCCCGGGACGGGCCTCCGGCGGGCGGCGCAGGTGCGCGCTGCCTAGGAGATGTCCAGGCCCAGGTGTGCGAAGACCACGTCCCGTACGCGCAGGACCGCCTCCGGGTCGAGGGAGGCGAGGACCGGGACGGCGTGGTGCCAGCCGTCGGGGGTGAGGGCGTCGGCGAGGAGGGCTCGCGCGCGGGCGGGGTCGGGGCCGGACCGGGGCGGGTGGAGGAGCGCGGCGAGGCGGCGGACGGTGGGGAGGTAGGCCGGGGAGAGGCCGGTGAGCCGGGTGGCCATGGGGTCGCCCGGTACGCAGGCGGCGTACCCGGCCAGGGCGGCGAGGGCCTCCGCACGCTCCGGTTCGGTGGCGATTCGCTGGGCGGCGGCGCGGGCTGCCGCGTGGTCGCCGAGTGCCGCGTACGCGAGGGCCGCCAAGGCATTTGCCTCGTTGAACGGCGGGGGGCCGCTGCTTTTCGATGCCACCTCGTCGAGCCGCAGGCGGGCGGCGGCCGGGTCGGCGGTCGCGGTCAGCAGAGCGAGCAGTACCTGGTGCTTGGGCAAGGCGGTGACGTTCACCGCGCCGTGCAGCGAGTCCTCGATCCGGGCGATACGCCGGGTGTCGTGCGAGGCCACGGCGGCGAGTATCCCCGCGAGGTCCAGCGGGGCGTCGTGCAGCTCCGGGAGCAGGACGTCGGCCAGCGCACTCGCCGTGTCCGGGCCGTCCGGCCACAGGCCCGCTGCCACCACGATCCGGGCGAGGTTGCGGAAGTGCGGGCCGAAGTCGACGTCCTGGGTATCCGTCAGCTGTTGGACAACCTCCGCCGCGCGTTCTCCGGCGCCGACGGACGCCAGCGCCTGGACCACGCTCGTGCTCACGAAGGACCGCATGAACTCGTCGCTGATCGCGGACGTCATGTCGGCCGCCTGCTCGGCGAGGTGCAGCGCTCGGTCGCTGTCCCCGCGCGCCGCGGTGGCGACGGAGACGACGGCGTACGCCCAGGTCCGTTGTACTTCGTCCACGCCCATCGCCCCGATGAGACGCTCGGCCTCGCGCGGCCGGCCGACGGTGACGAGCGCTCCTGCGAGGACGGCGAGGTGCTCGTCCCGTTGCACGGACGTACCTGCCGGATGGCGCCCCGTCTCGGTATGCCGCAGCAGCCGAAGTGAGCGGTCCGGATCGTCGGCCGCGAAATGGACGGCGAGCGCGGCGAGCGCTTCGGCGGCACCCCCGCGCCCTGGGTCCGCCGCGGCGAGCAGCACGCTCTCCAACTGGTCGGCGGCTCCGGCGGCCGCGAGCAGCCCCACGACAGGGGCGGCGGAGAAGGCGCCCTCGTGACGGTATGTGGTGTCCGCCCAGGCGGCTTCCAGAGCTGCCCACGCCTCGGCTGCCCGGCCCTCACCTGCCCTCCCTTCGGCGATCGACATCCACATCCACGTGCCCGGCCAGCCGAGCGGCACCCGCGAGGCCAGCCTCTCCCGCAGGGCCTCCATCAGCCGCTGGGCCTCGTCCACCGCCCCGGTCACGGCGAGTGCCCGCACGGCGCCCTCGAACTGGTCGAAGGTGGTGAAGGTCGCAGGATCGCGAAGGATGCCGTCCGCGTGGGCGACGGCCAGCCGGACCATACGCTCGGTGTCACGCGGGCGAACCCGGTGCAGGACTTCCGCAGCTGCCGCGGGCGAGGGGGAGTCGGCGCGACGCCCGGCGAGCGCGACGACGGAGTCGTACAGCCTCTCCGCGTGCCCCGGGTCCGTCGCGGCCCGCGCCCGTGCGACGGCTCCCAGCGCGTGGATGCGGTCGGGCAGGTACTCGATCTCCTGCGCGGACTCCTCCGCCCGCCGCAGCAACTCGTCCACCCGCGCCGGGTCCGCAAAGGCGACGGCGATCGCGACGAGCCTCTCCACCCCCGAGCGGGTGTCCGCCGGCCGCAGTTCGCCGAGGTGGCGCAGCGCCTCGGTCTCCCTGCCGGTCGCTGCCAGGGCGGCGGCATACGTGCCCGCCACCTCCTGGGCGGCCTCGTCGCTGTACGTCCACGGCTCGTCCCCCACGGCGGTCTCGGCCAGCCGCACGGCCTCCTGCGCCAGTTCCACCGCCTGCCGGTCCCCCGCCTCGGCCAGCACCCGCGCCACGCCCTCCAAGGCCCGTGCCCGGTCCATCGGGTCGTAGACGCTGTGGGCGAGGCCGATGGCATGGCGGGTGCGGCCGAGCCGCGCGTACGCCGCGGGGATGTCCGGGTGCAGCGACTCGTTGCGCCGGGCCACGAGGTCACCGGCGGCGGCGAGGGCCGCCAGCGCGCCCAGGTCGTCGGGGGTCGCACGGCGGACGATCTGGTGCGCCGCCGCGATCTCGGCGAGGCAGGCGGCATCGCTGCCCGTCACCTCGCGCAGCCGGTCGCGACGCCCGGCGTCGGTGGCGAGGCGGGCGGCGCGGGGGACATCGCCGAGGAGGGCGAGCAGACGGCCGTACGGCTGGAGCAGATACGGCGGGGTCTGTGCGGGCCAGCCCCGGCGCGCGTAGGTCTCGGCCCACGTGTGCAGGCGTTCCTGATAGGCCGCCACGTCCGGCCCGAACGCGTCCTGGGCGGCGGCGAGGAGGGTCTCGTGGGCGAAGAGATAGCCCCGGGCCTCCGCCACCGGGGAAGGAACCTGGTCGCCGCCGTACAGGCTGTGGAAGCGGCGCAGGCGCAGGATCCGGCCGAACGCGCTGCCGAGCCTGGCGTCCAGCGTGAACCCCTGCTCTCCGGTGAGTTCCCGCAGGTCGTCCAGGGTGAGCGCGCCACGCGCCGCCGTGAGCAGGCCGACGAGGTCGCGCTGGAGCGCGTCGCCGGTGAGCGCCTCGTGGAGGTCGTACTTGGCCTCGTACTCGGTGTGCCGGGCCGCCGCCGTGGCGGACAGCTTCGCGACCGTGCAGTGACGCAGCGGATGTCCGCCCCGCACGTCGGGCGGGAGGCCGGGGCCGGGCCGGCTGGTCGCCAGGACGCGGACGTTCGGCGGGAGCCGCTCGGGCAGGAGCGAGGCGATGCTCGTGCCGCTGCCGCCGGGCAGCAGGGACTGGTCCTCGTCGAGTCCGTCGACGAGGAGGAGCAGCGTGCCGCCGTCGCCGGCGACGCGCTCCGCCGCCTGACGCAGCAGGAGTCTGCGCTCGCCGTCGCGGGCGACCGGCGAGCCGCCCGTCGGTTCGCGTCCCACGACGGCGGCGAGCTGGTCGGTGACGGCGGCGGTGTACGCCTCGCCGTCCGCCTGGCTCGCGTAGCGGGCGGTGATGAAGAACCAGACCGGGACGACCCCACGGGGCGGGTGCAGCGCGAACCAGGCCGCGAGTGCCGTCTTGCCCGCCCAGGGCGGTCCCTGGAGCCAGCGGTACGGGTCGGGCCCGCCGCAGAACTCGACGAGCTCGCGGAGCTCGGCCTCGCGGCCCTCCAGTTGCTCCGGCGCGATGTCGGCGAGCTGTGCGCGGTGGGCCTCCTGGATGAGGTCGCGTCCGGCGACCGGTACGGCGTCGGGGAGCGCGGCGGGGTGCAGCCCTCGGCCCAGGGCCGCTTCCAGTTCGGCCAGTTCCGGCGCGCGCAGGGCCTCGGCCCAGCGGTCGACGCGGCTCGCGGCGATGCGGCCGGGGCCGTCGGTGCGGTGGTGCCGGGTGACGACGCCGACGAGGCGGCCGCCGGTGAACACGGCGGCGCCGGACATCCCTTCCCAGGCGTCCCGCTCCGGGTCCGGGTCCTGCGCGGGGGGTGCGGTGACGCCGAGGTCGAGTGTGCCCTCGCGCCGGTTGGAGAGGACGGCGCAGGTGGCGTGCGCGTGCTCCGCGTCGCGGAAGCGTGAACCGTCCGTGCCGGTACGGAGCTTGAAGCGCGGGAAGCCCAGCGCGGTGCAGCGCAGCACCGCGTCCTGTTCGCCGACCCGGCCGTACCGGACGGGCGCGCTGTCCGGGTCCGTGTGGCCCGGGAGCGCGAGGACGGCGATGTCGATGCCCGCGTGCTGCCACCGCACGGCGGCCTCGACGGTCCGCTCGCCCGGCCGGTCGGCCTCGAAGCGTACGCGTACGCCCGCCGCGCCCTCGACGACGTGCGCGGCGGTCAGCACCGTGCCCGACGACACGAGGTACCCCGAGCCCCGTCGGCCCGTGGCACCGTCCGGCAGCGTGACGATGATCTCCGCGACCCGCTCCGGCCGCAGCCCCCGCTCAGCGTTCGCCGTCAACCTCGCCGCCCGCGATCAGAACCGGCCGCGTCGGGCTCCCGTCCGCCGGTACGACCTTGGGCTGCAGTGTGACCGTGATCCGCTGGGTCTGCGCGTGCGCGTACTTCCCGTTCGCCCCCGCGTCGACGACCCAGAGCCGGACCTTGGCGTCCGCCCCGGCCTCGCGGCTGACGGCGACGGTCGCTTCGAGCTCCACCGGCCCGAGCTCGAACCGCACGGCCTCACCGGCGCCGTCCGCGAGCGCGGTGGCCAGCTGCTGGCGCAACTCACGGATCATGTCGGACAGTTCGATCACGTTTCCCCCTCATGCCGCACGGTGATCAGATCGTACAAGTCACGCGGCGGGCACCGCGGGTAGCGTCTGCGGCATGAGTTCGAACGACGAGGAATGGATCATGGTCGTCGAGGTCGAGAACGCACCCGGCCACCCCCGCCCCCTGCCCGCTCTCCACGCTTGACTGCGCGAGCGGGGCATCGACTGGATGCCCTTCGACGGGCGGGAGATCCGCTTCGGGCTCCTGTGCGGAGCCGGAGCGGACGGGCGGTGGCGCGGCTGGTTCCGGATCGAGGTCGGGGCGGATGCGCTGCGCAGGATCGGGCTGCATCCGGACCAGCCCACCGCGCGGGTGCGGGGCGGCTCGCCGCCTCGTTGGTGGCATGCGGCGGGTGAGCGTTACGCCGCGCTTCGGTCGCCTCGACCGTAGACGCGGGCCGGGTGCGCGGTGGCCCGGAGCGGGGTGCGCCCCGCCCCGGGCCGTCATCCGTCCCGCTGCGCCGCCCTGATCGCGGCGGCGGTCGTGGCCGGGTCGTACCCCGGCGCCACGCCGTCGATCAGCAGGATGTCGCCCGGGATGTGCCGGGTGCGCAGCGGGACGATCTCCTGGTACGCCTCGGAGTCGTACCAGTCCCGGGCGTCCTTCATCGACGGGAAGCCGATCATGACGACGGCTCCCGGCCACTCCCCTTCCCGTACGTCGCGCTCGGGCACTCCGTGGACGAGGAAGCGGCCGCCGAAGGGGTCGAGGGTCGCCTGGATGCGCTCCATGTACGTGAGGACCTCGTCGTGGACGCGGGCCTGGGGCCGGAGGTTGGCGATGGCGTATGCGGTCATGATCCGATCATGCCCCTGCTAGCCCGGCCGGTCGATTACCTCCCGGGTAGGGCCGTCCAGGCCTCCCAAGGCCCCGCGCCTCAGATCGTCGCCGTGTCGATCACGAACCGGTAGCGGACGTCACTCGCCAGCACCCGCTCGTACGCCTCGTTGATCTGGTCCGCCCGGATCAGCTCGATCTCGGCGCCGAACCCGTGCTCGGCGCAGAAGTCGAGCATCTCCTGCGTCTCGGCGATTCCGCCGAGGCTCGAGCCCGCGAGGGTCTTGCGGCCACTGACCAGCGAGAACAGGTCGAGCGAGACCGGCTCCTCGGGAATGCCGACGTTCACCAGCGCGCCGTCCGTCCTGAGCAGGCCCAGGTACGCGTCGAGGTCCAGCGGCGCGGAGACCGTGGAGACGACCAGGTCGAAGCTGCCGGCGAGCTGCTCGAAGGTGTTCGGGTCGCTGGTCGCGTAGTAGTGGTCGGCGCCCAGCCGCAGCCCGTCGGCCTGCTTGCGCAGCGACTGGCTGAGCACGGTGACCTCGGCGCCCAGTGCGTGCGCGATCTTCACGCCCAGGTGGCCGAGGCCGCCGAGGCCGACGACGGCGACCTTCTTCCCGGGGCCGGCGTTCCAGTGCCGCAGCGGCGAGTAGAGGGTGACGCCGGCGCACAGCAGCGGCGCGGCGACATCGAGGGAGAGCGCGTCGGGGATGCGGACGACGTAGTTCTCGTCGACGACGATGTGGGTGGAGTAGCCGCCGTAGGTGGGCTCGCCGTTCTTGTCGCGCGCGTTGTACGTGCTGGTCGTGCCCTTGAGGCAGTACTGCTCCAGCCCCTGTGCGCAGTTGTCGCACGTACGGCAGGAGTCGACGAAGACGCCCACGCCGACCCGGTCGCCGACCCGGTACCTGGTCACACCCGGACCGGTCCCGGTGACGACTCCGGCTATCTCGTGGCCGGGGACCATCGGGTAGATGCCCTCGCCCCAGCCGTCGGTCGATGCGTGGATGTCGGAGTGGCAGATGCCGGCGTACTTGATGTCGATCAGTACGTCGTGCTCGCCCACCACACGGCGCGGGATCGTGGTGCGCTCCAGCGGGGCCTTGGCCGAGGGTGCGGCGTAAGCGGCGGCAGTGGTGGTCATGTCGGAGGTTCTCCTCTTGATGCGTGGGTACGCCATGATCTTTCCGTGCCGTGCGGGATTCTCCCAGGCGCGCTCCTGCGACGACGACGGCGGCTCCCGGAGTGTTCCGGGAGCCGCCGTCGGTCGTGTCGCTTGCCGAGGGGCGGGGGTCAGACCGCCGAGCCGGCCTTCCAGTCCGCCCAGCTCATGTTCCAGCCGTTCAGACCGTTTTCGGGGGCGATCGTCTTGTCCTTGGAGTTCTGGACGATGACCACGTCACCGACGATCGAGTTGTCGAAGAACCAGGCGCCCGGCTGGCCCGGGTCGCCGGCGCCCTTGGCGTCGTTCAGGCCGATGCAGCCGTGGCTGGTGTTGACGCTGCCGAAGATCGAGTCGGAGCCCCAGTAGTTGCCGTGGATGAAGGTGCCCGACGTGGACAGCCGCATGGCGTGCGGGACGTCCTTGATGTCGTACTCGCCCTTGCCGTCGTCGTCCGTGAAGCCGACGGTGGAACCGTCCATCCGGGTCTCCTTGAACTTCTCCGAGATCACCATCTGACCGTTGTAGGTCGGGTTCTCGGGGGAGCCGGCGGAGATCGGGATGGTCTTGACCGTCTTGCCGTCCTGCTTGACCGTCAGGGTCTTGGTCTCGGCGTCGACGGTGGTGACCTGGTTGCGGCCGATGGTGAAGCTGACCGTCTTCTGCTGCACGCCGAAGACGCCGTCGGCGCCCTCGACACCGTCGAGGTTCAGCTTGAGGGTGACCTTGGAGCCCTCCTGCCAGTACTGCTCGGGGCGGAAGTCGAGCCGCTGCTGGTTGAACCAGTGGCCGACGACCTCCTGGCCGGTGCTGGAGGTGACGGTGATGCCGGACTGGACGGCCTTCTTGTCCGTGATCACCTTGTTGAAGTTGATCGAGACCGGCATGCCGACGCCGACCGTGGATCCGTCCTCGGGCGTGAAGTTGCCGATGAAGCTGTTCTCGGGCGACACGGTGGTGAAGGACGAGTTCTCGTGGGCCTCGCGGCCCTGGGAGTCCTTGGCCGTGGCGGCGATCTTGTAGACGGTCGCGCGCTCCAGCTGGTCGTCGGGCTGCCAGCTCTTGCCGTCGGCGGCGAGCGTGCCCTTGACGGCGGCACCGGCGGACGTGGTCATGGTGACCTCGGTGAGCGTGCCCTCGCTCACCGTGACCTTGGTGTCCTTGTTGATGCTCGCGTTCGTCGCGCCGTCCTTCGGCGAGATGACTATTCGGGCGGCGGAGGTGTCCTTCGCGGCCGCCGCGTCGACCTGCTCCTGCGACTTCTTCGAGCCGTCGGCGCTGCTGCCGCCCTTGTCGGCGTCGGCGCTGCACCCCGTGAGCACCAGCACGCCGCCGAGCAGTGCGGACGCGGCCACAAGGCCCCTGCGCCGCTTGCTGTCCGTCATCACACGCTTCTCCATCGTCGCCGAATCCCTAGCCGTCTCTCTTCGAGAACACCCAAAACGGCCCTTCCGGTTCCCCTGCCCACGCAGATGTGTGCAACACCACTCTCCGGATGTTCCGAATAAGGCCCGCGCCCCTGCGGTGTGCCCGTACGAACACGCAACGGAACGGGCCCCGGTTCAGCGCGGCGACCGGGGCCCACTGGTGGCGTTCCGGCGTTACGGCCGCGGGCCGCCGTCCGCCTGGACGTCCATGTCTCCATCTTCCTCGCCGAGGTCCCATTCCTCCGCATCAGGGTCGTAATCGATGTGCTCACAGCTCCAGGATGCCTGGGCGAGTTCCACTCCGGGGACCTCGCTGACCAGGTCGAACGGGTCTACGAGATACGCGAGCGCCTCCGCCGGGTCCTCGGTCACGGCGGAACCGGCGTGGGTGCGCTCCTCGTCCGGCATGTAGTCGTCGGTGTCGATGCGGGCCAGGGCGGCATCGGTGAGTGCTTCCGGTTCCGTTACCTCCAGCACCAATTCGACGTGTAGCCGCACATAGCGTGATGTCTCAGAAGAGGTCATACGACGGAGCGTAGGGGTCAAAAGCGGCTCAGGGGCGGCGCGACTTTCCTGCGACCCACACCTTTCATTAGCATCACAGCAGGTCAATTCGCCGTTGCCACAAGGGGGATCGTTCCCGTGTCCGTCGCTCGACGACCGCTGCTGACCGCTACCGCGGCCGGCTCCCTGCTCTGCGCGCTGTGGTTCGTTCCGTCGGCGAACGCGACGGCCGACGGGGAGGCGGCGGATCAGACATCCGGAGCTTCCGCTTCCGGCCCTGGCGCTGCCTCTGCCGCTCGGCGGGGCGGCCCCGAAGAGCTGCGCCTCGCCGAGACGGGCAGTGTGGACACGACGCCGTACCTGATCGGTGGAGCGACGTTCCTGGCGGTCGGCGCGGGGTTCGTGACGTTCGCGTCGCGCCGGAGTGCTCGTACGTACGAGCTCCAGGGTGCTCGTACGTACTAGGCGAGCGGGCCGGTCACCGGCTCCACGGCCGCGATGAGCCGTCCGTCCCGTACGAACGCCTCCGCCGCGGCCAGATCAGGCGCGAGGAAGCGGTCGGGGCCGGGGCCCTCGACCCCGGCGGCGCGCAGGGCCGTGATGGCGGCCTGCGAGGCGGGGGCGGGGGTGAGGCCGCGCCGCAGCTCGATCGCGCGGGTCGCCGCGTACAGCTCCACGGCGATGATCCGGGTCAGGTTGCCGACGGTGGTACGCAGCTTGCGGGCGGCCGACCAGCCCATGGAGACGTGGTCCTCCTGCATCGCGGAGGACGGGATCGAGTCGGCGGAGGCCGGAACGGCCAGCCGCTTCATCTCGCTGACCAGCGCGGCCTGCGTGTACTGGGCGATCATCAGGCCCGAGTCGACGCCCGCGTCGTCGGCGAGGAACGGCGGCAGGCCGTGGGAGCGGTTCTTGTCGAGGAGCCGGTCGGTGCGGCGCTCGGCGATGGAGCCGAGGTCGGCGGCGGCGATCGCCAGGAAGTCGAGGACGTACGCCACGGGCGCCCCGTGGAAGTTTCCGTTGGACTCGACACGTCCGTCGGGAAGTACGACCGGGTTGTCGACGGCGGAGGCGAGCTCACGCTCGGCGACGAGCAGCGCGTGCGCGAGGGTGTCGCGCCCGGCGCCCGCGACCTGGGGCGCGCAGCGCACCGAGTACGCGTCCTGGACGCGGGGCGCTTCCTCCTCCTGGAAGTGCCCGGTGAGCTCGGAGCCCTTGAGCACGGCGCTCATATTGGCGGCGGAGGCGGCCTGGCCGGGGTGCGGGCGGATGGCGTGCAGCTCGGGAGCGAGCACCTTCTCGGTGCCGAGCAGCGCCTCCAGGGAGAGGGCGGCGGTGATGTCGGCGCAGGTGTAGAGGCTCTGGAGGTCGGCGAGGGCCATGATCAGCATGCCGAGCATGCCGTCGGTGCCGTTGAGGAGGGCGAGCCCCTCCTTCTCGCGCAGCTCGACGGGCGCGATGCCGTGGGCCGCGAGCAGCTCGCCGGCCGGGCGGACGGTGCCGTCGGGGCCTTCCGCGTCGCCCTCGCCCATGAGGGCGAGCGCGCAGTGGGACAGCGGGGCGAGGTCTCCCGAGCAGCCGAGCGAGCCGTACTCGTGCACGACCGGGGTGATCCCCGCGTTGAGCACGTCGGCCATGGTCTGCGCGACCTCGGGGCGGACCCCGGTGTGCCCGGACGCCACGGTCTTCAGGCGCAGGAACATCAGCGCCCGTACGACCTCGCGCTCCACGCGCGGCCCCATGCCGGCGGCGTGCGACCGCACGATGTTGCGCTGGAGCTGAGCCCTGAGGTCATGCCCGATGTGCCGGGTCGCGAGCGCCCCGAACCCGGTCGACACCCCGTACACCGGCTCGGGCTTGGCCGCCAGCGCGTCCACGATCTCCCGGGCGGCGGTGAGCGCGGCGACGGCGCTGTCGGAGAGCTCGATGCGGGCGTTGCCGCGGGCGACGGCGATGACGTCCTCGACGGTGGTCCCGGACGTTCCCACCACGACAGTGTGCATATCCATATTCAGCACCCTACGGATTGAATCCCTTTCTGTCACCACCTCTCCCCTCCGGGGGTCCTTACCGCCGGGGCGGGGGGTGGGGGCGCCTGCGGCGGGCTCTGTCCCCTACCCGCCCCTTCCCGCGTGCGGCTCCGCCGCGTGGTGGGGGCAAGCCCCCCAGACCCCCACAACCCAGCCCCGCCGGCGATTGAGGCGCGGGGGTTCGGGGGCGGAGCCCCCCACGCGGCGGAGCCGCAAATCAACACTGCGGGAAGGGGCAGGGAGGGGAAAGGCCCCGCGCAGCGGCCCCCCACCCGCCCCCACCCCCTGGCGTCAGCGGCGCGCGTCGCGGAAGCGGCGGCGGTCGTGGGGGGTCGGGGGGTGGGTGTCCGCGAGCGGGAGGACCTCGTCGTCGCGGCCCGCGACCACGGGCACCGCCGCGCGAGCCGCCTTCGCGCGGTACTGGGCCGCGTCCGCGAGGCGGAAGAGGCGGCGGGCGGAGCGGACCGGCCCGATGGGGTCGCCCGTCGAGGCGATGCCGCACGCCACACCCTCGCCCAGCTTCAACTCACCCGCACGCTCGCACAGTTCGCCCGCGACCTTCACCACGTCGTCCGCCGCCGGACCCACCGTCAGCAGACAGAACTCGTCCCCGCCGAGCCGGGCCGCCAGCGCCCCCGGCAGCATCGCCCCGCACAGCGACAGCACCGAGCCGAAGCGCTCCAGCAGGCGGTCTCCGGTCGCGTGCCCGAGCGTGTCGTTGACCTTCTTCAGGCCGTTCAGGTCGCAGACGACGAGGGAGACCACCGAACCGTCCGCCCGGTGCTGCTCGATCGCCGCGTCGAGCCGCATGTCGACGGCCCGCCGGTTCGCGAGCCCGGTCAGCGGGTCCGTGAAGGCGAGCCGCCGCACCTCCTCCAGCCGCTCCTGCTGCGCGATCCCGGCCGCCACCACCGATGCGAGCACGGTCGCGAAGTCCGCGTCGTCCCGGTCGAATACGGGCTGCCCGGCCGCCCGGGCCACGTACAGCTCGCCCCACGCCCGCCCGTGCAGCACGATCGGCGCGACGACGCAGCAGCCCCGCCCCCGCTGCCGTAGCGCATCGACCCGCTGGTGGGAGTAGCCGTGCACGCCGGACTGCGGGCCGTCCACCGTCTCGACCCACGCGCGCGGCGCGCCGCCGCCCACCCACTGTTCGTGCAGGAATTCGGTGATCTCCGGGAAGCGGTGGACCGGATACGTCTCCCCGTCCGGAAACTCCTCCTCGTCCGCGGCTCTCTCCCCCGCGTTGACGAGCACCTTCAGCCGGCCGCGCTCCCGCTCCCATACCGACAGCGCGGCAAAGCTCCCGGTCAGCGCCTCGCAGGCGCCCACCGCGGCCGCGCGCCACGACTCCCGCGGAGTGTGCGCGGCGGCCATCGACTGTGCGAGCGCCACCACGGCTCGCAGTCGCGCATCCTCACCCATCACCCCAGCTTAGGGAGGTTTACGAGGTTTGAGACAATTTCCGGCTGTTCCACCGGCTCACTCGCCGGGCCACTCGGGCCTGCGCTTCTCGTTGAACGCCGCCACGCCTTCCGCACGGTCCCCCGAGAACGCCACCGACCACCACGCCGCGTCCTCGACCTCCAGTCCCGCCCGCAGATCCAGCCCGTGCCCCAGCCGCAGCGCGCGCTTGGCGGCGCGCAGCCCGACCGGGGAGTTCGCCGCGATCCGCGCGGCCAGCGCGAGCGCGGCTTCGCGGGCGTCGTCGGCGAGCTCGTCCACGAGCCCCAACTCCCGCGCCTCGCCCGCCTCCACACGCCGCGCCGTGAACACCAGCTCGGCCGCCCGCGCGGCGCCCACCCGCCGGGGCAGCAGCTGCGTGCCCCCGCCGCCGGGGATCACACCCACCGACACCTCGGGCAGCCCGACGACGGCCGTCGCGTCCGCCACGATCACATCGCAGGCGAGCGCCAGCTCGAAGCCGCCACCGAGCGCGAACCCGTGCACCGCCGCGACCGTCGGCATCGGCAGTTCCAGCACACCGGTGTACGCCGCGCGGGCGGTGGGCCGCTGGCGTACCAACTGGGCGTCGGTGAGGGAGTTGCGCTCCTTGAGGTCGGCGCCCACGCAGAACGCCCGCTCGTTCGAGGACGTCACCACCGTCACCCGCACCGAGGCATCCGCGCCCAGCGCCTCGCACGCCGCGCCGATCGACCGGGCCATGTCCGTCGAGACGGCGTTCATCGCCTTGGGCCGGTCGAGTACGAGTTCGGCGACGTGCCCGTGCTCATGACGGCGTACGGCGACGAATTCCCCGAAGCGTTCCTCGACGCTTCCCTCGACGCGTTCCTCGAAGCGCTGCTCAGCCATGCCTGACGACCTCCTGGTCAACGGTGGTTCACCCGGAGGATCCTAGGACGGGCGGCGCGTCAGCAGCCAGGGTTCCACCACACCCAGTCCGCGCACGGGCCGCTGCCACATCGGCTGCAGGGCGAAGCGGTACTTCGGCAGCTCGACGGGCTCCTCGCCCGCCTTCTCCGCGGCGGCCGCGGCCTCGGCGGCCTCCGCCGCCTCCGCCTCCGAAACCGGGGCGTCGCCGGTCCGCGACAGCTCCTCCGCGAACGCCCCGTCCACCAGGACCGCGTCCTTCGGCGCTATCGAGGTGAGCCGGCTCGCCAGGTTCACCGTCGTGCCGAACACATCGCCCATCCGCGTTGTGACCGTCCCGAAGGCGATCCCGACGCGCAGGGCGGGCATCGTCTCGTCGTGCGTCATCGTCTCGATCAGGCGCAGCGCGATCTCGGCGGCGGTGCCGGCGTCGTCGGCCGCGTACAGCACCTCGTCGCCGAGGGTCTTGATCAGCCGGCCGCCGTGCGCGGCGACCAGGTCCGCGCAGGTCGTCTCGAAGGACTCGACCAGCTCGCCGAGCTCCTCCTCCTCCAGCCGCCGGGTCAGCCGGGTGAACCCGACGAGGTCCGCGAAGCCGACCGCGAGCCGCCGGTCGACCATCTCCTCGTCGTCGGCGGCCTGCACGACGCGCCCGGTGGCGGCGGCGAGCTGCCGCCGCCACACGTAGATCAGGAACTCCTCGAGCTCCGGCAGCAGCAGCTCGACCAGCGGATACGTGACCTCGGTACGGGTCATGCCCGGCTCGGGCGGCTCGGTGAGCCCCTCCAGGAAGGAGTCGATCTGCCACTCCGCGAGCCGCGCGGTCGTCTGCCCCGTCGACCGCGCCACCTGCACGGCCATCGGCTCGCTCAGCAGCCCCGCCTCGACGAGACCGGCCAGGCGGCGCAGGGCGAGGACGTCGGCCTCGGTGAGGGCCTTCGCCTGCCCGATGTCGGCGAACCCCATGGCCCGCCAGAAGCGTGACGCCAGATCCATGGAGACCCCGGCGGTGCGGGCGGCCTGGAACGGTGTGTAACGACGGTCGGCACCGAGGATCAGCTGCTCCAGCCGGATGGCGAGCGGGTCCTTGGTCGGCTCGGCCGTGTGGTCGACCTCGTGATGCGGCGTGGGATACACCGAGTCCGACGCCTGCTTCTTCCCTGACCCCCCGGACCCTCCGGATCCGCCGGAGTCCCCCGCCGCTCGAGCCCCTCCGGTGGCCGTCTTCGAACCGCTCGCCCCGGAGCCCCCGCCCTCGTGCGCGGCGCTCGCACCCGCGGGCCCGGAAGAGGCGGAAGCCCGTACGGCTCCGGGAAGCCCGCCCCCGGACGGGCCGTGCACACCCCCACCGCCCGCGACCCCGAGCGCAGCCGCGAACCCGAAGGCCCCACGCGCCCCGGAGCCGGCAGCGCTCTCGGGGCCGGAAGCGTGCTGGGATACGGAAGTCCAGCCGAGACCCCGGGAGCCGGGAGCACCCGTGGGCACGGGCGGGCCCGCGGCACCGATGGGCCCGGAGGTGCCGGTGGTGCCCGTGGCGGAAGTCGTGTCGTCGACGGTCACCGGCCGCCTCCTGCCCGTTCCCTGCGCACTACCCTGCCGATCTGTCGTGCCATGCCGGTCCGCGCATGCCGCGGACCCCCGGCGCGGCCTCAACGATACGGCAGGTGTGCCCTAGCTCACGTCCCGGTGGCCTGGGCAGTTCAGTCGCCCGGCCGCAGGTGGACGATGTCGCCGGCCCCCACGGGGTGGCGTTCGCCGTCCGCGGTGGCCACCACCAGCCGCCCGTCGCCGTCGATCGCGACCGCCTCGCCCGTGAGCGTACGGTCGCCGGGCAGCTCCGCCCGGACCGTACGGCCGAGGGTCGAGCAGCCGGCGGCGTACGCCTCCTGGAGCCGGGAGGCGCCCGGGTCCCCGTTCGCGGCGCGCCACTCGCCGTACCAGTGCTCCAGCGAGCGCAGCAGGGCCCGCAGCAGCGGGTCGCGGTCGGTGGAGATCGCGTCGGCGAGGACGAGGGAGCCCGCCTCCGGTACGGGAAGTTCGGCCTCACGCAGGGTGACGTTGATGCCGATCCCGATGACGACACCGTCGTCCCCGGTCCGCTCGGCCAGGATGCCGCCGGCCTTGCGCTCCACCCCCGCCACCTTCACCAGCAGGTCGTTCGGCCACTTGAGGGAGAAGTCGGCACCGGCCGCCCTGGCCAGGCCGGTCGCCGCGGCCACACCGGTGAGCAGCGGCAGCCATCCCCAGCGTTCGACGGGCACGTCCGGCTTGAGGAGTACGGACAGGAAGAGGCCGGAGCGCGCCGGAGCCGTCCAGTTGCGGTCGAGGCGGCCGCGGCCCGCCGTCTGCTCCTCCGCGACCAGCACGGCGCCCTCGGCGAGCTCACCGGCCCGGCCTGCCAGGTCGGAGTTGGTGGAGCCGGTCGTCTGGACGACGTCCAGCGAGGTCCACAGGCCGTCCGGCCGCAGCAGGGCGCGGCGCAGCGCGGTGGCGTTGAGCGGTGGACGGTCGAGGTCGGACCAGCGGCCGGGACCGTTTCCGACGGAGGAGGGAGGCGTCATGCAGCCAGCTTGGCCGGTCCCCCGGGCGCGATGCGAACCAGGTCCGAAAACGGCCTCACGTCTCGTTCGCAAGCACACCGCGATGTGGCAAACGCCGCACTGCCGAACCGTATCCGCGCCGATACGCTACGAGTCAGTAGCCACAGCCGTCACCAGGCAGGGAGCCGCATCCCGATGTCCGAAAAAGACATTCATACGACCGCGGGAAAGATCGCCGATCTGCAGCGTCGTATCGAACAGGCAACACACGCGGGCTCCGAGCGTGCGGTCGAGAAGCAGCATGCCAAGGGCAAACTGACGGCCCGTGAGCGGATCGCCCTCCTCCTCGACGAGGACTCGTTCGTGGAGCTGGACGAGTTCGCCCGGCACCGCTCGACCGATTTCGGCCTGGAGAAGAACCGCCCGTACGGAGACGGCGTCGTCACCGGCTACGGCACGGTGGACGGCCGCCCGGTGGCCGTCTTCTCGCAGGACTTCACGGTCTTCGGCGGCGCCCTGGGCGAGGTGTTCGGCCAGAAGATCATGAAGGTGATGGACTTCGCGCTGAAGACCGGCTGCCCCATGATCGGGATCAACGACTCCGGCGGCGCCCGTATCCAGGAGGGCGTCATGGCCCTCGGCATGTACGGCGAGATCTTCCGCCGCAACACCCACGCCTCCGGTGTCATCCCGCAGATCTCGCTCATCGTCGGCCCGTGCGCGGGCGGCGCCGTCTACTCCCCCGCGATCACCGACTTCACAGTCATGGTCGACCAGACCTCGCACATGTTCATCACGGGACCCGACGTCATCAAGACGGTCACCGGCGAGGACGTCGGCTTCGAGGAGCTGGGCGGAGCCCGTACGCACAACACCACCTCCGGTGTCGCGCACCACATGGCGGGCGACGAGAAGGACGCGATCGAGTACGTCAAGTCCCTCCTCTCCTACCTGCCGTCGAACAACCTGTCCGAGCCGCCCGCGTTCCCCGAGGAGGCGCTCCTCGACCTCACCGACGAGGACCGCGAGCTGGACACCCTCATCCCGGACAGCGCGAACCAGCCGTACGACATCCGCACGGTCATCGAGCACGTCCTGGACGACGGCGAATTCCTGGAGACGCAGGCGCTGTTCGCGCCGAACATCGTGACGGGATTCGGCCGGGTCGAGGGCTTCCCGGTCGGCGTCGTCGCCAACCAGCCGATGCAGTTCGCGGGCTGTCTCGACATCAACGCGAGCGAGAAGGCCGCCCGGTTCGTGCGCACCTGCGACGCGTTCAACATCCCGGTGCTGACCTTCGTGGACGTGCCCGGCTTCCTGCCGGGCGTGGACCAGGAGTACGGCGGCATCATCCGGCGCGGTGCGAAGCTGATCTACGCGTACGCGGAGGCGACCGTTCCGCTGATCACGGTGATCACCCGGAAGGCCTTCGGCGGCGCGTACGACGTCATGGGCTCCAAGCACCTCGGCGCCGATCTGAACCTGGCCTGGCCGACCGCGCAGATCGCCGTCATGGGCGCGCAGGGCGCGGTGAACATCCTGCACCGCCGCACGATCGCGGACGCGGGCGACGCGGAGGCCCAGGAGACGAAGCGCGCCGAGCTGATCGCGGACTACGAGGACACGCTGCTCAATCCGTACGTCGCGGCCGAGCGCGGGTACATCGACGCGGTGATCATGCCGTCCGACACCCGCGCGCAGATCGTGAAGGGCCTGCGTGGGCTGCGGACGAAGCGGGAAAACCTTCCCCCGAAGAAGCACGGCAACATCCCCCTGTAAGCCCCCGGCCGAGAGGAGCCGTTGTGATCAAGGTCGTTCGGGGCAATCCGACCCCGGAGGAGCTGGCCGCCGCCCTGGCGGTGGTCCAGGCGCGCGCCGCGGCGACGGCATCCGCCGAGTCCGGCGCGCCCCAGGTGCCGCAGGAGTGGTCGGACCCGGCGCGGATCGCGCGGACACGGGCGCTGCGCCCGGGGCCGCGGGCGTGGGCGCGTACGTTCTGGCCGTAGACACGTAGGCACGCAGACGCATGAGTCCGAGGTCCCGCACGCGGGACCTCGGACTCATGCGTTCGGGCAGCCGCCCCGGGCATCACACCAGCGGGGCCACCGCCGCCGCCATCGCCCGGTAGCCGGCGTCGTTGGGGTGCAGGCCGTCTTCGTACGCGTACGCCGGGTTGAGGCGGTCAGGGTCGGCGGGGTCGGCGAGCAGCCGGTCGAAGTCGACGACCGCGTCGAACTCACCGGAGGTACGGATCCACTGGTTGACCTCGTCGCTCACCTGCGCCGAGTGCGGACCCCAGTGGGTGGTGCCCTTCAGCGGCAGGAGTGTGGAACCGACGATCCGGACGCCGCGGGCGTGGGCGGCGGCGATCAGCGTGCGGTATCCGGCGATGAGCTCTTCGGTGGACACGACGGGCGACGGCTTGTACGTGGGCTGGCCGTCGGCCTCGCTGAAGCCGAGGTCGTTGACGCCCTGGAGGAGGGCGACGGTGGAGACTCCGGGCTGGTCGAGGGCGTCGCGGCCGAAGCGGGCGGTGGAGCGTTCGCCGTACCAGGCGGAGTCGTTGAGGACGAGGTTGCCGCCGATGCCGGCGTTCAGGACCGGGCGGTCGAGGCGCTCGGCGAGGGCGTCGGAGTAGCGGCGGTCGGCGTTCGTGGTGGAGCCGAAGCCGTCGGTGATGGAGTCGCCGAAGAGGACGACTCCGCCCTTGGGGCGGGGCTCGGCGCGGCCCGTGACGTCCACTCCGGAGAGGTAGTACCAGGACTGGGTGGTCTCGGTGAAGGCGTCGCCGGAGACGTCGGCGCGGTGGTCGCCGTCGGCCCGGTAGCTGTCGGTCCACGCCTGGGAGTGGAAGGTGGCGGGACCGGTGGTGCCGGCGAAGTGGAGCGTGACGGTGACCGAATCCAGCCGTTGGAGGGCGAGCGGGGCGGGGTCGGTGCGCAGTTCGCCGTGCGCAGGGATCGCGACGGACCGCTTGCCGCGGAAGGTGAGGTGGCGGACGGTGCCGGGACGGACGGCCGCCGCCTTGTCCGTACGGGCGATGGTGGCGCCCGTGACGTGCAGCGGGGAGGTTCCGTACGCGTTCGACAGCCGGATGCGCACCTGGTCACCGGCCCCCGTGACGCGGACGACCTGGCGGACGGTCTGCCGGGAGAAGCCCTCCTGGGACCAGTTCGGGGTGAAGCCGGTGCTGGGGGTCTGCGGGGAGGCGGCCCAGGCGGCGCTCCAGCGCGTGGCGGAGGTGTGGGTTTCCGGGGCCGCGGCCGGAGCCGGACCCGTGGCGGCGATCAGGCCCAGGCCGAGGGCGGTGACGGCGATGGGTGCGGTGGCGCGGCGGACGAGCCTGGCGAACATGACGTGATCCCCCTCCGCCCTAATGGGCGTACAGTTTCGTTAAGGTGATGCGACCCTAACAGAGTCGACCTCGTTAATGAAACAGGAGTCCCGTTTGAGTGCCGACGCACCCGACTCGCCCGACTCCCCCGGCACCGTGCGCCCCGGCGGCCGTACCGCCAAGGTGCGCGCCGCGGTGCTGGAAGCGACCCGGGAAGCCCTGGTGACACAGGGCTTCCACGCCCTGAACATGGACCGGATCGCGGCCGCCGCCGGGGTCGGCAAAACCACCGTCTACCGCCGCTGGGGCTCCGCCACCGGGCTCGTCGCCGATCTGCTGCGCGACATGGCGGAGCAGTCCCTGCCGGCCGCCGACACGGGCTCTCTGGACGGCGATCTGCGGGCCAACGCCGAACTCGTCCTGGCGACCCTGACCGACCCCCGGATGGGCCCGGTCTTCCAGGCCGTCATCGCTGCCGCCGCCTGCGACGAGCAGTGCGCCGCCGCGCTGCACGGCTTCTACGCGACCCGGCTGCGCGAATGGGCCCGGGTCGTCGAACGCGCCGCCGCACGCGGCGAGGTCCCGGCGGGCACCGACCCGGCCGAGTTGGTCCGCGCGGTCTCCGCCCCGCTGTACTACCGCTTCGCGATCAGCCGCGAACCGCTCACCGGGGCGGACGCGGAGCGCGCGGTGACGGCGGCGCTGGCGGCGGCGCGGGCGGGCGCGTTCATTTAGTCCTTTGACACGGGGCGCCTGAGTACGAGTACTCAGGCGCCCCGGCCTCCACAGCAGCAGGATCGAAGGCATGCTGTGGTCCGACCCGAAGAACGAGCCCCCCAAAGAAATGCGGGACACCCAGGCGATGATGCGCCGCGCGGGCGTACTGCTGGCGCTCGCGATGGTGGTGGCGATGTTCGTGGCGGGAGTGCGGTAGTCGGCGCCGGCGGCGAGCTTGTTCCCCTACCCGCCCCTTCCCGCAACTGGGGGCAAGCCCCCAGACCCCCGTACGGCCTCCGGCCGTGTCCTCAAACGCCGGACGGGCTCCAAAGGAGCCCCACTGGGGGTCCCCCCACGCCCGCCAGGGCGTAGGGGGAGATTGAGGAGCGGGGGTTCGGGGGCGGAGCCCCGGTTTCGGGAAGGGGCGGGGCGGGGAGAAGAGCCCGCCGCAGGCGCCCCCTCGGCGCCCCGCCGAACGGGCGCGGTCGGCCCCGCAGCCGGCAGGCGGGGGCCGGCCCGCGCGCCCCAGGTCGATGTGTCGTGGCGCTCATCGCGCGAACCCCCGCCCCGTACGATGGCCCGCATGACCGACCAGCGCCGCCGCCTCGTCCTCGCGTCCGCCTCCCCCGCCCGGCTCGGGCTGCTCCGGCAGGCCGGACTCGCTCCCGACGTGATCGTCAGCGGCGTCGACGAGGAGGCCGTGAGCGCACCCACCCCGGCCGAGCTGGCGCTCGCGCTCGCGGAGGCCAAGGCGTCCGTCGTGGCCGCGCGGGCGGACGTGATCAGGAGCCGCGCGCTCGTCGTCGGCTGTGACTCCGTACTCGAACTCGACGGACACGCCCTCGGCAAGCCCGCCGACGCCGAAGAGGCCATCGCCCGCTGGAAGTCGATGCGCGGCCGCGCGGGGACCCTGCAGACCGGGCACTGCGTCTACGACACCGACACCGGCCACTACGCCTCGGCGACCGCGTCCACCGTCGTCCGCTTCGGTCACCCCTCCGACGAGGAGATCGCGAGCTACGTCGCCAGCGGCGAACCGCTCCACGTGGCGGGCGCCTTCACCCTGGACGGCCGCTCGGCCCCCTTCATCGAGGGCATCGACGGCGATCACGGCAATGTGATCGGCCTGTCCCTGCCGCTGCTGCGCAAGCTCCTGCGCGACCTGGGGATCGAGATCACCGCGCTCTGGACCTGACCTGACGCCCTCAGGCGGGGTCGGGCGCGGGACCCTGCGCCGACTCCGGCTCCGGCTCGGGCTCGGGCTCGGGCTCGGGCTTCGGACCGTACGCCACCAGCGACAGCACGATCAGCCCCAGCACCACCATCATGAACGCGAAGGCGTGCCAGCCGACCAGACCGACGGTCAGCGCGCCCAGCACCCCGTGCATGACCGCGCTCGCGATCAGCACCGCCCGGCCGAACCGGCCGGGCGCCCGGTCCCGCAGCCCCGCGAGCAGCAGCACCAGCCCGCAGACCGCGAGCACAAGACCGAGAACACCCCCGAGCGCCCACGTCGCGCTGGACATGACATCGGGATCCAGGCCGTCCAGCGACATCTGCTGGTTGCCGACGACGGTGGCGAGTATGCCGTTGACGAAGACGACCCCGACCGCCTCGACGAAGAGCACGATCGCGGCCACCACGGCCAGTGGTCTGCGTGCCACGGCCCCCACCCCTCTGTTCCCAGCGCCTGTTACCAGCAGTACGAACGACACCGCGAACGCTACTAACGGGTAAACCTTCGGACAAGGGTCCAGGCACAAGCAAAGAATCATTCGGCCATTCGTAGGGACTCGACAAAGAAACGTGTCGCGCCGCTGAGCGCGCGAACAGAGACCTTGACCACATCCGGAGGCTACTGTCGGGTCGGGGAACTCGGCGTACCGTGGTGCGACAAGGGGTTTCGCCACCTGAGGAGGGCTGGCATCACACTCCGTGTGGGCAAGCTCACCATCAAGGACAGGTCGAAAGGCCGTGTCGGCAGTCCCTAAACTCAGCATGTTTCAGCGAGGCACCCCGGCTCGGCCGTTTCCGGCCGGGAAGACCAGCGGCTGGGGGTCCGGGGCGTTCCCCGGAAAGACACAGCAAGGAGGGAGCCATCGTGCGCAAGGTGCTCATCGCCAACCGAGGCGAGATCGCTGTCCGTGTTGCCCGTGCATGCCGGGACGCCGGGATCGCGAGCGTAGCCGTCTACGCCGATCCGGATCGTGACGCTCTGCATGTCCGGGCCGCCGACGAGGCGTTCGCCCTGGGCGGTGACACCCCGGCGGCCAGCTACCTGGACATGGGCAAGGTCCTCCAGGCAGCCGCCGATTCGGGCGCGGACGCGATCCATCCCGGTTACGGCTTCCTCTCCGAGAACGCCGACTTCGCACAGGCCGTCATCGACGCGGGACTGACCTGGATCGGCCCGCCGCCGCAGGCGATCCGCGATCTGGGTGACAAGGTGGCGGCCCGTCACATCGCCCAGCGCGCCGGTGCGCCGCTGGTCGCGGGCACCCCCGACCCGGTGTCCGGCGCCGACGAGGTCGTCGCGTTCGCCGAGGAGCACGGGCTGCCGATCGCCATCAAGGCGGCTTTCGGCGGTGGCGGGCGCGGCCTGAAGGTCGCCCGCACGCTGGAGGAAGTCCCGGAGCTGTACGAGTCCGCCGTACGCGAGGCCGTAGCCGCGTTCGGCCGGGGCGAGTGCTTCGTCGAGCGGTACCTGGACAAGCCGCGTCACGTCGAGACGCAGTGCCTGGCCGACCAGCACGGCAACGTCGTGGTCGTGTCCACGCGTGACTGCTCGCTGCAGCGCCGCCACCAGAAGCTCGTCGAGGAGGCCCCGGCGCCCTTCCTGAGCGCCGACCAGAACGCGCAGCTGTACGCCGCGTCCAAGGCCATCCTCAAGGAGGCCGGCTACGTCGGCGCGGGCACCGTCGAGTTCCTCGTCGGCCTCGACGGCACGATCTCCTTCCTGGAGGTCAACACCCGGCTCCAGGTCGAGCACCCGGTCACCGAAGAGGTCACCGGCATCGACCTGGTCCGCGAGATGTTCCGGATCGCCGACGGCGAGAAGCTGGGTTACGACGACCCGGTGCTCCGCGGTCACTCCTTCGAGTTCCGTATCAACGGCGAGGACCCGGGCCGGAACTTCCTGCCCGCTCCCGGTACGGTCACGACCTTCGCGCCGCCGTCCGGTCCGGGTGTCCGGCTGGACGCGGGTGTCGAGTCCGGCTCGGTCATCGGCCCCGCCTGGGACTCGCTGCTCGCCAAGCTGATCGTCACCGGTGCCACGCGTGAGCAGGCGCTCCAGCGTGCGGCCCGCGCGCTCGCGGAGTTCCAGGTGGAGGGCATGGCCACGGCCATTCCGTTCCACCGCGCCGTCGTCGCCGACCCGGCGTTCACCAGCGCGCCGTTCCGCGTCCACACCCGGTGGATCGAGACGGAGTTCGTCAACGAGATCAAGCCATTCGCCGCCCCCGCCGATGCCGAGGCGGACGAGGAGCCGGGCCGCGAGACGGTCGTCGTCGAGGTCGGCGGCAAGCGGCTGGAGGTCTCCCTGCCGTCGTCGCTGGGCATGACCCTGGCCCGTACGGCCGCGGCCGGCGGCGCCAAGCCGAAGCGCCGCGCCGCGAAGAAGTCCGCGTCGGCCGCCTCCGGCGACACCCTCGCCTCCCCGATGCAGGGCACGATCGTCAAGGTCGCGGTCGAGGAGGGCCAGGAGGTCAAGGAGGGCGACCTCATCGTCGTACTCGAAGCGATGAAGATGGAGCAGCCGCTGAACGCGCACCGCTCCGGCACGGTCAAGGGCCTCGCTGCGGAGGTGGGCGCGTCGCTCACGTCCGGTGCGGTGATCTGCGAGATCAAGGACTGACACGGGTACCTGACTGGGGCCGCCGGGATCGCCCGGCGGCCCCAGCCGTGCGTTTGGCATCCTGGATGCCATGACCACGAGTACGCGGCCGATGCGCGCCGACGCGCGCCGCAACTACGAGCGGCTGCTCGCCGAGGCCCGGGCCGCCTTCGCCGAGCACGGCACGGATGCATCGCTCGAGGACATCGCGCGCCGTGCGGGGGTGGGGATCGGGACGCTGTACCGGCACTTCCCCAACCGGCACGCGCTGATGAACGCGGTCTTCCAGGAGGCCCTGGCCGCGCTGCTGGAACGCTCGCGCGAACTCGCTTCGGCGGAGCATCCGTGCGGGGCGCTGGTGGAGTGGCTGCGCGCCATCATCACTCATGCGGGTGAGTACCGCGGTCTGGCACGGGCCCTCATGTCCGCGTCGCACGACGAGAGTTCGGAACTCGCGCAGTGCAGCGTACCGATGGAGCAGGCGGGCGCGCGCCTGCTGCTGCGCGCCCAGGAGGCGGGTGCGGTGCGGACGGACGTCTCGATCAGCGACCTGATGCAGCTGACGAACGCGATCGCCCTGGCCGCGGAACACGACCCGGCCGACCCCGAACTCCCCGACCGCCTGCTGACCCTGACTCTCCGCGGCCTGAAGGCCTGACCAGCCGGGGCTCAGCCGGTGCTACGGGGCGGGCCCGGAGGCGCGCTCAGCGGCGGCGGAGGTCCGCCACGCGTGGGCGCTCCTGGTCCGCGAGCGCGGCCGGGGCGGCGCGCAGGCCCGGGGACGGGTGGGTACGGCGCTGGGCCGGGAGGGGCACGTCGCGGCGGGGGCGGCTCCCCTCTGCCGCCCCCATTGGCGCGCCGCCCGCCACCGCGATCTGGACGCCCTGGTCCGCGAGGGCCTGGAGCTCCGTCAGCGCGCGGTCGTCGTGCGGCGGCGGCTCGTCCGTCACCAGTCGGGTGATGACGTCCGTCGGCACCGTCTGGAACATCGTGTCGGTGCCGAGCTTGGTGTGGTCCGCCAGGACCACCACCTCGGCGGCCGCCTGCACCAGCGCCCGGTCGACGCTCGCCGACAGCATGTTGGACGTGGACAGGCCGCGCTCGGCCGTCAGCCCGCTGCCGGACAGGAACGCACGGGAGACCCGGAGCCCCTGGAGCGACTGCTCCGCCCCGCTGCCGACGAGCGCGTAGTTCGAGCCACGCAGCGTCCCGCCGGTCATGACCACCTCGACCCGGTTCGCGTGCGCCAGCGCCTGTGCCACCAACAGGGAGTTGGTGACCACGGTCAGTCCCGGGACCCGCGCGAGCCGGCGCGCCAGCTCCTGCGTGGTCGTCCCGGCGCCGACCACGATGGCCTCGCCTTCTTCGACCAGACCCGCGGCGAGATCGGCGATCGCCGTCTTCTCCGCGGTCGCGAGATGGGATTTCTGCGGGAAGCCGGACTCTCGCGTGAATCCGCCCGGCAGCACCGCACCGCCATGCCGGCGGTCGAGGAGTCCTTCTGCCTCCAGCGCCCGCACGTCGCGCCGTACGGTCACTTCGGAGGTCTGGACGACGCGGGCGAGCTCACGGAGCGACACGGCCCCGTTGGCGCGCACCATTTCGAGGATCAACTGACGACGTTCTGCAGCGAACACGAAACTGACAGTAACCTGACCGGCCGATACTTTTCAGCACTTTGCGCCGAAATACAGAAGTTGGGCGTGGCCGAGGTCACAACGTGGTATGCGCGGAGCCGGGCGGGAATCCGGCCGGAGATCGTCGGAGGCCGTCGGGGTCTGCCGAAGTCCGGCTTGCCGGGGGTTGCGGGGATTGCCCCCGCAACCGGTCCCCGGTCCGGCCGGCTACGCCTCGCCCGCCGCCTTGCGCGTGTGCAGCTGCCGCGCGACTTCCGCGATCGAGCCCGACAGCGACGGGTACACGGTGAAGGCGTTTGCGATCTGTTCCACCGTCAGATTGTTGTCGACCGCGATCGAGATGGGATGGATCAGTTCCGACGCGCGCGGCGACACGACCACACCGCCGACGACGATACCGGTGCCCGGGCGGCAGAAGATCTTCACAAAACCGTCCCGGATGCCCTGCATCTTCGCCCGCGGGTTGCGCAGCAGCGGCAGCTTGACGACGCGGGCGTCGATGACGCCGCCGTCGACATCGGCCTGGGTGTAGCCGACGGTCGCGATCTCGGGGTCGGTGAAGACGTTCGAGGAGACCGTCTTCAGGTTGAGCGGGGCCACCGCGTCGCCGAGGAAGTGGTACATCGCGATACGGCCCTGCATGGCGGCGACCGAGGCGAGGGCGAACACGCCGGTGACGTCACCGGCCGCGTACACGCCGGGCGCCGTGGTGCGCGACACCTTGTCGGTCCAGATGTGGCCGGACTCGGTGACGCGTACGCCCGCCTCCTCCAGGCCCATTCCGGCGGAGTTGGGGATCGCGCCGACCGCCATCAGGCAGTGCGTACCCGAGATCACCCGGCCGTCGGACAGCGTCACCTCGACGCGGTCGCCGACCCGCTTGGCGGCCTGGGCGCGGGAGCGGGCCATGACGTTCATGCCGCGGCGCCGGAAGACGTCCTCCAGGACGGCGGCGGCGTCCGGGTCCTCGCCCGGCAGGACGCGGTCGCGGGAGGAGACCAGGGTGACGCGGGAGCCGAGTGCCTGGTAGGCGCCGGCGAACTCGGCGCCCGTGACACCGGAGCCGACCACGATCAGCTCTTCGGGGAGCTCGGTCAGGTCGTAGACCTGGGTCCAGTTGAGGATGCGCTCGCCGTCGGGGAGCGCGTCGGGGATCTCGCGCGGGTGACCGCCGGTCGCGATCAGGACCGCGTCGGCGGTGAGCCGCTCCTCGCTGCCGTCCGCCGCGGTAACGACCACCTGCCGGGAGCCGTCCATCGCCTGCTGCCCCTCGAGCCGGCCGCGGCCGCGCACGACGCGGGCGCCCGCACGGGTGACGGAGGCGGTGATGTCGTGGGACTGGGCGAGCGCGAGCCGCTTCACTCGCCGGTTGACCTTGCCGAGGTCGACGCCGACGATCCGGGCGGCCTGCTCGATGTGCGGGGTGTCGTCCGCGACGATGATGCCGAGCTCCTCGTGCGAGGAGTCGAAGTTCGTCATCACCTCAGCGGTGGCGATCAGGGTCTTCGAGGGTACGCAGTCGGTGAGGACGGACGCTCCGCCGAGGCCGTCGCAGTCCACGACGGTCACCTCCGCGCCGAGCTGGGCGCCCACCAGGGCCGCCTCGTATCCGCCGGGTCCGCCACCGATGATCACGATCCGGGTCACTGGGGTTACGCCTCGCGCTCTCGCTCTGCCGGGTGGTCCGTCGCCCCCATTGTCCCGCACGCTTCAACCTGCTTCGCGCGGGGGCCCGGCGTGGGGCGCCGGGAGGGACGCCGGGCGGGGCGAGCGGAACAGGCGGTCACGGCTTCCCCTCCCGTACTCTCGACCCCATGTCGCTCTACGCCGCGTACGCCGGCAACCTCGACGCGCGGCTGATGTCCCGCCGCGCACCGCACTCGCCGCTGCGCGGCACGGGCTGGCTCAACGGCTGGCGGCTGACGTTCGGCGGGGAGCAGATGGGCTGGGAAGGGGCGCTGGCCACCATCGTGGAGGCGCCGCGCTCCCAGGTCTTCGTCGCGCTGTACGACATCGCCCCGATGGACGAGGACTCCATGGACCGCTGGGAGGGTGTCGGTCTCGACATCTACCGGCGGATGCGGGTGCGGGTGCACACGCTGGACGGCGAGGAGCCGACCTGGCTCTACGTCCTCAACGGATACGAGGGCGGGCTGCCCTCGGCCCGCTATCTGGGCGAGATCGCCGACGCCGCCGAGTCGGCGGGCGCGCCGCACGACTACGTGATGGAGCTGCGCAAGCGCCCCTGCTGACCCTTTGTGCGTTACGACGAGAGAAGGCTCGACGAGTTCGTGAGCATCGTCATCTACGCGCGTAGGGATTATCGGGCTACCCTTTTCCCGTGAACGTTTCTGTTACCCCGGACCCCCACGCCGCCGCCTCCGACGCCGCGGCCCGCCTGCGCGAGCTCACGGGCGCCGAGACCCACGACGTCGCCCTGGTGATGGGCTCCGGCTGGGCGCCGGCCGTCGACGCCCTCGGTACGCCCGAGGCCGAGTTCCCGGCCACCGAGCTGCCCGGCTTCCCCCCGCCCGCCGTCGAGGGCCACGGCGGCAAGGTCCGCTCGTACCTGATCGGCGACAAGCGCGCGCTCGTGTTCCTCGGCCGTACGCACTACTACGAGGGCCGTGGCGTCGCCGCCGTCGCCCACGGAGTGCGCACCGCCGTCGCCGCGGGCTGCAAGACGGTCGTCCTCACGAACGGCTGCGGCGGTCTGCGCGAGGGCATGCGCCCCGGTCAGCCCGTGCTGATCAGCGACCACATCAACCTCACGGCCACCTCGCCGATCATCGGCGCGAACTTCGTGGACCTGACCGATCTGTACTCGCCGCGGCTGCGCGCGCTGTGCAAGGAGGTCGACGCGTCGCTGGAGGAGGGCGTGTACGTCCAGTTCCCCGGCCCGCACTACGAGACCCCGGCCGAGATCAACATGGTCCGCGTCATGGGCGGCGACCTCGTCGGCATGTCCACCGTCCTCGAGGCCATCGCGGCGCGCGAGGCCGGTGCGGAGGTGCTCGGCATCTCGCTCGTCACCAATCTGGCCGCGGGCCTGTCGGGTGAGCCGCTGAACCACGAGGAGGTCCTGCAGGCGGGACGCGACTCGGCGGCGCGGATGGGTGAGCTGCTGACCAAGGTGCTCAACCGCATCTGAGACAGCGCCCTCAGCGGGTAGGCGTAGTCGAGCGGCCGCTCTTCGCGGCCGCTCCAACGACATCTAGAGAGGCACATCACCGTGGCGCAGGAGGCGCAGGACCTGATCGCGCAGGCCCAGGCTTGGCTGGCCGAGGACCCGGATCCGGACACCCGTGACGAGCTGGCGAAGCTCATCGAGGCCGGGGACACCGAGGAGCTGGGCGCGCGGTTCGCGGGGACGCTGCAGTTCGGGACGGCCGGGCTGCGCGGGGAACTCGGCGCCGGGCCGATGCGGATGAACCGCTCGGTGGTCATCCGGGCCGCCGCCGGGCTCGCCGCGTATCTGAAGGCGAAGGGCGAGAGCGGCGGTCTGGTCGTGATCGGCTACGACGCCCGCTACAAGTCGGCCGACTTCGCCCGCGACACCGCCGCGGTGATGACCGGCGCCGGGCTGCGGGCGGCGCTGCTGCCGAGGCCGCTGCCGACGCCCGTCCTCGCGTACGCCATACGGCATCTGGGGGCCGTCGCCGGCGTCGAAGTGACCGCGAGTCACAACCCGCCGCGCGACAACGGCTACAAGGTCTACCTCGGCGACGGTTCGCAGATCGTGCCGCCGGCCGACGGCGAGATCGCGGCGGAGATCGACGCCGTACGGTCCCTGAGCGACGTCCCGCGCCCGGAGTCCGGCTGGGAGACCCTCGGCGACGAGGTCCTCCAGGCGTACCTGGAGCGCACGGACGCGGTCCTGAGCAACGGGTCGCCGCGTACCGCGCGCGTCGTCTACACGGCCATGCACGGCGTCGGCAAGGACGTGGTGCTGGCGGCCTGGGAGCGGGCCGGATTCCCGGCGCCGGTCCTGGTGGCGGAGCAGGCCGAGCCGGACCCCGCGTTCCCGACGGTCGCCTTCCCCAACCCGGAGGAGCCCGGCGCGATGGACCTCGCCTTCGCGACGGCGCGCGAGGCCCGGCCGGACGTCGTCATCGCCAACGACCCGGACGCGGACCGCTGCGCGGTGGCCGTCCCCGACGACTCGGTCCAGGGCGGCTGGCGGATGCTGCGCGGCGACGAGGTCGGCGCGCTGCTCGCGGCCCATCTGGTCCACAAGGGCGCGCGGGGGGTCTTCGCCGAGTCGATCGTCTCGTCCTCGCTCCTCGGCCGGATCGCGGCGGCGGCCGGCGTGGGCTACGAGGAGACCCTCACCGGCTTCAAGTGGATCGCCCGGGTCGACGGCCTGCGGTACGGGTACGAAGAGGCGCTCGGCTACTGCGTCGACCCCGAGGGCGTGCGCGACAAGGACGGCATCACGGCGGCGCTGCTCGTCGCCGAGCTGGTCTCGGAGCTGAAGGAGCACGACCGTACGCTGTCGGACCTCCTCGACGACCTCGCCGTGGCCCACGGCCTGCACGCCACCGACCAGCTGTCGGTGCGCGTGGAGGACCTGAGCATCATCGCGGACGCGATGCGCAGGCTGCGCGAGCGGCCGCCGGTGACACTGGCCGGCCTGCGGGTCACCTCGGCGGAGGACCTGACGAAGGGCAGCGACAGGCTGCCGCCGACGGACGGCCTGCGCTACTACCTGGACGGCGCCTACAAGGCCCGCGTCATCGTCCGCCCGAGCGGCACCGAGCCCAAGCTGAAGTGCTACCTGGAGGTCGTGATCCCGGTCGCCGACGGCACGAGCGAACTTGCGGACGCGCGGGGCCGGGCGACGGAGGTCCTCACGGCGATCAAGCGCGACCTGGCGGAGGCGGCGGGCATCTGACCCGGCGTGGCCCGGAACCGGGGGCTACGTCCTCGGAGCCCTCGGAGCCCTCGGAGCCTGTACGGCCTTCGGCTGTGTGCTCAGGCTCCCCCCATGCCCTGCGGGCATGGGGGGAGCCTTGGACGGGCTGGGAATTGGGACAGTGCCCCAATTCCCAGCCCGTCGACGTTTGAGGTACGGGGATGCAGGGCGGAGCCTCACACCCCCAGCCCGTCCGGCGTCGCGGGAGCCCCTGACGCCGCCGGTGTTTGAGGCACGGAAGTTCGAGGGCGGAGCCCCATACCCCCCAGCCCTGCCGCCGCGCGAGACGCGAGGATTCAGCGCCGAGCCCCCAGCCCCGCCGCTGTTCGAGGCACGGGGGTCCTGGGGCGAAGCCCCACACCTCCAGCCCCGTACGGCGTCGCGGGACCCGGGGCGGAGGCCCCGCAGCCCGTCGGCGTTCGGGGCGGGATTCGGCGCGGAGCCCCGGTTCGGTGTCAGCCCGTCGCGAGCAGCACCGCGACGACCACGGCCCCGACCGCCGCCGGCGCGATGATCTCGTAGGCCCAGCGCACCTGGGGCTCGCCCTGCGCGCCCGGGCGGGACGCGCCGCGTTCGGCCAGTTCGCGCAGTTCCGCGACGGTCTGGTCGGCGGGTGCGCGCCGGACATCGGCGCCCCGCGAGGCGTCGTCGCCCGCCAGGGCCTGGCGGGCGGAGGCCCGCTTCCGTGCCCGGAGCGACACCGGTACGGCCCACATCTGGTACTTCGCGTCCTGCTGCGTGAAGACCTCGACGGAGTAGATGGCGCTCAGGGTCTTCACCGCCGCCCAGGGCAGCGTGATCGTGCGGAACGGATTCCTGATCCGCAGCCGGTCCTCGCCCGCGAACACCGCGGGCCGCAGCGTGAACGCGACGATCAGCGGCACCCCCAGCAGCAGCAGCGCGAGCCCCATCGCACGGGCGCGCCCCTCGCCGCGGAAGAGCGCGTCACCGCCGAGCCAGGCGACCAGTGCCAGCAGCAGCACACCGGCGACAAGCCCGGCGGGCGACCGGAAGACGCGGTCGGCGTAGGTCGGCTCGGGGTCGGGCGTCGGGGTCGTCATGACCCCGATTCTGCCTCACGCGTCTCAGTGGGCGAGATCGGCGTACAGGATGATGTTGTCCGGCCGGTGGCCGTCGGTGAGTTCGCCGCCACAGGTGATCAGGCGCAGCTCGGGGCGGGAGGTGTCGCCGTAGACCTTCCGGGTCGGGAAGGCCCGCTTGCTCACCTGTTCCAGCTCGCGCACCTTGAAGACGACGGTGGTGCCGTCGGCGCGCGTGACGCTGATCGTGTCGCCGACCTCAACCTTCGCGACGTCCTTGAGGACGGCGGGGCCCTTCTCCGTGTCGAAGTGGCCGATCAGGACGGCCGGTCCCGTCTCTCCGGGGGTGACGCCCTTGCCGTACCAGCCGATACGGTCCGCCTCGGCCACGGACGGCACCTCGACGGTGCCATCGGCGGCCAGGCCGAGCTGCAGGACCGGGTCGGTGTCGACACCGGCGGCGGTTGCCGACGGGGCATAACGACTCCTGCCACCTCCTCGGCCGTGACGGCCAGGCTTGTGTGCCTGGTCGTTCACGCCTCGTCGCGCTCCCGACTGCCCCCTACGACGGGACGGTCACGGGTCGCATCTACCCGCCCCCGCGTTACGCGAGGGCGGGTACGGGTGCGGTGACGAGCACCCACGCCGAGCGTGCGCGGTTACGCACGTTGACCCCGGCAACGACGTCGGCGGGGCCAGCGAGCCCGCACCGACGACAGCAGAAGTGGTCCCGGTCGGGCCGATTGGTCCGACCGGTATGCCCGCAGCGCGGACACATCTGGGAGGTGTAGGCCGCGTCCACCTCCAGGAACGGCACACCGGCCCGCCGGGCCTTGTAGGCCAGGTGGGCGCCGAGCTGGTGGAACGGCCAGGAGGAGAGCGTGGCCCGCTGGTCGCGGCGAAGCCGTACCCGGTCACGGATCCCGCCGAGGTCCTCCACGGCGATCCCCCTCCCGGTGCGTTGCGCGACGGCCACGATCTCCTTGCTGATCCGGTGATTGATATGGGTGGCGTGCCGAGCCTCACGCCTGGCACGGCGCTTGGCCCGGCGTTTCGCGCTGCGGGTGCCCTTGGCCTGCAGCTCGGCACGCTTGCGGGCCTGCCAGCGCCGATACCGGCCCAGGCGGCGGCCTTGGTGGTTGGTGCCGTCGGAGGTGGTGGCGAGGTTCACGATGCCCCGGTCCACCCCGATCCAGTCGACCGGCTCGTACCGCGGCTGCTCGGGTACCTCGCAGATGGCGATCAGGAACCACTTGCCGTCCCGGTGGACCAGGTCGCTCTCCCCGCGCCGGTACTGCACCAGCGCCTTCAGCTGGTCCGGCGAGCAGGCGAACCGCACGCCCTTCATCCGCCCACCCAGCGTCCAGATCGACACCGTCCGCGCATCGAACTGCCAGGACAGACACCGATCATCGAACGGCTGGGCGGCATCCGGGCGGAACGAGAGCGGCTCACCGGTCGCCTTCACATACCGCCGCGAGCCGGGATTGCCGAGATTCCCTGCCCGCAGGTTCGCCCGCAACGTGGCGTACGCGTCCACCACCTTCTTCACCGCCCGCACCGCCGGCTGCGCGGACAACCCGAACCTGGCCTTCAGGTCCGCGTACACGTCCTTCTGCAGCTCGTTACGGCTCGTGATCCTCTTCTCGAACGCCACCCGCGACGCATGGGAGGCAGCACGGTTGCAGGCGCGCAGGGTCGCCCCCAATGCCGACGCCTGCTCCGGCGTCGGCAACAGCTTCACCTGCACCACCAGCTTCATGACCAATCACCGTAGTGCGCCAACCGCACACCTGGGCCAGTCCCGTACACCTGCATCAGCTCCAGCGATCGACTGCACACACGTTCGCACCACCCGACCTCGCCTCACGGCCCCATGGGCGTCCCGCGCACCCTTCCACGCACATCGACACACTCCGCGCCGCCCGCCTGTGACAGCTTTCACGTGCACACGTGTCCACCAGCACTTTCGTCCTTCACAAGGGCGCAGGCGTTTACAGGTCGCTACGCGCGTAGATATGCTCGACTGGTGACCATGCCCACCACTGCTGCACCAGCCGCACTCGCTGACGTGACCGCGTCCGACAGCACACTGCGCCGCTTCCTCCACGGGCTGCCCGGTGTGGACCCCGTCGGCCTCGAAGCGCGCGCCGCGTCTCTCGGTACCCGTTCGATCAAGACGACGGCCAAGGCGTACGCCATCGACCTGGCCATCTCGATGATCGACCTGACGACGCTGGAAGGCGCGGACACCCCGGGCAAGGTCCGGGCGCTCGCCGCCAAGGCCGTCAACCCCGATCCGACCGACCGTACGACCCCGAAGACGGCCGCCGTCTGCGTCTACCCCGACATGGTGGCCACCGCCAAGGCTGCCCTGAACGGCGCGGACGTCAAGGTCGCCTCCGTCGCCACCGCCTTCCCCGCCGGTCGCGCCGCCCTCGACGTGAAGCTCGCGGACACGCGCGACGCCGTCGCCGCCGGGGCCGACGAGATCGACATGGTGATCGACCGCGGCGCCTTCCTCTCGGGCAAGTACATGAAGGTCTACGAGGAGATCCTGGCCGTGAAGGAGGCCTCCGGGGCCGCCAGGCTCAAGGTCATCTTCGAGACCGGCGAGCTCTCCACGTACGACAACATCCGCCGCGCCTCCTGGCTCGGCATGATCGCCGGCGCGGACTTCATCAAGACCTCGACCGGAAAGGTCGCGGTCAACGCCACCCCGGCGAACACCCTGCTCATGCTCGAAGCCGTCCGCGACTTCCGGGCGCAGACCGGAGTGCAGGTGGGCGTCAAGCCCGCGGGCGGGATCCGCACCACCAAGGACGCGATCAAGTTCCTGGTGCTGGTCAACGAGACCGCGGGCGAGGACTGGCTGGACAACCACTGGTTCCGTTTCGGCGCCTCCAGCCTGCTCAACGACCTGCTGATGCAGCGCCAGAAGCTCAGCACCGGTCGTTACTCCGGCCCCGACTACGTGACGGTGGACTGATCACCATGACTGCCTTTGAGTACGCACCCGCGCCCGAGTCGCGGTCGATCGTCGACATCGCGCCCTCGTACGGCCTCTTCATCGACGGAGAGTTCGCGGAGGCCGCCGACGGCAAGGTCTTCAAGACGGTCTCCCCGTCCTCCGAAGAGGTCCTCTCCGAGGTCGCCCGGGCCGGCGCCGAGGATGTCGACCGCGCGGTCAGGGCCGCCCGCAAGGCGTTCGAGAAGTGGTCGGCCCTGCCCGGCTCCGAGCGCGCCAAATACCTCTTCCGGATCGCCCGGATCATCCAGGAGCGCAGCCGTGAGCTGGCCGTCCTGGAGACCCTCGACAACGGCAAGCCGATCAGGGAGACCCGCGACGCCGACCTCCCCCTGGTCGCCGCGCACTTCTTCTACTACGCGGGCTGGGCCGACAAGCTCGACCACGCCGGCTACGGCGCGAACCCGCGCCCGCTGGGCGTCGCGGGCCAGGTCATCCCCTGGAACTTCCCCCTCCTCATGCTGGCGTGGAAGATCGCCCCGGCCCTCGCCACCGGCAACACGGTGGTCCTGAAGCCCGCCGAGACGACCCCGCTCACCGCGCTCTTCTTCGCGGACATCTGCCGCCAGGCGGGCCTGCCGAAGGGTGTCGTCAACATCCTTCCCGGCTACGGCGACGCGGGCGCGGCCCTCGTCGAGCACCCCGACGTCGACAAGGTGGCCTTCACCGGTTCGACGGCGGTCGGCAAGGCCATCGCCCGCTCCGTGGCCGGTACGGACAAGAAGGTCACACTGGAACTGGGCGGCAAGGGCGCCAACATCGTCTTCGACGACGCCCCCATCGACCAGGCCGTCGAGGGCATCGTCACCGGCATCTTCTTCAACCAGGGCCAGGTCTGCTGCGCGGGCTCCCGTCTCCTCGTGCAGGAGTCCGTCCAGGACGAGCTGCTGGATTCGCTCAAGCGCCGCCTCTCGACCCTGCGCCTCGGCGACCCGCTGGACAAGAACACCGACATCGGTGCGATCAACTCGGCCGAGCAGCTGGCCCGGATCACGCAGCTGGCCGAGACCGGCGAGGCCGAGGGCGCCGAGCGCTGGTCCGCTCCGTGCGAACTGCCCTCGTCCGGGTACTGGTTCGCCCCGACGCTGTTCACGAACGTCACGCAGGCGCACACCATCGCCCGCGACGAGATCTTCGGCCCGGTGCTGTCCGTGCTGACGTTCCGTACGCCGGACGAGGCGGTCGCCAAGGCCAACAACAGCCAGTACGGCCTGTCCGCGGGCATCTGGACGGAGAAGGGCTCCCGCATCCTCGCGGTGGCGAACAAGCTCCGCGCCGGTGTCGTCTGGGCCAACACGTTCAACAAGTTCGACCCGACCTCGCCCTTCGGCGGCTACAAGGAGTCGGGCTTCGGCCGCGAGGGCGGTCGCCACGGTCTGGAGGCCTACCTCGATGTCTGAGCGCACTGACCGTCTGAGCGTCTTCAAGACCTACAAGCTGTACGTGGGCGGGAAGTTCCCGCGATCCGAGAGCGGCCGGGTGTACGAGGTGAGCGACTCCAAGGGCAAGTGGCTGGCCAACGCCCCGCTGTCGTCCCGCAAGGACGCCCGTGACGCGGTCGTCGCGGCCCGCAAGGCGTTCGGCGCCTGGTCGGGCGCGACGGCGTACAACCGCGGCCAGATCCTCTACCGCATCGCCGAGATGCTGGAGGGCCGCCGCGACCAGTTCGTGCGCGAGGTGGCCGACGCCGAGGGGCTGTCGAAATCCAAGGCGGCCGCGATCGTGGACGCCGCGATCGACCGCTGGGTCTGGTACGCGGGCTGGACCGACAAGATCGGCCAGGTCGTGGGCGGGGCGAACCCGGTCGCGGGCCCGTTCTTCAACCTCTCCACCCCCGAGCCGACCGGTGTCGTCACGGTCCTGGCCCCGCAGGACTCGTCCTTCCTGGGCCTGGTCTCCGTGATCGCCCCGGCGATCGCCACGGGCAACACGGTCGTCGTGATCGCCTCGGAGAAGGCCCCGCTCCCGGCGCTGTCGCTGGGCGAGGTGCTGGCCACGTCCGACCTGCCGGGCGGTGTCGTCAACGTCCTGTCGGGCCGTACGGCCGAGATCGCGGCCCCGCTCGCCGCGCACCAGGACGTCAACGCGATCGACCTGACCGGCGCCGACGAGCAGCTCGCCAAGGAGCTCGAAGCGGCGGCCGCGGACAACCTCAAGCGGGTGCTGCGCCCGCGCGCCGACGACTGGTCCGCCGACCCGGGCACGGGGCGTATGACGGCGTTCCTGGAGACGAAGACGGTCTGGCACCCGACGGGGAGCCTGGGCGCGTCCGGCTCCGCGTACTGAGCCCCGCGCCGAGAAGCCCCCGCCGCGCGACGCGGCGGGGGCTTCGGCGTCCCCGCGCCGGACCGGTGCTTCGGGACCGACGCTTCGGGCCGACGCGTCACACCGGCACGCCGGACGGCACCTCACATCGGCGCATCACACCAGCACCGCACACCGGCGCGTCACATCGGCAGGGCCCTTGTGGCGGGTCCGGCCAGCGGAAGGTCCTGGAGGGCGGCGCCGGCGGACAGCGGGCCCGTGGCGTCCTGCGTGCCGACCGACTTGAAGTCGGCGACCTGGGTGCCGACGTGGTTGTCCAGCGGATCGACTCCGGTCTTGGCCAGCGGGTTCAGCTGAAGCCGCTTGACCTCACCCACACCGTTCACCGAGTTCGTGACCACACCGGTCACGCCGCGGGCCTGGACGGGCGTCTGTCCGGTCGCCTGGGCGTCCTGGGACACGACGTCGACGCCGCCCGGCGCGGCATGGGCGGCGCCGCCCGTGCCGATGGCCGCGGCCGCCGCCGCGACGGTCAGACCGGCGCGCAACAGCGTGGGCCGTGCGGACTTGGGAGCTGAGTGACGTGGCATGAACAATCCCACCTGCCGGAGTAATCAGAGCCACACTCACCGTAGTTGCCCTGTGATCCTCAATACCAACGGGCCTCCAGAGGGGTCCCTCGCATGGCCCAATGCCTCACACTGGTGTCCCGTGAGTTCCCAACCCCACCCGACGCGTGTCGTTCTGCTCGCCGGCCCCTCCGGCTCGGGCAAGTCGTCCCTCGCCGCCCGCTCCGGCCTCCCGGTGCTACGCCTGGACGACTTCTACAAGGAGGCCGACGACCCCACGCTGCCGCTGGTCACGGGCAGCACGGACATCGACTGGGACTCCCCCGACTCCTGGGACGCGGACGCGGCCGTCGAGGCGGTCGTGGAGCTGTGCCGCACGGGCCGTACGACCGTCCCCGTGTACGACATCTCCACCAGCTCCCGGGTCGACCGCGAAGCCCTCGACATCGAGCGCACCCCGCTCTTCGTCGCCGAGGGCATCTTCGCCGCCGAGATCGTCGCCCGCTGCCAGGAGCTCGGCGTCCTGGCGGACGCGCTCTGCCTGCGCGGCCGCCCCTCGACGACGTTCCGCCGCCGCCTCCTGCGCGATCTGCGCGAGGGCCGCAAGTCCGTCCCGTTCCTGCTGCGCCGCGGCTGGCGCCTGATGCGCGCGGAACGCGGCATCGTGGCCCGCCAGTCCGCCCTCGGCGCCCACCCCTGCGACAAGGCCGAGGCCCTCGGCCGCCTCGCCGCCGCGGCGGCGGGCCGCTGCCGCGCGCGGGCCGCCTCGGGCGGCTGACTCCCCCGCGCCCGGACCCTCCCGGGACACCGCCCGCGGGCACGAAGGCCCCCGGGACACCGCCCGCGGGCACGAAGAAGGCGGTCGCGAGGGCAGGCACGAAGAAGGGCCGGACATGGCATGTCCGGCCCGCTTCGTTCTCCCCCGTGGGATCCCCCGTGACCCCCGTTGCTCCCCCGTACGCCCTCAGGCCACCAGCTCGCCGAAGGACTCCTCCTCGTCACGGCCGAAGCTGAGGACCTCGTCCTCACGCAGCCGGCGGAGCGACCGCCAGATGCTCGACTTGACCGTGCCGACACTGATGTCGAGGATGTCCGCGATCTCCGGATCCGTGCGGCCCTCGTAGTAGCGCAGCACCAGCATCGTGCGCTGCAGTTCCGGCAGTCGCGCGAGCGCCTGCCACAGCACCGCGCGCAGCTCCGTGCCGCGCATCGCGTCCGTGTCGCCCACCGTCTCCGGGAGCTCCTCGGTCGGGTACTCGTCGATCTTGCGCCGACGCCACGCGCTGATGTGCAGATTGGTCATGGTCCGCCGCAGATAGCCGCCGACCGCCGCCTTGTCACTGATCCGGTCCCATGCCCGGTACGTCGAGAAGAGGGCGCTCTGGAGCAGGTCCTCCGCCTCGAACCGGTCACCGGTCAGATGAAAGGCGGTCGCGTACAGGGAGGCACGGCGTTCCTGTACGTAGGTGGTGAACTCCACCTCCGACAAGGACCGCCGCTCCCCCGAGACCTCCCCGTACGCGTTTCCCCCGTGACCCCCCTCGACCCTGGAGTCGACGACCGTCATGTACGACGGCTTGTGCTGACGCCCGGCGCCGCGAACGCACCCCCGCCCGTTCACGGCGCCGGACTTCTCGGTGCTCCGCACGACGGGCGCGACGGTGCTGACGTCGTGGAGACGCGTGACAACTGCGCTTGAGGTGGTGCTGTGCAGTGCGTTCATCTCGCGCCCCCCGTCGGTTGGAGTCTGTGCGCCGGTGGTGTTCCGGCCGTGTGCAGAAAACATTGCCCGGGGGACTTCACACCGGTGTCCGCCGACTGTCACAGGCCTGTCACAGGGGCAGAAGCACTCCAACTGTCGAACTGACCCTCCCCTATGGGCCAGAATGACGTTCGTGCCTTTCCTGTTGCTGATCGAGGACGACGACGCCATCCGCACGGCCCTCGAACTCTCCCTGTCACGCCAGGGCCACCGTGTGGCCACCGCGGCGACGGGCGAGGACGGCCTGAAACTGCTGCGCGAGCAGCGGCCGGATCTGATCGTGCTGGATGTGATGCTGCCCGGCATCGACGGTTTCGAGGTGTGCCGGCGCATCAGGCGCACCGACCAGCTGCCGATCATTCTGCTGACCGCGCGCAGTGATGACATCGACGTCGTGGTCGGACTGGAGTCCGGGGCGGACGACTATGTGGTCAAGCCGGTGCAGGGGCGGGTGCTGGATGCCCGGATCCGGGCCGTGCTGCGGCGCGGGGAGCGCGAGTCGACCGACTCGGCGACGTTCGGCTCGCTGGTGATCGACCGTTCGGCGATGACGGTGACGAAGAACGGCGAGGATCTCCAGCTCACGCCGACCGAGCTGCGTCTCCTGCTGGAGCTGAGCCGCCGTCCGGGCCAGGCGCTGTCGCGGCAGCAGCTGCTCCGCCTGGTGTGGGAGCACGACTACCTGGGTGACTCGCGTCTGGTGGACGCGTGTGTGCAGCGGCTGCGGGCGAAGGTGGAGGACGTACCGTCATCGCCGACCCTGATCCGTACGGTCAGAGGCGTGGGCTACCGGCTGGACGCCCCTCAGTGAGCGATACCCCTGACAGGACGGGTGCCGCGAAGCGGGCGATACTCGCGGGACTCCGCTGGAGCAGCCTTCGGCTGCGGCTCGTCGTCGTCTTCGGACTCGTCGCACTGACCGCCGCCGTCTCCGCCTCGGGGATCGCGTACTGGCTCAACCGCGAGGCCGTACTGACCCGTACGCAGAACGCGGCGCTCGGCGACTTCCGGCGTGAGATGCAGAGCCGGGCCGCCTCGCTGCCCGCCCGGCCGACCGAGACCGAGCTGCGGACGACGGCCGAGCAGATGGCGGGCGGCAACGCCGGTTACAGCGTGCTGCTGTTCGGGGAGCGGGACGCGGGCAAGCCGATCGTCGGCGCGTCGGACCCCGACCGCTTCACGCTCGACGACGTGCCGCAGGCCCTGCAGGACGCGGTCAACGACAAGCAGCATCTGTTCTGGGTACGGACGCAGAGCGACGGCACGCCCTATCTGGTCAGCGGTACGAGAATCACGGGCGGCGGGCCGACGGGCTACATGTTCAAGTCGCTCGATCAGGAGCGGGCGGACCTCAACTCGCTCGCCTGGTCGCTCGGGATCGCCACCGCGCTCGCGCTGGTCGGCTCGGCGCTGCTCGCGCATGCCGCCGCGACGACCGTGCTGCGGCCGGTACGGCGGCTCGGCGAGGCGGCCCGGCAGCTCGGCGAGGGCAAGCTGGACACCCGGCTGCACGTGTCCGGTACGGACGAACTGGCCGAGCTGTCACGGACGTTCAACAGCGCCGCGCAGTCGCTGGAGAAGAAGGTCGCCGACATGAGCGCCCGGGAGGAGTCCAGCCGCCGCTTCGTCGCCGACATGTCGCACGAGCTGCGTACGCCGCTGACCGCGCTGACGGCCGTGACGGAGGTCCTCGAGGACGAGCAGGACAGCCTCGACCCGATGATCGCGCCCGCCGTCGCCCTGGTCGTGAGCGAGACCCGGCGGCTGAACGACCTGGTGGAGAACCTGATGGAGGTGACCCGCTTCGACGCGGGTACGGCCCGGCTCGTCCTCGACGACGTCGATGTCGCCGACCAGGTCACCGCCTGCATCGACGCGCGGGCCTGGCTGGACGCGGTCCAGTTGGACGCGGAGCGCGGCATCATGGCGCGGCTCGACCCGCGCCGCCTCGACGTGATCCTGGCCAATCTGATCGGCAACGCGCTGAAGCACGGCGGCTCGCCGGTGCGGGTGTCCGTGCACACGGAGGACGGGGAGCTGGTCATCGCGGTACGCGACCACGGGCCCGGCATCCCCGAGGACGTACTGCCGCACGTCTTCGACCGGTTCTACAAGGCGAGCGCGTCGCGGCCGCGCTCGGAGGGCAGCGGACTGGGGCTGTCGATCGCCATGGAGAACGCTCTGATCCACGGCGGCCGGATCTCCGCCGCCAACACGACGGACGGCGAGGGCGGCGCGGTGTTCACGCTCCGGCTGCCGCAGGACGCGTCCGGCCTCGCCACGGAAGGCCAGGCCACCCGGGCAGAGACAGGTGACACGCGGTGACCACCCACCCGACCGGGACGCCGCGCCCGGCCACACAGGACGTCGCCCGCGCCACGGGCAGGGGCAGGGTCCTGAGCGCGGACGGGCGTACGACGCCGATGACGGGCCTGCCCGCGACAGAGCACCCCGTCGTGGACGTGCGGGGCGCGGACCCGAGCACGGACAGGCCCACGACGCCGACGACGCGGGGCGCGGACGGGCACACGGCGCCGGCGACGGGCCGACGCGCGGACGCGCGGGCCGCGGACCGGAGGGTTGGCCCGGGCAGGGTCCTGCGTGCCGTCGCCGGGGCCGTCGGCGTCGCCGTGTTCGCGCTCGCCGTCGCCGGGTGCGGGATCAGGACCACGTCGGTGCCGGTCGACGCCGGCCCCGCGCCGTCGCGGATGCCGTGTTCGCTGTCCGGCAAGGAGACGGCGACGCGGGCGCAGCCGGGCGGCGTGCCGGTGCGGGTGTACCTGGTGTGTGCGTCGGCACTGGTGGCGGTGGACCGTACGGCCCCGGGCCCCGAGGACGCCGAGGCCGACCGGCTGCCCGTGGCCAGGGCCCGGGCGCTGCTCGACCAGCTGCTCGCGGAGCCGTCGGTGGCCGAGCGGGAGGCCGGGTTCACCACGGACGTCGGCGGGCCGCTGGTCGTCTCGTCGGGGTGGAAGGGCGACCCGGAGGGCACGCTGCGGCTGACCCGGCAGCCGGAGGACCTGACGCCGACGGCGCTGGCGCAGATCGTGTGCACGTTCGCGGAGAGCGAGGCGGCGACGGCCGGCGGGACGGTCGTCCTGGGCGGGCCCGGGGACTACGCGCCGCGCGGCTACCGCTGCTCCCAGGCGGCTAAGCAGCGCCCGGAGACGCCCCTGCCGACCGCCGCCGCGACGGGCTCGTGACGAGGGTCTCGTAACGCCTGGACGCGACCCGGAACCGATCCCGCCGGTCGTCGCGTCTTGGGGGTCGTGCAGCGTCAAGGCTTGGGCGGCAGTGCCGCCATCCACTTCCGCGTGGCGGGGGGTGTCCTCCTCCTCGCGCATCTGGCGCTCGTGGGGTGGCTGACGCTCCGCCCGCTGGACGTGATGTGGGTGATGGCGGCGAATCTGGAGCCCCTCGCGGGGATCAAGGCCGATCTGGCGATGGGCCCTGTGGAGGCCGCCCGCCGGATCGGCGAAGGACTGCTGCTGCTGGCACCGCTCGGCATACTGCTGCCGATGGCGGGCGGCCGGCTCTTCGCCTCCCCGTGGGGCTCGCTGACCCGTACGGTCGCGGCGGGGGCGCTGCTGTCGCTGGGCATCGAGCTGCTGCAGACCGGGGTGCCCGGGCAGGTCGTGGACGTGGACTCGCTGCTGCTGAACACGGCCGGGGTGGCGCTGGCGCATCTGGCCGTGGTCCCGGTGGGCCGGGCCCGGCTGCGGCGCCGGTTGACGCGGGCCGGGCGCGGGGCGCGCTCCGGCAGTCCCCGGACGGACCGGAAGGGGCGGGGAGGCCTGCTCCGGGAGGATGCGTCTCAGGGGCCGACCCCGACGATTCCCAGGGTCGGGATCGCCCCGTAGAGCGACGCTTCATCCCCGTTCGCCCGGCGAGTATGGAGTCATCGGGAGCACAGAGGAGAGGCTCCCGGATACGGACTCTCGACTCTCGAAGGAGCCCACCATGGCCGCACTTGCCCGCCCCCGCGACGGACGTGTGATCGGTGGAGTGTGCGCGGCGCTGGCACGGCGCTTCGGCACCTCCGCGACGACGATGCGCGTGATCTTCGTGGCGTCCTGTCTGCTGCCCGGCCCGCAGTTCCTGCTCTACCTGGCGCTGTGGCTGCTGCTGCCGCAGGAGAAGACCGCGTCGACCGCCTGGTGACGTGACCCGGCGTCAGCGGCGCCGTAACAGCGCGAGTGGGGCGCACCCCCGGGCCGGCCGGGTGTGCGCCCCACTCTTCGTCGACCGGCGGGCTAGTGCACCGGAAGGGGCAGACCGCCCAGGAGGCCGCCGCCGGCCGCCGCACCGCCGAGGAGGCCCGTGACCTGCTCGGGGGCGACGGGCAGGGCGTTCGGGCCGACGCCCTCGACCACGTGTCCCACGGTGGCGACGGTCTCCGGGTTGGTGGCGAGGCCCAGCGGGGTGCCGAGCTGGGCGGGGGCACCGGCGGCGGCGGCCGCACCGGCTCCGGCCACGGCGAAGGCGGCACCGAGGGCGGCGACACCGAGGGTCTTGGCAGCGGACTGCTTCATCAGTGAATTTTCCTTGGGGGAGGGGAAAGATGAGCGGTTTTGCAAGCTAGCCAGCGCGCACCGCGCCCCGCAAACAGTCACGCGCCGGGGAAAGGGCCGGGAGTTGACGCTCCCGGCCCTTTCCTTGCGCGACCGCTCAGCCCTCGTCCGGTGAAGATCCGCTGGTCGTGGCGGTTTGCTGGAACAGCCACTCGGATTTCAGCTCCGCGTAGCCGGGCTTGACCACGTCATTGATCATGGCGAGTCGTTCATCGAAAGGAATGAACGCCGATTTCATCGCATTGACGGTGAACCACTGCATGTCGTCGAGCGTGTAGCCGAAGGTTTCCGTCAGGTGCTCGAACTCGCGGCTCATGCTGGTGTTGCTCATCAGCCGGTTGTCGGTGTTGACGGTGGCCCGGAAGTGCAGCCGGCGCAGCAGTCCGATGGGATGCTCACCGTACGAAGCCGCCGCGCCCGTCTGCAGGTTGGACGTCGGGCACAGTTCCAGCGGGATGCGCTTGTCGCGTACGTACGCGGCGAGACGGCCGAGCTGTACGGTGCCGTCCGCGGCGACCTCGATGTCGTCGATGATGCGGACCCCGTGGCCGAGCCGGTCGGCGCCGCACCATTGGAGCGCCTGCCAGATCGACGGCAGCCCGAAGGCCTCGCCGGCGTGAATGGTGAAGTGGTTGTTCTCCCGCTTGAGGTATTCGAACGCGTCGAGGTGCCGGGTGGGCGGGTAACCCGCCTCGGCGCCCGCGATGTCGAAGCCGACGACGCCCGAGTCGCGGTAGCGGTTGGCGAGTTCGGCGATCTCCAGGGCGCGGGCGGCGTGCCGCATCGCCGTGAGGAGGGCGCCGACCCGGATCCGGTGGCCGTTCTCGCGGGCCCGCCGCTCACCCTCCCGGAACCCGAGGTTGACGGCCTCGACGACCTCTTCGAGGGTCAGGCCCGCTTCCAGGTGCTGCTCGGGGGCGTAGCGCACCTCGGCGTAGACGACACCGTCCTCGGCGAGGTCCTCGGCGCACTCCATGGCGACGCGCTTGAGGGCCTCGCGGGTCTGCATGACGGCGCAGGTGTGCGCGAAGGTCTCCAGGTACCGCTCCAACGAGCCCGAGTCGGCAGCCTCGTGGAACCAGATGCCGAGCTTGTCGGGCTCGGTCTCGGGGAGGGAGTCGTAGCCCGCGTCGCGGGCGAGATCGATGACCGTGCCGGGCCGCAGCCCGCCGTCGAGGTGGTCGTGGAGGAGCACCTTCGGGGCACGGCGGATCTGGTCCGCGGTGGGCCTCTCGGGTCCGGGGGCAGTTCCCCGGGAGGACACGGATGTGGTCTGGCTCGTCATCTCCGCACTCTAATACCTACGCGCGTAGAGGGCACCTGCGCGAATCACCGGTCGATACGCAACGGTGACCGTGCGGACGGGTGGAGTACACCCGCGCTTCTGAGACTGTTCTGCCATGGCAGAACAGGCACGACACCTGTGGTGGGGACGTCCGGCCGAGCGGGCGGATTCGGCGCACGTCCGCCCCGGAACGGACGCGGCACGCACGAGCGACACATCCCGCACATCCGACGCGTCCGACGCGTCCGCGCACGCCAGACTCGGCCGGCCCGTCCGCGCGTCGGGCGCCGCACCGGCGGTCGGCGGGGTCGTGCTGCTGCTGCCGGACGGTGAACCGGAGTCGCCCCGCGGCCCGTCCACGGTGGCGCACGCGGCGGCGCTCCCCCTGGCGCGCTCACTGGCCAGGGCGGGCCGCGCGGACGGTCTCGTGGCACACGTGGTGCGCTACCGCGGCCGCGGCTGGAACGGCCCGGACGCCCAGCTCGCGACGGACGCGACCTGGGCCGTGGACGAGGTCGTACGGCGGTACGGGGACGTACCGGTGTGCCTGGCGGGCCACGGCATGGGCGGCCGTGCGGCCCTGCGCGCCGCCGGCCACGGCGCCGTCAACTCCGTACTCGCCCTCGCCCCTTGGGTGCCCGAGGACGATGTCGCGGCACAGCCCGAACCGGTGAGACAGCTCGCGGGCCGCCAGGTCCTGATCGTGCACGGCACGAACGACGCCCGGGTCGACCCGGAGCTGTCGTACCGGCTGGCCGAACGGGCGAAGAAGTCCAACCGGACCACCTGCCGCTTCGAGGTCCACTCGGACGGCCACGCGCTGCGCCAGTACCAGGAGGAAGTCCTCGCCCTGGCGGCCGACTTCGTCCTCGGCGCGCTCTTCTCCCGCGCGTACGCCCGCCCGGTCGCGGACGCACTGGCGGCGCCGCCGCCGCTGGGGCTGCGGATGCCGCTGGCGGCGGGGTTCGGGCGGTCGCTGCGGTACTGAGTCCGCGTCGCGCCGTTATTGAAGTGCGGCCTCCCAGGGGGTGCTCGGGGCTGGTTGGCAGTCTCATGACATGCTGAAAGATCTGATGATCTGACTGCATGTTCGAGACGGGGGCCTCTTCGTCATGGGTTACACCATTCCCGAGGGCGTCGACGCGATGCTCGATATCGTCGGCGTGGGGTGGCCCAACGTCGACGAGGACGCGTACCGGGACATGGCGGACGCGCTGCGGGAGTTCGCGGACGACGCGGACGACGACGCGCACGCGGCGCACGGACACATCCAGCGGCTGCTCTCCTCCGGGCAGAGCGAATCGCTGACGGCCCTGGACCAGCACTGGGGAAAGGTCCAGAAGAAGAACAAGGACGTGGCCAAGGCGGCCCGTACGATCGCCGGGGCGCTGGACCGGGTGGCCGACCTCATCGTGGCCCGCAAGATCATGGCCGGGCGAACTCGCCGACCTGGCCGCCACGGTGGGCATCACCCTCGCGCTGGCGCCGGTCACGGCGGGTCTTTCGACGCTGCTGGCGGGGGCGAAGATCCTGGCCACCCGTGCCGCGTTCAAACAGGTCCTGAAGGAGATGGCCGACCTCGCGGTCGCCGAGATCGTCGCCATCCTCACCGAACCGGCCGTCGCCGCGCTGGAGAACATCGCGGCCGACCTCGCCATCCAGGTCGCCCTCAACGTCGTCGGCGTGCAGGACGGTTACGACGCCGGCCAGACCGTGCAGGCGGGCAAGGAGGGACTGCAGATCAACTCCGCGGGCGGGCCGGGCGGAGGCGGCCCCGGTGGCGGACCCGTGATCGACCACGACGCGCACGGCAAGGCCGGCGGGAAGCTGGGCGACGTACAGATCGCCATGGAGGGCAAGACGGCCGGGAAGATCGGCAAAGCGAAGACCGCACATGGCCGGGCCAAGGGCAAGGACTCCCTCACCGCCGTCCTCGACACCACCCTCGAGAAAGTCATCGAGAAGCTCGTCAAGGGACACAAGGACCTCAGCAAGCACACCGGCACCGACCTGCCCAAGTCCATGAAGGCGGGCTCGAAAACCCACCGGGACACCGACCAGGACGTCCGCGACCGCGTCAAGAGCATCGCGGCGAAGGGCGGCAAGGACGGCGACGGCCTCGACGGACGGCGAGGCAAGTCCGACCCTGCGACGAAGGGCCCGGGGCGCCCCCGCCCCAAGTCGCTGCGGGAAGCGCTCGACAGGGTCCGCGAGTGGGCGATCTCGCTACGCAACCGCCGCTGCAAGACCGACCCCGTCGACGTGGCCAGCGGGGAAATGGTCCTCTCCCAGACGGACCTGGCCCTGCCCGGGATCCTGTCGCTCGTCCTGCGGCGCACGCACATATCCAGCTACCGCTACGGCCACTGCTTCGGCCGCAGTTGGGCCTCCACCCTCGACGAGCGCCTGGAGCCGGCAGGCCAAGGCGCGATGTGGGCCCGCGAGGACGGCTCGATCCTCTTCTACCCGGACCTCCCGCGCGATGCCGACGAGCAGGTGCTGCCCCTGGAGGGCGACCGGCTGCCGCTCACCTATGTCGAGCGCAACGCACTGGGTGATGTCACGTACGCCGTGCATGACACCCACGCGGGCCTGACCCGGCGCTTCACCGGCAACCCCTACCACGCGGGCGGCCTGTACTGGCTGCGTGAGATCGAAGACCGCAACGGCAACGCCCTTCAGATCGGCCGTACCGAGGACGGTCTGCCCACCATCGTGCACCACGAGGGTGGCTACCGTGTGCGGGTGACCACCGACCCGGAGCTCGGCCGTGTCACAGGACTGTCCCTCCAGACACCGGACGGCCCCGTTCAGGTGACGTCCTTCGGCTACGACAGCAACGCGAATCTGGAAGCGGTCGCCCATTCCTCGGGCACACCGCTGCGGTTCACGTACGACGACGAGGCGCGGGTCACCTCGTGGACCGACCGCAACGACTACACCTACCAATACGTCTACGACGCGGCCGGCCGGGTCGTGCAGACCGTCGGCCCGGACGGCGCACTCTCCTCCCAGTTCTGCTACGACACGGTCAACCGCATCACCCGCTTCACCGACTCCACCGGTGCCGTCACCGTCACCTACCTCAACGAACTCGGACAGGTCGTCGCCGAGACCGATCCACTGGGGCACACCGTCCGCTTCGAGTGGGACCGCTGGGACAACCTGCTCTGCCGCACCGACCAGATCGGCAGTACGGCCCGGTTCGCGTACGACGAGCACGGCAACCTGACCACTGTGTACTACCCCGACGGGCGGCAGGCACGGACCACGTACAACGCACTGCACCTGCCGGTGTCGATGACCGGTCCGGACGGTACGGTCTGGCGGCAGACCTTCGACGAGCGCGGCAATCGGACCGCGATCATCGCGCCCGACGGGACGTCGACCACGTTCACGTGCGATGCGGCGGGCGCACTTACTACGGCCACGTACCCCACGGGCGACACGGAGCGGCGCACCAATGACCCGGCAGGCCTGACGCTTTCGGTCACCGATCCGCAGGGCGCCACTTACGCGGTCAGGCGCGACCCGTTCGGCCTTCCGGTCGAGAGTATCGATCCCACCGGCGCGGTCACCCGGTTGCAGTGGACGCCAGAGGGATTGCTGTCGCGACGCACGGCCCCCGACGACACGATCGAGTCGTGGACGTGGGACGAGGAGGGCAACTGCCTCGCGTATACCAACCCATTGGGCGGTGTCGTCCGGTTCGAGTACACGTGGTTCGACCTGCTCGCCGCCCGCACGGGCCTGGACGGCGCGCGCTATGAGTTCACGTACGACACCGAGCTGCGCGTCACTGGTGTACGCAACCCCGAAGGCCGGACGTGGCGTTACCAGTACGGTCCTGCCGGGCTGCCGATGTCGGAGACCGACTTCGACGGCCGCACCACCACGTACGAACATGACGCCGCAGGGCGCCTCGTCGCCCGCACGACACCGCTCGGACAGCGCATCACGATGACCTACGACGCCCTCGGCAACGTGGTGACGAAGGACGCCGCCGGAGTCGTCACCCGCTACACCTACGACGCCGCAGACCGACTGACCCGCGCCGAGTCGCCGACGTCCACGCTGTCCGTGGAGCGCGATGCCATGGGCCGGCTGGTGGCGGAGACCGCCGACGGGCGCACCATACGGTTCGGCTACGACACGCACGGCGAACTGGTCTCACGCACGACCCCGACGGGGGCCGTGACCTCGTACGCCTACGACGCGGGCGGCAACCGGGTGCAGGTCGAAGCCTCCGGCCACACCCTCGACTACACGCACGATGAACTGGGCCGGGAGCTGCGGCGCACCTTCGGCCCCGCCGAGGCGCCGGTGGCGCTCGACTCTGGGTGGGACCCGATCGGCCGACTGACGTCCCAGTCGGTGTCCACCGCGCGAAACACGGTCCTCTCACGGTCGTACACCTATCGCGCCGACGGCTTCCTCACCTCGGAGACCGACCACCTGAGCGGACTGACCGCGAGGTTCGAACTCGACCCACTAGGCCGACCGCTCGGCGTCACCGCGGGCGAATGGTCAGAGAGTTACACCTACGACGCCACCGGAAACCAGACCGGCGCCCAGTGGCCCGACCGGGCGCGGCACACAGAGAGCCGCGGTGAACGGGTGTATGAGGGCACCCGCCTCCTCAGCGCGGGCGGGGTGCGCTACGAGTACGACGACGCCGGGCGGGTCGTCCTGCGCCAGAAGCGGCGTCTGTCCCGCAAGCCCGACACCTGGCGCTACACCTGGGACGCCGAGGACCGGCTCGCCTCCTGCACAACTCCGGACGGCACTGTCTGGCGCTACACCTACGACCCACTCGGCCGCCGCACCGCCAAGCACCGCATGGCACCCGACGGGGCCATGGTCGAGGCCACCGTCCAGTTCTCCTGGGACGACACCCGGCTGGCCGAGCAGACCGACACCTCGACCGGGGTGACGCTCACGTGGGACCACGAGGGCTACCGCCCCGTCTCCCAGCTCGAACGCCGCATAGCCGCAGACTCCTCGCAGAGCGACGTCGGCAGCCGCTTCTTCGCCATCGTCACCGACCTCGTCGGCACCCCGACCGAACTCGTCGACAAGCACGGCGAGATCGCCTGGCACAAGCGCTCCACCGTCTGGGGCCTCACGGCCTGGAACCGCGAAGCCGACGCCTACACCCCGCTCCGCTTCCCCGGCCAGTACGACGACCCGGAGACCGGCCTCCATTACAACCTCCACCGGCACTACGACCCGGAGACGGCCCGATACGTGTCGGCGGACCCACTGGGCCTCGCCCCTGCTCCCAATCCGGCCGCCTACGTCACCAACCCGTTCACGTGGATGGACCCGGAAGGGCTGATCGCCAAGGGATGCACGGAGAAGGGCGGCTGGTACGGCGGCCAGCTCCCGGCCAACCAGAAGGCGGACGGGACGCGGTTCCCCCTCGCGATGGAGGTCAACCACATTCCGCCCAAGGCTGCATGGAAGGACATCACCGACCCGGGCTTCTACCGCGCGGGCAAGTCGCACAAAAAGCAGAAGGTCAACAATGGTCCGTCCATTCGCATGGAATACGATGACCATCGCGATGTGTACAGCACGGGCAGCGAATTGCAGGCGCAGGCCTGGCAGATGTGGCAGCGAGAGCTGGTGAGCCAGGGCCGTATCACCGAGGCCATGAGGATGGACATCGACGACATCAAGCGCAGGTTCCCGGGCAAGTACGACCAGCACATCGAAGAAATGGTGAAGAGTTTGAAGGACAACAAGAACCTTCAGGCCATGCTGGCCAGCCGTGGCTGGAGCATCGACGAGGCGGCTCTCCTGCGGTGATTTTCCAGCGAGTGAGCGAAAAGGAGTGAGCGGAACAATCATGGATGTTGAGATTCAGCCGCACATCGGCGTTGGGCCGTTCCGGTTCGGTATGCCCTTCGACGAAGCGATGGCGCTCGGTGAAGGGCTGGGCCGGATCAGTCACCGGCCCGGAGCTGAGCGGCCGCCGGGGAAGTACGTGGTGAACCTAGACGACTCCGCGTTCCAATTCGTTCTGTCCTTCCCGCAGGACGGGACGCTAACCGCCGTCGAGCTGTGGCGCTTCCGCGTGGAGGACGCCGATATCAACGTCACCTTCGATGGAATGGATGTCTTCCGCACCCCCAGCGAGCAGCTGGTGCCGCAAATGGAGGCAAGCGCACATTCCGTTGTCTACGACGATGATTTTGGCATTCACGCCCTTCCCGAGCTCAAGATGTCCTTCGCCAACAACAGCTCCTTCGACTACCCCGAGGACGCGGAGGGTGATCCCTTGTATTTCGACTACGTCCTGGTCACGACAGAGCCTGTCCGGTGACCTGAAGCGGGTTCTGCAACTGGGAGAGTGCGCGTGGGGCACCCTCGAAAGGCCCGACGTCTTCCGCTGGACGGTGCCGATGTGTTCCGGACCCCGGGCGAGGAGCTCTTCCGGCCTTCGCCCGGGCCGGTAGGCAGCGGTACGTACTCGGAGGGTTGGAAGGGGACGATGATTCTGGAGCTGTTGCCGGCGGTGGGGGTTGCCACGCTCAGGCTAGGCATGTCGGCCGACGAGGCGGTCCGGGCCGCGCGCGAACTGGGCTTCGCCCCGTCCGACCCTGACTACGGCGACGCGCCCGGACAGGTGCTCTGCGAGCACGCGGAGTCCGAGACGGAGTTCAATCTCGGCTTCACCAAGGGCGCGCTGACCGACATCCATGTGTACCGGTTCCGGGTCGAGGACGCGGATGTGACGGTCGTCCTGGACGGGCTCGACGTCTTCCGGACTCCCAGCGAAGAGCTGCTGGAGCGCCTTGAGGAACGCGGCCACACGGTCGAGCAGAACGACGACGGCGTGGACACCCTCCCCGACCTCAAAGTGATCCTCTCGAACGAGAGCAGCTTCGAGTACCCGATGGACGAGGAGGGGGACCCGATCTACTTCGACTACGCCCTCGTCACCTCGGTGGACTTCCGGGGGCCACGCGGGGACTGACTCCGATGGCCGTTGACCTCCTCGCTCAGGAACCACTCCCCGGATTCGGCGAACGGTGCGGGCATCACGACGCCTGGCAGGCGCGCGACCGCGCGAACTGGCTGGTGGCGGTGACCAATGCGCGGACGTCCGGACCGCCGTGCAGCGTCCGTGACGACCCACACGGGAGGACCGCGTGATCCGCGCCACGCCAGAACGACCGATCGACGTCGAGGCCCTGTTCCCGGCCCTCGCGGCCCACCGGCGTACCAGCACCCGGCTGCACCGCCGCCAGGGGTCCCCGAAGGCGGAGGAGAGTTCGGTGGCGGGGCCGATGCTGTGGCCGGCCGACGAGCCGTGGCCGGTATGCACCGCCCGTCCACGAAAAGGGAACCGGCCATCTGCTGACCGACGTGCGGCGCGAGCGGCGCATTCTCGACGGAGAGTGGCGTCGGCCCCCCAAGACGAGCCACCAGACCGGCGTCTACCTCGGCCGCGGCTACATGCGCATCCACACCTGCCCCACCGACCGCCGGCACCCCCACCGCCTCAGCTTCCAGTAACACCAAGCCCGAACCAGCATTGCGCAGCCGTTCCAGGCTCCAGGGCGACATCTCGGCGCCGCCTTGTGCCGCATCCTCTTCCACGGACAGGGCTCATGGGTCTGGGCATGACGCATGAACAGCCCACTCCATGAATGAGAGCCATCCGTGAACCCGCACGTCGAACGCCTCGCCCAGCACTTCCCTCCACTCGCTGCCCCCGAGCGCAAGAACTGGCATGAGGTCGAGTCAGCTCTCGGGGCCGAACTGCCGGCCGACTACAAGCAACTCGTCGACACCTTCGGCGGCGGCGTGTTCGACAACGCGGTGTGGGTACTCGAGCCTGGCTGCGCCAACAAGTACTACGACCTCCTGATCGAGAATCGGGGCCGTCGAGAGGAACTGGAGGCCAGCGGCTCCCACCCCGAAGAACTGGAAGAGGAGGGGAGCGATGTCATCGCGTGGGCTCTCACGGAGAACGGCCAGACGCTGTACTGGCTCGTCCGCCCCGGGCAGGCGCCGGACAGCTGGCTCGTCATGATCCACGAAGGACGCGGTCCCGCCTGGGAGCGCTACCCCACGTCTTGTGCCGCCTTCCTCGAGTCCCTCCTGGTGACCGGCGAGGCCGAATCCGCCTTCTTCCACGGGCTGCCCGCCGACAGCCACGAGTTCCGGGCAACCGGTCACGCTGAGCTGTCCGGCAGTGCCGGCGGGACGGCCTGAGCAGGGACATGGAATACACACACCTCGCCGCTGAGTGCCTTGCTCAGGAAACGCTCCCCGGTTTCGGCGAACGGCGCGGGCATCACGACGCCTGGCAGGCGCGCGACCGCGCGAACTGGCTGGTGGCAGGCACCAAGGGTGAGATCACGGTCGGGCGCGTCGACGAGGATCCCTCCCGCGTCTTCGCGTGGCAGCGCCGCTGGCCCTCCCCGCAGCCCGGGCGGAGCCATGGTTTCGCCTCTCCGCTGCCGGACGGCGGTCTCGCCGTGAGCGGCAGCGGCATCGTCACCGTGTACGAGGCGGACGGCCGGGTGCGCTGGACATACGAGCACGAACCCTGGTTCGACCACCGCGTCGCCTCGGGTGCCTGTGTCGCCGATCCGTCGGGGCGTCGGCTCCTCGTCACGATGCCCGGCCTGTTGGAGACCGAAGGCCCCTACCCCGGGGACCTCTGCGTCGCCCTCGACCTGGCCGACGACCGGCGCGTCGCCGCGACCTTGCTGCCGTCCGCGTCCGCCGGCTACTCCTTCCAGCAGTCCCTCACCGACCCGACGCAGATCTTCCTGAACGCGGCGATGGGCGATACGTTCCACTCCCTCCTGGTCACGCTGGAGAACGACGTCCTACGAGTGCGGCCCGTCGGCCTGGAGGACGAGCCCTTCGCCGGGCTGAGCCTGAACGGCGCGTTCCTCAAGCTGGACGTGGGCGGAGAGTGGCTGAGCCGGTACGAGGCCGGGCAGCCCGATGTCAGCGCCCACGCCGAGGATGTCCTGCCCGAAGACCTCTGCTTCGTCGGCTACCACCCGGGATTCCTGGACGCGGACCGCGTCCTGGTCGCCATCGCCGAGGACCAGGACTCCGAGGACAACCGGCACCTGATCCTCGACGGCCACACGCTCCAGCCGGTCGCCGAGCTGGACTACCCGGGAGCAAGCAGCTTCGATCCGCTGGCGCTGGGCGACGGCACATGGCTGACCGTGGACGGTGACACGGTCCGGCGCTGGCGTACGGCCTGACCCGGGGAAGCCCGGTCCAGCGCCGGCGTACGGCGTGACCCGGGGAAGCCTGGTCCGCCGCCTCAGTCCGGCAGCAGATTCCCCCGCCGGGACAGCAGGAACTTCTTGAACTGCGCCACCGGCGCCGTGTCCGGATGCCCGTCGAGCCACGCCACCCCGATCTCGCGCACCGCGCGCGGGGCCGTGACCGTCAGTTCGACGACTCCCGGGCGCGGCACCGCCGGTGGCGGGAGCAGGGCGACGCCGAGGCCCGCGGCGACCAGGCCGCGCAGGGTCTCGGCCTCCTCGCCCTCGAAGGCGACGCGCGGGGTGAATCCGGCCTCCGCGCACAGGGCGTCCGTGATGCGGCGCAGTCCGTAGCCGGTTTCCAGGGTCACGAAGGTCTCGTCGGCCGCCTCCGCCAGGCGGATGCGCTTGCGCGTGGCGAGGCGGTGGTCGTCGGGGACCACGAGGCGCAGGCGCTGTTCGTCGAGGCGGCGGGCCACGAGGTCGGGGGCGTCCGGGACCGGGGAGGTGAGGCACAGGTCCAGCTCGCCGGCGCGCAGGCCCTCGATCATCGCCTCGCCGTAGTTCTGGACGAGGGAGAAGCGCACGCGCGGGTGGTCGACGCGGAAGGCGCGGATGAGCTCGGGTACCGTCTCGGAGCCCATCGTGTGCAGGAAGCCGAACGCGACCTTGCCCGCGTACGGGTCGGTGTCGGCCCGTACGGCGTCCGCCGCCCGCTCGACCTCGGTGAGCGCCCGCTCCACCGAGGCCAGGAAGGTGCGGCCCGCGGCGGTCAGCGAGACGTTGCGGCCCTTGCGGGTGAACAGCGCGACACCCAGGTCCTCTTCGAGCCGGACCATGGCGCGCGACAGCGTCGACTGGGGGACGCCCAGCTCGTGCGCGGCCCTGGTCACATGCTCGTGGCGGGCGACCCCGGCGAAGTACGCGAGGCGGGGCGCGAGCAGCAACCGCATGTCTTCTTCGTAACTGTTCAGTGACAGGCGAGCCCGTGAGCTGGGTTCATGCACCATGGGAACGATTAAAGCCGTTCCATGCATTGGACGCATCAGAGGGGGGTGCCTACCGTCGAGGCATGCCTTCCGCCAGTACCGAGGCGCCCACCACCGTGGGTGCCCTCACTTCGCCGTCCCCTCAGCTCGCCCCCGGCCTCCCCGGTTACCGCCGCATGAGCTTCGCGCTCTTCGCCGCGGGCGTCGCGACCTTCGCCCTCCTCTACTCCACCCAGGCCCTGCTGCCCGCCGTCTCCGCCGACTTCGGGGTGAGCGCGAGCGCCGCCAGCTGGACGGTCTCCGCCGCGACGGGCGCGCTGGCCCTGTGTGTACTGCCGCTGAGCGCCCTGTCCGAGCGGTTCGGCCGGGCCCGGATGATGACCGTGTCGCTGGTGGTCGCGGTCGCGGTCGGCCTGCTGGTGCCCCTCGCGCCGAACCTCGAATGGCTCGTCGCGCTGCGCGCGGTGCAGGGCGCGGCGCTGGCCGGGCTGCCGGCCTCCGCGATGGCGTACCTGGCGGAGGAGGTACGGCCCAAGGCGCTGGTCGCCGCGATCGGTCTGTTCGTGGCGGGCAACAGCATCGGCGGAATGAGCGGCCGGATCGTCACCGGCTGGGTCGCCCAGCTGTGGGGCTGGCGGGCGGCGCTCGGCGCGGTCGGCCTGATGGCGCTGGTGTGCGCGGTGGTCTTCCGGCTGCTGCTCCCCCGCGCCCGGCACTTCTCCCCCGGCTCGCTGAACCCGCGCGCGCTGGCGAAGACGGTCCGGGGTCATCTCAGTGACCCGCTGCTGATGCGGCTGTACGCGATCGGCGCGCTGTTCATGACCGTCTTCGGCGCGGTCTACACGGTGATCGGCTACCGCCTGGTGGAGGCCCCCTTCTCGCTCCCCCAGGGCGTCGTCGGCTCGATCTTCCTGGTCTATCTGGTCGGTACGGTCTCCTCCGCGGCGGCCGGAAGGCTCGTCGGGCGCCTCGGCCGGCGCGGCGCGCTGTACCTCGCGGTCGGTACGACGGCGGCGGGCCTGCTGCTCTCCCTCGCGGATTCGCTGGTCGCGGTCCTGATCGGCCTGGTGCTGATCACGGCCGGTTTCTTCGCGGGCCACGCGGTCGCCTCCTCCTCGGTCAGCCGTACCGCGAAGACCGGCCGGGCCCAGGCGTCGGCGCTGTACCAGTCGGCGTACTACCTGGGCAGCAGCGCGGGCGGCACGCTCGGCGCGGTGGCCTTCCATGCGGGCGGCTGGGCGGGCACGGTGCTGCTGGGGCTGCTGGCCGTCCTCGGCGTCGTCTCGGTCACGCTGTACGGGTCGTACGCGGCGCGGGCGCAGGAGCGGCGGCCGCTCCCGCGGCCGGTCACGCAGCCCGTCCCGCGGCACATCGCCCAGCACTGACGAGATTTCCGGAAATCCACGGCCACTTCCTACAACCAACGGCCCCCCTGTGAGCGTCCAACGGTCAGAGCAACCGCACAGCGCCCACAGGGGAGTTGGTGACCGTGGCACGTAAAGGATCGGGTAACGGGACGATACGGAGACGGGGCGGTGTCGCCCTCGGCATCACGGGGATGGTGGTGCCACTGACGCTGGCGCTCGGCGCCGCACCCGCGCAGGCGGCGTCCTGCACGACGTCGACGGGGCCGTACCAGACGCGGGTCGAGCGATTTCTCGGCCTGCGGGTCGACGGGCGGCAGTCGGCCGCCGACTGCAAGGCGATCCAGAAGTTCCAGAGCGCGCACGGGATCACTCCGACGATCGGCTACGCCGGACCCCTCACGTGGCGCACGATGAACACGATGCTGGCCCAGCGCGCGGCGGGCAGCACCCCCAACAAGGCCGGCAAGTGCCCCACCAACAAGGGCCGCATCGCCTGTGTCGACCTGACCCGGCAGCTGACCTGGATCCAGGACGGGGCGCGGCTGAAGTACGGGCCGGTGCCGGTGCGCACGGGGCGGGACGGGGCGGAGACCCGGACCGGCTCGAAGCGGATCTACTACCGGAACATCAACCACTGGTCGACGCTCTACCACGTGCGGATGCCGTACTCGCAGTTCTTCGACGGCGGCATCGCGTTCCACTCGGTCAGCAAGTCGATGTACAACCCGCCCGGCTCGGGCGGCTGCGTCAACATGCGGACCGCGGACGCGAAAGCGTACTGGAATCTGCTGCGCAACGGGGACGACGTGTACGTCTACGGCCGCAAGCCGGGAACCTGACCCGCGTTGTCGGTGCCCTCCTGTAGCGTCCGAAGGGCTGGTGCTTCCGCCGGTGCTTCGGGCGCCGGCACCTTGGAGTGATGTGCGCGGACAGGGTGGACCCGATGAGTGATACGGCAACGACGCAGGACCTCGACTCCCGGCTGGAGGGTTACCGGACGGAGCTGACCGGTTACTGCTACCGCATGCTGGGCTCCTCCTTCGAGGCGGAGGACGCCGTCCAGGACACGATGGTGCGTGCCTGGCGGAGCTTCGAGAAGTTCGAGGGGAGGTCGTCCCTGCGCTCGTGGCTGTACCGCATCGCGACGAACGTCTGCCTGGACATGCTGAACGCGGGCAACCGCCGGGCCCGCCCGATGGACCTGACCGCCGCCACGCCGGTGGCGCAGGCCCAGCTCAACGCCCGTCCGGAGATCACCTGGCTGGAGCCGGTGCCGGACGGGCGGGTGCTGCCGTCCGTGGCCGACCCGGCCGAGACGACGGTCGAGCGGGAGACGATCCGGCTGGCGTTCGTCGCGGCGCTGCAGCATCTGCCGCCCAAGCAGCGGGCGGTGCTGATCCTGCGCGAGGTCCTGGCGTGGAAGGCCGCCGAGGTCGCCGAGCTGCTCGACACCTCGGTCGCCTCGGTCAACAGCGCGCTCCAGCGCGCCCGCGCCACGATCGCCGAGTCGGACCCCGCGAAGACGGACACGGCGGACCCGCTGGACGAGGAGCAGCAGAAGCTGCTGGAGCGCTATGTCGCGGCCTTCGAGGGCTACGACATGAAGGCGCTGACCGCGCTGCTGCACGAGGACGCGACCATGTCCATGCCGCCGTACGACCTGTGGCTGCGCGGGCACGACGACATCGTGGGCTGGATGCTCGGCGTCGGAGAGGTCTGCCGCGGCTCGAAGTTGGTCCCGACCATGGCGAACGGCGCGCCGGCCTTCGCGCACTACCACCCGAGCCAGGACGGCGAGGGGTACGAGCCGTGGGCGCTGATCGTCCTGGAGCTCTCGGACGGCAAGATCGGCGGGATGGACTTCTTCCTGGACACCAAGCGGTGGTTCCCGCTGTTCGACCTGCCGGACCGGCTGGAGAAGGCGTGAGCCGCCGCGCGGTCACAGGGGAGGGCTGAGGACGGGGTCGCCGTGACCGAGGTCGTCGCCCAGGCCGACGAGCTCCAGCAGCAGCGTCAGCTCTGGTCCGGCGTCCCTCAGTCGTAGGTCGCGGCCGAGGCGGCGGGCGGTGAGCCGTAGCCGGGCGATGGCGTTGACGGTGGTGAGGTCGGCGCCGGTGAGCCCGCCGGCGTCGCAGATCACGTCGCCGGCGGCTGCGGCGCCGATGATCCGTGCCTGCAATCGGGCGCACAGCAGCGGTACATCGGCCGGGGTGACCCGGCCGATGAGGGCGATGACGATCGGATGCGCGCTGTCCATATGGAGAAGGACCCCGAGCACCACAAGAACTCATCGGCCGTGCGGCCGATGAGGGCTCTAGGCTGCGCCGAATGACTCGTGATCCTTTCGATCTGGTGATCTTCGACTGCGACGGTGTCCTGGTGGACAGCGAGCGGATAGCCGTGAAGGTGGACGCGCGGGTCTTCGCCGAGCTGGGCTGCCACTTCACCGAGGCGGAGATCATCGAACGGTTCGTCGGCTCGTCGTCGGAGGCCTACACGGCGGCGGTGGAGGAACGGCTCGGCCGGCGGCTGAAGCGCGACTGGTTCAAGGCGTACGCCCGTCTCTACCAGGAGGCCTTCGATGCCGAACTGACCCCGGTCGAGGGGATCTTCGAGGCGCTGGACGCCCTCGACACCCCGTACTGCCTCGCGTCGAACGGCGGCCACAAGGGCATCCGCCGCAGCCTCACGACGACCGGACTGTTCGCGCGCTTCGAGGGCCGCATCTTCAGCGCCGCCGATGTGCGGCGCGGTAAGCCCGAGCCCGACCTCTTCCTCCACGCGGCCACCACGATGGGCGTACCGCCCGAACGCTGCGCCGTCGTGGAGGACAGCCCGTACGGCGTCCGGGCGGCGCGCGCCGCGGGCATGCGCGCCTTCGGCTACTGCGGAGGGCTGACCCGGGCGGAGCGGCTGGCGGGGCCGGACACGGTGGTCTTCGACGACATGCGCGAACTCCCCCGGCTGCTCGCCCGGCACGTGTCCGGCGGCCCGACGTGAAGGCCCTCCTCGCCGGCGAGGAACAGGCCGTCGCGGAGGCTCATGGCCATCTGTGGTCGGCGATCCTGCACCCGGGCACCGTCTGGCCCGCGACGGCGCCCGTGGCCAGGATCGTCGCCCGCATGCTCGCGGTGCCGGGGCTGCGGCACCGACGACGACGGGGCCGGGGACACGGGGGCCGCACGGCGGCGCGGGAAGCCGCTGTCCGGCTGGGACGGCGGGAGCCGGGCGAGGCGAGTCAGCCGACGGGGAACGTGCTGGTGTCGATGGTGAGGTCGAAGGGCGCGGGGAGGGTGATGTCTTCGCCGAACTTCACGTTGGCGAGTACGCGGTACATCGCGTTCTTCGGCTCCCCGTACAGCGTCGCGGTGGGGCGCCCCGAATGCCAGCTGTCGAGCAAGAGATACAGCGGAACACCCGCCGTCGCATAGCCGTGCAGCTTTTCCACCCGGTCGTGGTTCGCGTTGGACTTCGAGGTGATCTCGACGACCAGCTCGGCCGCTGCGGCTGGGATGCAGGTGCCCGGCTCGTTCAGGACCGCCCTCGGGGCCACGAGCAGATCCGGGATGAACATCCCCAGACGGGAGGGAATCTCGACCGCGAGGGTCTGGTAGATGCCCCAGTCTTCTGGGATCGCTGTGTAGAGGCGCCTCTGAACCAGTTCAGCGAGGCTGTTGTGGCTGTTGGCGGGCGTAGGTGACACGGTGACGATCCCCTCGATGATCTCCACCGTGCAGCCGTCAGGTGCATCCGTCTCCTCCCAGATCCGGACAACGTCGTCCCACTCGTGGCCCTGGGCCGTCGGGGGTTCGACGGTGAGTGCGCTCATGGCGGTCTCCTCTGTCGGTGCGTCACCGAGTCCAGCATGCCGAACGGGACCGGCGGGGGTCCACCGGTCCCGTTCACCCAAAAGGGCCACTGGCATATGACTCAGGCGATGCGGTCCAGGACGATCGGGTCCGGGGCGAACGCCGTGCCCGCCGCCGCGATGTCGTACGCGCCCTCCAGGGACTTCAGCGCGTAGTCGAACTTCTCCGGGGTGTCCGTGTGCAGCGTCAGCAGCGGGGCGCCCGCCGTGACCGTGTCGCCCGGCTTGGCGTGGAGTTCGATGCCCGCGCCCGCCTGGACCGGGTCCTCCTTGCGGGCGCGGCCCGCGCCGAGGCGCCAGGCGGCGACGCCGACGGCGTAGGCGTCGAGGCGGGTGAGGACGCCCGAGGACGGGGCCGTCACCACGTGCTGCTCCCGGGCGACCGGCAGCGTCGCGTCCGGGTCGCCGCCCTGGGCGGCGATCATGCGGCGCCAGACGTCCATCGCGGAGCCGTCCGCGAGGGCCTTCGCCGGGTCGGCGTCCTTGATACCGGCCGCGTCGAGCATCTCGCGGGCGAGCGCGAGCGTCAGCTCGACGACATCGGCCGGGCCGCCGCCCGCCAGGACCTCGACCGACTCGCGGACTTCGAGCGCGTTGCCCGCGGTGAGGCCGAGCGGGGTCGACATGTCGGTGAGCAGGGCGACGGTCCGCACGCCGTGGTCCGTGCCCAGCCCGACCATCGTGGAGGCGAGTTCACGCGCGTCCTCGATGTTCTTCATGAAGGCGCCGGAGCCGACCTTGACGTCCAGGACCAGCGAACCCGTACCCTCGGCGATCTTCTTCGACATGATCGAGGAGGCGATCAGCGGGATGGCCTCGACGGTGCCGGTGACGTCCCTGAGCGCGTACAGCTTCTTGTCGGCCGGGGCGAGTCCGTCGCCCGCCGCGCAGATCACCGCGCCGGTGGAGTCCAGTACGGAGAGCATCTCCTCGTTGGACAGCAGGGCGCGCCAGCCGGGGATCGACTCCAGCTTGTCGAGGGTGCCGCCGGTGTGGCCGAGGCCCCGGCCGCTCAGCTGCGGGACGGCCGCGCCGCAGGCCGCCACGAGGGGCGCCAGCGGCAGGGTGATCTTGTCGCCAACGCCGCCCGTGGAGTGCTTGTCGGCGGTGGGGCGGGACAGCGAGGAGAAGTCCATGCGCTCGCCGGACGCGATCATCGCGGCGGTCCAGCGGGCGATCTCGGCGCGGTTCATGCCGTTCAGCAGGATGGCCATGGCCAGCGCCGACATCTGCTCATCGGCGACCTCGCCGCGGGTGTAGGCATCTATGACCCAGTCGATCTGCTCGTCGCTCAGCCGGCCTCGGTCCCGCTTGGTGCGGATGACGGAAATGACGTCCATGTGTTCCAGGGTCCTTCCAGGTACGAACCACGTGCAAAGGGTGCGGCGACAACGCCGGCACAAAGGCAGCAGGGAGAGAGGGGAGAAAAGAGCGCGGCCCCTCCGCCGTGGGGGTGCGGAAGGGCCGCGGGCCCAGGACCTAGCCGAGCTTCTCCGGGCCGAAGGCCTGCGGAAGCATCTCGGAGAGCGGCAGGACGCCGATCGCGGTCTCCAGCAGCAGGCCGGGGCCGCCGAACTCGTACAGCAGCTGGCGGCAGCGCCCGCACGGCATCAGGATGTCGCCGTGCCCGTCCACGCACGTGAAGTGCGTGAGCCGGCCGCCGCCGGTGGCCTGCAGCTGCGAGACGAGACCGCACTCGGCGCACAGCGAGAGCCCGTACGACGCGTTCTCGACGTTGCAGCCGCTGACCGTGCGGCCGTCGTCGACCAGCGCGGCCGCGCCGACCGGGTAGCCCGAGTACGGGGCGTACGCGTGGGACATCGCATCCCGTGCGGCCTCCCGCAGGGCCTCCCAGTCGACGGCGGTGGTCACTTGCCCTGGCCCTTCTTGTACGGCATGCCGTCGGCCTTGGGCATCCGCAGGCGCTGTGCCGACACCGCAAGCACCAGCAGAGTGGTGACGTACGGGGCCGCGTCCACGAACTGGCTCGGGATCTTGTCGATGACGACGTAGCAGACGAGGACGGCCGCGGCCGTGACGACTGCGATCACCGGCTTCCAGGCCCGCTCTCCCAGCAGCACGGCAAGGACCGCGGCGGCGAGCAGGCCGGCCACCACCGCCAGAGACGTCGCGACGTACGACTCCCCGAGCCAGCTGCCGTAGAGCCAGTCGCTCGGCTTCTTGGCACGCTGGGAGACCTGGTTCAGGGCGTAGACGACCATCAGAACCGTGGTCAGGCCGACCGCCGCCAGGGCCGCGCGGGCCTTCGTCCGGTACAGCTGCCACAGCACGCCGAGCCAGATGACGAAGGCGATCAGCAGCAGGACGGCGAGGACGTTGTCCGCGCCACCGCGCAGCTTGAGGCTGTCGGTGAAGCCGAAGAGGCCGGCGCCGAGCGCCATTCCACCGGGCATCCAGTTACCGAAGATCATCGCGGCGAGGCCGATGTAGCCGCGGCCGCCGGTCTGGCCCTCCTGGTAGAGACCGGTGGACACGATGGCGAGGAACGCGCCGCCGAGGCCGGCCAGGCCGCCGGAGATGACGACGGCGATGTACTTGTACTTGTAGACGTTGACGCCGAGGGACTCGGCGGCGACGGGGTTCTCACCGCAGGAACGCAGCCGCAGACCGAAGCCGGTGCGCCACAGGACCCACCAGCTGCCGGGGATGAGCAGCAGCGCGACGACCGTCAGCAGCGACAGGTCGGTGACCAGGCCGCCGAGAACGCCAGCCAGGTCGGAGACGAAGAACCAGTGCTTCGCCTGGAGGTCGGCGAGCCAGTCCGACAGGCCCGGGACGGTGATGGCGGTGATCTGGTCGATGCGCGGGGACTGCTTGGACGAGCCGCCCGGGGCCTCGGCGAACGTGAAGTTCGACAGGTAGGCGGTGACGCCCAGGGCGAGGATGTTGATCGCCACACCGGACACGATGTGGTTGACGTTGAACGTGACGGTGATGATCGCGTGCAGCAGACCGCCGAGCGCGCCACCCGCGATGCCCACCAGGACACCGGTCCACGGCCCCCACTGGAAGCCCGCCCAGGCACCGAACCAGGTGCCGAGGATCATCATGCCCTCAAGGCCGATGTTGACGACGCCCGCCCGCTCGGCCCACAGGCCGCCGAGTCCGGCGAGGCCGATCGGGACCGCCAGCTGGAGGGCGCCGCGGACCTGGCCCACGGAGGTGAGGTCGTTCGCGCCACTGATCACGCGGACCAGCGAGAACAGTGCCAGTCCGCCCGCGATGATGAGCAGGATCATGGGCACGGACAGGGTGCGGCGGGCGCGCTTGACGGGCGCCGCGCCGGCCGGGACGGCCGTGGTGGTCACGCGGCCACCTCCTTGTTCTTGCGGGCGGCCTGGGCGGCGAGCTCCTCGCCGACCTTCTGCTGCTGACGGCGCAGCCCGTACTGGCGGACGAGTTCGTACGAGACGACGACCGAGATCACGATCAGACCCTTCATGATCGTGGTGATCTCCTTCGGGTAGCCGAACTGGTCCAGGTCGGCCGATGCCTTGTCCAGGAAGGACATGAGCAGCGCGGCGAAGAGGATGCCGAGCGGGTTGTTGCGGCCGAGCAGGGCGATGGTGATGCCCGTGAAGCCGACGCCGACCGGGAAGCTCAGGCTGTACGTGTGGGTCTGGCCGAGCAGCAGCGGCAGGCCGGACAGACCGGCGACGGCGCCGGAGATCAGCATGGCGGTGAGGACCATCTTCTTGGCGTCGACACCGCTCGCCTGGGCTGCGGACTCGCTGGCGCCGGTGGCGCGCAGGTCGAAGCCGAAGCGGGTGCGGTTGAGGGCGAACCAGTAGACGATGCCGAGCGCGAAGGCGACGAAGGTGAAGCCGTAGATCGCGCCGCCCTCGGTCTCCAGACCCGGGAACCAGCCGGACTCGGGGATCTCGCCCGTGGTCAGGTCGTTGGAGCCGGGGATCTGCACACCGAGGTTGGCCGGGAGGATCAGCCAGGCGATCAGGCTGGTCGCGATCGCGTTGAGCATGATCGTGGAGACGACCTCGCTGACTCCGCGGGTGGTCTTCAGGACACCGGCGATGCCCGACCACATGGCGCCGACGCCCATGGCGACGAGCGTGATCAGCAGGACGTGCAGCGGTCCGGGCAGCTCGACGGCGGCGCCGACGACGGCCGCGATCATCACGGCGAGGCGGTACTGGCCGTCCACGCCGATGTTGAACAGGTTCATCCGGAAGCCGATGGCGACGGCGAGCGCGGCGAGATAGTACGTACCGGTCTGGTTGACGATGTTGACCTGTACGTCGATGTACTCGGCGCTGTCGAGCATCAGCTCGTACGGCTCGATCGGGTTCAGGCCCGAGGCGAGCAGCACCAGGGTGGTGAGCAGGAAGGCCACGACCAGGGCGAGTGCCGGGCCGGCGACGCCCAGCAGCAGCCGGTCCTTGTCGAACTTCTTCATCGGCCCTCACCGTTCTCAGGCTGCTCGTCGTGCTCGAGGTGGCCGGTGGCGGCGCCGGTCATGGCCGAGCCCAGCTCCTCGGGGGTGATCGTGGCGGGGTCGGCGTCCGCGACCAGCCGGCCGCGGAACATCACCCGCAGGGTGTCGGAGAGCCCGATGAGCTCGTCCAGGTCGGCGGAGATCAGCAGCACCGCCAGGCCCTCGCGGCGCGCCTCGCGGATCTGGTCCCAGATCTGCGCCTGCGCGCCGACGTCCACGCCGCGGGTGGGGTGGGCGGCGATGAGCAGCTTGGGGTGGTGGCTCATCTCGCGGCCGACGATCAGCTTCTGCTGGTTGCCGCCGGACAGGGAGGCCGCGGTGACCTCGATCCCGGGGGTGCGCACGTCGTACTCGCGCACGATCCGCTCGGTGTCCTTGCGGGCGGCCTTGGGGTCGAGCAGGCCGCGCTTGCTGTTGGGGCGCTCGGTGACGTGGCCGAGGATGCGGTTCTCCCAGAGCGGGGACTCCAGCAGCAGTCCGTGCCGGTGGCGGTCCTCGGGGATGTAGCCGATGCCGTCCTCGCGGCGCCTGCGGGTCGGCGCGTGCGAGATGTCGACGCCGTCGAGGGTGATCACACCGCCGTCGGGGTCGGACATGCCCATGAGGGCCTCGATGAGCTCGGTCTGGCCGTTGCCCTCGACGCCGGCGATGCCCATGACCTCGCCCTTGTGGATGGTGAAGCTGATGCCGTCGAGGACCGCGCGGACGACGCCGTCGGGGTCGGTCTGGCTCAGGTGCAGCTTGTCCACGTCGAGCATCGGTACGTCCGTCACCGTCGACTCGCGGGTCTCCGGCGAGGGCAGCTCGCTGCCGACCATCAGCTCGGCGAGCTGCTTGGGCGTGGTGGTGCGCGGGTCGGCGGTGCCCACGGTCGTACCGCGGCGGATGACGGTGATGTCATCGGCGACCGACAGCACCTCGCCCAGCTTGTGGGAGATGAAGATGACGGTGAGGCCCTCGGCCTTGAGCTCGCGCAGGTTGTCGAAGAGCGCGTCGACCTCCTGCGGGACGAGCACGGCGGTGGGCTCGTCGAGGATGAGGGTGCGGGCGCCGCGGTAGAGGACCTTGAGGATCTCCACCCGCTGGCGGTCGGCCACACCGAGGTCCTCGACCAGGACGTCGGGGCGGATGTTGAGCCCGTACGCGCCCGAGATCTCCAGGATCTTCTTACGGGCCTTGGCCCCGATCCCGTACAGCTTCTCGCCGCCGAGGACGACGTTCTCCAGCACCGTGAGGTTGTCGGCCAGCATGAAGTGCTGGTGGACCATGCCGATGCCGACCTTGATGGCGTCGGCCGGGCTGTGGAAGGAGACCTGCTTGCCGTCGATGGTGATGGTGCCCTCGTCCGGCTTCTGCATGCCGTAGAGGATCTTCATCAGGGTCGACTTGCCGGCACCGTTCTCACCGACGAGGGCGTGGACGGTGCCCTTGCGGATGGTGATGTCGATGTCGTGGTTGGCGACGACGCCGGGGAAGCGCTTGGTGATGCCGCGCAGTTCTACGGCTGCAGCCGACGGCGGTGGCGGACTGGACGCGTTGATGACGCACTCTCCTTGACGGGAAAGGAGCGGGAGGACAGGCGAAGGCTGTCGCGGGCAGGGGGGTGGGGCGAAGTTACCGCGCCAGTAAGGGTTCTACGCGCGTAGCGACTTCAAATACCAAAAACCGGGAGGCGGAATGTGGCCCGGGGTCCGGAGGGACGGCTCACGCCGAGGCGTAGTGCCGTTCTCCCCGGACCCACGGGCCCGCAGTCCAGCCGCGCGGTTACGGAGCGGTCTTGACCGTGATCTTCTTGGCGATGATGTCGGCCTTGGCCTTGTCGACCGCGGCGACCACATCGGTCATCTTGGTGAACGCCGGGTTGGAGGTGGCCAGGCCCACGCCGTCCTTGTCGAGGCCGTAGCGGATCTCGCCGTTCTGCGGCTTGCCGTCCTTGACCGACTTGATCAGGTTGTAGACCGAGTCCGCGACGTCCTTGGTCACCGAGGTGAGGATGTACTCCTTGTACGTCGCGAGGCCCGCCTGGTTGTACTGGTCCGAGTCGACGCCGATGGCCCACTTCTTGGCCTTGGCGGCGGCCTCGATGGAGCCGGCGCCGGCGAGACCGGCGGCGGAGTAGATCACGTCGGCGCCACCGTCGAGCTGGCCCTGCGCGGCGGCCTTGCCCAGGTCGGGCTTGGAGAAGCCACCGAAGTCCGGCGGCTGCGTCAGGTACTGGACCTTGACGTTGACGTTCTTGTCGGTGTCCTTGACGCCCTGGACGAAGCCCGCCTCGAACTTCTTGATCAGCGGGGTCTCGACACCGCCGATGAAGCCCACGGTCTTCGACTTGGTCACCTTGGCGGCGGCGACGCCGGCCAGGTAGGAGCCCTGCTCCTCGTTGAAGACCAGGTTGGCGATGTTCTTGCCGGTCTTGGAGGTGTCGTCGATCAGACCGAAGGTGGTGTTCGGGAACTTCGGCGCGACGGCGGCGATGGCCGGGGCGTAGGCGAAGCCGACGCCGATCACCGGGTTGTTGCCGGCGCGGGCGAGCGAGGTGAGGCGCTGGATCTTGTCCGGGTCGCCCTCACCCTCGGCGGGCTCGGCCTCGTTGCCCTTGATGCCGAGGTCCTTCTCGGCCTTGGAGAGACCGGCGTAGGCGGCGTCGTTGAAGGACTGGTCGCCGCGGCCGCCGATGTCGTAGGCGATGGCGGCCTTGGGGGCGCCACCGTCCGAACCGGCATCGGACGACTTCTTGTCGCCACACGCGGTGACGGACAGTGCGAGTGCCGCAGACGCGACGCCCACGGTGGCGATCCTGGTGAATCGGCGCACTGGGAGGCTCCTTTAAAACCTGACCGAAAGCGCCACTTCCGGCGCTGGTTTCGCCGCGATCGTAACGCGCGTAGATGTCAGGTAAAGACGCGTTCGACAGCCGTTATCGGATCGACGCGAACAGCCAACGGAAGGTGAACTGTCCGATTACGAACGGTGGCCACCGCTTTCGCCCGCTCCATCCAGCAGGGCGGCGGCGGTGAACAGCTCGACCCCGACCCGGATCGCTTCCTCGTCCACGTCGAAGTCCCCCCGGTGCAGGTCCAGCCTGGCACCCGAGCCGGGCGGGCGCACGCCGAGACGGGCCATCGCGCCCGGGACGTGCTCCAGGTACCAGGAGAAGTCCTCGCCGCCGAGGCTCTGCTCGGTGTCCTCGATCGTGTGCGCTCCGCGACGGGCGGCCTGGGCGTCGCGCAGCAGCTCGGTCACGACCGGGTCGTTGACGACCGGCGGGACCCCGCGGATGTAGTTGATCTGCGACTTGGCGCGGTGCAGCGTGGCGATCTCGTCGATCGCCGCGTGCACCAGGTCCGGGGCGTCCCGCCAGGCCGGCAGGTCCAGGCAGCGGACCGTGCCGGACAGCTCGGCGTGCTGCGGGATGACGTTGCAGGCGTGGCCCGCCTCGATACGGCCCCAGGTCAGCGCCAGCCCGGAGCGGGCGTCGACGCGCCGGGACAGCAGTGCGGGGACCTCGCTGACCACCTTCGCGGCAGCCGTGACGAGGTCGGTGGTCAGGTGCGGGCGGGCGGTGTGGCCGCCCGGCCCGTCGAGCGTGATCTCCAGCCGGTCGCAGGCGGAGGTGATGGGGCCGGGCCGCAGCCCGATCCGGCCGGCGTCGACGCGGGGGTCGCAGTGCACCGCGACGATCCGGCCGACTCCGTCCAGCACGCCGGACTCGATGGCGTCGGACGCGCCGCCGGGCAGCACCTCTTCGGCGGGCTGGAAGATCAGCCGCACGGGACGGGGGAGCAGGCCCTGCCGGTCGAGCTCGGCGAGGACGAGTCCGGCGCCGAGGACGGCCGTGGTGTGGACGTCATGGCCGCAGGCGTGGGCGCGGTCGGGGACGGTCGAGCGGTACGGGACGCCCGTCTTGGTATCCGGGATGGGGAGGCCGTCGATGTCGGCGCGCAGCGCGAACATGGGCCGCACTCCGCCCGCCCGTCGCCCCCCGCCACCCATGTTCGAGCTTCGCGCACCTTCATCCGTGCCGATGTCACACATGAGCCCCGTGCCGGTCGCGAGCACCCGGGGCCGCAGCCCGGCGGCCTCCAGGCGGGCCTTGAGCGCGGCGGTGGTGCGGAACTCCTGGTTGCCGAGCTCGGGGTGCATGTGCAAGTCCCGGCGGAACGCGATCAGTTCCAGGCGGAGGGAATCGGACAGCGTGCCGGGCAGCACGGCGTCACCGGACGGAACGGCGTCGGGGTCGCGGGACATCAACTGGTTCACCTTTTGAAGGGTAGGCCCCTCCCTGCCCCAACTCACTCGAGATCAACAAAAGTTCAGCCCGATAGGGGAAAGAAAATCGTCTGACGACGCATGGCCGTCCGCCGGTGTGGGTAAGCTCACGGGAATTTTGACCACTATGTGGACACCCGTGGACATGGCCTGAGCAGGCTCGGTGAAGCCCGCTGCGGTTCGGCAGCGCCCCGAAGGGGCGCGGGGCTGTATCGATGTGCGGCTCCGCCGCGTGGGCGCGACCAGCCACGACGCACCCGCGGGTATCGCACCGACGTCCAGCGGAGCGGTTACGCGGGCGCCGGGAGTCGGTGGACGCCTCTGGCCGTGCCGGTGACCACCGCCAGGAAGCCCTGGGCCCGGGGTGAGGCGGTCTCTCTGAGCCACTCCGGTGCGATGTCGCAGACCGCGACCGTGATACCCGTCCCGGCGAGGGCGAGCGGCAGGGTGTGCACGACGGTCGAGGGGAAGCTCAGCACGGTGCGGCCGATCGGACCGCGGCGGGCGATCAGCTCCAGCGGCAGATCGGGCCGGACGATCTCCAGGCCGGTGCGGGCGGCGAGGCGGTGCAGTTTGTCCGGGCTCTCGCGGCGATGCGCGAAGTATCGGGTGGCGCCGTGCTCCGCGGCGAGCGCGGCGACGGCCTCCTCGTACTGCTCCGGGTCGACCACCCCCGTCTCCACGAGCGAGGTGCCGACCATGTCCGCGCCCCGGGTGAGGCGGGGCGGGCCGAACCGGGAGCGGGTCCACGGGTACGTGTTGGCGGTGACCGTGATCCCGGCCGGCGGGTCCACGGGCATCGAGGTGAAGACCTCGACCTCGCGGGAGGCCGACGGGGAGAGCCGGCGGCGGGCGGCGGCGGAGACCGGCGCGAGCACGAGCTCGCGCGGTCCCCGCCGGCCGCGCCGGTGCCAGCGCACGAGGCGCTCGCCCCTGGCCACCTGGGAGACGTACTCCATGGTGGCCGTGCCGTCGTCGACGACCGTCAGGTCCTTGGTGCCGACGAGGGTGAGGAGGAGCTGTACGTAGCGGGAGAACGGATCCCCTATGACGATCCGGTTCGCCTTGCGCAGCTGCGGCGCGAGCTGCCGGATCGTGCGCAGGGGCGCGCCCTTCCCGCCGCGCGCCTCCTGCCAGCGCACGGTGAGGCCTTCGTCGCGGGCGAGCTCGGCCATGCGGCGCAGCTGACCGCGCGACATGGGGTCGGTGGGCGACAGGACGACCACGGTGACGTCCTGTGGCACCGCCGCGCCGCCGGCTGTGGCCGGTGCGGCCGACAGCGCCGCGGACCTTGTGCTGTGGGCCCATTCGAGGACGTTCAGCAGCTGGACCGGGCTCTCGACGAAGGCGAGGTCCATGGTCGTCAGACCGCGACCGGCGTCGCGTTCCCGGCGGGCGCGGTCTGCTCGGCCTGCTCGGCGACGACCCCGGCGACCCGGCGGAGCTTCTTCATCGGGGCGAGCTCGGACTCGTACACCCGCTTGACGCCGTCGCCGAGGGCGGTCTCGATGGTGCGGATGTCGCGGACGAGGCGCGTGAGGCCGCCGGGCTCGACGGACGCGGCCTGGTCGGAGCCCCACATGGCGCGGTCGAGGGTGATGTGGCGCTCGACGAACGCGGCGCCGAGGGCGACGGCGGCGAGGGTGGTCTGCAGGCCGGTCTCGTGGCCGGAGTAGCCGATCGGGACGTTCGGGTACTCGGCCTGGAGGGTGCCCAGGACCCGCAGGTTGAGCTCCTCGGCCTTGGCCGGGTAGGTCGAGGTGGCGTGGCAGAGCAGGATGTTGTCGCTGCCGAGCACCTCGACGGCGTGGCGGATCTGCTTCGGCGTCGACATTCCGGTGGAGAGGATCACCGTCTTGCCGGTGGCGCGCAGGGCGCGCAGCAGCTCGTCGTCCGTGAGCGACGCGGAGGCGACCTTGTGGGCCGGCACGTCGAACTTCTCCAGGAAGGCGACGGCCTCGGTGTCCCAGGGCGACGCGAACCAGTCGATGCCGCGCTTCGCGCAGTGCTCGTCGATGGCGCGGTACTCGTCCTCGCCGAACTCGACGCGGTGGCGGTAGTCGATGTAGGTCATCCGGCCCCAGGGCGTGTCGCGCTCGATGTCCCACTGGTCGCGCGGGGTGCAGATCTCCGGGGTGCGCTTCTGGAACTTGACCGCGTCACAGCCGGCGTCGGCGGCGGCGTCGATCAGCGCGAACGCGTTGTCCAGGTCGCCGTTGTGGTTGATGCCGATCTCACCGGTGACGTAGACGGGGTGGCCGGGGCCCGCGGTCTTGCTGCCGAGGGTGCGCAGACGGGAGTTCATGGTGTGGTTCCTAACGGTCGGCTTGCTGGGCGGGGGTGGTGAGGGTGGGACCGAGAAGCCAGGCGGCGATCTCCCGGATCGCGCCGGCGCCACCGGGGGTGGCGGTGACGGCGCGGGCGGCGGCGCGCACGGAGTCGTGCGCGCTCGCGACGGCGACCGGCCAGCCGACGAGCCCGAAACAGGGCAGGTCGTTGACGTCGTTGCCGGCGTAGAGGACCCGCTCGGGCTGGACCGCGTGCTCCTCGCACCACTCCTTCAGGGCGAGGTCCTTGCGGTCGATGCCGTGCAGTACGGGAATCCCGAGCTTGCGGGCACGGGCCGCGACGACGGGGTTCTGCTCGCTGGAGAGGATGAGCAGCTTCAGCCCGGAGCGCTTGAGCGCGGCGATGCCGAGGCCGTCACCGCGGTGGACGGCGACGAGCTCGCGCCCGTCCGCGTCGATGAGGACCCGGTCGTCGGTCTGGGTGCCGTCGAAGTCGAGGACGACGGCGTCCACGTCGTGGTGGGTGGGCAGCGGCGCGGGGTCGAGCAGCGGCGCCAGCGCGCGGGCGCGGGCCAGATCGTGCGGGTCGTCGATCTCCAGCACCCGGGCCGGGTCGGTCTCGACGAGCGCGGTGCGCCCGAAGAACCGGTGCGCGTGCGTACGGAAGCCCTGGGCGTCCATGGCGTACGCCGCCCCGGTCTCCAGGAGGTCCTGGGGGCGGTCCTGGCGGCGGGGACGGAAGGACTTGTCGTGGTTGACGCCGTGGGCGTCCCCGGCGTCGGCGGCGTGCCCGGCGTCAGCGACTTCGGCTGCGTCGGCTGCGTCGGCTGCGTCGGCCGCTGCGGCCGTCCGGCGCCAGACGAAGGCGTGGAAGGGAGCGACGGTGACGGCCGTGGCGGCGCCGTCCTCTGCCACCGCCGAGGTGACCCCGTCGATGTCTTCGCTGGTCAGGAAGGGGCTGGTGCACTGGACGAGGAGGACCACGTCGACCGGGCGGCCGTGGGTCGCCTCGTGGGCGTCCATGGCGTGCAGTACGGCGGACTCGCTGGTCGCGGCGTCGCCCGCGAGGGCGGGCGGGCGCTGGACGACCTGCGCGCCGGCCGCGCGGGCCACGTCCGCGATCGCGGGGTCGTCGGTGGAGACGACCACGTCGGTGACGAGGCGGGCGCCGAGGCAGGCGCGGACCGCGCGGGCGACCAGCGGCACGCCGCCGACCTGGGCCAGGTTCTTCGCGGGGACGCCCTTGGAGCCGCCGCGAGCGGGGATCACGGCGAGAACGGTGGACATGGGGTGGGGCTCCTTCGGGTGCTTCCGGTCCTTGAGCTGGGTCACAGCGCGCCCATCCGGCGGATGACGGGGGCGACGCGCTGCACGCCGTGGCGGTACGCGCCGCGCGCCGCCCCCCGCACCGCGTCGCGCACCAGTCGGCGCACGCCGGTGGGCTCGGTCGCCGGGGCGGCGCCGGGCAGTGGGTTGCCGTCCGCGGCCAGGTGGTGGCGGGCGAGGAGGGCGGGCAGATAGCCGGGCGCGGTGGCGGGGGTGTAGTACGGGGCGAGCGGCGGGAGTCCGGGGCGGGCGAGCAGCTCCGCGACCCGCCCCCGCGCCTCGTCGAAGGCCGTGTCGTACGCGCCGTCGGCGGCGACGCCCTGGCGGGCGACCCACTCCGGATCGGCGACCGGGCGGTGTCCGCCGTCCAGGGCGTCCCAGGAGGTCAGCAGCCCGGAGCCGAGGAAGTGGTGGTTGCCGAGCGCCTCGCGCACCCCGAGGTCCGTCAGGACGGCGGTCGGGATGCGGCGGTGCAGGGATTCGAGCGCGGCCGTGGAGGAGACGGTGACCAGGAGGTCGGTGCGGTCGAGGACCTCGCCCATGTGCCCGTACACGAGGCTGAAGTTGGGCGGGAGTCCGCCGGGGAGCCGGTCCGCCAGCTTCTGGTACGGCAGCTCCTCCAGGTGCGTGGTGTGCTCGCCCGGCTTGGAGCGCAGCTTCAGGAGCACCTCGCGGTGGGGGTGCAGCCGTGCGTGCTCGACGAGCCTGCGCAGCAGATACGTGCGGTCGGCGCGGCTCTCCGGCACGGACGGCTGGGCCGCGAAGACGACGGTGTCGCGGCCGTCGTGCCGCTCGTAGGGCGCGCCGCCGAGGAACGGCAGCGCCGCCTCGGTCACGGCGGAGGCGTCGGCGCCCACGCCGTGGAACACCTCGCGGAAGCGGTCCGCGTCATGGCGGGAGTTGGCGAGGACGACGTCCGCGCCGTGCCGCAGCAGCAGACCGTCGGCGAGCTTCTCGTAGACGACGCCGACGTAGCCGGTGACCAGTACGGGCCTGCGGGGAAGGCGGAGGGCGGCGATGCCGTGGAGCATCGCCTGTACGGCGCCGCCGACGAGGGCGAGGACGACCAGGTCGTATCCCTCGTCGCGTAGCGCCCGCAGGAATTCGGCGCCGGTCACCTCGCGGAGGTCGTCCGCCGTGACCCCGACCTCGGCGAGCTGGCGCGCGGTGGGGGTGGCGCGGCCGCGGAGCAGGAACCCGGTCAGCTCGGGCTTGTTCGCGGCGTGCTCGGCGGTCTCGACGTGCTCGGCGTGCTCGGTGATACGGCGCGCGGTGAGCGCGCCCCATTTCCACCGGGTGTCGGAGTCGGCGAGCACGGCGACGCGCAGCGCTTCGCTGGTACGTGATGGCACGTCGAGGACGTTAGAAAGGCATCTGGCTCGGCGGCCCAACTGGACAGCAACAAATGGTTAACAGCGCGTCGACGAATCGCGAAATGACCTGATGGTCGAACGGGTTAACAATTCCGCCGCGCCCTGTTCACCCACTGTCTCTCCTGGGGTCAGAGTGAATGACGGGCCGGCGCTTAGTGTCCGGCAGGTGGTCAAGCTCTCCGTCATCGTGCCGTTCTACAACGTGCAGTCATATGCGCCCGACACTCTCAGAAGCCTGCGCGCGAACGCCCGCGAGGACTTCGAATTCCTGCTCGTCGACGACTGTTCGAAGGACGGGACCCCGGACATCCTGGAGCGCGCCGAGCGGGAGATTCCGGGAACGGTCCTGCTCAGACACGAACGGAACGGCGGTCTTGCCACGGCCCGGAACACCGGCCTGGACGCCGCACGCGGCGCGTACATCACCTTCCTCGACGGCGACGACTGGCTGGCGCCCGGCTACTACGAGCGGCTGCTCGCCGCCATCGAGGGGCTCGGCGTCGACTTCGTCCGCACCGACCACGTCCAGTGCACGGCCCGCGAGCGCAAGGTGTTCCGGGTGCCGGTGGGCCGTCGGGGCGAGGTGCTGCGACCGCGTGACGCGATCCTGCCGGCCGACCGCTCGACCTCCGTCGACTACCCGATGGCGTGGGCCGGGATCTACCGGCGGGAGCTGCTGGAGCGCGGATTGCTGCACTTCACCGACGGGCTGCGGACGGCGGAGGACCGGCCGTGGATCTGGCGGCTGCACCGCGAGGCGGAGTCGTTCGCGGCGGTGGGCCTGCTCGGGATCTTCTACCGTCGCGGAATCGCGTCATCACTGACGCAGATCGGTGATATCAGACAACTCGATTTCATCAGAGCTTTCGACCAGGTGCTCGATGAAACGACGAAGGATCCGGATTCCGACCGGCTGTTGCCGAAAGCCGTACGCACATACTGCGCCGTTATTTCTCATCATCTGGGATCAGTGGAGAGGTTCGAACCGGCCGTGGCCCGTAAATTGCGTTCGATGAGCGCGGCGGCGCTGCGGCGGATGCCGCAGGACATTCTCAAGGACGCGCTCGATTCGATGGACGCCGAACGGGCGTCGCGGCTGCGCAGGGTGCGCCGCCGTCCGATGTCCGTGTCCGCGCCTTCGGCGGGGGCGGACGCCTGATGGCCGCGACACGTACGACGCAGATCTTCTTCGCCTCGACGCTGTACGGGGCCGCCACGCTCGCCGCCGCGCTCGACAGCGGCTGCTTCGAGCCCGCGGACCGGCGGCTGCTGCTGGTCAGCAACAACGCGGCGACGCCGGAGACGACTCCGTCGCTCGACACGATGCCGGGCTTCGAGCGGCTGCGCGGCCGGTTCGACCGGGTGCTGTCCTGGAACGAGGCGATCGAACCGCTCCATCCGGGCGGCTGGGCGCCGCGTCCGGACGACGTGCCCCTGTGGGAGCGCCATCTGCGGATGCTGTGGGGGCTCGGCGACGACCGCGTCGAGCTGGCGGTGGAGTCCATCCAGGTCAACCCGGCACTGGCGATCGCCCAGCTGTTCCCCGACGCGCGGCTCGATGTGTACGCGGACGGGCTGATGAGCTACGGCCCGACCCGGAGCAAGATCGACCCGCTGGTCGGTGAGCGGGTACGCCGGCTGCTCCATCTCGACCTGGTGCCGGGGCTGGAGCCGCTGCTGCTGGCGGAGTTCGGGGCGCGGCCGCAGCTGGTGCCGGTCGAGGCGTTCACGAAGGTGGTCGACGAACTGGCCTACGGAGCCGAGGAGTTGCCGTTCGACGGCGCCGCTCCCGCGCTGCTGCTCGGCCAGTACCTCACGGCGCTCGGCATCATCACCGCCGCCGAGGAGGAGGACCTGCACCTGCGGATGGTCCGCGGCGCGGTCGCGCTCGGCCACCGCAAGCTCGTCTTCAAGCCGCACCCGGTGGCCCCGGCCGCGTGGTCGCGCGCGCTGGAGCGAGAGGCCGGGAAGCTCGGCGTGGAACTGACCGTGCTGGAGCGGCCGTTGCTGGCGGAGGTGCTGTACCGGAGGCTGAAGCCCGCGCTGGTGGTGGCCTGCTTCTCGACCGCCCTGCTGACGGCGAGCACGTTCTACAGCATCCCGGTGGCCAGGATCGGCACCGAGCCGCTCCTCGACCGGCTCACCCCGTACCAGAACAGCAACCGGGTGCCGCTCACCCTCGTGGACGCCCTGGTCCCCGACCTGGAGGCCGGCGCCTCGGGCGCCCCGCGCCCCGCGGACGACGCCCTTCGCGGACTCGTCCGGGCGGTCGGCTTCGCGATGCAGCCGCAGCTGCGCCCCGATCTGCGCGAGGCGGCGCAGACGTACCTGTCCGCGCACCTGTCCCCCCGCACCTGGCGCTACTTCAAACGCCGCCGCCTCACCGTGCTGGGCCTTCCGGGAGGCCTCCCGGTGCCCCGGAACGCGGCGGTACGCAGGGTGGCGCGGCGGGTGCGACGGCTGAAGCGGGCGGCGCTGGGCTGACGGCCGCCACATGCCGCGCCGACTCCAGCGGTGAAGCGTCGGCTGTCAGCTGTCGGTCGTCGGCTGACGGCTCACGGCCGTCCGGAGAACGTCACGCGCTGCTGAGCGACAGCTTCACCGCGAAGCCGAGGAACAGCGCGCCCGCCGCCGACGTGGCACCCGCCGACAGCCGCTTGCGGCGGCGGAACGCGGACGCCAGATGCGTGCCGGTGAATATCAGCAGGGTGAGGTAGAGGACGCTCGCGACCTGGGCGAGGCCGCCGAGCACCACGAAGGAGAGCGCCGGGTACGCGTAGCCCGGATCCACGAACTGCACGAAGAAGGCGACGAAGAAGAGGATCGCCTTGGGGTTGAGCAGGCTGATCACGAAGGCTCGGCGGCACGGCCGCTCGGCGCCCGGCCCCGCCTCGCCGACGACATCCGCGACCGCCTTGTCGTGGCGGCTGCGCCACATGCCCCAGGCGGCCCTCATCATCCCTATGGCCAGCCAGGTCAGATAGCCCGCGCCCGCGAACTTCACTGTCCCGAAGAGCACGGCGTTGGCCTGGAGCAGCGAGGCGACCCCGGCGGCGGACAGGGTCATCAGCACAGTGTCTCCGCACCAGACCCCGGCTGCGGCCGTGTAGCCCGTGCGCACACCCCGGCGCGCCGCGACCGAGAGCACGTACAGCGAGTTCGGCCCCGGCAGCAGAACGATCAGGACGAGGCCCACGAGGTAGGTCGGAAGATCTGTCACACCCAGCATGCGACGGAGTGTCGCACGCGAGTACGACACTCCGTCCTTGTATTCCACATACCGGAAAACCGGTCAGAACGCGTCCGTCGGGACGTACGTCCCCCACACCTCCCGCAGCGCGTTGCACACCTCGCCCACCGTCGCCCGCGCCCGCAGCGCGTCCTTCATCGGGTACAGGACGTTATCCGTCCCCCCGGCCGCCCTCTTCAGCGCCGCGAGCGCCGTGTCAACGGCCTCCCGGTCGCGGTCCGCCCGCAGCTTCGCCAGCCGCTCCGCCTGCTGGGCCTCGATCGCCGGGTCGACGCGCAGGGGCTCGTACGGCTCCTCCTCGTCCAGCTGGAAGCGGTTGACGCCGACGACGACGCGCTCGCCGCTGTCCGTCTCCTGCGCGATGCGGTACGCGCTGCGCTCGATCTCGCTCTTCTGGAAGCCGCGCTCGATCGCGTGGACCGCGCCGCCCAGGTCCTCCACCTTGCCCATCAGCTCCAGGGCCGCCGCCTCCACGTCGTCCGTCATCTTCTCGACGACGTACGACCCCGCGAACGGGTCGACGGTGGCCGTGACGTCGGTCTCGTACGCCAGGACCTGCTGGGTGCGCAGGGCCAGGCGGGCCGACTTGTCCGTCGGCAGGGCGATGGCCTCGTCGAAGGAGTTGGTGTGCAGCGACTGGGTGCCGCCGAGGACGGCGGCGAGGCCCTGGACGGCGACCCGGACCAGGTTCACCTCGGGCTGCTGGGCGGTCAGCTGCACGCCCGCGGTCTGGGTGTGGAAGCGGAGCATCAGCGACTTGGGGTTCTTCGCGCCGAACTCGTCCTTCATCACCCGCGCCCAGATCCGTCGGGCCGCGCGGAACTTGGCGACCTCCTCCAGGAGCGTCGTACGGGCGACGAAGAAGAAGGACAGCCGGGGCGCGAAGTCGTCAACGTCCATCCCGGCCGCTACGGCCGTTCGGACGTACTCGATACCGTCCGCGAGGGTGAAAGCGATCTCCTGCGCGGGGGACGCCCCGGCCTCCGCCATGTGGTAGCCGGAGATCGAGATCGTGTTCCATTTCGGGATCTCGGCCTTGCAGTACTTGAAGATGTCGGCGATCAGCCGCAGCGAGGGCTGGGGCGGGAAGATGTACGTGCCGCGGGCGATGTACTCCTTCAGCACGTCGTTCTGGATGGTGCCGGTCAGCTTGTCCGCGGGGACGCCCTGCTCCTCGCCGACCAGTTGGTAGAGAAGCAGCAGCAGCGCGGCCGGGGCGTTGATCGTCATCGACGTGGAGACCTTGTCCAGCGGGATACCGCCGAACAGCACCCGCATGTCGTCGATCGAGTCGATGGCCACACCGACCTTGCCGACCTCGCCGTGCGCGATCGGCGCGTCGCTGTCGTGGCCCATCTGGGTCGGCAGGTCGAAGGCGACGGAGAGGCCCATCGTGCCGTTGGCGATCAGCTGCTTGTAGCGGGCGTTCGACTCGACGGCCGTGCCGAAGCCGGCGTACTGGCGCATCGTCCAGGGCCGTCCGGTGTACATCGACGGGTAGACACCGCGCGTGAACGGGTACGAGCCCGGCTCGCCGAGCTTCTCGGCCGGGTCCCACGCGTCCAGGGAGTCCGGCCCGTACACCGGCTCAATGGGCAGTCCCGACTCCGACTCGCGCGCCATGTGCTGTGCCTCCCGCTATAAGCCTGCTAAAGCTACTGACTGGTACCGACCCTCGCGACGGACTGTAGCGGCGGGCGTGCGGCCGATGGAGTGCCGCACGCTGGGACCTTCCTCACAGGATGGCCCACTGTCCGCAACCAAGCACGGTCGGGAAGCATCCCTATTCACACACGACTCGTCCCGGGGGGCTCCTATGCGCCGCACGTCCGTCCTGCAGAGAACGCTCATGGCCGCGATGGCCGTGGCCCTGGCCGCGGGCTGCACCGCGCAGGGCACGGGCGGCGGTGCGTCCGCGACGCCGTCGAAGGGGCCCGCCACACCGGCCGCGCCCGTCGTCGACGACAACAAGGACGACGACAAGCCGGCCGGCTCCCCGTCCCCCTCCGGCTCGGGATCGCCCTCCGCCGGGCAGACCGGCCCGTCCGCCGACACGGCCAAGGTGCTGATGCAGGAGGGCACGGAGAACGAGCAGGTCCGCGAGCTGCAGGCGCGGCTCCGGCAGCTCGGATACTTCCACCGCAGCCCCACCGCGTTCTACGGCTCGATGACCTCGGACGCGGTCCGCGGCTTCCAGGAGAAGCGGGGGCTCGCGGCCACGGGGTCGGTCGACGAGACCACCTGGACGAAGCTCACCGAGATGTCCCGGAAGCCGACCGCGGACGAGCTGCGCCCGCCGACGACCAACACGCTGGACAAGCCCGACGAGCGCTGTATGACGGGCCGGGTGCTGTGCATCAGCAAGGAGAGCAGGACGCTCGCCTGGATGATCGACGGCAAGGTGATCTCGGCGATGGACGTGCGCTTCGGCTCGGAGAACACCCCGACCCGCGAAGGCATCTTCAAGGTCGACTTCAAGAGCCGTGACCATGTGTCGACGCTGTACGACACGCCCATGCCGTACGCGATGTTCTTCAGCAGGGGCCAGGCGGTGCACTACTCGTCCGACTTCGCGGCCCGGGGGTACAACGGTGCCTCGCACGGCTGCGTCAACGTCCGGGACAAGGGCAAGATCGCCCAGGTCTTCGACCAGGTGAAGGCCGGCGACAAGGTCGTCGTCCACTGGTGAGTCGCTGGTGAGACCACTGGCGACGAGGAAGTGAGGGGGCGCGGGCGGGACCGGGGGAACGTGTCCCGCCCGCGCCTTGTGCGCCGAGCCGTAGGTACGGGGGGAACCCCGGCTCAAGCGCGGCCGATGACCAGTCGGCTCACTCTCTACTGCGTCACCGGCTCAAAAAACGTCACACCTGGCCGGAAATTTTTTCCGCGAATCACAAAACCGCAGGTCAGAGCGGTGACCTAAAGGTGCGGGGCCCAGGAATGGCTGGAAACACCAGGGTCAGTGGACGAGCACCGGGACGGCGGAGACGACCGGGGCCGCCGTGATACGCGGGGCGATCGGGACGGCCGCGGCGGCGGCTCGGTCGCCGCCGTCGTCGTCGCCGTCGCCGTTCCTTTCGCTGTCGCCGCCGGAGCCGTCACGGCCGCCGCTGCCGCTGCCGGACAGCAGCTTGTGGCAGAACCGCTTGACGTTGTCCGCGCCGTCGGCCCACTTGTCCAGCCGCCGCTTGCGCTCCTCGTCGATCCGGCCGCTGCGGTAGTCACGGCAGGCCTCGACCGCCTTGCGGTACCGGTCCCGGTCGCCCGTCTTCCCGTCCCCCTTCTCGGCGGCCTCGTCCCGCCCGCCGCCGCGGCCGCTGCCGGACGGCGGCGCGCTCGTCGCCGGTGCGGCCGGCCCGGAGGCGGAAGGGGCGGACGGGGTGGCCGCGCCGGACGGCGGCGCCGAGGGGTCGGCCGCATCGCGCCCGCCGCTCGGCGATCCGGATACGAGCGGGCCGGGCGTGGCGGGGGCCGATACGGAGGCGGCGGGTTCCGGATCGCGGTCGGCGCCGAACGGGGTGGGCAGCACGCCGGCGCCGGCGGCGACCGCCACACCGCCCACGGCGAACCCCGCGAGCGAGGCCGCGAGACCCCAGCGCACGGGTCTGCCCCAGCGCACCGGCCGGGACGCCGCGGCGAGCCGCACCGTGGGCAGCAACTCCTCCGCGCCGCCGTCGCGTACCTTGCGGAACGCCGCCAGCGCGGCCTCCTCGCCGCGCAGCGGCTCCTGGGCCGCGGCGGCCTCCCGGGCGATCTCCGTGCCGTCGGCCGTGCGTACGGCGTCCAGTGCGGCCGCGAGGCGGTCGGCGGCGCTACGCGCGTCAACACCGACGGTCTCCACCTGGTCACCGCGCAGCAAACGCTCCGCCGCCTCCTGGTCGAGCCATTCGTACCGCTCGTCGGCCATCACATGTCCTTCTGCGTCCGCAGCCGCGAATGCGTCACACCGGCGGGGCGCGCCGACGCACCGCCGCGGGGGTCACGCTGCGGCGGTACGGCTCCGAGCCCCGTCTCCACGGGACCTTGATCCGCTCCCAGCAGCTCCGCCAGCCGCTTCAGCCCCCGGTGCGCCGCCGTCCGTACCGCGCCGGGCCGCTTGCCCAGCGTCTCGGCCGCGCTCTTGGCGTCCAGGCCGACGACCACGCGCAGCACGACGGCCTCCGCCTGGTCCTGCGGGAGTTGGGCGATGAGCTCCATCGTCCGGCCGGTGGCGAGGGCCTCCATGGCCTCCCCGGCGGTGTCCGACTCGGCGGGCTTTCCGGTCAGTTCGGTCTCGTCACCGCCGACCGCGGGCCGCCGTCCCCTCATCCGTATGTGGTCCAGGGCACGATTGCGGGCGATCCGCGCGGCCCAGCCGCGGAAGCGGTCCGCGTCACCGCTGAACCGGTCCAGGTCCCGGGCAATCTGCAGCCAGGCCTCGGACGCCACGTCCTCGGCGTCCGGCTCTCCGACCAGCGTCCTTATGTAGCCGAGCAGCCGCGGTTGCACGGCGCGGTACACAGTCCGGAAGGCGTCTTCGTCCCCGTCCTGCGCCGCGAGCACCGCGGCGGTCAGCTCCGCGTCGTCCCCCAGCACTCCCACAACCCGTTCGTCATCGCGGCTGGTCACAGCCGCCGCACCGCCCAGCGCGCAGCAGAACGCTACGTCCTACCCCCGCGTACGTCCATGTCTAGTACAAGTTGCAACATTCCGCTGGCGGAGGGCGGGGGCAGGGCGTGTGACAGAAAACGCACTCATGGCGCTGAAGGTAGTACGGGGTCGCCCAGCGGCCCCGGCGGACGACGACCGGGGCCTCTCCTGTGGGGGGTGGCGGCCCCGGTCGTCATTTCCGGGAAGCCTCCACGGCCCCGTGCCACCGCCACGACTCCAGCCGCCCCCGCCCCGGCAGTTCGCCTCGGCCCGTCGCCCACAGCAGGGTGGCCCAGCGGTCGGTCCCGGCCGGCGCGTCGGGGAAGAGGCGGGCGAGGACCCGGTCACAGAGGCCCGCCGGCGGAGTCCAGGGGACGCCTAGACCGGCGGCTATGTCGTGCGTGTGGACGAGCGTCTCGACCACCCCCATGGCCGCGAAGCCCTCCGGGTCGCTCACCCCGAACACGTGGTACGCGCGACGGTCCGCCGGAGTCGTCCGCACCATCGCCACCAGTAGCGCCCCGCACGACTCGAGCACCTGGAGCAGCCCGCGCGGGCCGCCCTCCGGGTCGGCGTAGGTCACGTTGGAGGGCCCGCCCTCCCGGCGCGGGGCCCAGAGGAAGGGGACCTCCCGGTCCAGCGGGGGCGCCTCGGGGCCGATGCGGGTCGCGTACGAGAAGAGGTCGTCGGCCAGGTGCTCGACGGTCTCCCAGCATGTCCACTCCAGGGTCCCCGCCTTGGCGTGCCAGTCGGCACCGAGGCGGCCGCGCAGGGTGGCGAGGGCGAGGCGGACGGCGTGCTGAACGTCGTCCGCGGTGACGGGGATTCGCACTGATGCGTGATCATCGACCATGGCGGGACCGTACCAACGGCATGTGCCGGGGTGTCGCCCGTTTACCCGACCGTTCGAAAGACCGTTCACTCGACCGTTCATCGAACCGCCGGTTGGACCGTTTGCACGACCGTTCGTTGGACCGTTCGCTGGACCGTTCGCTGGACCGCTTGATCGAGCGTTTGATCGACCGTTTTCCTATGGGCCGTCAATCACCTGCTCATTTCGGGCGATCAATGGCATGGTCGAGCCCCTATTACGGAAGTTTGCCCCTGCTCGCTCCCTATGCTCCCGCCTCATGAGAAACCGCCCCATGAGGCACTCCCGGACCGCCCTTGCCCTCGCGGGCGCCGCCGCCATCGGACTCTGCCTCACGGAGCCCGCGGGTTCGGCGCCGCCGCCCATCACGAAGAGCGGTGACGTCCACACCGTGCCCGTGCCGGCCGGCACCGACCCGGCGTCGCGCACGCTCCCCGCCAGGGCCACCGAGCCGTTCAGCATGATCGGCCTCACCTGGAACGATCCGTCCGCGCAGCTCGGCGGCACGGCCGAGGTACGCACCCGCGACAGCCGCACCGGCACCTGGTCCGCGTGGCACGAGCTCGACGCGGACGTCCGTACGCCCGAGTCCGGGCCCGAGCGCGCCGGTGCCGCCGGGGTGCGGGGCGGCACGGCCCCGCTGTGGGCCGGGCCGTCGGACGGGGTGGAACTGCGGGCGGACGGGGAGACCCTGCCGGAGGGGCTGCGGGTCGAGCTGGTCGACCCGGACGGCGGCGACGACGTCGTCTCCGTACCGACGACGCTGCGGGCCGACGAGCCCGCGGGCGCGCCCGCGCTCACGTCGCGCGCGGGCTGGGGGGCCGACGAATCGCTCGTCACCCAGTCACCCACGTACAACACCAGCGCCAAGGCGGTCTTCGTCCACCACACCGCCGGGACGAACGACTACACCTGCGCGGAATCGGCCTCGATCGTCCGGGGCATCTTCACGTACCACGTGCAGAGCCAGGGCTGGAGCGACATCGGCTACCACTTCCTGGTCGACAAGTGCGGCACGGTCTTCGAGGGCCGTGGCGGCGGGATCGACAGGCCCGTGCAGGGCGCGCACACCTACGGCTTCAACATCGACACGAGCAGCATCTCCGTCCTCGGCGACTTCATGACGGCCACCGCCCCCCAGGTCGTGCTCGAGACGGTCGCCGAGCTCGCCGCCTGGAAGCTCGGGCTGGACGGCTACGACCCGGAGGGCACCGTCGGCCTGACCTCGAGCACCGACAACGGCATGTACGACAAGGGCGAGAAGGTCACCCTGAACCGGATCTCCGGCCACCGCGACGGCTCGCCGACCGATTGCCCCGGGGACCATCTGTACGACGACCTGCCCGAGATCCGTGCGCTGGCGGCACAGGCGGCGGCGGAGGGGGACGGGGACGGGCTCGATGCCTTCGAGGAGGCCCCTGAGGAGGCCCCCTTCGAGCAGGGCGTCGGCAACGCGCCCGGCGACACGCCCGGCGACGTTCCCGGCGACGCCACCGAGGTCGGCAGCGCGACCGGCGACTTCAACGCGGACGGCCGCCCGGACACCGCCGTCACCTACCGTTCGGCGCAGGGCACGCGGCATCTGGTGCTGCGGATGGCCGGCGCTCCCGCCACCGTGCTGCACGGCGCCGGCGGGCAGTCGCTCGCGGCCGGTGACCTGAACGGCGACGGGTACGACGATCTCGCCGTCGCCGGCCCGGAGGGGATCACCACCTTCCGCGGCTCCCCCACCGGCCTCACCACCACCGGCGCGCCGACGCTGGACGTGGCACCGGCGGCCATGCGAACGCCCCTTGACCTCAAGTCTGCTTGAGGTTTTATGGTGATCTTGTTGAAGTGATCACCCGGAGGGGGACGGACATGGGAACCAAGGAGTACTCGGAAGAAGAGCTGGCGGCTCAGCCGATCGCGTACTGGGCCGGCGTGGCCCACGACGCGATCCTCGGGTTCATCCGGCAGCGGCAGGCCGAGCTCGGGTTCACGCAGCCCCAGTACTGGATGCTCCGGTATCTGTCGAAGAACGACATCTCGGTGGACGGCCACGGCATGACCGTGGCCGAGCTGCTGGAGGTCACGAAGACGTACCGGCGGGTCGAGGACGACCTGGCGGCGGACGCCGAGACGATGCTGGCCAGGGGCTGGGTCACCCGGGACGGCGAGGGCCGGCTGTGGATCACGGAGGCCGGGGACGCGGCACGCGCGGACCTCAAGGCCCACGCACCCGCGTGGCGCGACCGGATACACGAGGGCATCGACGACGCGGACTACGTGACGACCGTCAAGGTGCTGCGGCAGATGATGCGGAACGTGGGCAGCGAACTGGTGTAGCCGGTGGATCCGGCCTGACCCGGAGGCGGATCCAGCCCGAGATGCGAATCCAGCCCGACCCGAAAGCGGATCAGGCGGGATCCGAAAGCGGATCCGGCCTGATCCACAAGACACCCCTAGCCGCCCGCCCTCGCCCGCCGGGACAGGGCGGCGCGGAGCACACGCTGCCCCGCCTTCGACACGTCCAGCGCTCGGCGCAGTCCCGCGCCGTCCGGAGTGCGGGCCAGCAGTTTCAGGATCTGGATCTGGCGGCGCTGTTCCCCGCCGCCGAGCGGGCCCTGCGTGCCGCCCGCCGGGTCCAGTTCCTGGTGGAGTTCGAGCGCGAGGGAGGAGCAGGCGGCCGCCCATTCGGCGAGCGGGCCCGCGGCCCACTCCGACGGCGCGGCGCCGATCATCTTCCGTACCGGGGCCGCCGTCCCGCCGGGATCGGGGGCGGCGTCCAGGGCGGCTCTGGCCTCCGCGAGCCGCTCGGCCCAGCCCTCCTCGCCCTCGGCGATGCCCGCCCAGAGGGGCCGCAGTACATCGGTCTCGTCGACGAGCAGGGGCAGACAGCGGTCGAGGCAGGCCAGACCGCTGGCGGCCAGACTCCGCTCATCCGCCTCGGCCAGCAGTTCCACCAGGGTCATGGGGGCTCCCATCGGGTGCGGGTACCCCTATCTGCGCCGCGTGACCGAAAAGCGTCACACAGTGGCCGCGGCCCGTCCCCCGCCGGGGCCTTCGTACGCGGTTCAGCCCAGTTTCTGTGCCAGCGCGCCGAAGGCCGCCCAGTCCAGCACCGGCGCGCCCGGTGTCCACAGCTTCTGTGCCACGGCCCGCAGCGGCATCCTGATGCCCGCCGCGACCTGGTCCTGGGTCTGGGCCCGTGAGAGATCGGCCCAGACGGCGAGGCGGCCGCCCAGGATCTGCCCGGAGTAGCGGGCCGGGACGGCGGTGGTGCCGCGCAGCACCAGCGGCGTCCACTCCTCGTAGATACGGCGGCCGGTGGGGTAGGTGAACTGGTTCGGCTCGCCGAGCACGTAGTAGAGGTACTCGTCGTTGAGGTTGACCACCCGGCGGCCCTCGGCCAGATACTCCTGCGGCGGCCGGGCGCCGATCTCCTTGCCCGTCCAGTACTCGACCTCGACGTCCTTGTCCGCGGTGACCACACCGCCCCCGAAGAACCCGTCGTTCCAGGCCTTCGCCTTCTTCTGCGCCGTACGCACCACCGCCGCGCGGTCGTTCAGCCAGCCGGTGGCCAGGTCCCGCACACCGGCGCTCGCGCCGTACTTCTGCCGGGCCGCCCGGGCCAGCTGCGGATAGGACGCCGCCGGGTCCCGGACGGTCAGCGCCTGGTACTCGTCGGCGCCGATGTGGAACCAGGCGCCGGGGAAGAGTCCCGCGTATTCGCGCAGGAGGTCGTCCACGAGCGCCGCCGACTCGGGCTTGGAGATGTCGATGGCGCCCTGTCGGGGCGTGCCCTGGACGCTCAGCAGCTGGAGCTGCGGGTGGGCCTTGAGGACGGCGCCGAGGTGCCCCGGCGAGTCGATCTCGGGCACGACGGTGATGTGCAGGCTCTGGGCGAGGGCGATGATCCGGCGCACCTCGGCCTTGCTGAGGTGCTGCGCGGAGACGACCTCGGGGTGCGAGTCGGAGGCGATCCTGAAGCCCTGGTCGTCGGAGAAGTGCAGGCCGAGCTGGTTGAGCTTGAGGTCGGCCATCTCCCGCAGCCGGGCCTCGATCCAGTCGGCGGTGAAGTGCTTGCGCGCGATGTCGAGGTTGAGCCCGCGCTGCGGCCGGTCGGGCCGGTCGCGCACGACGCCCTCGGGGACGCTGCCGCCCGAGCGCAGCGCCTGCTTCAGGGTGCGGGTGCCGTAGAACACGCCGGCCTCGTCCGGGCCGGTGATCCGGACGCGGTTGTCGCGGGTGGTGAGCGTGTACGACTCCGGGTCGGCCCGGCCGTCGGCCCCGAGGGCCAGCTCGACGTCGCCCGTCCGGGCGGGGCCGCTGTTCCGGAAGCCGGTCTTCAGGTCCTGCGACAGCAGCCGGGCCTCGTCGGCGAGCACCTCGCTGCCCTTGGCGACGACGACCGCGCTGCCGGGGCCGGGCCGCCAGCCGGGGCCGCGCGCCGGTTCGTGCTCGCGTACAGAGGGGATGGTGCGGGGCGCCGTGGAGAGCGGATAGGTCCGGGTGGGGGAAGGCGTCGGCGTGGGCTCGGGTGCCTGTGCGTCGGCCGGAGTGGTGGGCACCGTAGCGCCGCAGGATACGAGGGTGGTGAGGAGGGCGGCGGCCGTGACCGCCGCGCCCACTATCCGTGCGCCTCTGGAATGCCCACGCATGCCCTTAGCCTCCCCCAACGGGCTAAGTACGGCCAATCGGGCCGAAGTGCGCGAAGTCGGTCCCGTTCGTCTACGATTCGCGTCGAAACTCTCCCCTCCGGGTGAAATTCGCGTATCCGTCGGACGCCTCCCGCCGGAGATCGATAGCGTGACGGCTCAGCCGCCCCACCTCTCCCGGAGCCCACGCTGTCCACGCTGTCCACGCCCAGCGAATCGCACAACGGCCTCTTGCGGATCCCGGCTCCCGCCAGCGCTTCGCGCCTGACGGACCTGCCCGGCCTGGAGCGTTTCAACACCGCGCCCGCGGGTGCGGCCGAGGTCGCCCTGCTCGCCTGCTGCGGCAGCCGCCGCTGGGTGCGACGGCTCGCCGCCCACCGCCCGTACCCGGATCTGGACGCGCTGCTCGCCGCGGCCGACGAGGCGAGCTACGACCTCTCCGCCACCGACTTGGACGAGGCGCTCGCCGACGAGTCCTCCTCCGGGCTGCACCCCGCCGCACCCCCGGCCGCGCACACCGCGCTGCGCGCCGCCCACGCGGCCTACGAGAGCCGTTTCGGTCACGCCTTCGTCATCTGCCTGGACGGTTTCCGGCCCGACGAACAGCCCGACCAGGTGCTGTCGGGCATCCGCTCACGACTCGGCAACGATCCGGACGAGGAGCGGGCGACCGCCGCCGACCAACTGCGGCGCCTCGCCCGCGCCCGATTGGCACATGTAGTGGCGAATCACCCCGAATCAGGCCTCTCGACCGGCTCGTAACGCCTGCTCAGGGCGCTTTCGTAGCCCGTCCGTGCCTGTTTGATTGCCGGTTCGATCACATCTGCCTGACCCGGCGCGAGGGAACCGACATCTCGTCGCTACGATGGCCAGGGCCGGTGGACCGTACCCGGCCGGGCCAGACCGACAGAGTTGTCAACCTTGGTAGACCGCTGACGGCCGGCTCCAATCCCCGCTCCCGGAGGGTTTTTCCGTGCCGGCTGGAACGCTGTACCGCGGCCGGGAAGGTATGTGGTCCTGGGTGGCTCATCGAGTCACCGGCGTCCTCATCTTCTTCTTCCTGTTCGTACACGTGCTCGACACCGCTCTCGTCCGTGTCTCCCCCGAGGCCTACGACGCCGTCGTCGCCACCTACAAGACGCCGGTCGTCGCGCTGCTGGAGTACGGCCTCGTGGCCGCCATCCTCTTCCACGCGCTCAACGGCCTTCGTGTCATCGCCGTTGACTTCTGGTCCAAGGGCCCGCGCTACCAGAAGCAGATGCTCTGGACCGTCATGGCCGTCTGGGTCGTGCTGATGGCGGGCGCCCTTTACCCGGTCCTCGGCCACGCCGCACGTGAACTGTTCGGGAGCTGACGCCAGACATGTCCACTGAGACCCCTTCCGCGATCGGTGCCGTCGAGGGTGCCGGAGTCTACGACTCCGACAACCCGGCCCCCGTCATCGAGGCGCCGCGCAAGCGCACCACGAAGACCCCGAAGTCGACCCGCGGCAACTTCGAGATGGCCGCGTGGCTCTTCATGCGCCTGTCCGGTGTCGTCCTCGTCGTCCTCGTCATCGGCCACCTGCTGATCCAGCTCGTGCTGGACGGCGGCGTCTCCAAGATCGGCTTCGCCTTCGTGGCCGGCCGCTGGGCGTCCCCGTTCTGGCAGACCTGGGACCTGCTGATGCTGTGGCTGGCGATGCTGCACGGCGCCAATGGCCTCCGTACCGTCATCAACGACTACGCGGAACGCCCGAACACGCGCCTGTGGCTCAAGGGCCTGCTGTACACCGCCACGGTGTTCACCATCCTTCTGGGCACGCTGGTGATCTTCACCTTCGACCCGAACATCCGCTAGGCACGGGGCTGAGGTAATCCGACCATGAAGATCCACAAGTACGACACCGTCATCGTCGGCGCCGGTGGCGCGGGCATGCGCGCCGCCATCGAGTCGACGAAGCGCAGCCGCACCGCCGTGCTGACGAAGCTCTACCCCACCCGCTCCCACACGGGCGCCGCGCAGGGCGGCATGGCCGCCGCGCTGGCGAACGTGGAGGAGGACAACTGGGAGTGGCACACCTTCGACACGGTCAAGGGCGGTGACTACCTGGTCGACCAGGACGCCGCCGAGATCCTGGCGAAGGAGGCCATCGACGCCGTCCTCGACCTGGAGAAGATGGGCCTGCCGTTCAACCGGACCCCGGACGGCACGATCGACCAGCGCCGCTTCGGCGGTCACTCCCGCAACCACGGCGAGGCCCCGGTCCGCCGGTCCTGCTACGCCGCGGACCGCACCGGCCACATGATCCTCCAGACGCTGTACCAGAACTGCGTCAAGGAGGGCGTGGAGTTCTTCAACGAGTTCTACGTCCTGGACCAGCTGATCACCGAGGTCGACGGCGTCAAGAAGTCCGCCGGTGTGGTCGCCTACGAGCTGGCCACCGGCGAGATCCACGTCTTCCAGGCGAAGGCCGTCATCTACGCCTCCGGCGGCACCGGCAAGTTCTTCAAGGTGACGTCGAACGCGCACACCCTGACCGGTGACGGCCAGGCCGCCTGCTACCGGCGCGGTCTGCCGCTGGAGGACATGGAGTTCTTCCAGTTCCACCCGACGGGCATCTGGCGCATGGGCATCCTGCTGACGGAGGGCGCCCGTGGTGAGGGCGGCATCCTCCGCAACAAGGACGGCGAGCGCTTCATGGAGAAGTACGCGCCCGTCATGAAGGACCTCGCGTCGCGTGACGTCGTCTCCCGGTCCATCTACACGGAGATCCGTGAGGGCCGCGGCTGCGGCCCCGAGGGCGACCACGTCTACCTGGACCTGACGCACCTGCCGCCGGAGCAGCTGGACGCCAAGCTCCCGGACATCACCGAGTTCGCCCGTACGTACCTCGGCATCGAGCCCTACACGGACCCGATCCCGATCCAGCCGACCGCGCACTACGCGATGGGCGGCATCCCGACGAACGTCGAGGGTGAGGTCCTCAGCGACAACACCACCGTCGTCCCGGGTCTGTACGCCGCCGGTGAGGTCGCCTGCGTCTCCGTGCACGGCGCCAACCGCCTGGGCACCAACTCGCTCCTCGACATCAACGTCTTCGGGCGCCGCGCGGGCATCGCCGCCGCCGAGTACTCGGCGAAGGCCGACTACGTCGAGCTGCCCGAGAACCCGGCCTCCCTCGTGGAGGAGCAGGTGGAGCGTCTCCGTAACTCCACCGGCTCCGAGCGGGTCGCCGAGCTGCGCCGCGAGCTCCAGGAGACGATGGACGCGAACGTGATGGTGTTCCGTACGGAGCAGACCATCAAGACGGCCGTCGAGAAGATCGCCGAGCTGCGCGAGCGCTACCGGAACGTGTCCATCCAGGACAAGGGCAAGCGCTTCAACACGGACCTGCTGGAGGCCATCGAGCTGGGCAACCTGCTCGACCTGGCCGAGGTCATGGCCATCTCTGCCCTGGCCCGCAAGGAGTCCCGCGGCGGCCACTACCGCGAGGACTACCCGAACCGCGACGACGTCAACTTCATGCGCCACACCATGGCGTACCGCGAGGTCGGCGCCGACGGCTCCGAGACCGTGCGTCTCGACTACAAGCCCGTCGTCCAGACCCGCTACCAGCCGATGGAGCGTAAGTACTGATGGCTACCCCCGTAATGGACAAGGCCGAGGCGGTGGCGAAGGCCGCATCGCCGTACATCACGGTCACCTTCCGGATCCGCCGTTTCAACCCCGAGGTGTCGGAGCACTCGGTCTGGGAGGACTTCCAGATCGAGATCGACCCGAAGGAGCGTGTGCTCGACGGTCTCCACAAGATCAAGTGGGACGTCGACGGCTCGCTGACCTTCCGGCGTTCCTGCGCGCACGGTATCTGCGGTTCCGACGCGATGCGGATCAACGGCAAGAACAGGCTCGCCTGCAAGACGCTGATCAAGGACATCAACCCGGAGAAGCCGATCACGATCGAGGCCATCAAGGGCCTCACGGTCCTCAAGGACCTGGTCGTGGACATGGAGCCGTTCTTCCAGGCGTACCGCGACGTCATGCCGTTCCTGGTGACCAAGGGCAACGAGCCGACGCGTGAGCGGCTGCAGTCCGCCGAGGACCGCGAGCGGTTCGACGACACCACCAAGTGCATCCTGTGCGCCGCGTGCACGTCGTCCTGCCCGGTGTTCTGGAACGACGGTCAGTACTTCGGCCCTGCGGCGATCGTCAACGCGCACCGCTTCATCTTCGACTCGCGTGACGAGGCCGGTGAGCAGCGGCTGGAGATCCTGAACGACAAGGACGGCGTGTGGCGCTGCCGCACGACGTTCAACTGCACGGACGCCTGCCCGCGTGGCATCGAGGTCACGAAGGCGATCCAGGAGGTCAAGCGCGCGCTGATCACGCGTCGCTTCTGACCGGACCCGAAGGGTCAGACCCTCCGTCAGGGGCCCGTTTCTGTACGCTCGCCGTACAGAGACGGGCCCTTGGCATGTGAGATGAGAGCAGGGATCGATGAGCGAGCCCAACCCGTACATGGACAGCGGCGGCTACCAGTGGGGGCCCGACCAGCCTCCGGGTGTTCCCGGCTACGGATACGGGTATCCGCAGGGACCGTTGGCACCCATGGGCGGGCCCGGGGCGCCGCTCCTGTCGATCGGTGACATCACCGTCTTCCAGGACTCGATCATCACCCCGGCCGGCACGCTGCCGCTCAAGGGCGCCGTGTGGTCGGCGACGGACATGTCCCGTACGGACGAGAGGATCCCCAACGTGGGCATCGTGCTGGCGGTCGTCTTCGCGGTCGTCTGTCTGCTGGGCCTGTTCTTCCTGATGATGAAGGAGAAGGTGACGACCGGCTTCATCCAGGTCACGGTCACCAGCGGCGGCCGCTACCACTCGACGATGATCCCGGCGACCGGACCGGACACGATCCACTGGGTCATGGGGCAGATCAACTACGCGCGCTCGCTCAGCATCTAGGGGGTGTCCTCCGGCTCAGGACCCGGGACCTGGGTGATGCCCGGAGCGGCATCTAGGTGATGCCTGGGGGGCGGGCCAGGGTGATCCCCGATGAAGGGGAGGGCCGCACGGCAGAAGACTGTTCCCCATGACGAACACGGCGAACACACAGAAGAAGAAGGCCCGTTGGCCGCTGCTCGTGGCGACCGGAGCGGCTCTCGCAGCCGTGACGGCGGGCATGGTTCCGGCGGCGGCGACCGGCCGGCCTGCCCCCGCACCGTCCCTCACCCACGTCACCTCCGACGCCGCCGGGCCGCTCGACCGCAAGGCCCTGCGCGAGGCGATCGGCGGGCTGCCCGACCGGGTCGTCACCGGCGCCCTGGTCAAGGTCAGCGGACGGGAGGGGCGGTGGACCGGGACCGCGGGCCCGTCCGTGCCGTCGGCCGACGCGCACTTCAGGATCGGCAGCGCCACCAAGCTCTTCACCTCGGCGATCGCCCTGCAACTGGTCGGTGAGGACCGTCTGCGCATGGACTCCACGGTGCGGGAGGTGCTGCCGGGCGTGCTGCCCGCCGACTACCCGCACGACATCACGCTGGGGCAGCTGCTCAGCCACACCAGCGGTCTGCCGCAGCCGAAGTGCGTCGAGGAGGGCCCGCCGGCCCATGTCGTCGCCACCGCGCTCTCCTGCGCCGACCCGACGAAGCCGGGCGAGACGTCCCAGTACAACGGCATCAACTACTTCATCGTCGGGATGATGATCGAGAAGGTGACGGGCCGTTCGTACGCGCAGGAGCTGAACGCCCGGATCCTGCGGCCGCTGGGACTGCGGCACACCTCCCTGCCGGACCCGGACGACCGGTCGGTGCCGACCCCGTACACCCGTGCGGCGGTGGCGAAGACGCCCGAGGCGAAGGAGCTGACGGACATCACCGAGTCGGACCCCTGGCCGTGGGCGGAGGGCGGGATGATCTCCAACGCCCCGGATCTCACCCGTTTCATACGGGCGCTGCTGGGCGGCCGGCTCCTCGAACCCGCGCAGCAGAAGCTCCTGTTCACGATCCCGGAGGCGAAGGCGAACGGGGCGACCTTCAGCTGGGGCGGGCTGATGCGCCACCAGATGGACAACGGCACGGTGGTCTGGGGCAAGACCGGTTCGTACGCCGGGTACACGAGCGGTGTCTTCGCCACCCGTGATCTCGGCCGGGTGCTCGTCTATTCGATGAACCCGACGAACCGCGCGCCGGAGACGGGCCGCGTCATGGCCATCGCCAACGCGGCGTTCCAGGGAGTGGCTTCGAAGTAGCGCCGTCCGCTCGGCGTCGTCCGCCAGGCGCTCAGTCCCGGGGGTGCTCCGCCGCGACCATGATGCGCCGCAGCAGGGAGTTGAGCAGGACGCGTTCGTCCTTGCCGAGAACGCCGAGGAGCCGGCCCTCCTCGTTGCCGAGCACGTCCATCGCGCCCAGCCAGGTCGCCCTGCCGTCCGGGGTGAGTTCGACGACGACCCGGCGGCGGTCGGCCTGGGAGGGCGTACGGCGGACGAGTCCGCGCCGCTCCAGCGTGTCGAGGCGGCCGGTGACGGACGCGGGGGCGAGGTCGAGGTCCGCGGCGAGCTCCGAGGGGGTGGCGGCGCCGCCGCGCCCGGCGAGTTTGTGGAGCGTGTCGAACTCGTGGCGTTCCAGCTCGAAGTCGACGAGTGACTGCTCGCGGACCCGGCGCAGATGGACGGAGAGCTTCATCATGCGGGTGACCGCGCCCTCGACGTCCGGGTCGAGGCCGGGCAGGACGGGCAGCCAGCGCTCCACATGCTCATCGGTCCAGTCGCGGGGCTCGGGCTCGTCCATGCGGCCGATCGTACGCGGACCGCCCGGGCTCTCGAAGGATTATATTTCGTTGACGAATTATTCGTTACCGAAATACCTTCTCGATCATGCCTCCCCCTCACCCCCTGCGCTCCCGCCCCTTCCAGCTCCTCTTCGCCGGACGGGCGCTTTCCCTCCTCGGCGACGCCGCGATCCCCGCGGCCCTCGCCCTCGCCGTCCTTGCGGCCACGGGCTCCACGTCCGCGCTCGCCCTGGTGCTGGGCTGCGCGATGGTCCCCAAGCTGCTGCTGCTCCCGCTGGGCGGCGTGGTGGGCGACCGTTTCAACGCCCGTACGGTCGCGCTCACCACCGATCTCGTACGCTGCGCCACGCAACTGCTCGTCGGCGCCCAACTCCTCGGCGGCGAGCCCACGCTGTGGGTGATAGCCACCGCCGAGGCGGTCGGCGGCGCCGCGTCCGCGTTCGCCATGCCGACCGTGTCCCCGCTGATCACCGGCATGGTGCCGGAGGCCGGACTGGCGCGGGCCAACGCCGCGATGGCAGTGGCGCAGAGCGCCACCCGGCTCGGCGGCCCGGCGCTGGCCGGACTGCTGATCTACACCGCCGGGGCGGGCTGGGCGTTCGTCCTCGACGGAGTGACCTTCGCCGTGAGCGCCGCACTGCTCGCGGCCGTACGGGTCCGCCGCGTGCCGGTCGAGCGCCGGTCCCTGCTCGCCGATCTGCGGGAGGGCTGGGGCGAGGTCCGCACCCGCGACTGGTACTGGACGAGCCTCGTCGCCCACTGCGTCTGGAACGGCGGGGCCGCGGTCCTGATGACCCTCGGACCCGCCATCGCCGTACGGGAACTCGGCGGCCAGGGCGTCTGGGTGGCCATGCTCCAGACCGGCGCGGTCGGCCTGCTGCTCGGCTCGCTCCTCGCCGGACGCACCCGGCCCAGGCGGCCGGTCCTGGTCGCGAACCTGTTCCTCGCCACGTACGCACTGCCGCTCGGCCTGCTGGCGGCCTCCGCGCCCGCCCCCCTGACCATCGCGTCCTACGGCGTCGCGCTCGCCGGACTCGGCTTCCTCTCCCCCGTCTGGGACACCGCCGTCCAGCAGGCGATGCCGGCGCACGCGCTCGCCCGCGTCACCTCGTACGACTGGCTCCTCTCGCTCGGCGCGATGCCGCTCGGCTACGCCCTCGCACCGGTGGCGGCGGCCGCGTGGGGCCCGGAAGTGCCCCTGACCGTGGCCGCGTTCGTCGTCGGCGCGGCGTGCCTGGCGACGGCGGCGGTGCCGGGGGTGCGGCGCTTCAGCCCGGCGGGTTCGGGTCGAGACTGAGCACGGCGTCCTCGTCGGCCATCCAGTCGTCGAACTCCTCCTGGGAGGCGAACAGCGGCCGGCCGCCGAACTGCCGGGTCAGCTCGGCGAGCGCCTCGGGCCCCACGGTGGCATCGGCCCCCAGCAGCCCCGTGTAGGTGGCGGAGGTGAGCAGTTCCAGCTCCAGCAGCTCCAGGTCCTCGTCCCGGACGGCCTCGTCCGCGCGGGCGGCGACCAGAGCCCCTCGCAGCCCCTCGGTGACCAGCACCGATACGGCCTGACCGGCGAGCCCGCCGACGAGTGCGCCGAGCACCGGCACCGGGATCATCAGCTGGCCGAGCGCACCGCAGCCCCACGACAGGGCCGTGGTCAGCGTCGCCGCGCAGCTGCGCCCCGCGAACTCGCGTGCGTCGATACGCCGCCGGGCGAGATCCAGGCCCGCCTCGGCGACGGCGTACGCGGCCTCGGCCGTCGCGAAGGCGAGTTGCCCGCCACCGAAGACCTTCGGCAGCCGGCCGGCCTGCGCGGCGGTACGCACCGAGGCACTCAGGCCCGACAGCGCACCGGACCTGAGCGCCGCGCGGCCCGCCGCGGATGCGGACGCGGTGAGCGCCGCGACCGCCCCGGACGTCTCTCCGGCACGTGCCCGGGAGGCCTGCACGGCGGCCTCCGTCAGCCCGCTGACGACCGCCCCGACGGCGGCGGCCGACAGCGCCTCGGCCCCGGCCGCCCGCAGCGTCTGCTTCAGCGCCCAGCCGTTCGGATTGCGGGCGGCGTCCAGCACCGCCTCCCGGGTGACCGGGTCACTGTGGACGTCGCGGTACGCGATCCGGTCGGTGAGGTGCGCGCGGGCGTCCTCGTACTCCGCGTACGCGAGACTCCCCGGCGTCAGGCGCAGCCTGCGCTCCAGCAGATCGTCCACGGCCGTGAGCTGATCGGCGGGCACCAGCCGCCCCATCCCCCGGTAGTGCGGCCGCCCCACGTCCCGCGCGGCGTCCCTGGGCAGCTTGAGCACCTTCGCCTGTACGTCGCCGGCGTGCCGCCCGCCGACGAACAGCCGGAGATCCGCGGGCGCCGTGTGCGATCCCCCGGCCGCCCACTCGGTGACCACACTGCGTACGTCCGCCCCGAGCCGTATCGCCCGCTGGTTGAACGACAGTTCGTGCATCACCTCGAACAGGTGCCCGGCCCGCTGTGCGTTCCCCACCGCGGCATAGCGCCGTGCGAGCCTGCGTACGCTCTCCGCGCTGTTCAGCGTCTCCACGGTCGCGGCGGCCATCCGCCGCGTCAGCGGATCGGCGAGCAACCACGCGGCCCGCTCGGCGGCCCCGGGCAGCCCCGTCACGGGGTGCAGCTCCGCCACGTGGGGGGCTGCGTCCGGGACCTCGCCTGCGGGGGCTCCAGAGGAGCCCGTCCGGAGGCACCCCCGACGGCCGAAGGCCGTACGAGGGTCCGGGGGCGAAGCCCCCAGTTTCGGGAAGGGGCGGGGTCGGGAGAGAAGCCCGCCGCAGGCGCCCCGGACCGTGGCAACGTCACGCCGCCGCCGCGCGCAGGCGCGCAGCGGCATCGGCGAGCGCCGCGTCCGCCTCCGCGACCGGGCAGCGCATGAGCGCGACGGTGGCCGTGGCGAGACCCACGAGCGTGGCCACCCGGGCGCGCTGGTCAGGGCTGTAGCGGGCGTAGTCGTCGCAGGTGTCGAGGAGTTCGGTGAACGCGGGGAGGCGTTCGACGATCGCCCCCCGCAGGTCCCGCAGCGCGTGGCGCACGCGCTTGCTGCTCCGGCACAGGGCGATCGTCCCGGCCTTCGCCACGGCGAGTTCGGCTTCCGCGCCGTCCAGTTCCTCCGCCGCCTCACGCTGCTCGCGCAGCGACTTTCGGCCCTGCCACTCGACGAGCACACCGACGGACAGCAGTACGGGCGCCGCGACGATCCCGGTCAGGACCGCCGTACCCGCGGCGACCCCGCCACCGCCCGCGGCCAGCGAACCGCCGCCCAGCCAGGCGAGCGTCGCGCTGGTGGCGGCGGCGCCGGACAGCGAGGACACCGCGGTCCCGGTGGACGCGGTCGCGAACGCGCCCACCGCCAGATACGTGCCGACCCCGGCCCCCGCCCCGACGAGCGCCCCGCCCGCGAGCGTGCCGAGGGCGGCCACACCGTCGACGCTCAGCCGCCGCGGCTCCACGTCGACGGCGTCGCCGGTCTCGAAGGGGTCGAGGCCGAGGAGTTCGGCGAGCTCGACCCGCTTCAGGCGGGCGAAGGCGTCACGGAAGGGCACCAGCGCCTCGTCGTACACCGCCCGCCGCGCCCGCTCCTGCGCGGCGTTCTCCGCGCCGGCGATCCGCTCCAGCCGTTCCTGGAGCCTTGTCAGTTCCTCGCACCGGCGTGCGTTCTTCCTCGCCAGTCCGATCGCGTCGAACATCGCCACACCCATGCTGCGCCCCCTCGTCCCACGCCGCCCCTCGGACAGGTTACGGCGGTTGTGGCGTCAGCGGGAGCGTGAATCAGCCGTCAACGGGACGCATTCGCGCAGGAAGTCCGTCAGCAGGGCGGTGATCTCGGCCGGGCGCTCCAGGGACGGAAGGTGCCCGGCCCAGGCAAGCTCGGTGGTGCGGGCGCCGGGTACGAGCTCCGCCAGGCGGGCCGACATGGCCCGGAAATCGGGTACGTCGTGCGCGCCGGTCACGACGAGGGTGGGTGCTTCGACGGCCGCGGGGTCGATATGCGGATCATCCGGTTCCGGTTCCGTCTCCCCGGCCGCTACGGCGGCCTCCTCGGCCGCCTCGTCCGCCGCGAGCTGGACGTCGAACGCGTGGCGCTGCATGAGCCGCACCCGTTCGCGTACGGCCTCGTCGGCCTCGGGGCCGAGCCACGTGTTCACGTTCAGTTCGACCGCGCCGGCCAGATCGCCCGCCTCGATCAGCTCGTCCTCGCGCGCGTCGAAGTCCCGGAGCGCGGGCCCGGGTTCGTAGCCCGCCAGCCCGGCGCACAGCAACGCCAGCGCCGAAACCCGCTCGGGCCGGCGGGCCGCGATCTCGACGGCGACGCGGCCGCCGAAGGACGCGCCCACCAGGGCCGCCCGCTCGATCCCGAGGGTGTCCAGGAGTTCGATCACGTCGTCGGCGTCACGGTACGGCCGGACCGCCTCGGCGGGGGTCTCGCCGAAGCCCCGGAAGTCACAGCGCACGACCCGGTGGCCGGCGTCCGCCAGGCTCCGGAACTGCGCGTCCCACATCCGCCGGTCGCAGACCGACGAGTGGAGCAGCACCACCGCGGGGCCGTCCCCCGTCTCATCCCAAGAAAGTGTCATCCGGCCGATCTTAGCGATGCGCGCCCCATCCCCGCCTCCCGATTTACCACTCGACTTGAACACGTTCAAGAAGAGGGCTACAGTCCATGACAACAGCATTTGAACGCGTTCAAGGGAGGGTGAGGCATGGACCTCACTGTTATCGCGTATGTCGTCTACCTGCTGATCAGCGTGGCGCTCACCATCTGGGTGGCCCGCACGCTCAGCAAGAACGGACGGATCTTCCTCTCCGACGTCCTGCGTGGGGACGAGAAGCTCGCCGACGCCGTCAACCACCTCCTGGTGGTCGGCTTCTACCTCGTCAACCTCGGCTTCGTCGCCCTCTACCTCAACCAGGACGACGCGGTCACCGACGCCCGCGGCCTCTTCGAGGCGCTCTCGGTCAAGCTCGGCGTCGTCCTGCTCGTCCTCGGCGTCATGCACCTCGGCAACGTCTACGTCCTCAACAAGATCCGCCGGCGCGGTGTGATGGAGCGCGAGCAGACCCCGCCCGTGCCGCCCCAGGGCTGGACCGGACCCACCACCGGCAAGGGACCGGGCCCCTGGGCCGCACCCGCCACGGGAAGCACGGGAGCGTAAGCGGCCATGGGCGTACCGGTGAAGCGGCTGACCGTTCTCTACGACGCGCAGTGCTCGCTCTGCGTCCATGTGCGCCACTGGCTGCTGCGGCAGCGGCAGCTCGTCCCGCTCGATCTGGTCCCGGCGGCGTCGCAGGAGGCGCGGCGCCGCTTCCCGGACCTCGATCACGAGAGCACGCTGGCCGAGATCACGGTGATCGGCGACCAGGGCCAGATCTACCGGTCGACGGCGGCCTGGATCGTCTGCCTCTGGGCCCTGGCCGACCACCGGCCCAAGGCCCACTGGCTCAGCACCCCGGCGGGCGCGCCGTTGGCCCGGATGACCGTGCTCGCCGCCGCCAAGTACCGCGAGGTGACGGCGGCGCCCTGTGAGGGCGGGCGGTGCGAGGTCCCGGGCTCGCCCGGCTAGGCTCGGACCTCGTGAACGACGTGAAGGACGAGAACGCAGCCGCCGCGGCCAAGCCCGCCAAGAGCGAACAGACCCGCACCCTCATCCTCGAGACCGCGCTCCGGCTCTTCCAGGAGCGCGGTTACGACAAGACCACGATGCGGGCCATCGCCCAGGAGGCGGGCGTATCCGTCGGGAACGCGTACTACTACTTCTCGTCGAAGGAACACCTGGTCCAGGGGTTCTACGACCGCATCGCCGAGCAGCACCAGGCGGCCGTCGCGGACGTCCTGGACGGCGACGAGAAGGACCTCACGGCACGGATCCGGGGGGTCCTCCTCGGCTGGCTCGACATCGCCGAGCCGTACCACGAGTTCGCGGCGCAGTTCTTCAAGAACGCCGCCGACCCGGACAGCCCGCTCAGCCCCTTCTCACCCGAGTCCGTGGGCCCGCGCGAGGCCGCGATCGACGTCCACCGCCGCGTGCTGGCCGGGGCCAACGTCAAGGTCGACCCCGAACTGGCGGAACCGCTGCCCCAGTTGCTCTGGCTGCAGCAGATGGGCCTGGTGCTCTTCTGGGTCTACGACCGCTCGGAGGGCTGCGCCAACAGCCGCCGCCTGGTCGACCGGCTCGCGCCGGTGACGGCCCGCGCGATCTCCCTGTCCCGGTTCCGGCTGCTGCGGCCGCTGGTCAAGGAGACGCACGAGCTGCTCAGGGACTTCATGCCGACGGCGGCGAGCATGGCCGCGTCGGGCAAGCCGAAGCGCAACGGGAAGCGGTGACGGGGCCGACGCTGACGGAAGCGGCTCCGTCGGCGTTCCCCGTCTTCGTCGGTCCCGTCACCGCCGGTCCCGCCACGGGTCAGGCCTGGCGGGACGCCAGCTCGACGATCGTGATGTCGGACGGCGCGCCCACCCGCACCGGCGGCCCCCACGCACCCGCGCCGCGCGAGACGTAGAGCTGGGTGTCGCCGTACCGTTCGAGACCCGCGAGGGTCGGATTGGCCAGGTCCGCGAGAAAGTTGCCGGGCCAGAGCTGGCCACCGTGGGTGTGCCCCGACAGCTGGAGGTCCACCCCGTGGGTCACGGCGTCGTGGATCACGACCGGCTGATGGGCCAGCAGCACGGCGGCCCGCGCGCGGTCGCGGTCGCCGAGGGCCTTGACGAAGTCGGGCCCCTGGCCCTCGCTCTCGCCCGCGATGTCGTCGACTCCGGCAAGGTCGAAGCCGGCGATCTCGACGCGGTCGTTGCGGAGGGGGGTGAGGCCGAGTTCGCGTACGTGGTCGACCCAGGCGTCCGCGCCCGAGAAGTACTCGTGGTTGCCGGTGACGAAGAACGAGCCGTCACGCGCCCGCAGCTGGGCGAGCGGCTCGGCGGCGGGACCGAGGTCGGCGACGCTTCCGTCCACGAGGTCGCCGACGACGGCGACCAGGTCGGGCTGGGTGGCGTTGATGGTGTCGACGATCCGCTGGGTGTGGGCGCGGCCGAGGATCGGGCCGATGTGGATGTCGCTCACGACCGCGATCCGGTATCCGTGCGTCCCGCGCGCCAGCTTCGCGAGCGGCACGGTGACCCGCTTCACCCGGGGCCCGCGCAGCACCCCGTAGGCCCCGTAGCCGACGGTCCCGGCCGCTACGGCGGCGGCGGCCCCGCCGACGGCACGGGCCACGAACAGGCGACGGGACAGTCCGCCGCCGGCCGCGGCGACGGTGCGGAGCTGGGTGTCGGTGGCGGTGTCGGCGGCGGTGTCCGCCTTCGTATCGACGTGGGCGTCGACTTCGGCCGTGGGGTCAGTCGCGGGCTCGGCCTTGGGCTCGGACTGGAGTACGGCTCCGGGCGCGGGCTTGAGCCCGGCTGCGGGGTTGGGCTTGAGCCCGGCTGCGGGCTTCGGGTCGGGCGTGGGCTCGGCCTGGGGCCCGCCGTCGACCACGACGGCGCCCGCGCCGACGCCGACTCCGACGGCCGCCGCGACGAGCGGGGCATCCGCGGTCCCGGCCGCCGTCACCGTGCCCGCGCGGCGGGCCAGGACGCGGCGCAGCAGGGGACGTACCGCCTCACCCACCACCAGGGCGAGCGTCAGATAGAGCAGCGTCGCGAGCCACAGGTACCCCGGCCACGCCAGCACCTGCTGGAGCCAGAACGGCGCCCCCACCCGCCCGGACGACAGCGCTCCGACTGACAGCAGCGGCAGCACGACCGCGGCCACCGTGCCCACACGGCGGGCGAGACCCCCGGGCGCGGTCGTATCGCGGACCAGGCGCCGCCATACGTACCAGTGCACGCCCGCCAACAGGGCGACGACCACGATGATCACAGGCAGGACAAGCAGCACGGCACCGTTCCCTTGATTGCGGCTGGTTGCGGCTAGTCGCGGTCACGGCGCAATGCGCGTACACCACGCAACCCGATGACGCCCACCGCCGTCCCCAGGAGAAAGGACGTGATGGCCAGCACCAGATGGACCCAGAAGTACGCGGTCGGGTCACCGGCGTCGTCGAACGCGAGCCCACTCGCGTCGTTCCAGAGGTTTTTGACGAAAGTGATCCAGATGACCCAGCTCCACACCCCGAACGCGAGCAGGAACCAGGAGACGGGCCGGCTGAGCTTCATGGACCCAGTATCACCGTTGTCCTCCCCACCGGTACGGCGGGGTCCGGGCATAGGGGCTGCGGATGGGCTGTCCCGGCGGCGCTCGCGGCGGGTCACTCCATCCGCGTCGGCATCCACGTCAACGCCATGTACGTTCTTGATCGTGTCTGCTTTGAAGAAGACCGCATTGACGGTCGCCGCCGCCGCGTTGCTGCCCGCACTCACCGTCGCGCCCGCGACAGCGGCCCCACACTTCGGCAAGGCCGACAAGACGGACGACAAGGAAAGGAAGGCGGCGCCGAAGCCGCCGTCGTCCATGTCCACGATCGGCGGCGCGCGGCTCGGCAAGCCGGGTACCCAGGTCGATCTCGGATCCGGCGCACCTGTCCTCCCCAAGGAGCTGACGGCCCGTTCCTGGATCGTGGCCGACGCGGAGAACGGTGAGGTGCTCGCCGCCCACAACGCGCACTGGCGGCTGCCTCCCGCGTCCACGCTGAAGATGCTCTTCGCCGACACCGTCCTGCCCAAGCTGCCCAAGGACGAGGAGCACGAGGTCACGTCCGAGGAGCTCGCCAAGGTGGGTGAAGGCAGCAGCCTGGTGGGAGTCAAGGAGGGGCACACGTACACCGTCCACGATCTCTGGCTGGGTGTGTTCCTCCGTTCGGGGAACGACGCGGTGCACGTGCTGTCCGAGATGAACGACGGCATCGACGAGACCGTCGAGGACATGCAGGACCACGCCGAGGAGCTCCAGGCCCTCGACACGCACGTGGTCTCGCCGGACGGTTACGACGAGGAGGGGCAGGTGTCGAGCGCGTACGACCTGACCCTGATCGCCCGCAGCGGTCTGCAGAAGAAGGACTTCCGGGAGTACAGCTCGACCGCACGGGCCCAGTTCCCCGGCGAGCAGAAGCCGGGCAAGAAGCGCGAGACGTACGAGATCCAGAACACCAACCGGCTGCTCACCGGGGCGGACGGGGTCTCCACGTACGAGGGCATCGCGGGCGTCAAGAACGGCAACACCACGCACGCGGGCTCCACCTTCACCGGCGTGGCCGAGCGGAACGGCAAGGTGCTGCTCGTCACCGTCATGAACCCGTCTTCCGAGGAGAACCAGGCGGTCTACAAGGAGACCGCGCGCCTGCTCGACTGGGGATTCCAGGCGGCCGGGAAGGTGAAGCCGGTCGGCGAACTGGTCCCGCCGAAGTCCGCGCGTACGGGCCCCTCCAGCGGTTCCGAACCGTCAGCCGGGGCCGCCGGCAAGGAGAACGGGCACGGCCGCCCGGCGAAGGCGTCCGCCGCGGGCGACAACGGCTCAAGCGGCGCCGGTGTGGCGCTCGCCATCACGGGCGGGGTGCTGGTGCTGCTCGCCGGGGCGGTGTTCCTGGTCAACCGGCGCTGGCCGCTGCCGGATCTGGTCCGCCGCCTCCCGCGCCGCTAACGGCCGTCCTCGCGGGCTCTGTCCGGCCCGGACGGGTCATGGCCGGACGGGTCATGGCCGGACGGGTCATGGCCGGACGGGTCATGGCCGGACGGGTCCTGCCTTGCCTCGTCATGCCCGGCCGGGTCACGCCCCGCAGGGGCCTGCCCGGACGGGTCCTCGCCCGCCGTGTCCTCCCCCGGACGCGTCCGCGCTGTCGGCCGGCTGCGTCGCCGTCCACGCGGAGCAGTACAGCAGCAGCTTCGCAGTGAAGTTGATCCACAGCAGCAGCGCGACCGGCACGCCGAACGCGCCGTACATCGACTTCGCCGCGACGCCCCTCATATAACCGCTGAGCAGCAGCTTCAGCAGCTCGAAGCCGACCGCTCCGAGCAGCGCCGCGACCAGCACCAGACGGCGTGGCGGGCGCACGCCGGGCAGCAGGGTCAGTACGTAGAGGAGCAGCAGGAAGTCGGCCAGGGCCGCGATGGCGAGTGCGGCGGTCTGGAGCAGAACGCCGCCCGCGCCACTGTGCTCGATACCGAGCCGGTCCGCGGACCAGCCCACGGCGGTGGAGCCGAGGGCGGAGGCGGCGAGCGACGCCAGCCCGACCGCCCCGAGGCCGAGCAGGATGAGCGCGTCCTTCCCCTTCCGGACGACCGGATTGCCCTCGTCCACTTCGTCGAGGCCCCATACGGCGCGCAGACAGTCCCGCATCGAACCGACCCAGCCGATACCGGTGAGCAGCAACAGCACACCGGCGACCACCCCGACTGTGCCGGCGTTGTCCACCAGCGCGCCGATGTTGAGCTGGTCGGAGATGCCGGGCACCTGCTCGGCGAGCTTGTTCTCGATCTCCTTCAGCTGGCTCTCGCTGAGCAGCGCGGCGCCGATCGCGGCGGCGACCGTGACCAGCGGGAAGAGCGCGAGGAAGCTGATGAACGTGATGGCGGCCGCGAGCCGGGTCCAGTGGGCGCGGTCGAGCGTCTCGTACGAGCGCCATGCATGGGTTCGCATGAGCCGCTCGACGAGCGGGCCGATGACGGGCAGCCGGGTCAGGAACTCCATGCGTTCCCTCTTCCCGTCGACCGCGATCTTGTACCAGCGGGTCCGGCGGGAAGGGCGGGGCGACAGGTCCGGCGGGACGACAGGTCCGTCGGGGACGTCGGGGACGTCGGGGACGTCGGGGACGGCAGGTCCGACGGAAACGCCGAGGCTAGCGGGTGCTGGCCGCCGTTTCGTCGACCGAGGTGCTCTGCGCCGGGACGTTGGACAGCGGCTGGCCGCCGCCGAAGGCGTACGTCCGGAGCTTGCGCCAGACCCCGTCCGAGCCCTGCTCGTAGAGCGCGAAGGACGTGCATGTCCACTCCGCCTCGTACCCGGCCAGCTCCTCGTAGGCCCGGTCCATCGCCTCCTCGGCGATGCCGTGCGCCACGGTCACGTGCGGGTGGTACGGGAACTGCAGCTCGCGCACCAGCGGCCCGGACGCGTCCCGGACCCGCTGCTGGAGCTGCGTACAGGCACTCGCGCCCTCGACGACCTTGACGAAGACGACGGGCGACAGGGGCCGGAAGGTCCCGGTGCCGGACAACCGCATCGGGAACGGCCGGCCGGTGGCCGCGACGCGCGCGAGATACGCCTCCACCGAAGGCAGGGCGGAGGCGTCGACCTCGGTGGGCGGGAGGAGGGTGACATGCGTGGGGATGCCGTGCGCGGCGGGATCCCCGAAGCCCGCGCGCCGCTCCTGGAGCAGGCTGCCGTAGGGCTCCGGGACCGCGATCGAAACGCCGAGCGTTACGGTCCCCACGTCGTTCTCCTCAGTCGTCGTCTCGGTCATCGTCGGTGGTGCGTGTGAAGGGGCGGTGCAGCCGCCAGTGTGACCGCTGCACCGCTGCTGTGACCAGGGTCCTTGGACTCAGCTTGGGCTCAGTACGGACCCGGTCCTGGCGCTCGGCGCCCGGACTCAGTGCTTGGCGGGCAGGAAGCCCACCCGCTCGTAGGTCCGGGCGAGGGTCTCGGCGGCGACCGTACGCGCCTTCTCCGCGCCCTTGGCCAGGAGGGAGTCGAGGGTCTCCGGGTCGTCCAGGTACTCGTGGGTCCGGGTCCGGAACGGCGTGACGAATTCCACCATGACCTCGGCCAGGTCGGTCTTCAGCGCACCGTAGCCCTTGCCCTCGTACTGCCGCTCCAGATCGGCGACAGTCGTACCGGTGAGGGTGGAGTAGATGCTGAGCAGGTTGCTGATGCCCGGCTTCTCGGCCGCGTCGAAGCGGATGACCGTGTCGGTGTCGGTGACCGCGCTCTTGACCTTCTTCGCCGTCGTCTTCGGCTCGTCGAGGAGATTGATCAGACCCTTGGGCGTCGACGCCGACTTGCTCATCTTGATCGACGGGTCCTGCAGGTCGTAGATCTTCGCCGTCTCCTTGAGGATGTACGGCGCCGGCAGCGTGAAGGTCTCGCCGAAGCGGCCGTTGAAGCGCTCGGCGAGGTCACGGGTGAGCTCGATGTGCTGGCGCTGGTCCTCGCCGACCGGGACCTGGTTGGCCTGGTACAGCAGGATGTCGGCGACCTGGAGGATCGGGTACGTGAACAGGCCGACGGTCGCGCGGTCGGCGCCCTGCTTGGCGGACTTGTCCTTGAACTGGGTCATGCGGGACGCCTCGCCGAAGCCGGTGAGGCAGTTCATGACCCAGCCGAGCTGGGCGTGCTCGGGGACGTGGCTCTGGACGAACAGTGTGCAGCGCTCGGGGTCGAGGCCCGCGGCGAGCAGCTGGGCGGCGGCGAGGCGGGTGTTCGCGCGCAGCGCGGCCGGGTCCTGCGGGACCGTGATCGCATGCAGGTCCACGACCATGTAGAAGGCGTCGTGGGTCTCCTGGAGCGCGACCCACTGGCGGACCGCTCCGAGGTAGTTGCCGAGGTGGAACGAGCCTGCGGTGGGCTGGATTCCGGAGAGCACACGAGGACTGTCTGAAGCCATACTCAGCATTCTCTCAGGTGCCGCTGACAGCTCGGGAACACGGCCGGAAACACCGGCCGGGAGCCGATTGGCCTGATCCTCTCCCGAGTCCTGTCCTTGATCCTCTTCCTGGTCCCTTCCTGGTCCCTTCCTGGTCCCTTCCTGGTCCCTTCCTGGTCCCTTCCTGGTCCTCTCCCTCCTCTTCCTGATCCTCTTCCTCCTCTCCCTGATCCTCTCGGTGACGGACGGGAACCGATCGGAGGTGTGCGGTGTATCAAGGGTGTGAGCATGCGGGAGGGGACCCTGGAGGGGGGCCGCACTCTGACCGTCGTCGACGAGGCCGCGGTGATCGCGCGCGTACGTTCCGGGGAGCCCGAGGCGTATGCGGTGCTGGTGCGCGCGTACACGCAGGTGGCGCTGCGTGCCGCCGTGGCCTGCGGTGCGGGGTCGGACGCGGAGGACGTGGTGCAGTCCGCCTTCATCAAGGCGTACCAGTCGCTCGGCCGGTTCCGGGACGGGTCCTCGTTCCGGCCCTGGCTGCTGCGGATCGTCGCCAATGAGACGAGGAACACAGTGCGGTCGGCGGTGCGGATGCGCGCCCTCGCCGGGCGTGAGGCGATGCTGCTGGGTGCCGCGGAGCCGCTGATACCGGACTCGGCGGATCCGGCGGCCGCGGCCGTGGCGGAGGAGCGTCGCGGGCTGCTGCTGGCCGCCCTGGACGAACTGGGCGAGGAGCAGCGGCAGGTCGTCGTCCACCGCTATCTGCTGGAGCTGGACGAGATGGAGACGGCCGAGGCCCTCGGCTGGCCGCGCGGCACGGTCAAGTCACGGCTGAACCGTGCGCTGAAAAAGCTGGGGCGGCTGCTTCCGGACGGCCCCGAAGGGGGTGACGAGCATGGGTGACCACGGGCTGCCGGAGGAGCTGCGGGAGCTGGGGCGGCGGCTTCCCGTCCCGGATGTCGACGGGGAGACGATGGCCGAGCGCGTGCTCGCGCGGATGGTGGCGGAGTCGTTGCCGACGCCCGTGCCGGAGCCGGAGTCACGGGGGCGGTGGGCGCGGCTGCTGCGGTGGACCCGGCGGCGGTGGCGGTCGCTGGCCGTGACGCTCTCGGGCGCGCTGGTGGTGGCGGCGCTCACTCCCCCGGTGCGGGCAGCCGTCGTGGACTGGTTCGGCTTCGGCGGCGTCGAGGTGCGCTACGACCCCTCGGCGCCGTCCCCGCCGGGCGCGCAGGTGCCTCGGTGCCACACCCCGGTGCGCCTGGCGGACGCCGAGCGGCGGGCGGGCTTCGCGGCCAGGGTGCCCGGCGAGCTGGGCGCGCCGGACGCGGTGTCGGTGAGCGAGGCGGCCGGCGGGCTTCGGGTGATCAGCCTGTGCTGGTACGAGCGGTCGGGGACGCTCAGGCTCGACGAGTTCCCGGCCCGGCTGGAGCCGGGCTTCTCCAAGACCGTGCCGGGCCGGCCCGAGTGGCTGGAGCTGGGCGGCGCCGACGGGCGGAGCGCGCTGTGGTTCGCCACACCGCATGTGCTGACGTTCCCTCTCGTCGGCGGGAGCGGACAGCAGTGGACCGAGTCGCGGCGCACGGCGGGCCCGACACTGCTGTGGATGTCCCCGGACGAGCGGACGACGCTGCGGCTGGAGGGCATGGCGGACGCGGGCCGGGCGCGGGAGATCGCCGACTCCACGCCGTGAGGCCCCGCCGGCCCGACCAGTCCGCTGGTCCGCTGGTCCATTGGCCCCGCTGAGAGGTCCCACGGTGAGGTCCCGTCGTGAACCCGTCTTTGCGAACCGCTGAAATCCATGGCTGTCCGGTGGGAACCCGGACGGCTCGGGCGGTGTACCAGAAGTGACGCGGACGCGGTGCGGACGGTCCGTACCGGGCGTCGACAGGGCAGGGGGACGCAAGCATGCGACTGTTACGACGACTTGCCGCACTGGTGACACTGCTCGCCCTCACCGTGGGCGCGGCTCTGTTCCTCGCGCCGGGCGCGGCGGCCGGGGGCCCGACAAGTGTGCTCGTCGTCTCCCCGGAGAGCGGCGAGGCGACGGGCATCTACTCCTCGGCCGCGGAGTACCGGGAGCTCGAGGCGCTGCTGGGCACCGGGTCCTCGGGGGAGACGGACCCGCCGCCGTCGCTGGACGAGATGACGGGGCCCCGGCAGATCAATGTGACGTGGATGCTCCACGACATCACGCCCTGGCGGCTGGACCACGTCTATCCGTCCGACGACGGAAACTCGGTCTGGATCCACACGGCGGACGAACTGCCGGAGTCCTACGACGGCCTGTGGCACAAGGCCACGAAGCCGACCGACCTGATCCTGCTGCTGAAGAAGCTCGGGGTGATGGGCAAGAAGAGCGGCGCGCTCGGCAACGAGGGCATCCCGCCGCAGGCGTCCTGGGAGCGCCCGGCGTCACCGGAGCCGCAGGCCGCGGCGGCGGCCGCCGGGGCAGGTGCCTCCACGGACTGGTGGTGGGCGATACCGGGCCTGGCCGCGGGCGCGGTCCTGGCCCTGGCAGTGCGCCCCTTGGCAGCCCGCCTGCCGCGCCCGCCCTTCGGCGGCCGCGGCGGCGGGGGCCCGGACCCCGGGCCGCGCCAACAGTTGCTCGACCTGTAGCGCGCCGGAGACCGACGCGCTGCCCGAAAAGCGGGGCGCGGGCGCGACCCGGCACTCCGTCAGGGCTACGCGGGCAGGCCCGGGGCCGGGAACGCGGCCATCAGTTCGGCGACCTCCGCGCGGATGACTGCCAGGGCGTCCTCGTCCCCCGTCCGGGCTGCGGTGACGCCGCGGTCGATCCAGTCGGCGACGGACGTCATGTGCTCGGTGGACAGTCCGCGCGAGGTCAGGGAAGGGGTGCCGATACGGACACCGGACGGGTCGAAGGGCTTGCGGGGGTCGTAGGGGACGGTGTTGTAGTTGACGACGATCCCGGCCCGGTCCAGGGCCTTCGCCGCGACCTTGCCCGGGACGTCCTTGGGCGTGAGGTCCATCAGGATCAGGTGGTTGTCGGTGCCGCCCGAGACCAGGTCGAAGCCGCGGGCCAGCAACGCGTCGGCGAGGGCCTTGGCGTTGGCGACGACCGCGTGCGCGTAGTCACGGAAGGAGGGCTGCGCCGCCTCGTGCAGGGCGACCGCGATGGCGGCGGTGGTCTGGTTGTGGGGGCCGCCCTGGAGGCCGGGGAACACTGCCTTGTCGATCGCCTTGGCGTGCTCCTCACGGCACATCAGCATGGCGCCGCGCGGGCCGCGCAGGGTCTTGTGGGTGGTCGTGGAGATCACGTCGGCGTGCGGGACCGGAGACGGGTGGGCACCGCCCGCGATCAGACCGGCGATGTGCGCGACATCGGCGACCAGCACGGCGCCGGCCTCGCGGGCGATCTCTCCGAAGGCGGCGAAGTCGATGGTGCGGGGAAGGGCCGTGCCGCCGCAGAAGATGACCTTCGGCCGCTCCTTGAGGGCCAGTTCCCGCACCTCGTCGAAGTCGATCAGGCCGGTGTCCTTGCGCACGCCGTACTGGACGCCGCGGAACCACTTGCCGGTGGCGGAGACGCCCCAGCCGTGGGTGAGGTGGCCGCCCATCGGCAGGGCCATGCCCATCACCGTGTCGCCGGGCTCGGCGAACGCGAGATAGACGGCGAGGTTGGCCGGGGAGCCGGAGTAGGGCTGGACATTGGCGTGCTCGACGCCGAAGACGGCCTTCGCGCGGGCGATGGCGAGCAGCTCGACCTGGTCGATGTTCTGCTGGCCCTCGTAGTAGCGCCGGCCGGGGTAGCCCTCGCTGTACTTGTTCTGCAGGACGGTGCCGGAGGCTTCGAGCACCGCGTGGGAGACGTAGTTCTCGCTGGGGATGAGCCGCAGGGTGTCGGCCTGGAGCCGCTCCTCGGCGCCGACGAGCGCGGCCAGTTCGGGATCGGTGGCGGTGAGTGCGGGATGGGTCTGCGTCATGGCGTCCTCCGGGCAGGCAGTCGGTGTCCCGGGGTGCAGCCTGGTCCCCGGGATCACTGGACCCGGGGGCGTCCGAGGTCCCCCGGCGAGGCCAGGGGGCGGCGGCACCCACGTGGGAATTTCTGGTCCCGGGTGCTGCTGGGGGTCCCCCCGGCGGAGCCAGGGGGGCGGGCGGCACCCACGCGGGAGTTTTTGTCCCGGGTGCAGCTGGGGGTCCCCCCGGCGGAGCCAGGGGGCGGGCGGCACCCACTTGGGAGTTTCTGTCCCAGGTGCCCAGGCGGGCGGCACCTCGTAGGTTCTGCCGCACACGGCTTCCCCGCGGTTCGTTCCGCGTACGCCAGTCGCCGTGCGTACCGTCACCCTACTCGCGGCACCCGGCGGGCGCGGTCGCCGCCCCCGGAAACCGCGGGGAAACGGGAAGGTCTGCGGTCAGCCGCGCCCGAAGCTCAATGTTTCTTCACCCGGTCGCCGAGCGACGATAGAAAAGGGGCCACACCCAAGGCCCTGGTCCGACCTCGCCGGCCACCGATCCACCGGCCCACGCCGCAGGACGAACGGAGACCCCGTGTCTGCAACAACGTCTGCAACGGAGAGAGCGATCTCCTCCGCGGAGGCGCACAGCGCCCACAACTACCACCCGCTGCCCATCGTCGTCGCCTCGGCGGACGGTGCGTGGATGACGGACGTCGAGGGCCGCCGTTACCTCGACATGCTCGCCGGGTATTCGGCGCTCAATTTCGGTCACGGCAACCGGCGGCTGATCGACGCCGCGAAGGCCCAGCTGGAGCGGGTGACGCTGACCTCGCGCGCCTTCCACCACGACCGCTTCGCCGACTTCTGTACGCAGCTGGCCGAGCTGTGCGGCATGGAGATGGTGCTGCCCATGAACACGGGCGCGGAAGCGGTGGAGACCGCCGTGAAGACCGCCCGCAAGTGGGGTTACAAGGTCAAGGGCGTCCCGCCCGGCCAGGCCAAGATCGTTGTCGCGGCGAACAACTTCCACGGCCGCACGACCACGATCATCAGCTTCTCCACCGACGCGGAGGCCCGCGCGGACTTCGGTCCGTACACGCCGGGCTTCGAGATCGTGCCGTACGGCGATCTCACCGCCCTGCACCGCGCCTGCAGTGCCAACACGGTGGCGGTGCTGATGGAGCCGATCCAGGGCGAGGCCGGGGTGCTCGTCCCGCCCGCCGGCTATCTCGCCGGGGTACGGGAGATGACCCGCGAGCGGAACCAGCTCTTCATCGCCGACGAGATCCAGTCCGGCCTGGGCCGCACCGGCCGTACGTTCGCCTGCGAGCATGAGGGCGTCGTCCCTGACATGTACATCCTGGGCAAGGCGCTGGGCGGCGGAGTCGTGCCGGTCTCGGCGGTCGTCTCGTCCTCCGAGGTGCTCGGGGTCTACCGGCCCGGTGAGCACGGCTCGACGTTCGGCGGTAATCCGCTGGCCTGCGCCGTCGCCCTGGAGGTGATCGCGATGCTGCGCACCGGGGAGTTCCAGCAGCGGGCCACCGAGCTCGGCGAGCACCTCCACCACGAGCTGGGCCTGCTGGTCGGCGGGGGCGCGGTGGAGGCGGTGCGCGGGCGTGGGCTGTGGGCCGGGATCGACATCGCCCCGTCGCACGGCACGGGCCGCGAGATCTCCGAGAGGCTCATGGACCGCGGTGTTCTGGCCAAGGACACGCACGGCTCGACCATCCGGCTCGCCCCGCCCCTGGTGATCAGCAAGGAGGACCTGGACTGGGGCCTGGAGCAGCTGCGCGCGGTGCTGGCCGGCGGCTGACCCCGCCGACGGCCACCGCCCGACGGCCACCGCCTGCCGTCCGCCGTCCGCCACCCACCGCCTGCCGGCCGCCGCCTATCCGCGACGCGGTTCGACACTGAAGTCGAACGCGACCGTCCCGGGGTCGAGCGCCGTCACTCCGCCGTCGACCGTGAGCACGGCGCCGTTGACGAACGAGGCGGCGGGTGACAGCAGCCAGGAAATCGCCTCGGCGACCTCGTGCGGGTCGCCGGGGCGCCCCGCCGGGACGAGCCGGGTCGCCTCCTCGTACGCCCCGTCCAGCGACAGCCCGGTCTCCTCCGCGAAGCGGGTCATGCGCCGGTCCGCCATCTCGGTGCGTACCCAGCTGGGACAGACGGTGTTGGCGCGCAGCCCGCGCTGCCCGTAGTCGACGGCCAGCGAGCGGCACAGCTGGAGCAGCGCCGCCTTGGAGGTGGCGTACGCGGCGTTGCCCGCTCCGTTGCGCAGTGCGGATACGGACGCGACGGCAACGACCGAGCCGCGCGCCTCCAGCAGATGCGGGAGGGCGGCGCGCAGCAGGAGGAAGGGCCCGGTGAGGTTGGTCCGCATGACGGCTTCCCAGTCCTCGTCCGACAGTTCGCCCACGCCGCCGGAGCGCCCGATACCGGCGTTGAGCACGAGCCCGTCCAGCCGGCCGTACGCGGCCACGGCCGCGTCGACCAGACCGCGGACGGCCTCGGGGTCGCCGGTGTCGGCCGGGTGGGCCAGGGCGCCGGTCTCCTCGGCGATCCGCTCCAGCGGCTCGGGGCGCCGCCCGGAGACGACGACGTGGTGCCCGGCGGCGCGCAGGAGCCGCGCGGTGGCCGCGCCGATGCCCGTGCCGCCGCCGGTGACGAGGACAACTCGCTGATCTGCCATGGCCATTCGGTCTCCGATGCGCTCGGTTGCGGGGAGACCAGAAGACTAAAGGATCACATGCGGCAGGAAACGGGCGTACTCGTCCGTGATCAGTCCCGACGACTCGCGGATGCCGAGCCCTGCCGCCTCGTCCTCAACCACCCACGCACCCAGCACGACCCGGTTGCCGTCGAAGTCGGGCAGCGGCGCCAACTCCTGGTAGCAGCACGGCTCTTCGCGCAGCACGGGCGCGTCGCCCGCCTCGTGGATGGTCACGCCCGCGCCCTCGCGCCCCAGCAGCGGCTTGGCCACGTACCCGCCCCGCTCGGCGAGTTCGCGCGGGCCGTCGAGATAGGCGGGCAGCAGATTCGGGTGCCCCGGATACAGCTCCCACAACACGGCGAGCAACGCCTTGTTCGAGAGCAGCATCTTCCAGGCGGGCTCGATCCAGCAGGTGGTACCGGTGCCGCCGCCGTTGTCCAGGGTGTCGAGGACGTGCGGACCGAACCGGTCGGTGGCCAGCCACTCCCACGGATAGAGCTTGAAGCAGCTGCGGATGAACCGCAGCCGGTCGTCCACGAACCGCCCGGACAGCCGGTCCCAGCCGATCCGCTCGACCGACAGCGCCTCGGTGGTGAGCCCGGCCTGCTGAGCGGTCTCGCGCAGATACGCGACCGTCATCAGGTCCTCGCCGAGCTCGTCGCTGTCGGAGTGCACGAAGTGCACCGGGCCCGGCGGCAGCAGCGGGGCCTGCCGCTTCCAGGCGTCGACGAGGCGTTCATGGAGAGAGTTCCACTGGTCGGCGCCGGGGAAGCGTTCCTCCATCCAGAACCACTGCGGGCTGGCGGCCTCGACCAGCGAGGTGGGGGTGTCGGCGTTGTACTCCAGCATCTTCGCCGGGCCCGTGCCGTCGTAGCGCAGGTCGAAGCGCCCGTAGATGGACGGCAGCTCGACGCGCCGGCGCCACGACTCGGCGATCCGCTTGGCCAGCCGGGGGTCGGTGATGCCAAGGTCCGCGAAACGATCCTGCTCCACGATGTGCGCGGCCGCGGCCAGGCACATGGCGTGCAGTTCCTCGACGACCTCCTCCAGCGCCTCGACCTCGGGCAGCGAGAACTCGTAGTACGCGCTCTCGTCCCAGTAGGGGCGCAGCGAGCCGTCCGGATAGCGGGTGAGCGGATAGATCAGGCCCTGCTCCTCGACGGTCTCCTGCCAGCCGGGGCGCGGGTCGATGGTGTGGCGCTTCATGACGGTCGTGCTCAGCCGCCGCCGGAGCCGCTGCCGGAGCCGAAGCCGCCGCTCTCGACCGCGGACTTGTCGAAGCTGCCGCCGCTGACCGTGCCGCCGGTGTGCCTGCCGCCGTAGTAGTACCGGCCGTCGCCGTCGCTGTCCTCGCACTCGTACTCGGGCAGCACCTCGTACGTCACCGGGTCGACGCATCGTTCATCGGGCTCCGAGCCGCAGGCGGTCAGCGTCGCCGCGAGCACCCCCACTCCGCCGAGCACTACCGTGCTCGACCTCAGCCTGCGCCGCGCCATGTTCCGGGCCTCCCCGTCTGCGTACGTGTCGAGCCGCGTGCGTATCGAGCTGCGTACGTATCGAGCCAATGAACGAATCGCCGCACACACTAGATGGCCGCGCCGCCCGCCCGTAAGGCCGGTCCGCGATCACTCCCCAACTAGAGTCCTTTTGTGCTCTTTGGGATGCTGTGCGCGGTCGCTTCCTCGGTCTGCTACGGCATGGCCACCGTGTTCCAGGCCGTCGCCGCCCGGGCGGTGGTCGAACCGGAGACCGGTCCGGGCGGCAGTCCAGGGGTGGATCCGGCCTTGTTCATGCGCGCGGTGCGGCAGTGGCGCTACCTCGTCGGACTCGTCCTCGACGGCGCCGGTTTCGCCCTGCAGGTCGTGGCGCTGCGGCTGATCCCGATCTACGCGGTGGGTGCGGCACTCGCCGCGAGCCTCGCGGTGACGGCGGTGACGGCGACGCGGGTACGGGCGCTGGCGGTCCGGCTCAGCCGCACCGAGTGGGTCGCGATCGGGGTGGTCTGCGCGGGCCTCGCGATGCTGGGGCTCTCCTCGGGACCGGAGGGTGCGACGCCTCCGCCGCCCGCGCTGAAGTGGGTGCTGCTCGCCGTGGCGGCCGCCGTCCTGCTGATCGGCGTCGCGGCGGGCGGACTGCCCGGCCGGTCCCGGGCGCTCGTCCTGGGCCTGGGCGCCGGGATCGGCTTCGGCGTGCCCGAGGTCGCGGTGCGGCTGATGGACTCGGTGGACTTCACGAACCCGGCGCTGTACGCGCTGCTGCTCGGGGGCGCGGCGGCGTTCCTGCTCCTCACCTCGGCCTTCGCACACGGCTCGGTGACCACGGCCACGGCGGGGCTGGTCCTGGCCGAGACGCTCGCGCCCGCGGCGGTCGGGGTCGTCTGGCTGGGCGATCGCCCCCGCGAGGGGCTCGCGTGGCTCGCGATCACGGGGTTCACGATCTCGATCGCCGGCGCGCTCGCGCTCGCGCGCTTCGGCGAACTCCCGGCGGCGGCCCCGGACCCGGCCACGTCACCGGCCCCGGACCCAGACCCGGACCCGCCGGGACCCGACCGGGGGTAGGGCGGGGGTAGGGCGCCTGCGGCGGGCTTGTTCCCCTACCCGCCCCTTCCCACAACTGGGGGCAAGCCCCCAGACCCCGTACGGCCTCCGGCCGTGTCCTCAAACGCCGGACGGGCTCAGAATGAGCCCCCGCCCCCTCACGGCAGCACCCTGCACAGCGCGTCCAGCGCTCCCGACCACGCGCTGTCCGACGGTGTTCCGTATCCCACCACCAGCGCGTCGCGGCCCGCCGGGGTCGAGGGGTGGTGGTAGCGGGACAGGCCCTCCACCGCGAGGCCCTGCCAGGCCGCGGCCTGGACCACCGAGCGTTCCGTGCCCAGGGGGAGTTCGAGGACCGCGTGCATGCCGGCGGCGATGCCGCTCACCCGGATGCCGGGGGCACGCTCCGCGAGCGCCTCGACGAGCTGGTCCCGGCGGCGCCGGTAGCGCAGCCGCATACCCCGCACATGCCGGTCGTACGCCCCCGACGCCATGAACTCCGCCAGCGTCAGCTGATCCAGCGTGCCCGACGCCCAGTCCGCCACGCCCTTCGCCGTCGTGACCTCCCCCACCATGCTCTCCGGCAGCACCATCCAGCCCAGTCGCAGCCCGGGCGCGAGGGCCTTGCTGGCCGTCCCTAGGTAGACCACCCGCTCCGGGTCGAGGCCCTGGAGCGCGCCGACCGGCTGCCGGTCGTAGCGGAACTCCCCGTCGTAGTCGTCCTCCAGGATCAGCCCGCCGCCACCACGCGCCCAGTCGACCGCCGCGGCCCGCCGGTCGGGTTGGAGCGCGACGCCCATCGGGAACTGGTGCGCGGGCGTGAGCAGCACGGCGCCCGCCCCCTTCATCCGCGCCAGCTCCTCCGTACGGGTGCCCCGCTCGTCGAAGGGCAGCGCGGGCAGCCGCAGCCCGGCGTCGGTCAGCCGCTGCCAGTGCAGATCGAGCCCGTACGCCTCCACGGCCACCTCCCGCACCCGCCGCCTCCGCAGCACCGTGGCGAGCAGCATCAGCGCGTGCACGAAGCCGGAACAGATCACGATGCGGTCCGGGTCGGCGTACACACCCCGGGCGCGGGCGAGATAGTCGGCGAGGACGGTACGCAGCTCGACGCGGCCGCGTGTGTCGCCGTAACCGAAGGCTTCGTGAGGCGCGGCGGCCAGGGCGCGCCGGGCCGCCTTGAGCCACTCGGCACGTGGGAACGACGCCAGGTCGGGGGTGCCGGACATCAGGTTGTACGTGGGCCCCAGGCGCACCGGAGAGGTCCGGGGCGGGGTGGGGGCCTGCTTACGGGGCGTGGCGCGGCGGGCGACCCGCGTGCCCGAGCCCTGCCGGGCGGTGAGCCACCCCTCGGCGACGAGTTCGGCGTACGCGTCGGCGACGGTGTTCCGGGCGATGCCCAGGTCGGCGGCGAGCGAACGGGAGGACGGCAGCCGGGTGCCGGGGGCGAGCCGCCCGGTGCGCACGGCGTCGCGGAGCGCGTCCATCAGGCCCGTACGCAGGCCGCCGGATCCGCGCAGTTCGATGTGGAAGTCCGCCCCGAAAGCGCCCCCGAGAGCGCCCCCGAGGGCAGCCTCGGACGCGACCCCGGACGCGGCCCCGGACGCTCCCCGCGAAGCGGCCCTGGACGCTTCCCCGGACGCGGCCCCGGACGCTCCCCCCGAAGCGGCTCGGGAATTGGCGCCGGAGTCCGACCCTGAGGTGGCCCCCGAAGTGGCCCAGTCATCTGCCATGGAAATGGACCATACCCATGCGCCATGCTCCTCGTACGGTCGTATCCATGACAGCTACCGCGAACGAACGCGACGCACGCAACCCCGAGCCCGCCCAGCGCCTGGAGTGGGCCAAGCACGCCCCCGAGGTCTACAAGGCCATGGTCCGGCTGGACGCGGCCGCCCGGCAGGGCCTCGACCCGGTCCTGCTGGAGCTGGTGAAGATCCGCGCCTCGCAGCTCAACCACTGCGCCTTCTGCCTCGACATGCACTCCAAGGACGCCCTGGCGGCGGGCGAGTCGGTCGACCGGATCGTCCAGCTCAGCGCATTGGAGGAGTCGCCGCACTTCTACACGCCGAAGGAGCTCGCCGCGCTGGAGCTGACCGAGGCGGTCACCGTGCTGACCGATGGTTTCGTCCCGGACGAGGTGTACGAGAAGGCCGCGAAGCACTTCGACGAGGCGGAACTGGCCCAGCTCGTCGCCACGATCGCGGTGATCAACGCATGGAACCGTTTCGGGGTCACCCACCGGCTGGCGCCGGGCCACTACACACCGGGCCAGTACAAACACTGACCGGCCGAGCACTGACCAGCACAAGCGACTGAGAGGCCGGCAATGTCGGTGAACACCTTCCGCGCCCTACACCACGACCGCGCCCCCGAAGACCCGCTCGTCCTGCCCGGCCCCTGGGACGCGGCGAGTGCCCGGGTCTTCGCCGACGCCGGTTTCCCGGCCCTCGCCACACCGAGCGCCGGGGTGGCGGCCTCCCTCGGGTACAAGGACGGCGAGACGCCCGCCGACGAGATGTTCGCGGCGGTCGCCCGTATCGTCCGCTCCGTGGACGTGCCCGTCTCCGCGGACATCGAGGCGGGCTACGGCCTGGCCCCGAAGGAGCTCGTGGCCCGGGTGCTCGACACCGGCGCGGTCGGCGTCAACCTGGAGGACTCCGGCCCCGGCAAGGTCCTCGTCGACCCGCACCGACAGGCCGCATGGCTCGCGGAGGTACGGGCCGAGGCGGGCGACGCGCTGTTCATCAACGCCCGCGTCGACACCTTCATCCGCGGCGTCACCGACCCGCGGGCCGCGATCGAACGGGCCCTGCTGTACGTCGACGCCGGCGCCGACTGCGTCTACCCGATCGGCGCCCCGGCCGAGGCCCTCCCCCGGCTCCGCGAGGCCGTCCCCGGCCCCATCAACGTCGGCAAGGCGCCCGGCAGTCCGCCCGTCCCCGAGCTGGGCCGGCTGGGCGCCACCCGTATCACCTTCGGTCCCGGCCTGCTCCTGCGCACGCTCGACGCGGTCCGCGACATCGCGGCATCCTTGCGTGCGTGACTGACGATCTGCACCGCCCGGGCCGCCCGGAAGACCTGCCACCGGCCGACCTGCTCTGGGCCCGCTGGGCGGTACTCGCCGCCGTGACCGCCGATCCCGAGGAGGTCGACAGCCGCCACCGGCACGGCTATTGGCACGACGCGGAGGGACTGCACCTCGACGACTCGGGCTGCACCTGGTGGACGCTGACCCGGGTCGCCGGGGACGGCAGCCGTGCCGTGCTCTACGGCGAGGACGAGTCCAGCGGCGTCAAATGGCACGAGCCGGCCATCGACGTGCTCGCGGGTGCGCCGGCCTGGCTGCCCCACGAGGAGCTGCGCAAGCTGGTCGAGAGTGACGAACTGGGCTGCGTCTACTGGTACGAGAACGGCGCCTGGGCCCGCGCCGCGTACCCCGACGGCCTGGACGACGACGGCCTCGACTGCGGAATGAGCCGCCTGGCGACTTTCGCGAACGCCGTGACGGAGGCGTGGTGCGCCCTGGACGAGATGGACGGCCCCGAGCCCCGTCCGAGCCGCGAGGACACGGCGCGTCTGGTGACCGCCGCCGAAGGGGGCACGGTGACGGAGGAGTTCCTCCGTCCCTTCCTGAACGCGGACGCATCCGCCGCCGCCCTCGCGTCAGCCGCCGCGTCGGGCCTGGTGCCCCGCTGACCACCGGTCCTGGTCGGGGGCTCCGCCCCCGAGCCCCTGCTCCTCAATCACCGGAGGGGCTCCTTTGGAGCCCGTCCGGCGATTGAGGTACCGGGGGGCTGGGGGCTTGCCCCCCCACGCGGCGGAGCCGCAAATCGATACTGCGGGAAGGGGCGGGTAGGGGAAAGAAGCCCGCCGCAGGCGCCCCCAAGGCCCGGGGCCCGGGGCCTTGGTCCCGAGCCCCGGGCCCCGGAGAGCCCCGGTCACTTCTTCGGCAGCCACGCCTTCCACGTCGACTCGTTCGCCTTGACCCACTTCTCCGCCGCCGCCTCGGGCGACAGCTTCTCGTCCGCGATCATCAGCGCGACCTCGTTCTGCTGCTCGGTGGTCCACTTGAAGTTCTTCAGGAACTCGGCCGCCTCGCCGCCGTCCTTCGCGAAGTCCGCGTTGAGGTACTTCTGCAGCGGGGTGTTCGGGTACGCGCACGCGACCTTCTTCGGGTCGGCGTCACAGCCCGCCTTGTACGCCGGGAGCTTCACCTCGACCATCTCGATCCGCGCGTTCAGCCACTGCGGCGTCCACCAGTACGTCAGGAACGGCTTCTTCTCCTTCGCGTACTTCTTGATCGCCGTGATCTGGGCGGCCTCGGAACCCGCGTAGTTCGTCTTCAGGTCCAGCTTCAGGTTGTCGATGATCGCGTCGTCGTTCGTGACGTAGTCGGGCGAGCCCTCCAGCAGTTCGCCCTTCTCGCCGCTCTCCGCGGTTCTGAAGTCCTTGGCGTGCTTGTTGAGGTTCTTCCAGTCCGTGATGTCGGGGTTCTGGTCCGCGTAGTACTTCGGTACGAACCAGCCGATGTGCCCGGTGACGCCGAGGTCGCCGCCCTTGACGACGGTCTTCTTCTTCTCGACGTACTGCTTCTCCTCCTTCGGGTGGCCCCAGTCCTCCAGGATCGCGTCGGTGTCGCCCTTGGACAGCGCGTCCCAGGCCAGCACCTCGCCCATCTGCTGGGTCTTGACGGTGTAGCCGAGCTCCTTCTCCAGGATGTGCTTGGCGACGGCCACGTTGGCCTGGGCGCCGACCCAGGAGGGGACGGTCAGTTTCACGGTTTTCTTGCCGCCGCCGACGTCCTGGCTCTTGCCGGTGTCGGCGGCGCCGCACGCGCTGAGGGAGAGGACGCCGAGGGCTCCGACGACAGCGGTGACGGTGCGGAGGGTACGAGAGGTACGGGCAGTACGCATGGTGCTCCTAGTGGGATCGGAGATCACAGAACAGAGATCAGCGGTGCTTGCGCGCCGCGGGCTGAGTGACGCGGTCCAGGACGAGGCCGAGGCAGACGATCGCGACTCCGGCCGTCATCCCGAGGCCCATCTCGCCCCGGGAAAGCCCCTTGACGACGTCGTAGCCGAGCGCGCCGCCGCCGACCAGGCCGCCCACGACGACCACGGCGAGCACCAGCACCACGCCCTGGTTGACGGCGAGCTGCAGGGCCTGACGGGCCAGTGGCAGCTGGACCTGGAGGAGTTGCTGCCCGGTGGACGCGCCGAGCGAGCGGGACGCCTCCAGCGCGGCCGGGTCGACCTCGCGCAGGCCCTGGGTGGTGATGCGTACGACGGCGGGCAGCGCGTAGACGACGGCCGCGACGATCGCCGACGTACGCGTGGCGCCGAACAGCGCGACGACCGGGATCAGGTACACGAACTGCGGCATCGTCTGCATGGCGTCGAGCACCGGCCGCAGCCACCGCTCCAGCCGCCCGGCCCGCGCGCACAGCACCCCGGCGAGGAAGCCCAGCACCAGAGTGAGCACGAGCGCCGCGAGCACCTGGGAGAGCGTGTCCAGGGACTTCGCCCATACGCCGAGCACACCGATGGCCGCCATCGCGGCGGTCGCGGTGAGCGCGGCGGCCCAGTTCCCGACGAGCCAGGCCACGGCGGCGACGAGCAGCAGCACCGCCCACCAGGGCAGCCAGATCAGCGTGTCCCGCAGTGGGTTGAGGATCCACAGGGTGAACTCGCGCGCCCAGACCTCGGTGAAGGTCAGGTTCCCGGTGATCCACTCCTGGGCCCGGTTCACCGGGGTCGAGATGTCGTACGTCCACGCCTCGGGCCAGGTCGAGGTGCGGACGGCGGCCGCGCCCGCGACCCCGACCGCGACCAGTGCCCAGGTGCGCCCGCTGCCCAGAGCCGGGGCGCCCTCGCCGATGCGGTCGCCCGCGGCCGCCGTCGTACGGTCCAGCCAGATCGCGATCAGCACGATCGGGACGCCCGCGGCGAACGCCTTGCCGACGTCGGTCGTCGACAGCGCCGAGTACACCTCCTCGCCGAGGCCGCCCGCCCCGACGAGCGCGGCGATGACGACCATCGACAGCGCCATCATGATCGTCTGGTTGAGGCCGAGCAGCATCTGCTTGCGGGCGAGCGGCAGCCGGGCCGTCCACAGCCGCTGCCAGCCGCTCGCACCGAGCGACGCGGACGCCTCCAGTACGGAGGAGTCGGCGCCGCGCAGGCCGAGCGCGGTGAGGCGGGCCATCGGCGGGGCCGCGTAGATCACCGTGCAGAAGAGCGCGGCGGGCGTGCCCGTGCCGAAGACCAGCACGAACGGCAGGAGGTACGCGAACGCCGGCAGCACCTGCATGGTGTCGAGCACCGGCCGCAGCGCGCGGTTGACGCGGTCGGAGATTCCGGCGAGCAGTCCGATGAGCGCGCCGAGCAGTGCCGCGACGACCACGGACACCACCATCAGCGCGATGGTGAGCAGCGTGGCGTCCCACATCCCGAGCAGTCCGCAGACGGCGAACGCCCCGAGAGCGGTGACCGCGACGCGCGCGCCCCGCCGCCCGAACCCGGCGGCCCGCCAGGCGACGAGCACGCCCGCGGCCACGACGCCGAGCCAGCCGAGTGCGTCGAGCACCTGGTAGACGGCGTCGACCGCGTCGGTCGCCGTGTTGGACAGGTGGAGCAGGAAGTAGAGGAAGAGGGGGTGGGTGTCGCGGTGGTCGATGACCCAGTCGTTGGCGTCGTCGAGCGGCTGCGAGATGTCGACGGTCAGCCCTGCGGGCCAGCTTCCGCCGCCGACCAGGGCCGCCACGAGCACGACGAGCACGGCGAGGGCGGCGCCGCCCACGACGAGTCCGCGCGGGCGGCGGGCGCGTGCGGGCTTGGGCGTCGGGGCGACGGGCCCGGTGGTCTTGGAGACGGCGTTCACGGTGGCGGTCATCGGGACCACCGCCACGTGGTGGGCGCCTGCGGCGAGCCTTCTCCCCGCCCCGCCCCTTCCCCAACACTGGGGCTCCGCCCCAGACCCCGCGCCTCAAACGCCGGCGGGGCTGGAGGGAGCTGAGCCTGAGGGTGCCCCCGGACGGGCTCCGCCAGAAAGTCGCTCCTCATGCCGCCACCTCCCCCACCCGCACGCCCGCCACCACCGCGAGCAGCGCCGCGTGGTCGACGATGCCGACGCAGCGGCCGTTCTCGACGACCCGCGCCGGGGCACCCGCGCGGGCGACCGCGTCGATCGCGACGGCGACCGTGGCGTCGGAGGCGACCTCCGGGCCCGACGAGGCCTCGTCCTCGTCCGCGGGGCGCATGGCCGTGCGGACGGTCATCACCTGCTCGCGCGGCACGTCGCGGACGAAGTCCCGTACGTAGTCGTCGGCGGGCGAGCCGACGATCTCCTCGGGAGTACCGAGCTGCACGATCCGCCCGTCCCGCATCAGCGCGATCCGGTCGCCCACCCTCAGCGCCTCGCTCAGGTCGTGGGTGATGAAGACCATCGTGCGGCCCTCCTCGCGGTGCAGCCGGCACACCTCGTCCTGCATGTCACGGCGGATCAGCGGGTCGAGCGCGCTGAACGGCTCGTCGAAGAGCAGCACTTCCGGGTCGACGGCGAGCGCCCGCGCCAGCCCGACGCGCTGCTGCTGGCCGCCGGAGAGCTGCCCGGGGCGGCGGTGTTCGAGGCCCTCCAGGCCGACCTTCGCGACGACCTCGGCGGCGCGGGCGCGGCGCTCCGCGCGGCCCATGCCCTGGATCTCGAGTCCGTACGCGACGTTGTCGAGCACCGAGCGGTGCGGAAGCAGCCCGAAGTGCTGGAAGACCATGGAGGCGCGGTGCCGGCGCAGCTCGCGCAGCCTGGCGCGGTCCATCGACAGCACGTCCTCGCCGTCGATCGAGATCGTTCCGGACGTCGGTTCGATCAGCCGCGTCAGGCAGCGCACGAGCGTGGACTTGCCGGAGCCGGACAGGCCCATGACGACGAAGACCTCGCCGCGCCGGACGTCGAAGCTCACGTCCCGTACGGCGGCGGTGCAGCCGGTACGTTCCCGCAGCTCGGCAGGGCCGAGCGCGGTCAGCTCGGGCGATCCGGGTACCCGGGCGGCGGCGCGCGGCGGCCCGAAGACCTTCCACAGGTCCTGTACGGCGAAGACGGATGGTTCGGTCATCGGGTCTCACTCCCCGTCAGCAGTTCCGCGCATTTCTCGCCGACCATCAGCACGCCGATCATCGGGTTCACGGCGGGCATCGTCGGGAAGACCGACGCGTCGGCGATACGGATTCCGCCCAGTCCCCGCACCTTCAAGTCCGGTGCGACTACGGCCAGTTCATCGCCCGAAGCACCCATTCGGCAGGTCCCGGCCGGGTGGTACACGGTGTGCGCGGCCTTACGGGCGTACTCGCTCAGCTCCTCGTCGCCGGTCACCTCGGGCCCCGGGCACACCTCCCGCTTGAGCCAGCCGGCGAGCGGCTCGCTGCGCGCGATCTCGCGCGCGATGCGGATGCCGTCGACGAGGGTGCGGCCGTCGTAGTCGTCCTCGTCCGTGAAGTAACGGAAGTCGAGGGCGGGCTTGACCTCGGGGTCCGGGCTGGTCAGATACAGCCGGCCGCGGCTGCGCGGCTTGGGGATGTTCGGTGTCATCGACACCCCGTACGGCGGGCGTTCGTAGCCGAGCCGCTCCGGATTATCGGTGAACGGTATCTGGTAGAAGTGGAACATCAGATCGGGTCCGCGCGCCTCCGGGTCCCGCCGTACGAAGAGTCCCGCGTCGGAGTCCATCGCCGAGTTCTCGGGGATCGGCCCGTGCGTCTCCCACACGATCACCGACTCGGGGTGGTCCAGCAGGTTCTCGCCGACGCCCGGCAGATCGTGGGCGACGGGTATGCCGAGCGCCTCCAGGTCGCGCTTCGGCCCGATGCCGGAGTGCAGCAGCAGGCGGGGCGTGTCCACGGCGCCCGCGCAGACGACGACTTCGCACCGGGCGCGTACGAGCCGCTCCTGACCGTCCTTCGTACGGACGTGCACGCCGCGGGCCCGGCTCCCGGCCAGTTCCAGCCGGTAGGCCCAGGTCTCCAGCAGCAGGGTCAGGTTCGGCCGCTCGTCCATCACGGGGTGGAGGTAGGCGACGGACGCCGACGACCGCTTGTTGTTCTCGGGGTGGTAGGCGAGGTCGAAGAAGCCGACGCCCTCGTGGAAGGGCTTCTTGTTGAACCCCTCGACGCGCGGCACGCCCAGCGCCGTCTGCGCGGCGTCCACGAAGTCCCGGGCGATGGCGTTACGGTCCGCCTCGTCGACGGCCACGATGTGGTTGAGCAGCCGGTGGAAGTACGGGTCCATGGCGGCCGCGTCCCAGCCGGCGGCCCCGGCCTCGGCCCACTCGTCCCAGTCGGAGGGCAGCGGCTTGAAGGCGATGAGGGTGTTGTGCGAGGAGCAGCCGCCCAGCACACGGGCGCGGCTGTGCCGGATGTGGGAGTTGCCGCGGGGCTGTTCGGTGGTGGGGTAGTCGTAGTCCAGCTCGCCTCCGAGGAGGCCCATCCAGCGGCGCAGCGTGAGGACGTCGTCACGGTCGACGTCGCTCGGGCCGCCTTCGATGACGGCGACGGTGATGTCGGGGTTCTCGGTGAGCCGGGAGGCGATCACCGACCCGGCGGTGCCGCCCCCGACGACGACATAGTCGTACTCGGTCAGGTACTCGGTCATGATTCTGTCTTCCCCTGCTCAGCCCGCGAACCAGCGCACGGGGCGCGGAGCGAGGTTCTGGTAGACGTGCTTGGTCTCGCGGTACTCGGCGAGACCGGCGGGTCCCAGTTCGCGTCCGATGCCGGACTTGCCGAAGCCGCCCCACTCCGCCTGCGGGAGGTACGGGTGGAAGTCGTTGATCCAGACGGTGCCGTGCCGCAGCCGCCCGGCGATCCGCCTGGCGCGGCCCGGGTCGGCGCTCCAGACGGCGCCCGCGAGTCCGTACTCGGTGTCGTTGGCGAGGGAGACGGCCGTGTCCTCGTCCCCGTCGGGGAACGTCTCGACGGTCAGGACCGGGCCGAAGACCTCCTCGCGGACGACGCGCATCTCGCGGTGGCACCGGTCGAGGACGGTGGGCCGGTAGAAGTACCCGGGGCCTTCGGGGCGCGTGCCACCGGCGCGCAGCACCGCGCCCTCCGCGAGGGCGGAGGCGACGTACTCCTCGGTCCTGGCCAGTTGGCGCGCGGAGACGAGGGGGCCGCACTCGACGCCCTTGTCGGTGCCGCGTCCGAGGCGGATCCGGTCGGCGCGGCGGGCGAGTGCGGCGACGAAGCGCTCGTGGACGGACTCCTCGACGATGAGGCGGGAGCCGGCGGAGCAGACCTGTCCGCTGTGGATGAAGGCGGCGTTCAGCGCCTGGTCGACCGCGGTGTCGAAGCCTTCGTCGGTCGCGCACGCGTCGGCGAACACCACATTGGGGTTCTTGCCGCCGAGTTCCAGGGCGACCTTCTTGACGCTGTCGGCGGCGGCGCGCATGACCTTCGTACCGCTGGCGAGTCCGCCGGTGAAGGAGACGAGGTCGACGTCGGGGTGTTCGGCGAGGCGTGCGCCGACGGTGTCGCCGGGGCCGGTGACGATGTTGGCGACGCCGTCGGGCAGTCCGGCCTCGTGGAGCAGCCGGATGAGGGCGACCGTGGTCAGCGGCGTGATCTCACTCGGCTTGATGACGAAGGTGTTGCCCGCGGCGAGGGCCGGGGCGATCTTCCAGCTCGCCTGGAGCAGGGGGTAGTTCCACGGGGTGATGAGCGCACAGACCCCGACGGGCTCGTGCACGACCACGCTGTGGATGTCCGGCGACCCGGCGTCCACCACCCGCCCGGTCTCGTTCACGACGAGGTCGGCGAAGTACGCGAACGCGTCGGCGACGCAGTCGATGTCGACGCGCCCCTCTTCGACGGTCTTGCCCGCGTCGCGGCTCTCCAGGAGCCCGAGCTCCTCGCGGTCGCGCCGCAGCAGTCCGGCGACCCGCCGCAGCAGCGCGGCCCGCTCACCCACCGGGGTCCGCGGCCATTCCCCCTGGCCCCGGTCGAACGCGCCGCGTGCGGCGGCGACCGCGGCGTCGGTGTCCTCGACCCCGCCTTCCGCCACGACCGCGAGGGGGGTGGCGTCGGCGGGGTCCAGGATCTCGCGCGTGGCTCCGGAGGCGGCTTTTCGCCACTCTCCGTCCACGCGAATGGTCAGTTGTGCTGACACGTCGCGTTACGCCTTCCGTTCCCGTTTTATGCCTCACCAGCGATAACTGGTGAGCGGGTCGCCTGCCCCGGGGGGCGGAAAGCATGCGCGGCGGTTGGCCGGGAGTGGCCGGTGTCACTCCATGCCGAGATCGTCCTCGACCTCGTCCTGCACGCGCAGTCCCGCGACCCACGCGGGCATCAGCCAGTGCACGACGAGAACGACGAACAGCACGGAGAAGAGCATCACCTCGCCATTCATGTCCCCGAACCAGGCGGCGGCCCCGGCGCCCGCCGTGGCCCCGAAGAACAGCCAGGTGGTCAGCTTGTGCGCCCGCGCCAGCACCGCGGCCCGCTCGGCGATCTGCCGCTCGTCGAGGATCCGGGTGCGCAGTTCGAGCAGGCCACGGGTGGCGCCGTTGAGGACCCCCATGACGAACACCCACGGCGGGATCGTCCCGAGCATCACGAAGAGCCACCAGAGCTGATCGCCGAGCACCGTCCCCAGCCAGGCCGCCACGGCGGCGGCCGTCAGCACGATGTGGGCGGCGACGAAGGCCCGCCTGCGACCGGCGGTGGCGTGCAGCGCAGCCGCCTCCCTCCTGTTCATCACCTCGTACATGCGCCGGTCGAACCGTGTCGGACGATCGGCCGCCGTACGCTCCGCAGTCCCCGTCATGACTTCCTCCCGTAGACCTCGTCGGTGAGCGGCTGGAACGGCTCCAGGGAGAACAGCGCCTCCACCGGCAACCCGAAGAACTTCGCGACCTTCAACGCCAGGTCGAGGCTGGGGTTGTACTGCCCGCGCTCGATGTAGCCGATGGTCTGGTAGTGGACGCCCACTGCCTCGGCCAACTGCTGACGGGACACTTTCCGCTCAGCTCTGACGACGGCCAGCCTGTTGTGCACCTGCTCGCTCATGTATAAGAAGTACTACATTTGGAGGTAGACGCGCAACGCCGCCGGGATCCCACGCAAGCCGAGGCCCGCACCCGGGACTCCCGTCATCCGCTACAGCACAGCCCCAGGTCAACGACCTGGGGCTGTGCTGTTTCGGTTACTGCGGCCGGTAGGCGCTGATCGCGTCGGCCATGGGCTTGCCGAACGTCATGTCACCGGGCGGGACGGGGCGGCCGTCGAGGGAGAGGACCATCTTGGCCTCGTCGGGCCCGGCGCTGAGGGTGCAGGTGACCCCGTGGGCGTCGGCGCGTTCGAAGCCGAACCGCGGGTAGTAGGTGGGGTGCCCGAGAACGGTGACGGTGTGTTCACCCAGAGCGCGGGCAGCGTCGAGGCCGGCGCGGATGAGGGTGCTGCCGACGCCGGTGCCCTGGTGGGCGGGGTCGACGGAGACCGGGGCGAGGGTCAGCGACGGGGCGTCGCCAATGCCGGCCCGGGTGAACAGGATGTGCGCGATGACGGTTCCGTTCTCGTTCTCGGCGACGAGGGAGAGTTCGGGGATCCAGCACGCGTCGGCGCGCAGGGCGTCCACGAGGTCGGCGTCCTCGGGGGAGCCGAAGGCGGCGGTGATCACCTCGCGTACGCGGTCGGCGTCGTGCGGGGTCTCGGTCCTGATCTTCACTGCTGGGTTGTTCCTTTTCCGTGGATGTGGAGGTGGAAGTCGTGGTCGGGTGGCGCCGTGGGCGGGGCGCGGCTGCGGGTGCAGCTGCGCCTGGCCCACAGCCGCAGCGGCCGGGTCACAGGGTGAGCAGGGCGCGGCCGGCGTGCTTGGGGTCGGCGAGTGGTCTGAGGGCGAGGCGGACCAGGGCGAGCGGGTTGTCGTCACCGGCGACGCGGTTGGCGCTGAGCTCGCCGCAGGAGGCGCACTGGTGGATGATCATCCACTCGCCGTCCGGGCGGACGGACATGCCCAGCGCCTCCATCCGGCCGCGGCAGTCCGCGTCGCGGTCGCCGGGGATCTTCCGGTCGACGTGCAGGCTGGCCAGGCAGTTGGGGCAGTGGTTGCGGTGCGCGGTGCCGGGTGCGTCCAGGGAGACGTCGAGCCGGCAGGAGGCGCACCGGAAGTCGTTCGTCCGGTGTCCGCCCTGGGTGTGCAGGACGTCTTTGCGCCGCTGCGGTCGACGCCGCCCGCGACCGCCGTGGTTGTTGCGCGGCATGGCGATGCTCCTTCCTTGACGGGCGGTCAGAGGGTTCCGAACGCTTCGAGCGGGAAGGGCGGTTGGGCCAGGGGGCGGACCGCCATGCGCATCAGGATGAGCTGGTTGTCGTCGGCGCGGACCGGGTTCGAGGTGAGCTCGTCGCAGCGCACGCAGCGGTGGATCACCATCCAGTCACCGGTGCGGAGCACAGCGATGGCGATCGGGGACATCCGGCCCTCGCAGTCGCTCGGACCGCCCTCGACGTGGTCGAGGACGTGCCGGGAGTGCAGGCAGGACGGGCAGTGGTCGCGCGGCGCGCCGTCGGCGGCGTACGCGGACACGGTCAGCCCGCACCGGACGCAGGCGAAGGTGCCGAGGCTGAGAGTGTTGGTGGTTCTGGTGGTGTGGCTGGACACCCGGGTGCTCCTTGCTGGGAAGTCGGTCATGACAGCAAGAGCAGGCCGAGTGGCCTCGTCAGAGGGCCCAGAAACGCCGTGGAACGGCGGACAGGCAGGTCAGAGCACCGGAGAGCACGTCCGGCAGCCGCCCGGAGAAACGGGCAGCGAAAGGCAGCGGACGGTTACGCGGTACGGCGAGGCGCACTCGGCGCGGGCCGGGACATCAAACACCCTTTTCCAGGGCACACAGGCCCAGAACGAAACAGAACGACCTCCGAAGGCTAACAGGACGCCTGCCGGGCGTGTCAACGCATTAATTCGATGCCCCGGGACCGGCACGACCACCTCACCATGGACGCGCACCAGCCCCGTGACCTGCGGAGTCAGGATGAGAACTGCTCCAAGGGCCATGAGGCTCAGCGCCCCCCGAAGGCCGCCAGGGTCCGCTCCAGCATCGGCATCGCCCGCACCACGCGGCGCGAGCGGATCAGCGCGTCCCAGGCGGGCTCGAACTTCTTCCATCCGCCCGCGTACGCGAGATGACGCAGCCGCTCGTGCGGGCCCGGCTGTGCGGACGCGCCCCGCCAGATGTTCGACCAGCGGTAGAAGTCCCGGTACGCCCGCCAGTAGCCGTCCTCCAGCTGGCGCGGGCTCATCCCCTTGGGCCGGTAGACGACGTGGCGGGTGTCGTACAGATCCCAGTCCCGGTGGACGATGCGGTCCTCGGCCGCCAGCTGCTTCCACAGCCCGGTCGACGGATACGGCGTCATGATGTGGAAGGTCGCCGTCTCGAGGCCCTGCTCGACCGCCCACTCCACCGTGCGGTCGAAGACGTCCGGGCCGTCGTGGTCCAGCCCGAAGACGAAGCTGGCGTTCACCATGACCCCGCAGTCGTGCAGGCGGCGCACGGCTGCGACGTAGTCCGCGTTGACGTTCTGGTTCTTCCTGCGTTCGGCGAGGTTCGCGGCGTTCACCGTCTCGAACCCCACGAACAGGCTCCGCAGCCCCGCCTCCGCCGCCCGCTCCAGCAGTCCGGGCCGAAGCACGGAGCTGACCGTACCGGCCGCCTGCCACAGCCGTCCCATCCCCCGCATCCCGTCGAACAGCGCCTCCGCGAACCGCCGGTTGCCGAGCAGATGGTCGTCCAGGAAGTACAGATGCCGGCCCGGCAGCCGCTCGATCTCCGCGAGGGCGTCGTCCACGGCCTGGGTGTAGAAGGACTTGCCGCCCTCGAAGAAGGCGTCCTTGTAACAGAAGTCGCAGTGGTGCGGGCAGCCTCGCGAGACCACGATCGAGTTCGGCACGAGGTAGAGATGACGCTTGATCAGGTCACGGCGCACGGGCGGCAGCCCGGCGAGCGTACGGGTCGTCGAGTCGTAGCGGGCAGCCGGCGCACCGTCCCGGAAGTCCTTGAGGAACAGCGGCCAGGTGTCCTCACCCGGCCCGGTGAAGATCGTGTCCGCGTGTGCCGCCGCCTCCTCCGGAAGCGAGGTCACATGCAGGCCGCCCATGGCCACATGCGCCCCGCGCGCCCGGAAGTGGTCGGCTATCTCGTAGCCGCGCCGGGCGGAGGTGATGTACGGCTGGACGACCAGCAGGTCGGGCGTGGGCAGGGCCTCGATGTCGATCCGCTCGACGTGCTCGTCGTACAGCGTCACCTCGTCGTCCGGATCCAGATATCCGGCGAGGGTGGCGAGCCCGAGCGGCGGAAAGAGCGAGTACTTGATGGGACGGAAGAGCGGACTGGTCGCCTCCGTCAGGGCGGGGAGGATCATCATCACGCGCATGTCGCGTCAGACTGCGCCGATGCCGCCCGCGGTTCCGTGACCGGCCGCCCCTCGCGGCACGCCCCAGAGGGGCCCCTGGCGTAATGACACACCCATCATGACAGGTCAGAGGCCGTTTTCGTAGGACGAAAGGCACAGTTCGCGAGCCTTGTCCGACTCTCCCCGCAACTCCCAGAATCTCCGTCATGGATCACTCGCTGAAAGTCACTCAGGTCGACCACGACGACATCCTGCGCGCCCGCACGCTGCTGCTCGCGTCCGGACGCCGCACGCCTCGCGAGGAAGTGAGCGCCTACCGGGTGCTCGCCCACGTCAGCCCCGCCGCCTACCTGCCCCGTCTGGTCACCGCCCTGCGGCACCTGAGTTACGACGACTGCTACCGCGACCTCCCCGAGCAGCTCTTCGCGCTGCGCGAGGAGGCGGTAGCGGCCGCGCGTGCCATCGACCCCGCCGAGCCCGCCCGCGCCGAGCTGCTGTACGACGCGCTCGACAGGTACCAGTGGCACCTGTACGACCTGGGCCGGCGGACCGAAGGGCTCGCCGTGCGCGCCGAGATGCTCGCCATCGACCCCACGTCGGTGAAGGGGCTGAACCGATGGGCCGCAGGCCTCTCCGAGGAAGGCCGCCACGCGGAGGCGGCGGACGCCTTGACCGAGGCGGTCGCGGCGCTCCGGCCGGGCGGGCCCAGCGGCGGCGGTCTCACCTCGTCACTGCTGCAGTGGACCGTCGCGCTCGATGCCGCGGGCCGGTCCGACGAAGCGCTCGCCGCGTTCGAGGAACTCGTCACCATGCAGGCGACCGAGACCGCGGACGGCCACAGCTCGATGGCCTATCACCTCTACACGCTGATCCGGCACGCCCAGATGCTCGACACCCGTGGCAGGCACGAGGAAGCGGCCGCCACCGGGCAGGAGGCACTCAGGTTGCTGACAGAGCTGGCCACCACCGGCGAGCGCGATTCCTGGAGCGGCTACCAGGCCTCCTACTGGGCGGTCCTGCTCTCCATATCCGGCGCCGAGAGCGAGCGCCGGGCACCGGAGGAACCCCGTCCACCCATCGGTGCGGCGCTCCCGCTGTGGTCACGCGAGGCCTGGCGCCGCTACGTCGACAGCCGCGACACCCTCCGCGAGGAAGTGGACACCCTGGCGCCACTGGCCGCCGAGGACCCGGACAGGCACCTGGCCGAACTGGTCCGGCTGCACCGAGTCCTCACCGTACGTTCCGCCGGCCACGGGGAGTACCACGCCCAACTGCCCGTGGGGCGCCTACGACCGCTGTTCGACGAGGGCGTGAGCCTGGCCCGCCGACTGTCCGAGCACGACCCGGCCACCGGGGCCGCGGCCCTGGTCACGGCCCTCGTGGACCGGGCGACTTTCCGTACCGCCGCCGAGGAGTTCGGCCTGGCGCTCGACGACCTCCGCGAGGCCTACGCGGGGGCCGGGCAGGGATGACCGGCCCGCTTGTCAGAGCCGCGTGGAACACTCGCCGTCACTGTTCGATGTTCGAGCAAAGGGTCGATCGCGCGGTCCGCCAAGGGGGATGGCTTTCATGAGCGTGAGCATCGGGTTCATCAGCGCGACCACGGAGGAGCTGGACAGGGCGGAGAAGGATCCGAGTTGGGCCGATGAATACGTATACAAGCTGTACGACGGCGACGACCTCTCGATGCCGGATCGCCCCTATGGCGGCCCGGACAAGGCGTGGGCCGGCCTCCAGTTCCTGCTCGACGGGACGGACGTCGATCTCGAGTTCCTGATGGACGGGTTCCAGATCCTGGAGGACGGGACTCTGTTCGGGTGGTCCCCGGCGCAGATCGAGAGCGTGGCACGGCAGCTGCGGGCAACCCCGTGGGAGCGGCTGGCGGTCCACTACGACCCGGAGCGGATGACGAAAGAGGAGGTCTACCCCAACACCTGGAGGTTCAGCCCCGAGGACGATCTGGACTGGCTCGAGCGCGCCTACGAGGAACTTGTCACCTTCTTCACCAAGGCGGCCGAGCGGGGATACGGGGCGTTCATGACCTTCAGCTTCTAGGCCTACGCGGGGACCGGACAGGGGTAACCGGGCCTGATCCGGTGCGGTGAGCACGCGACGAGGCAGACGGACAGAAACCGCTGCCCGGTGAGCCACCAGCCACCGACGACGTCTTCGCCACCGGTGAGACGCACAGCGACCGCGCTGATCCGACTGTCGAGCACCTCCCGCTCGTACGAGGACGAGAACGCCTCCATGTGCACCCGGGCCTGGCTCCCGTACCACCGGGCAGCCTCGCCCGGGTCCACCCACGTCCCCTGGACGAACGACGCCGGCTTCAACAACCACTGCGCCACTTCGAGCGGCGGCACGCCGCTGACCCTGAATTCGGGGTGCACGTCGCGCCGGGGCCCGTCCCGGTGCAGCTCGAATCCACTGCCGAGCCAGGTGTATCCGTGGTGATGCCTGGCCATGGACTCTCTCCTTGCCGACCGACCCGCCAACCGACCGACGGGGCGACCGAAGCCGCCCCGCCCCCTTACTCACCGACGGCCGCAGCCGCCACCGTCACCGCAACCGCCGTTCTCGTTGCCGCCCTGCCCGTCGTCGTCCTCCGGGTCGGCCTTGACCACGTCCAGCGGGTAGCGCATGGTGACCTTCAGTGCGCTCCTCGGCCCGGGGCCCGTCCCCGCGCCGCCGTGCACTTGCAGTGGGCCCGCCTTATGGGCCCGCCCCGCCCCCGGCCGGGCTCTCCTTGGCCGGCGACCCGGTCCGGGCGCGGGGAGCTCTCAGCCGTCGGTGCGGCCCTTGCTCAGGGCGTACGCGAGCGCGGCGGCAGGCGTCAGCGCGACCGGGACGCGCGGGGCGTGGGCCGGGCAGGCGTAGACGTTGTGGCCGGGGCCGGTGGCGGCGTGGACTTCGTCGACGAGGACGGGGCATCGGTGAGGGTGCCGCACTTGTGGCAGTGCTGGGGTGTCATGAGGAGAGCGTCGACCTGCGGATACGCGCAGCTCAACGAACTTGCAGGTGCTTGCAGAGGTTCACCCGAGCGCGCTGATGGCTTGCGCGATCAAGGCACGGGCCTGCGGCCCGTAGGAGGCCATCGCCGCAAGTTCCGCGAACATCCGGGTGTAGACGGCGATCTCGCTCGGCTGCCTCACCTTCACTTCGGCAGTGGCGAGTTCAACGAGGACCTGCTTGTCATCGAAGATCCAGAAACCTTCATGGGGGCCCAGCAGGCGGTCCACAGACATCGGGATTACACCGAAACTGACCTGCGGGAGCGAAGCCACTTTCAGCAGATGACCAAGTTGCGCGGCCATGGTCTCGGCGCCTCCATACCGAGATCGCAAGGCAGTCTCCTCGACGAGCAGAGCAAAACGGCGCGTGGCGTCGTAGATGACCTGTTGGCGGCTGATACGGGCTGCGACAGCCTGTTCCAGGTCATTGGGGATTCGGTGAAAGTTTACGAGCCGCCCCATGATCGCCCGCGCGTAATCGGCAGTCTGCACCAGACCAGGTACGACTCCTGGCTCGTATACACGAAAATGCCGAGTGCGCTGATAGAGAGGGACGCTGGCCGCCTGAATGGGCGCAAGGCCGCGCCCCGACACCCGACGCCACTCGATGTACAGCTCCTCGACGTTGTGGGAGGTGGCTGCCAGGTCGTCGAAGACCTCAGGGACACCACAGAGCTCGGCGTATACCCGTAGATCGGTGTCTGCGGGAGCCGTTACCCCGTTCTCTATCCGCGAAGCCTTGGACTCACTCCAGCCAGCACGGGCCGCGAAGGCCCGTGCTGTCTTGAACCCGGCCTTCTTGCGCATCTCTTTCAGCCGGTTACCCAACGTCTTACGGGCTTCCCGCACGGACGAGGAAGGCGACTCTGCCATGTCTTCAGGACGAGATCTTGTACTCCTCGTGTGGAACGGCTCGCTCCCACACGGCTTCGAATGCACTCGTGCAAAGCTCACGGATTTTGGGATCCTTCGTGAGCTCCCACCAGACCTCCGCGATCTCCCCATCGCCCGCAAAGTGCAGGACCAGAACGAGCTCGTCGTCAAAAACCCAGAAGTCGTTTCCGGGGAAGGCGATGTCCGTCGCTCGCCGACGCGGCAGCCAGCGGATCTGCTCGCCTGCCTCTACGTTCATGTCCGACACATGGTGCTCGAACTTGATGTAGTCGGACTCGGGCACGGAGAACACCCGTGCACGTCGGATCGCGACGCCCCTCTCAGTCGCGTCGCGCACCCACTTGAGCCACCCTCCGGCTTCCGGCCCGCCCCACAGGGCCGCGCCTCGCCGACCCTCCTTCCAGGCCATGTAGCTCTCGTCGGACTCCATGTAGCCATCGCGCATTTCCAGGTGGATGGCCGAGTGATGTGCCGAGGCGAGCAGCTCTTCAAACCTCGGTGCCTGCGTCACGCTTCATCTCCTCGAAGAACTGGACCATACGACGCGGGATCTCGACGACTGTTTCATGCCCCGGGATGTCCATCTGGGCGAGGCGCTCCTCATCCAAGACCTTCCAGCCCTGGACGAGGTATGTGTCCGTCTGGTCGTCCAAGTAGACGGTCGGCGACTGGCCGAATTGGCTCTCGGGGTCTTTGCCCAGCATACGTAACGTCACGCTTCCTCCTTGGTCGGAGCTGACGATCTACATCCAGGAGCATGCACTCAACACGCCCCTGAGACTCGATACTTGCAGTCACTTGCAGCGATTTAAGGTTCGGACTCCCTCCGGCGCCGGGGAGACTCGCCCCATGACGACGACACACAAGCCCGCCCGCGAGACCTGGGACAAGACCCTCCACGCCGGCACCGGCCCCATCCAGGACGAGTTCCTCGAACTGGTGCGCAGGACCCAGGACTCCCGCCACTACTGCCCCATCCTCATCTGGGGCAACCTCCAGACCACGGACTACGCCCGTGCCGTCTTCCGCCACGTCGTCGACTTCCACGGCATCCCCGACGACGTCGAAGCCGGCGTGGCCCGTCGTACCGCCCGCGCCCAGTTCATCGGCCAGGGCGGCCGGACCTACCACGCACTGCTCGGCGAGCAGGCCCTGCGCAGCAACCTCGGCGGTAGGGACGTCATGCGCGGCCAGCTCGCCCACCTGCTCAAGGCCCTGGACCTGCCGGGCCTCAAGCTGGGCGTGATCCCTGCGCGGGCGGAGCTCGCCGTCTATCCCGGGCACGCCTTCTCGATCTTCGACACCGCGCAGGTCAAGGTCGAGACGTACGGCTCCGGCCTCAACATCACCGACCAGACCGAAATCGCCGCCTACGAGAAGGCGTTCACCCTCCTGGAGCGGTCCGCCGTCTACGGTGACGACGCCCGCGCCCTCATCGAGGCCGAGCTACTCGCCATCGCCGCCGGCTGACGGGAGCGGCGGCCGCCCCGCCCTCTCCTGCTCCTTCTGCATGAGGTTCCAGAGCTCCAGCGCATCCCCCGTCAGCGGCTCGGGCTCCTCGTCCTCCTCGCGCCACAGCCCGGCCGCCTTGAGTTGCTTGGCGAGCTGCCCGACCGGGGGCTCCGGGTCGAAGTCGGAAGGGCGGGGGCCTTCCGGGCCGTCGGGGCCGATGCGTACGAGAGTCTCGACGCGGGTGATCCGGTAGCGGCGGGTGCCGACGACGATGCCCGGACCCCGTGTCTCGTCGAGGCGGTCGGCGGCGCGGGCGTATTCGGCCCGCTGCTCCTCGTCGAGCTTCTCGTACACGGGTGTGAAGACGCGGAAGCTCAGCGCCAGCGAGTCCCGGGCGTCCTGGGGCGTGGTGCCGCCTGCGGAGTGGGGGCGCCAGCGGCCGCCCTCGTCCCTCTGGGCGACGGTGAACTCGACGGGCAGCAGGACCGCGCCGGGGTGGGTCTGCCGGGCGGTTGCGGCGTCGGCGTACATGGCGCCCGTCTGGGACCCGCGCGCCATCACGATCTGTGCGAGGTCGAACCGGAGCAGGCCCTCCGAGATACCCGTCCCCGTCCAGGGGTCGATCACGAAGCCCTTCGTACGGCTGGGGACCTTGTGGGCCCCCTCCGGCGGGGCGGGGTCCGGATCGGAGGGGCGGGGCGGTTCGGGGCCGTCGGGGCCCATGCGGATGAACTGTTCCGCACGGACCACCCGGTACCGGACGCCCAGCACCTTCATCTCGTCCACCACGACCCATTCGAGCTTCTCGGCCGCCGCCAGCAGCTTCTTGCGGGCCTTCGGGTCGGTGGTCTCACTGGCCAGCATCCGGAAGTGGGACCCGAGGCCGTCCCGGGTGCCTTGCGGCGCGTCACCGCCGCCGCCGAGGATCTCCCAGCCGCCGAGATCCCGTTCCCGCGCGTAGAAGAACACCGGCGCCACGAGACCCATGAGGTCCGGATACCGTTCCCGCGCCCGCCAGGCCTCCTCCTCCGCGAAGGCGGCGATCGGGCCGGGCTGGTGGGTCATCCGGAAGGTCAGATAGGCGGGTGCTCCCTCAGCGTGCTCATTCATGTACTCAGTGTGCGCACACGCGCCGCCTCCAGTTCCTCGAAATGGAAAATCAGCGCCCGGCACACGCGAGCCAGCTGCTCCGCCCGCCGCTCCGGGCCTCCCGGCCCCCAGCAGGCACGCAGCTTCCGTCGCGCCTCGCCGACGGAGGCGAGAGCGAGGCAGCGGCCCTGCTCACCGCCCGGGAGGAGCCTGGCGAGGGCCTCGATCTCGGGGATGAGCAGGTTGATGTGCCCGCGCAGGAGGAGGATGAGCGCGTCCACGTCGCCGGGCGAGGGCGGGCAGCCGTCCAGGGCGCGGGACGCGCTGGCCAGGATCGTCGCCTTGTCGATCCCAACTGCGTTCAAGCGTACGGAACTTCGTTCGGGTGAGGTTTCGTCTTTCACGCCTCGAATCTGCCCTGATCAGGCCTAGCTTGACGACACCGACGCGGGCTACGACCGTGCTGTACGGGTCGGCGTCGGTTCCGTACGAGTCGGCGAGGGAGCGTGGCGTGACCGACCACAGCAACAGCCAACAGAACGACGACAACGTCCCTACGAGCATGCGCCACCTGGCGACGCAGATGAAGGCCCTGCGCGAGTGGGTCGGGCTGACGCAACGGGAATTCAGCAAGAAGGTGGGGTTCTCGGAATCCCAGATCGCGAGCGTCGAGCAGTTGCGGCGGCCGATGAAGATGGACCTCGCGGTGCAGCTGGAGAAGCAGTTCAATCTGCCCGGCGTGTTCACGTCCGTGGTGGACGAGCTGCTGAAGGAGCCGCATCCGTCGTGGTTCGAGCCGTTCGCGGAGGCCGAGGCGGAGGCGATCGCGCTGTCGACGTACCAAACGCAGCTCATCCACGGCCTACTCCAGACGGAGGCGTACACCCGTGGCGTGTGCGCCGCCTACCGCCCAGCATTGGAGGACGAGGAGATCGAACGTCGTCTGGCCGCGCGGCTGGCCCGACAGCAGCTACTCACCCGGAGCCCGTCCCCCCACCTGAGCTTCATCCTCGAAGAAGTCACCCTGCGCCGTCCCACAGCGGGCGACGAGGCTCAGCGTGAGCAGCTCCACCGCCTTTTGGAGGCGGGGCAGGAGCGGCACATCGAGATCCAGGTGATGCCGACCGAGCGTGGCAACCACGCCGGACTGGAGGGCCCGTTCACTTTGGTCGAGACGCCGGATCAGGGCATGGGCGTCTACCTCGAAGTCCAGGGCACCGGGCAGTTGATCACCGAACGCAGGGCAGTCAACCGGCACGCCAGGCGGTATGGAATCCTCCAGAGCCAGGCCCTCTCCCCCGAGGAATCGGCCGAGTTCATCAAGCAGTTGGCGACGGGAGAACGATGAACAACCTGACGTGGTTCAAGTCCAGCTACAGCGGCGGCGACGGCGGCGAGTGCATCGAGGTCGCCTACGCCTGGCGCAAGTCCAGCTACAGCGGCGGCGAGGGCGGCCAGTGCATCGAGGTCGCCGCCCACCCCACCACCATCCACGTACGCGACTCCAAGAACACCACCGGCCCCGTCCTCGACTTCGCCCCCACCCACTGGGCGGCCTTCGTCGAATACGCGTCCGCGTCCGTGCCCGAGCGGGCGTAAAGCCGCAGGTCGCGCCGGATCGCGGGGTTCCGCGATCCGGTGGGCCGCGACGCGGTGGGGCCCGACGCCCCTTAAAGAACTTGGGGAAGAAACCTTCCAACCTCTCCCCCAAGTCCCCTTGTCATCCGTTCAGGTGACGGGGTGGCATATTTCGGGACGGGCAAGGTACGTTCGCGCCACAAGCCCACAAAAAACGGCCCCCGGCGGGAGTGCAATCCCAATCCGAGGGCCTGTTCACGAGGAAGACAACACCTTCCCAATGACTACAGCGCAGTCTATCGCGCCGCCGGTTTCCAGCGGCGTGGTTCATGTCCGACACCGGCACGAAGACAACTTCACGGTCGTCGGCAACCACCTCGCCCAGCACAGGTCCCTCTCCGCGACCGCCATCGGCCTCGCGGTCCACATCCAGTCCCTCCGCGACGGCGCCCAGGTCCGCATCCAGGAGCTGACGCGCCGCTTCCCCGAGGGCGAGGACCGCATCTCCGCCGCGCTCAACGAGCTCGAAGCGGCGGGCTACCTGTGCCGCAGCAAGTACCGCACGCCCAGGCAGCGGATCTGCACCCGGACCACGTACTACGAGTGCCCTGGCGCCAAGCCGAAGCCGACGCCGAAAGCAGCCGCCCCGCTGCGGCGCGTCAGCCTGGTCAAACGACCGAAGGCCCGGCCCCGCCCGCCGCTGCCCAGCATCAGCGAGCTGATGCACCAGCCGGCCGCCCAGCTGCTCGCCGGGCTGCGCTCCCTCGACCCCCGCCTCACGCTCTCCGTCCGCGACATCGCCGCCCTCGCGCCGCAGCTCGCGCTTTGGCTGGACCGTGCCGTGCCGCCCGCGCAGGTGGTCCGTACGCTCACCTCGGCGCTCCCCGTCGGCACGATCCACCGCCCGGTCGCCCTGCTCGCGCACCGGCTCACCGAATGGCTACCGCCCGCGCTGCCTGCTGCTCCCGCCGGTCCGGTCGTCGTGCCGTTCCAGGAGTGCGAGGGCTGCAACCGGGTCTTCAGATCACACGAACCCGGGTGCTGTCGCGACTGCCGTCCGACTGGCTCTTGACTTCGGACAAATCGGGCGGATAATTGCCCCTACACCGGACAACCGGAGAGAGCCGCACCCGTCGGCGAAGACGTTCACCGACCGGCGTGACTCAGCTTTCGGCTCCGGCCAGGCCCCCGGCAGGAGCCCCGAGGACTGGCACGTCAGCGACGACTGATGTGTACAGAAATCGAGACGGCTACCGGGGACTGCTTATGTCTACGGCCGGTCGGTTTCGGTGCCCCTGGCGACGACGAACGCGGTCAGCCGCGCCGTGCCCGGGGCGAGCGCCGCCCAGCCGCCCTCACCCAGGACCAGCACCGCGAACGCCGACGTCGGGAACTTCTCCGTCATCCGGTCGAGGGCGTCGCCCTCCGCCTGCGCGGTGAGTCCGGCCGCCAGGTCCTCGATGCCAGGGTTGTGGCCGACCAGCAGGGCCGTCCCGGTCCCCCCGGGCACCTCCCGCAGGATGTCGACCAGCTCCGCCGGATCGGCGCCGTACGCGCGCTCGTCGTAACGGACCGGCATCCCCGCGCCCAGCTCCCCCGCCGCGAGGTCCCAGGTCTCGCGGGCCCGCCGGGCGGTGGAACAGATCACGAGGTCGGGGACGCAGCCGCTCTCGCGCAGCAGCCGTCCGGCGAGCGGGGCCTCCCGGTGGCCGCGTGGGGCGAGGGGGCGGTCGTGGTCGGCGACATCCGGCCAGGCGGACTTGGCGTGGCGCAGGAGGACCAGACGGGGGCCGAGTTCCATGCCGCCAGTGTGCACTGTGGGGCGCCACGCCGCTGCGTAGCGCCCCACAGTCGTGACAGACAGCCGATCAGATGAGGCCGAGACCGCGGACCGCCTCGCGCTCCTCCGACAGCTCCTCGACCGACTTGTCGATGCGGGCACGCGAGAACTCGTTGATGTCCAGGCCCTGGACGATCTCGTACTTGCCGTCCTTGCAGGTGACCGGGAAGGAGGAGATCAGGCCCTCCGGGACGCCGTACGAGCCGTCCGACGGGATACCCATGGAGGTCCAGTCGCCCTCGGCGGTGCCGTTGACCCAGGTGTGGACGTGGTCGATCGCGGCGTTCGCGGCGGAGGCGGCCGAGGAGGCGCCACGGGCCTCGATGATCGCGGCGCCGCGCTTGGCGACGGTCGGGATGAAGGTGTCGGCGAGCCAGGTCTGGTCGTTCACGACCTCCGCGGCGTTCTTGCCGGCGATCTCCGCGTGGAAGATGTCCGGGTACTGGGTCGCGGAGTGGTTGCCCCAGATGGTGAGGCGCTTGATGTCCTCGACGGACGCGCCGGTCTTGGCCGCCAGCTGCGAGAGCGCGCGGTTGTGGTCGAGGCGGGTCATCGCGGTGAAGCGCTCGGCCGGGACGTCCGGGGCCGCGGCCTGCGCGATGAGCGCGTTGGTGTTGGCCGGGTTGCCGACGACGAGGACCTTGATGTCGTCCGCGGCGTTGTCGTTGATGGCCTTGCCCTGCGGCTTGAAGATGCCGCCGTTGGCGGAGAGCAGGTCACCGCGCTCCATGCCCTTGGTGCGGGGGCGGGCGCCGACGAGGAGGGCGACGTTGGCGCCGGCGAAGCCGACGTTCGGGTCGTCGGTGATGTCAATGCCCTTGAGCAGCGGGAAGGCGCAGTCGTCGAGCTCCATGGCGGTGCCCTCGGCGGCCTTGAGGCCCTGCGGGATCTCCAGGAGGCGGAGCTTGACCGGCACGTCCGCGCCGAGCAGGTGGCCGGAGGCGATGCGGAAGAGCAGCGCGTAGCCGATCTGTCCGGCCGCGCCGGTGACGGTGACATTCACGGGAGTGCGGGTCATGGCGATCTCCGTAAGACAGCTGGCGGTGGGGGTCCCTGCCCCTGGTGCTGGATATCTCTCCACATCGAGATATCCAGCGGTCAGGCTATCCGACCCCGACCCACCCTATGCACCGCAGGCCGCTTGTGGCCCGGTTCACTCGGTCACTGGGCCGTGGCACTCGGGTCACTGTGTCGCAGTGCAGCCTTCCGTTCCCGTCGTGAGCGTCGCGCACGCCTTCGCCTCTGCCGCCGAGGCGACCGCGACCATGGGCGTGTACGCGTCCTTGTCGGCGTTCACGAGACCCTTCTGGGTCGCTCCGGCCGCGGTGATGCGCACCGTGTCGCCCGGGGTGGCCTGGGTGATACGGGCCCAGGCCGCCGCGCACGTCTTGCTGTAGCGGACCTCGACGAGCGCCGTGCCGACCGTCGCCCGGGACGTGGTCATGGCGAACTCTCCGCCGCAGCCCATGTTCTCGGGGTCCTGGCCGGTGCAGTCGGCGCCGGAGCACTTCACTCCGGCGGGCAGCTGCGGATCGCTGACGGTCGGGGACGCGGCCGGTGACTCGGCCACGGGCTTGGCGCCGCCTCCCCCGCCTCCGCCGAGATCGGTCAGCAGGACGGCCGCGGCTATGACGAGCAGCGCGCCGACGACCCCCGTGAGGAACAGCGTCACCTTGCGCCGCCCGCCGTCCTGCCGCCCCGGCGGTGACGGCGGCACGGGGCGGCCGCCCTGCGCGGGGGCGTACGACACCCGGGCGTCCGGGCCCGTCGGCGGTGCGGCCGTCCGCGAGGCGCCGCCTGGGACGGACGCACCGCCTTGGGCGGACGCGCCGGCCTGGGCGGACGGACCGAAGTCGGTGGACGGACCGAAGTCGGTGGACGGACCGAACTCGCCGAGCGCGGCCCGCGCCTGCGAGATCCGGATGGCTTCCATGGTCATGTCGTGGCGCATCTCGGCGCGGCTCCAGGCGCGCTCCGCGAGCTCCCACATGGTGGTGAGGTGGACCTGGTTGGTCCCGGTCACCTCGGCGAGCGCGACGATCGCGCCCTTGGGCGCGAGCAGCCGCCCGTTCAGATAGCGCTCCCACGACGTCTTGCTGTAGCCGGTGCGGTCCGCCACGGCGGCGATGCCGAGCCCGCTGCGGTCGACGAGCCGGCGCAGCTGGCTGGTGAACTCCCTGACCTGTGGGTCGAGCTCTTCCGGTAGCGCCTTCCAACGAGGCATTGCCTCCCCCTTGTCCCCCCGAACGTGCCTGATGTGCCCCGTGCTGGTGCCCCCCTGCCACACCCCCGGTGTCCTGCCGGACCCACCCGTGGTCGCGGGCCGGCCGGGCGGACTAACCAGAGGGATGCGCAGAGCCAGGATGACAGTTCCCGCCCCAGGGGCGCACGGGGGCATTCGGGACATAAGCGCGCCCCCTCGCACGCCTCCACCCGGAAGCCCGCCACAGTTTCGCACCCGTTGCCCAACGATCACACCATGGCGGAACCGTCACTTCCGTGACACAGGCCACTGGCGCCCCTTGAAGCCGTTCGGCACGTCCATAACACTGTTTCACGTGACGGCGCCCGTCCTCCCTCGGGGGAGAGGACGGGCGCCGTCACGTTCATCCGGGGCCTACGGCCCAACTCCGGGGGAGCCGAAGGCGCTTGGGGAGCGCTCGGTTCCGTGGAGCGCTCAGGTAGACGCCATCTTCTTCTGCAGGCCGGAGTCCAGCACGTCCAGGAACTGTTCCGTGGTCAGCCACGGATGGTCCTTGGAGATGAGCAGCGCCAGGTCCTTCGTCATCTGGCCGCCCTCGACGGTCTCGACGCACACCCGCTCCAGGGTCCGGGCGAACCCGGTGACCTCGGGGGTGCCGTCCAGGGTGCCGCGGTGGGCGAGGCCACGGGTCCAGGCGAAGATCGAGGCGATCGGGTTGGTCGAGGTCGGCTTGCCCGCCTGGTGCTGCCGGTAGTGACGGGTGACCGTGCCGTGCGCGGCCTCGGCCTCGACCGTCCTGCCGTCGGGGGACATGAGCACGGAGGTCATCAGGCCGAGCGAGCCGAAGCCCTGGGCCACGATGTCGGACTGGACGTCACCGTCGTAGTTCTTGCACGCCCATACGTAGCCGCCCTCCCACTTCAGGGCCGAGGCGACCATGTCGTCGATGAGACGGTGCTCGTAGGTGAGCCCCTTGGCCTCGAACTCGGCCCGGAACTCGGCGTCGAAGACCTCCTGGAAGATGTCCTTGAAGCGGCCGTCGTACTTCTTGAGGATCGTGTTCTTCGTGGACATGTAGACCGGGAAGTCACGGGCCAGGCCGTAGCGGAACGAAGCGCGCGCGAAGTCGCGGATCGACTCGTCGAGGTTGTACATCGACAGCGCGACGCCCGCGCCCGGGAACTCGTACACCTCCAGCTCGACCGGCTCCGATCCGTCCTTCGGGGTGAAGGTCATGGTGAGGGTGCCCGCACCGGGGACCTTGAGGTCGGTGGCGCGGTACTGGTCGCCGAAGGCGTGACGGCCGACGACGATCGGCTTGGTCCAGCCCGGGACGAGCCGGGGCACGTTGTCCATGATGATCGGCTCACGGAAGATCACGCCGCCGAGGATGTTGCGGATGGTGCCGTTGGGCGAGCGGTACATCGCCTTGAGGTTGAACTCCTCGACGCGCGCCTCGTCCGGTGTGATCGTGGCGCACTTCACGCCGACGCCGTACTCCTTGATGGCGTGGGCGGCGTCGACGGTCAACTGGTCGTTCGTGGCGTCGCGGTGCTCGATGCCCAGGTCGAAGTACTTCAGCTCGATGTCGAGGTACGGCAGGATCAGTTTGTCCTTGATGAACTGCCAGATGATGCGGGTCATCTCATCGCCGTCGAGCTCGACGACGGGGTTGGCTACCTTGATCTTGGCCATGAGGTGGACGTCCCTCTCGCGCTTCGGGCCGGTGCGGCATCCCTACCGCACAGTGAAGTGGACCGCGTCCTCCAGGAACGGGATCTCCAGCCACGGGTCGGGCTGGGTCATCAGGGCGAGCAGCACGATCACGGTACCGAGCAGGCCGTACGTCACCATGTCGGTGAACCGCGAGCGCACCGCCAGCATGCCCACGGACGGCAGGGCCCGGCGCAGCGCCGCGCCGGTGAGGAGGGCGGCGCCGACGAGGATCGTCCCGACGCGGAACGCCTGGGCGAACGGGTTCGCGCCGACGATCAGCAGCCCGACCACGGCGAGCCCGATCACGGTGAGCAACGGCCACTGCCGCGCGGGCGCGGGCGCGCCCCCGGGCGCGGCCCGCCCGCCGCCTTCGGGCCGCGCGGTGTCCCGGGTGACGGTGGGCGGCCGCCGCGACCCGCCTGCGGCGCGGGGGCCCTGCGGGTCGGCCTCGTGGCCGTTCACGTGGCTGTCGGCCGCTGCGGCGGGCTCGTGACCGTTCAGGTGACTGTCGGCCGCTGCGGCGGCCTCGTGCCCGTTCGCGTGACTGTCGCCCGACCCGGCGGGCGCGCGGCCGTTGACGCGACTCTCGCCGGGCGCAACGGGCTCGGCACCCGACGCGGCAGGCGCGTGGCCGTTCAGCGGGCCGGTGCCCGATGCGGCGGGCTCGGCACCCGACGCGGCAGGCGCGTGGCCGTTCAGCCGGCCGGTGCCCGATGCGGCGGGCTCGGCACCCGGCCCGGCGGGTGCGTTGCCGTTCACCTGGCCGGCGCCCGACCCGGCGGGCTCAGCACCCGACGCGGCAGGCGCATGACCGTTCTTCCGGGACGGGCCCGTGCCGTTGGACGACGCGCCGCCGCTCTGCTCGCCGGTCGCCTCGGCGGGTACGGCCGTGGCGGGCGGGGCGTCGGGGGCCTCGGCCCCCGACGGGTCCCGGCGTTCCGGGTCGTCGGCCGCGGCGCGGTCATCCGGGGTGCGCATGGGCGGTCAGCCCGCGGCAGGGGCGTCGACGGCGGCCGCGGACGCGCGCTCGGCCGCCTCGACGACGTTCACCAGCAGCTGCGCGCGCGTCATCGGGCCGACGCCGCCCGGGTTCGGGGCGACCCAGCCGGCCACCTCGGCGACGCCGGGGTGGACATCGCCGACGATCTTGCCGTTCTCGTCGCGGCTGACGCCGACGTCGAGGATCGCCGCGCCCGGCTTGATGTCCTCGGGCTTGATCAGGTGCGGTACGCCCGCCGCGGCGACGACGATGTCGGCCTGCCGCAGCTGCGCGGAGAGGTCACGGGTGCCGGTGTGGCACTGGGTCACCGTCGCGTTCTCGGACCGGCGCGTCAGCAGCAGCGGCATCGGTCGCCCGATGGTGACACCGCGCCCGACGACCACGACGTGCGCGCCGTTGATCTCGACACCGTGGCGTCGCAGCAGATGCACGATGCCCGCCGGCGTGCAGGGCAGCGGCGCCTTCTCGTTCAGCACCAGTCGCCCGAGGTTCATCGGGTGCAGCCCGTCGGCGTCCTTCGCCGGGTCCATCAGCTCCAGCACCCGGTTGGTGTCGATGCCCTTGGGCAGCGGCAGCTGGACGATGTATCCCGTGCACTCCGGGTCCTCGTTGAGCTCCCTGACGACCGCCTCGATCTCCTCCTGGGTGGCGGTGGCGGGCAGTTCGCGCTGGATGGAGGCGATCCCCACCTGCGCGCAGTCGCGGTGCTTGCCCGCGACGTACTTCTGGCTGCCGACGTCCTCGCCGACCAGCAGGGTCCCGAGGCCGGGCGTGACGCCCCTGGCCTTGAGGTCCGCCACGCGGGCGGTCAGGTCGGACTTGATCGCGGCTGCGGTGGCCTTGCCATCGAGAATCTGGGCGGTCATGGACCCATCCTCGCGGATGACCCCTCCCGTGTTCCAATTCGGCACCGTCGACGAGAACAGGAGGTTGCACTTGCACAACACCTACGGTTACCGACTGGACAAAAATGCGACGGGAATACCACGATGAGCGGCGCAGTGCCGCGGGCAGTGTCGGGGGGCAAACCGCAAGTTTTGTAAATGTTCCTCCGCTTTGGACCGCGTAGTCCCCAGCAGAACCCGACGGAGGAATCCCGCCATGAGCTTCGGCGACCCGAACAACCCCTACGGCCAGCAGCAGGGCCAGCAGCCGGGCTACGGCTACCCGCAGGGCCAGCCGCAGCAGCCCGGCTACGGCTACCCGCAGGCCCCGCCGGTCACGCCCTACGGCGGCGGCTACCCCGGCGTCCCGACGGAGATGCCGGGTGGCGTGAAGGCCGCACGCGTCATGCTCTTCATCCTGGGCGGCTTCCAGGCGCTGGGCGCGGTCTTCGTCCTCATCGCCGGCGCGTGGATCATGGAGATGTTCTCGGCCGCCGCGGAGTCCTCGTCCACCTCCAGCGCGGACGCGGAGGCGGCCGCCGGCATCGGCATGGGCTTCATGGTGATCATCGCGCTGTTCGTCGCGGGATTCGCCCTGTGGGGCATCCTCAGCGGTGCCAAGCTCGGCAAGGGCGGCAGCGGCATCCGCGTCTCGGCGATCGTCTACGCCTCGGTGGTCACGCTGTTCAGCGTCATCAACCTGTTCGGTGCGAACTTCTTCGCCCTGATCAGCCTCGTCCTGGGCATCCTGATCATCGTCTTCCTGGCCAAGGCGGACGCCTCGGCGTACTTCAACCGCCAGCGCTGAAGCACCGCTTGACCGTTCATCCGTGAAGGCCGTAACTCCCCCGCACAGTGGGGCGTTACGGCCTTCGCCGTTGTGTGAACGTTTATCGGCGCTGCCTACCCTGGCCCCATGTGCAGCGTGTTCAGCATCATCGTGGTGCCGCCGCCGGCCGCGGTCTCCTGCGAGCAGATCCGGCTCGCACCGGGCGAGACGCTCCTCTTCGGCCGCGGCGAACCCGCTTCGCCCGGCAGCCGGCATCTGACGATCAGGCACGGCGGAGTGTCCCGTACGGCGGGCGAGATCACCGCGACCGGCACGTACTGGTCACTGAGCAACTTCAGCGGCTGCGCCACGTACGTGGTCGAGAACCCGGAGGGCGCCGGCGAGCACATCAAGATCGCGCCGGGCAGGATGGCCGCGCCCGTCCCCTTCGAGTTCTCGCGCATCGTGCTGCCGGCCGCCGACGAGCTGCTGAGCTTCGACGTCTGGGCCCCGCGCCACGACTACGCCGACCACGGCGCCCCGGCCCGCGACGGCGACCGCACCGCGCTCGCCTTCCCGCTCGACCGCGACAAGCGCTACTTCCTGGTCCTCGCGGCCCTGTGCGAACCACGCCTGCGCGGCGAGCCGCACGCGCCGCCGCCCACCGTCGAGCAGGTCGTCGAGCGGCTGCGTCCCGTATGGCCCGAGGTGAGCAGGACGTCCGTGCAGTGGAACATCGACTACCTGGCGGTGAAGCTGCGCCTCAAGCCCGGTCCCGACACGGCCGGACCGGGGCCGCGGCTCAACGGCAAGAAGGACTCGGTCGTCTCGCTGGCGCTCCGCTTCGACCTCGTACGCGAGGACGACCTCGGCGTGCTCCGGTGACGCCGCGGTGACCCGGCAGCCGTACGCCGTCACCGTTCCCGAGGGGTATCGGGTCGGCCCCTGGATCGTCGGCGCGCCCCTGGGATCCGGCGCGTTCGGCAGTGTGTACGCGGCACGGATCGCCGTGCCCGCCCCGGGGCTCCCGGCGCGGGCCGCGCTGAAGTTCCTGTCGACGGGCACGCACACCCCGCGCCAGTTGCGCCACTTGCGCGAGCTGGCCGAGCGCGAGGTCGGCGTACTGCGCAAGCTGCGCTCACCCCGGCTGATCAGGATGTACGAGACCCTGACGGTGGACGACCCGGGGCACCCTGAGCTCGACGGCGCCACCGTCCTCGTGCTGGAGGAGGCGGCGGGCTCGCTGGACGCCCTGCTGGCGCGCGGACGGCCGGGCGACCGTGGGCCCGCGCTGCTCACGCAGGTCTGCGAGGGACTGCGGCAACTGCACCGGGCGGGCTGGGTGCACGGCGATCTCAAGCCCGGCAATGTGCTCCTCATGCGGGACGGTACGGTCCGCCTCGGCGATTTCAACATGGCGGCGGAGCTGGAGGGCACCCACGCGTACGCCCCCGCTTTCACGACCGCCGACTACACCCCGCCCGAGCTGCTCTGGTCCGAGGTCGGCGAGCGCGGCATGAAGATCCGCCCGACCGCCGACCTGTGGGCCTTCGGCGTGCTGGCGCACGTGGTGCTGACCGGGGCGCAGCCGCTGCCCGGGGGCACTCCGTCCGCGCGGCGGGACGCGGCGGTGCGCTACGCCCGAGGGGACGAGGAACTGCGGCTGTCACCCGAACTGGCCGAGCCCTGGCGGCAGATCGTCACGGACTGCCTGGCCCGGACGCACGAGGAACGGGAACGCGCCGCGCACGACGCGGACGCGCTGCTGCGGCGCGTGGAGGCGGCCGGTGCCGGCCGGCCGCCACGGCCGCCCCGGCGCCGCCGACGGGCCCAGCTCGCCGTGGCTGCAGGGGTGGTCGCGCTCGTGGGGCTGGGCATCGGTCTGCGGACGCTTGAGGGCGAGGAGCCGACCGCCCATGGATACGAACGGTGCGCCGGTGGCGCCGTCTGCTTCTTCGCGGAGGAGGACGGCCGGGGCGATATGTGTGCGTGGGAGGGCGACGACCCGGAGTGGCTCGAAGGCGAGACCCGGTGCCGCTGGGCCGGGGACGACGGCCCGCGCTCGGTCTTCAACAACGGTACGGAGGACCCCAAGGGGTTCGTCGACGTCACATACTTCGGGCAGCCGGGGCTGAAGCAGCGCGTGGGGTGCGTCGAGCGGCTGGAGAAGCGGAATCTCGGATCGGGGACGAAGGTTCTGTCGCATACGTGGGCCAGGAACTGCTGAGCCGCTGAGCCCCGTGAGCGACCGGGCCACAGAGCCCCCGGGCCACAGAGCCGCGAAAGGCCCGGCGGACCGAGTGGTCCGCCGGGCCGTCGCAGATGGCTCAGCCGAGGGTGACCTTGGCGTCGGAGCCGCGCTTCCAGCCGGTGTGGAAGTTGTTGTATCCGGTGCCGCAGTCCTTCTCGACCAGCTTGTAGGCGCCGATCCGGACCGTGGCGTAGACACAGCGCCCGTTACCCGGCCTGGTGTCGTCCACGCGGCCGTCCACCTTCGTGTACCAGACGCCACGCGACTTCGTCTTGCACTCCGTGTAGGTGAGCACGCCCTGGCTCGTCCGGATGACCGCACGCTGGCACCGCGCCCGGTCCGCCGCCGAGGCGTCCTGCGCCACCGAGCCCTGCCCGGACGGGGCCGCCGAAGCGGGCGACGCCATCGCGAGAGAGCCCACAGCCGCCGCGGACGCGAGAAGCAGCGCGGCGGCCTTCCCCTGGAACTGGAGCATGAACGGTTCCTTCCTGGTCACGGCCCGGTGCCCCCCGTGGTCACCGGTTTCTGTGCCGTGCTCAGAGCGAACCATCGCCCCCGCCCCTGAGGGCACCTGTGAATTCACAGGTTGCGGGCTGCTCGGGCCGCTCGGGTGTCAGTGGAAGAAGTGCCGCGTACCCGTGAAGTACATCGTCACGCCCGCCTTCTTCGCGGCCTCGACCACGAGCTCGTCGCGCACCGAACCACCCGGCTGCACGACCGCCTTGACCCCGGCGGCGGTCAGGATCTCCAGGCCGTCCGGGAACGGGAAGAACGCGTCGGAGGCGGCGTACGCGCCCCGCGCACGCTCCTCGCCGGCCCGCTCGACGGCGAGCTTCGCCGAGTCGACGCGGTTGACCTGGCCCATGCCGACGCCGACCGAGGCGCCGTCCTTGGCGAGGAGGATCGCGTTGGACTTGACGGCCCGGCAGGCCTTCCAGGCGAAGGCGAGCTCGGCCAGTTCAGCCTCGGACAGCGCCTCACCAGTGGCGAGGGTCCAGTTCGCCGGGTCGTCGCCGGCGGCCTGGAGGCGGTCGGTGACCTGGAGGAGCGCGCCGCCGTCGATCGGCTTGAGCTCGACGGGGGCGGCCGGGGCGTCGGGGCAGCGCAGCACGCGGATGTTCTTCTTGCGGGCGAGGACCTCGACCGCGCCTTCCTCGTAGTACGGCGCCACGATGACCTCGGTGAAGATCTCGGCGACCTGCTCGGCCATCTCCACGGTCACCGGGCGGTTGACGGCGATGACACCGCCGTACGCGGAGACCGGGTCGCAGGCGTGCGCCTTGCGGTGCGCCTCGCCGACGTCGGCGCCGATCGCGATGCCGCACGGGTTGGCGTGCTTGATGATCGCGACGCAGGGCTCGGCGTGGTCGTACGCGGCACGGCGCGCGGCGTCCGTGTCCGTGTAGTTGTTGTACGACATCTCCTTGCCGTGCAGCTGCTCGGCGGCGGCGAGCCCGCCGCCCTCCTCGGAGACGTACAGCGCGGCGGGCTGGTGCGGGTTCTCGCCGTAGCGCAGGACGTTCGAGCGCTCGTACGTGCCGCCGAGGAAGTCGGGGAACGCGGACTCGTCGGCGGGGGCGTACGAGGACGCGAACCAGGAGGCGACGGCGGTGTCGTACGCGGCCGTGTGCTGGAACGCCTCGGCGGCGAGGCGCTTGCGGGCGGCGAGGTCGAAGCCGCCGCCGGCGACCGCGGTGAGGATGTCGGCGTACCGCTCGGGGCTGGTGACCACGGCCACGGAGGGGTGGTTCTTGGCGGCGGCGCGGACCATGGAGGGACCGCCGATGTCGATCTGCTCGACGCACTCGTCGGGCGTCGCGCCGGAGTCGACGGTCTCCCGGAACGGGTAGAGGTTGACGATCACGAGGTCGAACGGCTCGACGCCGAGCTCCGTGAGCTGCTCGCGGTGCGCCTCCAGGCGCAGGTCGGCGAGGATTCCGGCGTGCACGCGCGGGTGCAGCGTCTTGACCCGGCCGTCCAGGCACTCCGGGAAGCCGGTGAGCTCCTCGACCTTGGTGACCGGGACCCCGGCGGCGGCGATCCGCCCGGCGGTCGAGCCCGTCGACACGAGCTGGACCCCGGCCTCGTGCAGGCCCTGGGCCAGCTCTTCCAGGCCGGTCTTGTCGTAGACGCTGACCAGCGCACGGTGGATGGGCCGCTTGTTGCTCTCGGCGGTCACTGGATAACTACCTTTCGTCCCTCAATGCGGTAGCCGTTACGGGCCAGACGCCCCACGACATCGACGAGCAGTTGACGCTCGACTTCCTTGATGCGCTCGTGCAGAGCGGCTTCATCGTCCTCGTCCCGTACCTCGACCACGCCCTGGGCGATGATCGGGCCGGTGTCGACGCCGTCGTCGACGAAGTGGACGGTGCATCCGGTGACCTTCGCTCCGTACGCGAGCGCGTCGCGGACTCCGTGGGCACCGGGAAAGCTGGGCAGCAGGGCCGGGTGCGTGTTGACGAACCGGCCGCCGAAGCGGGCGAGGAAGTCCTTGCCGACGATCTTCATGAAGCCCGCGGAGACGACCAGGTCCGGCTCGTACGCGGCGGTCGCCTCGGTCAGGGCCCGGTCCCACTCCTCGCGGGTCTCGTAGTCCTTGACCTTGCAGACGAAGGTGGGGAGTCCGGCGCGGGCGGCGCGGTCGAGGCCGGCGATGCCGTCGCGGTCGGCCCCGACGGCGACGATGCGGGCGCCGTAGCCTTCGGGGCCTCCCGGGGCTTCGCGGACGGCGTCGAGCAGCGCCTGGAGATTGGTGCCGGATCCGGAGACCAGAACGACGAGGCGGGCGGGAGCCACGGGATACTCATTTCGCGTTGCGATCGGCTTTGCGTGGGGCGTTGCGCGGGGCTTTGTGTGGTCGTACGAACGAATCGAGCCCCGCGATACGGGGAACTCTACGAAGCCGCCGACCGTCAGCAACGATACCGGCACACCGAGCGGCCCCCACGGGACGGGGGCGGGGCCGGGGGGTAGCGTCTGGGGGCAGGGCCCGTCCCCAGACGGAGTACCCGGTTTCAGAGGTACAAGAGGGGAAGTCGTTCACCACATGCCGGACCGATGCCGCCGCACGGCACTCCGCCACCCGCTCGCCACCGAGCGGGGCTCCCTCCTGCTGCGGGAACGCCAGTCCACGGAGCCGACTGAGCCCAAGGAAGATCCGAACCCGTTCGCACCGCCGCCGGAGGGGACTCCGGACCAGCCGTGGCGACCGCGGCACGGTGCGGGCGACGACTCCGGCCCGGGATCCGACTCCGGGTCCGGGTCCGGGTCCGGGTCCGGGTCCGGCTGGGGCAGCCAGTGGAGCAGCCGTCAGCCGGGGCGCTCGTCGGGTGGCTTCGGCGGCCGGCCGGGCGGGCAGAACGGCCAGGGTGACGGGCCCGGCAACGGTCCGGAGGGCGGCGGCGGATCGGGCACGGGCCTGCGCTGGGACCCGACGGACCCGGCCCAGCGGCGCGCCCGCTACGCGCTGCTCGGCGGCATGTGGGCCTTCTTCTTCGCGCTCTTCGACTTCCAGGAGATCGCGCTGCTGCTGGGCGCGCTCTCGCTGTACTGGGGCGTGAGCTCGCTGCGCGCCAAGGCCCGCCGCCGGACCGACGGCACCCGGGACGCGGTCGCGGCCGCGATCCCGGCCGCGATCCCGTCCTCCGGCGCCCCGGCTTCGGCATCGGCTCCGGCGGCGGGGGGCCAGCCGGGCGGCAAGCAGCAGGTCACGGCTGCGGTCAGTGGTCTGGTGATGGCGGCGGTCGCGCTCCTGATCGTGGCGATGACGTTCTCGATGCAGCTGGTCTACCGCGACTTCTACACCTGCGTGGACGACTCCCTGACGAAGGCGGGCCAGCTCTCCTGCAACGAGCGGCTCCCGGAGCCGCTGCGTGGCGTGATCGGCGTCAAGGAGTAGGAGGGTTCCGGGGCGGCTCGGGGATCCCGGCGGCGGCCGGAGGACCGGGAGGCCTGTCCGGTGGCGGTGGCGGTGGCGCCAACGGCGGGAGCGGGGCCGGCGACAGCCGGGGCGCTTCTGGGACGGGCGGCGATCCGGGTACGTGACGGGGCGCTTCTGGGGCGGCACCTACGCCGGGCACCTGGCGGGGCGCCGATCCGGGCACCTGGCGGGGCGCTTCGGGAACCGCTGCCACGCCGGGCGCCTGCCGGGGCGCTTCCGGGGCCGACGCCGTGCCGGGCACCTGCCAAGACGCATCCGGAACCGCCGCCAGGCCGGGCGATTGCCGGGGCGCCGATGCCGACGGCCCTGCCGCGGCCCCCGGCTCATCCCACGACTCGGCCAACCCCTGCGGCCGCCGCGGCCCCGGCGGAGCTCCCTGCGCTTCTGCCGACCCGGGCGAGCCCGGCAAATCCCGCGCGTCCGCCGGGCCGGGCGGCGGTACGGGCAGGGGCGGCGTCGTATCCCCGGCCGGTTCGACAGGCGCGTCGACCGAGGGCGTCGGGACCGGTACGGCCGTGGGCCGGATGGGGGGCGCGTCCAGCCAGTCGTAGAGGTCGAACAGGTCGTCGTCGACGTCATCGGAGACATCGCCCGCCACCAACGCGGCCCGCCCGCCCCGCAGGCGCCACGCGCGGGCGGCGACCGCGCCGACGACCCCGATGGTCGCGGTCCAGACGAACGCCGCCGCACCCGTCAGCCACCACACCGGGCCGAACGACGCCAGCGCACCCGCGCCCAGCGCACCGCCCGACATCGACGCGAGGACGGCGGTCAGGGCCCCGCACACACCCGCGCCGAGCAGCGCGGTGAGCGCGGTCTCGCGGCACGTCCAGGCGTCCTCCGGGCAGGCCGGCCGGGGCGCCGCCGCGCGGACCGTGAGCCGGGCGACCGTGACGCCCGCGGCCACGGGCACCAGGGCGGCCGCCCAGGTCAGCGGAGTGCCCGGCCCCACGGCGGGGACCGCGACGAGCAGCGGGAAGTCGGGCACCGCGGGGGTCCCGGCGACCGCGAGCGGCGTCGCTGTCGCGCTCGTACCGAGGGCGAAACCCGGGCCGAGCCCGTACGCCGCCCCCCACACCGCCGCGTTCGGTACCAGCGCGAGCGCGAGCAGCAGCACGGCGAACCGGCCCGGCCAGTCCACCGAGAGCGACAGGAACGACTGCTGCACCGCACCCGCCTGCCACACCAGCGCCCCCGCGACGAGCAGCGCCCCACCGCCCAGGAGCGCCACCACGGCCGCGCCCCCGGCCCGCAGCCCCACGGCGGCCCGCAGGCCCTGTACGCCCCGAGGCACCCAGCCCGGCAGCGGCGCCAGGGGCCGCCCATGAGCCGTCCACACCCCGGCGGCCGCGGACAGGGCGGTCACCAGGGGCAGGTGGAGTACGGCGCTGAGCGGCCGCGCGGCGAGCGGCCCGTCCGCGGAGTAGACCGCGGCGGCGGCCGTGACCAGCAGATATCCGCAGGCCACCGCCGATACCGCCGCCCACTCCGAAGGCATGGACGTATCGAAGTCCGGGTCCGGCTCCAGGTCCAGATCGAGCGCGTCGCGGGCCGCCCGGTGCACCAGACAGACGGGCAGCGTCACCAGCAGCAGGGGGACGAGCCCGACCGGCGCGGGCGCGCCGGAGAGCGTGCCGGGCCGGACCAGCTCGGTGCCGTGTGCGAGCACCCACAGCCCGGCGGCCACGTGCAGCGCCCCCTCGGGGCCGCTGTCCGGGTACGGCGAGCTGATCCACATCACCAGCACCAGGACGGCCAGCGCGCCGAGCCCGAGGCACGCCGCGACCGCTCCCCGCGCAAACGACGCCGCCAGCGTGGCGGCGGGCGGCCGTGCGCCCTGGAGGGGCACGAACGCCGGTCCAGGATCGGTCATCCGATCGGTCAACTGGGTCACGCGGACATGCTGCCAACGACACGCGCTTTATCCGTGTAACAGGCGAATGGCCGTGGTGTCGCCGAAGATACGCTTATGTACTTTTCGCCCCAGTGCAGCCTTCCGGCCCCGGGGAGCCCTTCATGACACAGAGCGCCACGGACCCCACCGAGAACCCCGACCCGGACCCGCTGCCCTCCCCCAAGGAACGGCGCAGGCTGCGCGAGGCGAAGTCACTGAGCGAGGAACAGCTCGCGAGGGCCGTCGGTGTCACCCGGGCGACGCTCAGGTCCTGGGAGACGGGCCGAACGAGCCCGCGCGGACGCAAGCGCGAGACGTACGCGAAACTGCTGGCCGAGTACGAGGCCGAGATCGCGGCCGGGGAGGGCGAGGAGCCCCCGCAGGAGGACGACGGGGCCACGACGGTCCCGGCCGACCCGCCTCACCACCAGGGGCCCGAGCCCGACACGCCCCACCACCAAGGGCCCGAGCCCGACACTCCGGCACGCGACCCCGACACACGCGACCCCGACAACGGGGCAGCCGCCACGTCCACCCGCCCGAAGCCCGCCAGGCCGGTGCTCGCGCCCACCCTCACCCCCGAGGACGCCTTCGACGCCCTCTACGAACACACCGCCCCCGGCCTCGTACGCCAGACGTACCTGCTCACGGGACGCCGCAGGCTCTCCCTGGAGGCCGTCGAGTGGGCGTTCCACCGGGCCTGGCAGCGCTGGCCGGAAGTGGCCGTCGACCCCGACCCCGCGGGCTGGGTCCGGGCGGCGGCGTACGAGTACGCCACCGCGCCCTGGCAGCGGCTGCGCCGGTCCCACCGCCGGCCCGACCCCGCCCCTCCGGCGGACGCGGAAAACCTGGCATCCGCCCCCGCGGACCCCCGTTGGCGTGTGCTCCGCGAGACGCTGCTCGACCTGCCTCCGGCGTACCGGCGCACCCTCCTGCTGTACGACGGGCTGGGCATCGACCTGCCCGAGACGGCGGCCGAGACCGAGGCGAGCACGCCGGCCGCGGCGAACCGCGTGCTGCACGCCCGTTCCCTCGTCGCCGAACGGCTCCCCGAGCTGACCCGGCCCGACACGCTGCACGAGCGGCTGAGCGACCTGGTCGCCGCCGTACCCGCGCCTGAGGTCGCCCCGGCCCATGCCGTACGGACCGGAAGCGAGCTGCGCACCCGGTTCTGGACGCGGGCCGCGGTCGGCCTCACCGCCATGATCATCGGCGCGGCGATCGTCACCGCCGTCACCGCGCAGAACCACTACGAACCGAAGCAGGCCCCCGGCGAGTCGGTCGGCGGCGTACCGCCCAGGCCCGGTCCACAGCCCCTGACCGCGCAGGCCGTCCAGCTGCGCGCGCTGCTCCAGAACCATCCGCTCAGCGGCCCGGAGCGGCTCGCGCCCCTGGCGCGCTGAGCACGCCGCGCGCGTTGTGGGCACCCGTACGGCACGCACGCAGCCCGCGCCGGTACGCGCGCACGCCGCCCGCGCCCGTACTGCACGCACGCCGAATACGCGGATGGGCCCGCACCCCGGGAGACCGGGGTGCGGGCCCATCCGCGTATGAACCGCGTAATCAGCCGTCAGCCGGCCAGGATGGCGCGCGCCAGCTTCGCCGTCTCGGTCGGCGTCTTGCCGACCTTGACGCCCGCGGCCTCCAGGGCTTCCTTCTTGGCCTGTGCGGTGCCAGAAGAACCGGAGACGATAGCGCCGGCGTGACCCATGGTCTTGCCCTCCGGCGCGGTGAAGCCCGCCACGTAACCGACGACCGGCTTGGTGACGTTCGCCTTGATGAAGTCGGCGGCACGCTCCTCGGCGTCGCCGCCGATCTCGCCGATCATCACGATCAGGTCGGTGTCCGGGTCGGCCTCGAACGCCGCCAGGGCGTCGATGTGGGTGGTGCCGATGATCGGGTCACCGCCGATGCCGACGCAGGAGCTGAAGCCGATGTCGCTGAGCTCGTACATCATCTGGTAGGTCAGCGTGCCGGACTTGGACACGAGACCGATGCGGCCGGGCTTGGTGATGTCGGCCGGGATGATGCCCGCGTTCGACTGACCGGGGGTGATCAGACCCGGGCAGTTCGGGCCGATGATCCGGGTCTTGTTGCCCTTGGCACCCGCGTGCGCCCAGAACTGCGCGGTGTCGTGGACCGCGACGCCCTCGGTGATGACGACCGCGAGGCCGATCTCGGCGTCGATCGCCTCGATGACCGCGTCCTTGGTGAACTTCTCCGGGACGAAGATGACCGTGACGTCCGCGCCGGTCTGCTCGATGGCGTCCTTGACCGACCCGAAGACGGGGATCTCGGTGCCGTCGAAGTCGACCGTCGTGCCCGCCTTGCGCGGGTTCACGCCACCGACGATGTTCGTGCCGGAAGCAAGCATGCGCTTGGTGTGCTTCTGGCCCTCGGAGCCGGTCATGCCCTGGACGATGACCTTGGATTCCTTGGTGAGGAAGATAGCCATGGTGTTGGTGTCCCTCGTCCCTTACTTGGCCGCGGCCAGCTCGGCGGCCTTGTCGGCCGCGCCGTCCATGGTGTCCACACGCTGCACGAGCGGGTGGTTGCGGTCGTCCAGGATCTGGCGACCCAGCTCGGCGTTGTTGCCGTCGAGGCGCACGACCAGCGGCTTCGTCACGGCCTCGCCCTTGGACTCGAGGAGCTCCAGGGCCTGCACGATGCCGTTGGCGACCGCGTCGCACGCGGTGATGCCGCCGAAGACGTTGACGAAGACCGACTTGACGGCCGGGTCGCCGAGGATGATCTCGAGGCCGTTCGCCATGACCTCGGCGGAGGCGCCGCCACCGATGTCGAGGAAGTTGGCGGGCTTGACGTTGCCGTGGTTCTCACCGGCGTACGCGACGACGTCGAGGGTCGACATGACCAGACCCGCGCCGTTGCCGATGATGCCGACCTCGCCGTCGAGCTTGACGTAGTTCAGGCCCTTGGCCTTGGCCGCAGCCTCGAGCGGGTTGGCTGCGTCCTTGTCCTCGAGGGCCGCGTGGTCCGCCTGGCGGAACTCGGCGTTGGCGTCCAGGGACACCTTGCCGTCGAGGGCGATGATGCGGCCGTCGGCGACCTTGGCCAGCGGGTTGACCTCGACGAGGAGCGCGTCCTCGGCGACGAAGGTCTTCCACAGGGTCACGAGGACCTCGGCGACCGGCTCCGCGACCTCGGCCGGGAACTTCGCCTGCGCGACGATCTCGCGGGCCTTCTCGATCGTGACGCCCTCGGTGGCGTCGACCGGGACCTTGGCGAGGGCCTCGGGCTTGGTGGCCGCGACCTCCTCGATGTCCATGCCGCCCTCGACGGAGGCCATGGCCAGGAAGGTGCGGTTGGTGCGGTCGAGGAGGTACGAGACGTAGTACTCCTCGGCGATCTCCGGTGCGGTCTCGGCCAGCATCACCTTGTGGACCGTGTGGCCCTTGATGTCCATGCCCAGAATCTGACCGGCCTTCTCGACCGCGTCGTCCGGGCTGGAGGCCAGCTTCACGCCGCCGGCCTTGCCGCGGCCGCCGGTCTTGACCTGGGCCTTGACGACCGACCGGCCGCCGAGACGCTCGGTCACCTCGCGCGCCGCCTCAGGCGTGTCGATGACTTCACCGGCCAGCACCGGTACACCGTGCTTGGCGAAGAGGTCCCTCGCCTGGTACTCGAACAGGTCCACGCGCGTCCGTCCCTTTTCAGTGATCGCGGTTCGTTGTCTGCGTGGGCGTGCCGCGAAGGGCAACGTGACTGCGCTGTCACAAGGGAGGCGTACACGGTGGCCGGGTACGCGGCATGTCCGTCTCGCAGGTTATCCCCGTGGGCCGTGGGTCCCTAAATCGCAGATCACACAGGAGCGGTGATACCTGTCACAGATCGCGCGCATGGTGGAACCCTGCGAGTACGGCGCGGCGAATGGCGGAAACGACAGCGGGCGGCCCCCACCCCAATGAGGACCGCCCGTAGGATGCTCTGAACCCGCCGGTCAGATGCGCTGTGTCGAAGATCCGCGCCGGATGCGCGGGATGCGCCGGATGCGTCAGGCGTGCGGGTGCGCCAGGTCAGCGGCCCCGCGTCGCCGGACGGACCGGGTCAGGAGACCCGCGCCGGACGCGCCGGTCGGCAGACCCGCGTCGGCCGTACCGGGTCAGCGGACCCGTGCCGGACGCGCCGGTCCGGCAGACCTGGCTCAGATGCCCTGCGTCAGGTTCTGCGCCAGGCTGTCGGCGTAGCCCGGGGTGACGGCGTACGCCGCGCCCTGCACGCCGGAGACCGCGTTCCCCACGGCCGGGGTCGCTGCGACCGTGCCCGTGAGGTCCTGCGCGAACGGCCGCACCTCGGACACGACACCGCCCGCGAACGGCTGTACGTCGCCCGCGACCCCGTACGCGAGGTTGCCGGCGCTGCCGCCGACGCCGTACGCGACCGGCTCGACGTGGTCGACGACGGTGTCCACGAGCGGCTGGACGGAACCGACGACACCGCCCGCGAAGGGCTGGACCTCGCCGACCACGTCGCCGGCGAACGGCTGCACCTCGGAGACGACACCGCCCGCGAAGGGGGTCACGTCGCCGACGACGCCCGTGGCGAGGCCACCGACGTCACCGACCGCCTGGCCGGCGACCGGAAGCACACCGTCGACCGCGCGGACGGCGATGGGCGGCAGAACGTCCTGCGACGTCTCGTCGACGACCGGGGCGACGTGGGCCGGGGCCTGCCCCGCCTGCTGCACCAGCTCGGGAGCGAAGTCGGAGAGCGGGCCGAAGAGGTAGTCGATCTCGCCCTCGGCCTCACCGGCCTCGCCCTCGACGTACGCACGGGCCTGGGCGGCGGCGTCGGCGGCGGGCTGCGCGGTGCCCTCGGCCTTGCCGACGACGGCGGCGGCCGCGTCCTGGACCTGGACGGTGTCGTCGACCGCGACGGTGTCGTTCGCGGTGTCCTCGACGGCGTCAACGGCGGCGGCGGCGCGGTCCGGGGCCGAGAGGGACAGCGAGGGCAGCTCGTCCGCGCTGGCGGCGGCGGTGCCGACCGCCCACAGACCGGCGGCGCCGGCCGCCACGGCTATGGAACGACGGATGTTCTTGTTCATGTTCGGAAAAGTCCTTCGAATTCGAGGGTCGGGCAGACCTGCTCCGCCCCCGCGCGGCAGGTCCTGAGGCGGGGGAACGGCCTGCCCTATCCGGGGAATTCGAGGATGTCGCGGTGCCGGTCGCGCACCGGAGTGCCGGCCACCGCCTGGCGGGAACCGGCTATGAGCCCGAACGTCACGGCGTCCGAGAACATCGCCGCCTGCGGGTCGCGGTCACCGGGGCGCGGCGTGTGGCTGTCGCTCGCGTGCGCCACCACGGCGGCGGCGCCCGGCCCTGCCGGTGCGCGGCGGGGGCCCTGCGGCAGCAGCGGCCCGTCGGCCGGAGCGCCGAGCACGGCGGTCGGTGCCGCGGCGTACGACTCCGACGCCTGGTGCGCGAAGACGTACGCGTAGGCCGGGGCGGGGCGCGGCGCGTCACGCCGATCGGTGACGGGGTCGGTGGCCTGCGGGAGGTCCGCCCCGTGCGCGAGTGCGGGTGCCGACGCCGGTACGCGTACGGGTGCGGTCACTGCCGCTGCCGCGCCGTCCAGGCCGGACGCGGGCAACAGCCGCTCGGGCACGGCCCGCTCCACGGCCCGCTCCACCGCGTGCTCAGCGGGCCGGACGACCGGCTGGAGCACCCGCTCCACGACGGGACCGGCCTGCTGGACCGGCTCGGTGACCGCCCTGGCGACGGACTCGACCGGCTCCGCGACCTTGTCCGGGACCGTCTCGACGACCGACTCCGCGACGCGCTCGACGGCGACGTCACGGACCCGCTCGGTCCCGGATCCCGCTCCGAGCCCCGTTGCGGGCTGCTCCGCCGCCTGCGCCTGGCCGCCGAGGACGAACCCCAGCACCATCAGCCCGGCGACGAACAGCAACACCCGCACCGCGCGCACCGCATGCCGCCCGGCCCCCGCGCGCACGAGGCGCACGGCGGCAGCAGGCTGAGCAGCGATGGCAGTCAAAGCGGGACGAGCCCTCCCAGGTTGTGGATCATGCCCCTCCGGGGCAACGGGGACGATGCTCGCATGAGCCTCCTGGGTTCACGCAAGTCCCTTGTTACTGATGGGTCGCCATGTCCGTTATGGGCAGCGGTCTCCACCTCAGTCGGCAGCCGGCACCGGCAGCGGCCTCTTCTCAATTGCCGCAGCCATCACTTCCGGGAACAGATCGGGCGTACAGGCGAACGCCGGTGCTCCCAGCGCCGCCAGCGCCGCCGCGTGCTCGCGGTCGTAGGCCGGCGCGCCCTCGTCGGAGAGCGCGAGCAGCGCGACGAACTGCACCCCCGACGCCTTCATCGCCGCGACGCGTTTGAGCATCTCGTCGCGTATGCCACCTTCGTACAGGTCGCTGATGAGCACGACGACCGTGTCCGCGGGCCGGGTGATCCGCGACTGGCAGTAGGCGAGGGCCCGGTTGATGTCCGTACCGCCGCCGAGCTGCGTGCCGAACAGCACGTCCACCGGGTCGTCCAGCTGGTCCGTCAGATCGACGACCGCCGTGTCGAACACGACGAGCCGGGTCGCGATCGACCGCATCGAGGCGAGCACCGCGCCGAACACCGACGCGTACACCACGGACGCCGCCATCGACCCGGACTGGTCGATGCACAGGACGACGTCCTTCTTCACGGACTGCGCGGCGCGGCCGTAGCCGACCAGCCGCTCGGGGACGACGGTGCCGTACTCGGGCAGATAGTTCTTCAGGTTCGCCCGGATCGTGCGGTCCCAGTCGATGTCGCGGTGACGCGGCCTGCTGATGCGCGCCGACCGGTCGAGCGCGCCGGTGAGGGTGGCGCGGGTGCGGGTGGCCAGCCGCTTCTCCAGATCGTCGACGACCTTCCGTACGACCGCGCGGGCGCTCTCCTTCGTCGTCTCGGGCATCGCCTTGTTGAGGGAGAGCAGGGTCCCGACGAGGTGCACGTCCGCCTCGACGGCTTCCAGCATCTCCGGCTCCAGCAGCAGGGTGCTGAGCCCGAGCCGGTCGATCGCGTCGCGCTGCATGACCTGGACGACCGAGCTCGGGAAGTACGTCCGGATGTCGCCGAGCCAGCGGGCCACGTTCGGCGCGGACCCTTCGAGCCCGGCGGACCGCTTCCCGCTTCCCTTGTCCTTTCCTCCGCCCGCCCCGTACAGCGCGCCCAGGGCTCCGTCCATCGCCGCGTCCCTGCCGGTCAGCGCGCGGCCGGTGCCGTCGGCCGCTCCCCCGCCGAGCACCAGCCGCCAGCGCCGCAGCCGCTCGTCGGCCGCCGTGTCCGCCGATGTGTCCGCCGGTGTGGTCATACGTGGCTCCCCTCCAGGATCAGCCGCAGTACGGGCAGCACCGCGTCGGCCCGCTCCTCGTCCAGCCCGGCCCCGAATCCGGGCGCTCCGGCCTCCCCCTGCTCCGGGCCGCCTCCCCCTGCCGGGCCGCGCCGGACCAGCTCGCCCAGGGTGCGCCGAACGCCCGGTTCGTACGCCGAGAACGTGCGCCGCAGCAGCGGCAGTACGTCGGTGAAGCCATCCGGCGGGACGGCCGTCAGCCAGGCGTCGACGAGGCCGAGGAGGCGCTCGTCGTGCACGAGGAGCATTCCGCCTCCGGACGCGCCGCCGACGAAGCCCTCGATCCAGGCGGCGGCGTCGGCGGGCGGTGTGCCGGGCGAGAGGGCGAGCCCCATCAGACGCGCCGCCTCGTCCTCCGCGAGCCGCCCGTCGTCCAGCAGCAGCCGGGCCGCCCGGCCGCGGATGATCCCGGGCACGGTGTCCCGCGCCGCGAGTTTGCGCAGGACACCGGCCCAGCGGCCGCCCAGCTCCCCGGTCTCCGGCAGGAGGCCTATGGCCGTGTGGACGCCGTCGAGATGGCCGCGCATCTCGGTGGCGGCGTCCGCGTCGAGTCCGGTGCAGGCGGGCGGCAGCCCGACGCAGACGCGCTCGGCGATCCCGGCCGCGACCTCGCCGAGCGCAGCCGTGTCGGTGGTACGGACGTCCCCGTAGCGCAGCGAGCGGGCGAGGGCGGGCAGGGCCTGGGCGAGGTGGCCGACGTCCGCGTCGAGCGCGGCCCGGTCGGCGAGGGCCCGCATCACCACGGGGAGCGCCTCGGGCAGTTCGGCCAGCAGGCAGCGCTCGGCGAGTGCCGTGATGTCGGCGAGCACGGGCGCCGAGACGGCGTGCGCCTCGGCCTTCGCGGTGGCGGCGGAGAGGACGGTCGTGCCCCAGACGCCCGCCTCGGCGACCTCGACGTACAGCTCGGGATCCCAGCGGAGCCGCCAGGTCTCGCGGAACGTGCCCGTGGACCCGCGACCGGCCGACGGGGTGCCCCAGTCGATGTCCAGGAGCCTCAGCCGGTGCAGCAGGCGGCTGCGCGCCGCGTCGGTGTCCTTGCGCAGGTCGAGCTCCAGCTCCCGCTCCAGCAGCTCCGGTTTGAGCCGCAGAGTGCGCTGGAGCCGGGCCAGGTCGCGCTGGAGCGGCACGGCGGGGGCCGCCTCGGGGACCTCGCCGAGGACATCTCCGATGATGAGCTTGTCCTGGATCAGTCCGAGCGGGACGTCGGAGCCGTCGCACATCACGGCCCGAATGGCGTCCGTCGTCTCGCTCAGTCCGGGCAGCGGCCGGGCGCGCATCGCGGCGAGCGTCCCGGAGAGCCGGACGGCCTCGATGACATGGGCCGAGGAGACCATCCGGTCCTCTGCCCTGAGCAGTCCGGCGACCTTGGTCATCCAGCGCTCGACGGGACGGTCGGGGGCGCTGAACAGATGCGCGTACCAGCCGGGGGAGTCGATCCCCGCGCCGTAGCCTCCCCCGGAGCTTCGCCCGGGAGGTGCCCCCAGTCTGGCGAGCCGGCGGTGCGTCCAGGGGACCCAGGTCATCTCCGTCCTGACCTTGGGCAGTCCCTTGAGCAGGGCGCGGTCGGCCGTGACGGTGGACTTTCCGGTCCTCCCGGTGAGGGCCGGAACGTGCCAGGCGCCGCAGACCACGGCGACCTCGTCCCCGAACTCCTTGCGCGCAGCGCGCAGTTGGATCCTCATGTGGGCCTCGCGGACGAGATCCCGGGTGTACCCGCCGTGTCCGTAGGTCTCGCGCAGCGCGGCCATGGCCTCGCCGAGCACGGCGAACGGCGCGAACGGGTCGGCGGTCCCGGGGCCGGCTGCGGGCGTGACGGTGCGGTGCTCGATCACGTCCTCCCACCAGCGCTCCGGGTCGTCGTACCCGGCGGTCTCGGCGAGCACGGCGATCGGATCGATCCGCAGCGCCGGGCCCCCTCCGCCGTCCACTTCCGCCTCGTCGTCCTCGCCGTCGCCCCATGTGGGGTCCGAGGCCGCCGCCAGGGAGTGCGCCGCGGGCAGGTCGATGAACCGTACGGGCACCTCGTGCGCCAGCGCCCAGCGGATCGCGACCCACTCCGGGGAGAACTCGGCCAGCGGCCAGAACGCCGCCCTGCCGGGGTCGTCCACGGCGTGCGCGAGGAGCGCGACCGGCGGGCGCATCCCCTCGTCGGCGGCGAGCGGCAGCAGCGCGTCCGCCTCGGGCGGCCCCTCGATCAGCACGGCTCCGGGCTCCGCCGCGTCCAGCGCGGCCCGGACGGCCCGCGCCGACCCGGGGCCGTGATGCCGCACCCCGAGCACCAACGGCCCGCCCCCGGGCCATGCGCGCGCCCCACGGGCAGCGGCGTCCCGGACCGGCGCGGCCGCCTCGGGCGGCTCCGGCGTCGCGGTCCCCGAGGTCATGCGCTCACCTCGCGGCAGGCGCGGTAGAAGTCCTTCCAGCCGTCCCGCTCGCGCACCACCGTCTCCAGATACTCCTGCCAGATGACGCGGTCCGCCGCCGGATCGCGGACCACCGCTCCGAGGATTCCCGCCGCGACGTCACCGGGCCGCAGGACGCCGTCGCCGAAGTGGGCCGCGAGCGCCAGGCCGTTGGTGACGACGGAGATCGCCTCGGCCGTGGAGAGCGTGCCCGAAGGGGACTTGAGCTTCGTGCGCCCGTCGGCCGTGACGCCGTCGCGCAGCTCACGGAAGACGGTGACGACGCGGCGGATCTCGTCGACGCCCTCGGGCACGGCGGGCAGGTCGAGCGAGCGCCCTATCTGGTCGACGCGCCTGGACACGATGTCGACCTCGGCGTCCGGGGTCGCGGGCAGCGGCAGGACCACCGTGTTGAACCGGCGGCGCAGCGCGCTCGACAGGTCGTTGACCCCGCGGTCGCGGTCATTGGCGGTGGCGATCAGGTTGAAACCGCGGACCGCCTGCACTTCCTGGCCCAGCTCCGGGATGGGCAGCGTCTTCTCGGACAGGATCGTGATGAGCGTGTCCTGCACATCGGCCGGGATGCGGGTGAGCTCCTCGACGCGCGCGGTCATGCCGTCCGACATCGCGCGCATGACGGGGCTGGGCACGAGCGCGTCCCGGCTGGGGCCGTGGGCCAGCAGCTGTGCGTAGTTCCACCCGTAGCGGATGGCCTCCTCGGGCGTGCCGGCGGTGCCCTGCACGAGCAGGGTGGAGTCCCCGCTGACGGCCGCGGCGAGGTGCTCGGAGACCCAGGTCTTGGCGGTGCCCGGGACGCCGAGGAGGAGCAGCGCGCGGTCGGTGGCGAGGGTGGTCACGGCCACTTCGACGATCCGGCGCGGCCCCACGTACTTGGGTGTGATCACGGTCCCGTCGGGCAGCGTGCCGCCGAGCAGATACGTGGCCACCGCCCACGGTGACAGTCGCCAGCGGGCCGGCCGCGGCCGGTCGTCGGCCGCGGCCAGCGCCTTGAGCTCATCGGCGAAGGCGTCCTCCGCGTGGGGCCGCAGGGCCTCGGTGGCGGTGGCTGCACTGGTTTCGGGCACGGACATGGGTCCCCCTCCAGATCGATCGACCGGATGTGGTTCCCACCGTGCACCATGCCACTGACAATCAGCCGTTTCCGCAGGCCGGGGCCCTGATCAGGGCCCGAACTCAGTGGCGGCGGAGGCCGGTTACTCGACGAGCGGGGAGACCGTGATGCAGCCGGTCGCGGCCGCGACGCCGGCGCCCGACTCCTGCTTGATGACCTTGCCCTTGTAGGTGATCTTGCAGCTGACATCGGCACCGGCCGCGTCCAGGGCGATCGGCACGACGGTCGGGGCCTCGATGCCCTTCAGCTTCACCGTCTTCGTCCACGGCAGCGTGGGGTTCGGCACCGATTCGAGCTTGGGCTCCGTGGCGCTGCCCGCGCCGCCGTTGTACTCGATCGAGTCGACGCTCTTGCCCGTGACCTCGTACGTCACCTCGTAATCCTCATTCAGCGCCTTGTCGACCGAGTCGACGGCGGCGTCGCAGGCGGACAGGCCGAAGAGGAGGCCGGCGGCGGCAAGGGTGCCGAGGGTGGTGCGGATGGTGCGGTTCATGCGGGGATCCCCCCTGGATCGTGTGGCTGAGAACCGCAGAAAATCGCAAAGACAAAGTAAAGTCAAGTCGTTATGGAACCTGACAAAACCGCAGGTCAGAGCGGATTGTCAGTGGTGGCCCGTAGCGTCTTCGGTATGAATCAGCAGGGGGTGCGCTGGACGGCGGAACAGGTGCTGGCTCTGGCTCCTGACGCTCCGTCGCGCAAGGCGGGAAGCAAACTCGGCACGGCCGGGCCGTGGTCCGGCACGGGCAGCAGCGGCTCCGGAGCCGTCTGGGGCCTGTGCAAGGGCAGCGGCAGCAAGCCGTACCGGACCATCGTCGACACCACGGGCCCGGCGTACACATGCAGTTGCCCGAGCCGGAAGTTCCCGTGCAAGCACGCGCTGGGACTGCTGCTGCTCTGGGCGGGCGGGGAGGAGGGCGTCCGGGACTCCGAGGTGCCGGACTGGGCCGACGCATGGCTGGCCGGCCGCCGCGAGCGCGCGGTGGAGAAGAAGGAGAAGGGCGGGTCCGCCGACCCCGAGGCAGCCCGGCGCAGAGCCGAGCGCAGAGCCGGCCGGATCACGGCGGGGGCGACGGAGCTGGAGCAGCGGCTGGCCGATCTGGTCCGCGGCGGCCTGGCCGCGGCGGAGCAGTCCGGGTACGGGCTGTGGGAGGAGACGGCCGCGCGCATGGTGGACGCGCAGGCGCCCGGACTGGCGGGCAGGGTGCGGGAGCTGGGCGCGATCCCCGGCTCCGGGCCCGGGTGGCCGACGCGCCTGCTGGAGGAGAGCGCGCTGACCCACCTCCTGGACCGGGCCTGGCTGGACATCGAGCGGCTGCCGGAGCCCCTGGCCGCCACCGTGCGCACCAGGGTCGGACTGACCGCGGTGGCCGAGGGGCCACCCGTCAGGGACGACTGGCTGGTGCTCGCGCAGTACGACACGACGGACGGCAAGATCACCACCCGGCGTATCTGGCTGCACGGGCGGGAGACCGGTCGGTCGGCGCTGCTGCTGTCCTTCGGCGCCGCCGGCCGCTCACCACAACTGGCGCTGCCGACGGGCCTGATGCTCGACGCCGAGCTCGTGCCGTACGCGGGAGCCGGTCAGCTGCGGGCCGATCTGGGCGAGCAGTTCGGCACCCCTGTCCCCATCAAGGCACCACCACCGGGCGGTTCCGCATCCGACGCGCTCGCCGCGTACGGGGCGGCCCTGCGCGACGACCCCTGGCAGGACTCCTGGCCGGTCACCCTGACCGCGGTCATACCGGTCCCCGGCGACACGGGCTGGCAGCTGGCCGACGCCCCCGGAGACACCGCCCTGCCGGTCGCGCCCACCGCGCTCGCCCGGCCCGGTCTGTGGAAGCTCGTCGCCCTCTCCGGAGGCCGCCCGGTCACGGTCTTCGGAGAGTGCGGCCACCGTGGATTCACGCCGCTGGCAGCCTGGTCCGACGAGACCACGGACACGGTCACGCTCACCTGATCACGATGCGACGCGGGCGGCGCACCGTGCCGGGCGGCAGGCAGCGAGCCGCCCACCGCCCGCCCCACCGGAGCACGGCGCTGTCCGCCGCCAACGGCGGCACCAGCTGCCGGGTGGGCAGAGCCACGGACCGCCGTACCGCACCACGACCGGTGCCGGGCGCGGCGGGCACACGGATCGCCGCACCGCGCCACGACCGGGACAAGCGGCGAGCCGCCCGCCGCCCGCACCGCAGGAGCAGGCGGCGCCACGGATCGCCGCACCGCGCCACGACTGCCGACAGACAGCGAGTCGGCCGCCGGAGCACCGTGCGTCCGGGCGCCGCAGCCGACGGCGCCCCGGCCGCCCAGCCGCGCCCCGCCGCAGGAACACACGACGGAGGACCCGATGACCAGCACCACTCGCACGTCCGCCTGGGAAGAGCTCGTCACCTCCGCTCTTCTCGGCACCGACCGGCGCACCCCGCCGGCCGATGTCATGGCTCCCGGCAAGGACGCGCCGGTCGCTCTGCTCGACGCAGCCGCGCTGCACACCGTGCGGCGCCGGGCCGGGCTGCGGCCCGCTCCGGCCGCGGGCAGGCCGGAGCCCGCACCGCACGACGACCGGCCCATGCCGCCCGAGCCCGCCCGGCGCAGGCTCGCGCAGTTGCTGGCCGACCGGTCCGCCCCCGCCGGCGGAGGCGGCAGGCGCGGCACGGCGCCGGACCTCACGGAGCTGTTGCCGCAGTGGCTGGCCGCCGCCGACGACCAGGGCTACCGCGCCCCGGCCGCCGCCCTGCCCGCGCTGCTCGACGCCGCCCGGGCCCGTACCGATCTGCGCGCGCAGGCGCTGCGCTTCGCGGGACCGCGCGGGCTCTGGCTCGCCCGGTTCAACACGGACTGGAAGTTCGCCCTGCGCGCCACATCGGGCGGGAACGCGCTCCCCGCCCCTGAGGACACGGAGGCCGTCCGGCGGCTGTGGGAGGAGGGCCTGTTCGCCGAGCGGGTCGCCCTGCTCTCGGCCGTACGGGCGCACGATCCGGCGGCGGCGCTCGCACTGCTCGCCGCCACCTGGTCCACCGAGCGCGCCGAGGACCGGCTGATGTTCCTCGACTCGCTGCGCACGGGACTGTCCGACGCGGACGAGGCCTTCCTGGAACAGGCACTGTCCGACAGAAGCCGCAACGTCCGCGCGACCGCCGCCGAGCTGCTGTCCGCGCTGCCGCACTCCGCGCTCGCCGCCCGGATGGCCGTCCGGGCCGCCGGCTGCGTAAGCCTGGACCGCGCACACGGCGCGGCCGGGATCGCCATCGAGGCGCCGTACGAGTGCGATGCGGCGATGCAGCGTGACGGGGTGGTGCCGACACCGCCCTCGGGGCGGGGCGAACGGTCCTGGTGGCTGAGCCAGTTGGTGGAGGCGGCGCCCCTGTCGGCCTGGCCGGAGCGGCTCGGCGGACGTACGGCCGAGGAGATCGTCGCCCTGCCGGTCGCCGACGGCTGGGGCGACGAGCTGCACGCGGCCTGGTGCCGGGCGGCGGTGCGCCAGCGCGACCCCGAGTGGTCCCGCGCTCTCCTAGGCGCCCCCTCCGCCCCTCCGTCCACCGGCCCCGGCACATCGTCGCTGGCCGAGCGCGCGAAGCTGCTGGCGGCGCTGGAGGAGGACGAACGGGCACGGTGGGTCGCCGCGTTCATATCCGCGCACGGCCTCTCGGAGGCGTTCCAGCTGCTCGGCGTCTGTCCGGTGCCCTGGGCCGAGCCGCTCGGCCGCGCGGTCGTCGACGCCCTCGACATCGCCCGGGACGCGGGCAGCTACCCGTGGAGCTTCAGCGGCGTGATGGGCCTCGCGGAGCGCTGTCTCGATCCGGCGGAGGCGAGCCGTCTGGAGCTGCTGACCGCGACCCCGGACGAGCCGGAGGGGGCGTCGCCGGGGGCGGGCGGGTACTGGTCCGAGGCGTTCCAGCGCCTCGTCTCGACGCTGCGCCTGCGCGCGACGATGCGCGCGGAGCTGACACCGACGGGGCCGTAGAGCCCGGGGCCCGACGGGGCCGTAGAGCCCGAGCCCGGCGGGGCGTGAGCCCCGGGGACCTGAGGGCGTGCCGGCCCGGGGGCCCGGGGGCCCGGCGGGGCGTGGGGGCCAGGGCCACCGGTCCCCGGGGTACCGGTGCGCGCCGCCGTCGCCGTCGCCCGTCGCCGCCAGGAAGGTCAGGCGTCGGCCGACTGACGGACGTTGGCGTTGACCCAGTCGACGATCGAGGCCGTGGTCGCGCCCGGGGTGAAGATCTCCGCGACGCCCTTCTCCTTCAGCGGGGCGATGTCCGCGTCGGGGATGATGCCGCCGCCGAAGACCTTGATGTCCTCCGCGTCGCGGTCCTTCAGCAGTTCGAGCACCTTCGCGAAGAGCGTGTTGTGGGCGCCGGACAGGATGGACAGGCCGATCGCGTCGGCGTCCTCCTGGATCGCGGTGTCCACGATCTGCTCCGGGGTCTGGTGCAGCCCGGTGTAGATGACCTCCATACCGGCATCGCGCAGCGCCCGCGCGATCACCTTCGCGCCGCGATCGTGGCCGTCGAGACCCGGCTTGGCCACCACCACGCGGATCGGACCGGTCACACCCATCACTGCCTCCACATACCGACTGCGCCGCCAGGGGCACGGACCCCGCGCCGGAAGGGCCGGGGAAGTGAACGAACGTTATCTCCAGCATCCCGCAACCGGCCGTTTCACGGTGGATAGCGAGGGGGAAATCACACGTGGGACATGTTCGCTATGCGTCGTACCCGCATCGGGTGGCATCAGTCGCCACAGCCGCCACCTTCACCGCAGGGACGTACGCAAGGGGAGCCACGGGAGCCGCTTCTTGGTCGCCGTGCCACCGTGCCGCCAGCCGCGCGGCGCGGGGGTACGGCCCGTCGGCCACCCCATGAGGGCATACGGGGGACGGTGTCGTCGTCCCGTGCGCCATTCGGAGGTCGGCCATGGGGCTCCTGCCGTTCTTGCGGATACGACTGTCGATCGCCCTGCTCCGTGCCACCGCGCTGGAGCTGGCCATCCTCGCCGGACATCTGGTCCTCTACCCCTCGGGGCTGGGCCACGAGCGCCCCGGCCCCGGCGCAGAGCCGACCGAGCCGACTGAGCCCCCGGCCCTGCCCACCCATGGACGAACGCACCCACCCGCCGTCCTCCTCCACGGCTTCATCGACAACCGCTCCGTCTTCGTCCTCCTGCGCCGCTCCCTCGCCCGGCACGGCTGGCGCCATCTCGAATCGCTGAACTACTCACCGCTGACCTGTGACATACGGACAGCCGCCGAGCTGCTCGGCCGCCATATCGAGGAGATCTGCGCCCGCACGGGCCATCGCCAGGTCGACATCGTCGGACACAGCCTCGGCGGCCTGATCGCCCGCTACTACGTACAGCGGCTCGGCGGCGACCATCGCGTCCGTACGCTCGTCACGCTCGGCACCCCTCATTCGGGCACCAGCGCCGTCCCCCTCGCGAGCGCTCACCCCATCGTGCGCCAGATGCGCCCCGGCTCCGCCGTGCTCGAGGAGCTGCGGCTGCCGGCCCCGGGGTGCCGAACCCGTTTCGTCAGTTTCTGGAGTGACCTCGATCAGCTGATGGTGCCGCTCGAATCGGCGTGTATCGACCATCCCGACCTGATCGCGGAGAACGTCCGGGTGAGCGGCATCGGTCATCTCGCGCTGCCGGTGCATCCCGCTGTCGCGGCGGGCATCCGCCAGGCGCTCGAGTCCGCCGCTCCGGCGTCCGGAAACCCGGGAGCGGTGTCGGTCGCCTGACGCCCCCGCCCGCCCTCCCAGATGAACCATTGTCGAACACCCTTCGAACGTAAGGCCAAAGCTCTGCCCGCAGTCCGCCGAAAGGCGGCCGAATGCCCGTTTCCCCCAGGCGGAAAACCTGCGGAAGATTGTCGGCGTCGCATACCGCCGGGTACAGTCGCGCCCACTGCGTTCCTCGGGAACCCCCGTCGCGGGTGGCCCCGAAATCCTGGTCCTGTTGCCGAGGCGAGAGAGAAGTTGGTGAACGACCAGCACCCCGACGCCGGGTACGACACCTACGCCACCGGCAGCTTCGCCACCGACCCGCTCTTCGGCGCCATGCCCGGCAGTTACGACTCCGGACACAGCGGGCAGTACGACGCGACGCAGTGGCAGTCGGCGACGACGGCTGGTTACGGCACCTACGACGCCAACGCCACGGGCCAGTGGGACGCCAACGCCTGGAATCAGACGGGGCAGTTCGAGACAGCCGCGGCGACCTTCGCGTACGACACGACCTCGTACGAAACGGGCGCCTACGACGCGACCGCCTGGAACTCGGCGGGCACCGCCCCGCAGTACGCGGAGCACACGGACTACACCGGCTACTACGTCGACCAGAACGGACAGAGCGGGCAGAGCGGATACGCCGAGTACCAGGCCCCCGCCCCGGACGCCGAGACCGTGCTCGCGCAGGTCGTCATCCCCGAACAGTTCACTCCCGAGGCCGAGTTCCTCTACGAGTCCGAGCACGAGACCGGGTACACGTCCTCGTACGAGGCCGAGTACAACTCCGCGTACGACAGCGGTTACGAGGCCACTTACGACGCCGGTATCGAGCCCGCTCCCGAGCCCCTGCCGGAAGCCGAGCAGCAGCTGACCTCGGACACCGAGCCGGAACGGGAACCGGAAACCGGCCCCGCGCTCGTCGTCCCCGCCCCCCGCCCCGCGCGCCGGGCCGACGGCGGCCGCAGCCGGCGCCGCACCCCCGCCAAGCGCTCGGCCCTCCTCACCGTGGCCGTGCCCTCCGCCTGCGTGATGGGCGTCGCCGGTGTCGCGGCCGCCTCCGTCAGCGGGCTCACCGGCGGCGAGGAGAAGAAGGCCGCCAAACCCGTGGTCACGGCCGCCGATCCGGCGTCCGTCAAACCGGTCGCCGCCAACAGCAAGATGGACACGCAGCTCGCCGCGCTGAGCGCCGACGCCCGCGATTTCGGCGACCGTGCCAGCCGTACGCAGGAACGCATCGACCTCAAGGCCCGCCAGGAGGCCGACCGCAAGAAGCGCGAGGAGGAGGCCGCGCGCCGCGAGGCGCTGCGCCCCAAGTTCGCCCTCCCGGTCGACCAGCAGGGACTGAGCGCGTACTACGGACAGGCCGGCGTCAACTGGATGTCCATGCACACCGGCATCGACTTCCCCGTCTCCTACGGGACTCCCGTGAAGGCCGCCACCGACGGCACCGTGCGCACCCAGTGGAACAGCGCCTACGGGAACATGGCCATCGTGACCGCCGCCGACGGCACGGAGACCTGGTACTGCCACCTCAGCAGCACCAAGATCCGCTCGGGTTCGGTCAAGGCCGGCGAGACCATCGCGTACTCCGGGAACTCGGGCAACTCCACCGGCCCGCACCTGCACTTCGAGGTGCGACCGGGCGGCGGTTCCGCAGTCGACCCGCTGGCGTGGCTGCGCAGCCACGGCCTCAATCCGGTCTGACACCCGCAGCCGGACCGTCGAGGGACCCGGCACGAACCCCGGACCGGCGAAGAGCCGGCACGAGTCCCGACCGTCGAGGGACCGGCACGAACCCCGCCCAACGAGAGCCCCTGCACAAGCCCCGACCGGCAAGTGACGCGACGCGGGCCGCGTGACGGGGCCGCCGGGCCCCGCCCCGCCCGCCTCACGCTCTCTAGAGCTTCTCCACCGGCGCGTACCGCAGCAGCAGCCGCTTCGGCTTCGCGTCGCCGAAGTCGATCGTCGCCTGCGCATCCGCCCCCGACCCGGTCACCGCCATCACGGTCCCCAGACCGAACTGGTCGTGCGTGACCCGGTCACCGACCGCCAGCCCGATCACCGGCTTGTCCGTCGTACGCCGTGTCGCGAAGCCCGAAGGGCCGGAGCGCGAGCGGGACGAGGACAGCGACGACGACAGCGAGGAGGCGGTGCCGGACGTCGGCCCGGCCGGAGCGGCCATCGGCCCCGTCCGCTTCCACCGCAGGTGCGCGTCCGGGATCTCCTCCAGGAAGCGCGACGGCGGGTTGTACGAGGGCGTGCCCCAGGCGCTCCGCATCGACGACCGCGTCAGATAGAGCCGCTCGCGGGCGCGCGTGATCCCCACGTACGCGAGACGGCGCTCCTCCTCCAGTTCCTTGGTCTGGCCCAGCGCCCGCATGTGCGGGAAGACGCCGTCCTCCATGCCGGTGAGGAACACGACGGGGAACTCCAGGCCCTTGGCCGTGTGCAGCGTCATCAGCGTGATGACACCACTTCCCTCCTCGTCCTCGTCCGGGATCTGGTCGGAGTCGGCGACGAGCGCGACCTGCTCCAGGAACTCGGCGAGCGTCGGCGTACCCGCACCGGCACCCGCACCCGCACTGGCACCCGCACCCGCTTCCGCGCCCTCCGCGGCTCCGCGCTCCTGCTCGAATTCGAGCGCGACGGCGGCCAGCTCCTGAAGATTCTCGATACGGGTCTCGTCCTGAGGATCGGTGGACGCCTGCAACTCCGCCAGGTACCCCGTCCGTTCGAGCACGGCCTCCAGTACGACAGCGGGCCCGGCGCCCGATTCGACGATCGTGCGCAGCTCCTCCATCAGCGTGTTGAAGCGCTTGACGGCGTTCGCCGAACGGGCGGCCATGCCGTACGCCTCGTCCACGCGGCGCAGGGCCTGCGGGAACGTGATCTTCTCCCGCAGGGCCAGCGCGTCGATCATCGCCTCCGCGCGCTCGCCGATGCCGCGCTTGGGGACGTTGAGGATCCGGCGCAGCGGGACGTTGTCCTCGGGGTTGGCCAGCACCCGCAGATAGGCCAGGACGTCCCGGACCTCCTTGCGCTCGTAGAAGCGCACGCCGCCGACGACCTTGTACGGCAGGCCGACGCGGATGAAGATCTCTTCGAAGACACGGGACTGCGCGTTCGTCCGGTAGAAGACAGCGACGTCGCCCGCCTTCGCCTCGGCCGCGTCCGTCAGCCGGTCGATCTCGTCGGCGACGAACTGTGCCTCGTCGTGCTCGGTGTCGGCGACGTAGCCGGTGATCTGCGCGCCCGCTCCCGCGTTCGTCCACAGGTTCTTGGGGCGGCGGCTCTCGTTGCGCTCGATGACGGCGTTGGCGGCGGAGAGGATCGTCTGTGTCGAGCGGTAGTTCTGCTCCAGCAGGATCGTCGTCGCGTCCGGGTAGTCCTCCTCGAACTGGAGGATGTTCCGGATGGTCGCACCGCGGAAGGCGTAGATCGACTGGTCGGCGTCGCCCACGACGCACAGCTCGGCCGGGTCCAGATCCTCGTATCCCGTGCCGACCAGCTCGCGCACCAGCGTGTACTGGGCGTGGTTGGTGTCCTGGTACTCGTCGACCAGGACGTGGCGGAACCGTCGCCGGTAGTGCTCGGCGACGTCCGGGAACGCCTGGAGGAGGTGGACGGCGGTCATGATGATGTCGTCGAAGTCCAGCGCGTTGGCCTCGCGCAGCCGCGACTGGTACATCCGGTACGCCTCGGCGAGCGTCTTCTCGAAGCCGTCGGCGGCCTGGTCGGCGAAGGTCTCCTCGTCGATCAGCTCGTTCTTCAGATTCGAGATCTTGGCACTGAAGGCCTTCGGCGGGAACTTCTTCGGATCGAGGTCCAGGTCGCGGCAGACCAGGGCCATGAGCCGCTTCGAGTCGGCGGCGTCGTAGATCGAGAACGACGACGTGAAGCCGAGCCGCTTGCTCTCCCGGCGCAGAATGCGGACGCAGGCGCTGTGGAAGGTGGAGACCCACATGGCATTGGCGCGCGGACCGACGAGGTGCTCGACGCGCTCCTTCATCTCGCCCGCGGCCTTGTTCGTGAACGTGATCGCCAGTATCTGGCCGGGGTGGACGTGGCGGGTCGCCAGCAGATGGGCGATCCGGTGCGTCAGCACCCGGGTCTTGCCGGAGCCGGCACCGGCCACGATGAGCAGCGGCGATCCGTGGTGCACGACGGCGGCGCGCTGCTGCTCGTTCAGCCCGTCGAGCAGCGCGGCCGGGTCCACGGCGGGACGCGGCGCACCGTCGCGGTAGTACGCGTCGCGCGCCGGGGGCACGTCGAAGGCGCCCTCGAAGAGGTCGTGCGGGACCTCCTCGACGGGCAGGTGCTCGTCGTGGTCGTCGTGCTCGGGCGGCGGGTGCTCCTCCGATGCCGGTGTGCGCTGGAGGTCCGCCAGGAAGCTGTCGTCAAAGAGGCTGCTCATCGCTCTACGAGTCTAGGCCGCCCCACCGACAGCCCGCCGCCGCCTTCGCGACACTCACCCCCGTCACCGTGCGGAGTCAACTGAGCACCCTGCGCAAAGATAACGAAAATGTATCGGGCATATCGCACATCGACCTTCACAGCAGCACCACACTGTGGCTAGCGTGCTCGCCCAGGCAGCCCGTACTCCCAACGGCGAACAACGCCAATCGGGCGGCTCGCGCCGAATCCGACATCCCGGCAAGGGAGTTCGGAGGCGGTCCACGGAAGGAGCTGCCGGCCTTGGCGTCGCATCGCAAGCCGCGCCCCCGTACGGGTTCACGTACGAACTCCCCCGCCGTCGGCTTCACGACGGCAGCCCTCGCCTCCGTCACGCTGCTCCCGGCCCAGAGCGCCCACGCCGAGCCGAGGCCGAGCGTCGAAGAGGTCCAGAGGAAGGTCGACGACCTCTACCGGCAGGCCGGCTCGGCCACCCAGGAGTACAACCGGGCGAAGGAAGCCACCGCCAAGCAGCGTCGTGAGGTCGACGGACTGCTCGACGGCGCCGCCCGGCGCACGGAGTCGCTGAACGAGGCCCGGCGCACGCTCGGCCAGTACGCGGCCGCGCAGTACCGGACCGGCGGCGCGATCACGCCGACCACGGCGCTGCTCCTGGCCGACAGCCCGCAGGCTTACTTCGACCAGGCCCATCTGATGGACCGGCTCACCGAGCAGCAGCGCGAGGCCATCACCGAGTTCGAGACCCGGCAGGCCGCGGCGGCGAAGGAGCGGGTGCGGGCGACGAAGAGCCTGGAGGCGCTCACCGCCTCACAGCAGGCCCTGCGCACGAGCAAGCAGAGCGTGCAGCGGAAGCTCGGCGAGGCGCGGGCGCTCCTGTCGCAGCTGAGCGCGGAGGAGAAGGCCCGGCTCGCCGCGCTGGAACGGAAGCGGGAGGAAGAGGCCCGCCGCCGGGCCGAGGCGAAGGCCGAGGCGGAAGCGGAAGCGGCGGCGAAGGCCGAGGCCGAGCGCCAGGCGCAACAGCCCGAACAGCAGCCGGAGAGCAACACCGGCACCGGCACCGGCAGTGGAAGCCCCAGCGGCACGTACGCCGCGAAAACCGCCAAGGTCCTCGCCTTCGCGGCCGCCCAGATCGGCAAGCCGTACGTCTGGGGCGCGACCGGCCCCAGCTCGTACGACTGCTCCGGACTCACGCAGGCCGCCTGGAAGGAGGCCGGCGTCGACCTCCCCCGCACCACCTGGGACCAGGTGAAGGTCGGGCAGCGCGTCGCGACGAAGGATCTTCTCCCCGGCGACCTGGTCTTCTTCTACGACGACATCAGCCACGTCGGCATCTACAAGGGCGACGGCATCATGATCCACGCCCCGAAGCCGGGCACGAACGTCCGCGAGGAGTCCATCTACTACATGCCCATCTACGGCAGCGTCCGCCCCTCCTGAGCCCGGGGCCCCGACCGGATCAGGTCGCCGGCCCCCGGCCGGATCAGGTCCAGAGCGTCGCGATGCCGACATTCCTGGGGGACAACCCCCAGACCCCCGGCCGGATCAGGTCCAGAGCGTCGCGATGAAGATGTTCGCCAGCGTCAGGCCACCCACCGCGCTGAACATCCCCTTCGACACCTTCTCCTCGTCCCGCTTCACGTAGACGAGGGCCAGGATCACCACCAGCACCGCCAGCTTGACGCCGATCTTGAGGTTGTTCACCTCCTGGTCGTCCGCCTGGTTCAGCCCCACCAGCGCCACGCCCGTGATCAGCATGGTCAGCGCACCGTGCAGCATCGCGGGCGTGAAGCGCGCGGTTCCGGCGCTCATCGACTTCATCTGGGTCAGGAAGCCGCCGAGCAGCGACGCGATTCCGATGATGTGCAGGGCGACGAAGACATTGATGAGTACGTCCATGGCACCGGAGCCTAACCGTACGGTCCGAACCTGACCCCAGCCGGTCCATCTCCGGCTAATACCGGTCATCGCGCAGCTCCTCCACCACCCGGAGGTTTAGCGTCCTTCCCCAGGTGGCCGACGCCTCACCGCCGCTCCTGATCCCGGCGGCAAGTCGGTCGCCCCCGCCGAAAAGATCCGGCGGTGGTCCGCTCCCCCGTGCGTTCCGCCGCCGGATCCGCGCCCCGTGCCCGGTACCGCACACGTCGTACCTCGCACCTCGTACGGGGTGACCTACCGGACCCCGGAAGGACTGGCCCCTCGTGGCAGCGCACCGCAAACCCAAGCAGCGCACGCTCACCGGCCCCGCCGCCCGCACCGCCCTCACCCTCGCGCTTGCCGGTGCCGCGACCGCCACCGCGTTCGACGGTTCCGGGCACGCCGAGCCCCGCCCCACACCCGGTCAGCTGAAGGCCAAGGCCGACAAGCTGTACCAGGAGGCCGAGGAGGCCACCGAGAAGTACAACGGCGCGAAGGAGGCCGTCGACCAGTCCCGCGAGTCGCTCGACGAGCTGCGCGACGAGGCCGCCCGGCGTACGCAGCGGCTCAACGCCGCCCGGAACGGCCTAGGTTCGCTCGCCACCGCGCAGTACCGGTCGGGCGGCATCGACCCGGCCATGCAGCTGGCGCTCACCTCCGACCCCGTCCGCTATCTGGCCGGAGCGGAGCTGGCCGATCGCATCGGTGAGCGGCAGGCCGCCACGATCGCCGGGATCCAGCGGCAGCAGCGGGAACTCGCGCAAGTGCGGGCGGAGGCCGGCGAGCGGCTGACCGCCCTCACGACGCGCCGGGCGGAGCTGGCCCGGCACCGGACCACGGTGCGCGAGAAGCTCGCGGCGGCCGAGGCGTACCTCGCACGGCTCACCGCCGAGCAGCGCGCCGCGTACCAGGCCACGGACGGGACGCCCGTCCCCCGGGCCGACCGCGACTCCACGCGCGGCACACCGGCCCCCGGCGCCCCGGCTCCCGCCCCCAACTCCCGTGCCGCACAGGCGATCGCCTACGCCTACGGGGCACTCGGCAAGCCCTATGTCTGGGGGGCGACCGGGCCGTCCGCGTACGACTGCTCCGGTCTCACGCAGGCTGCGTGGCGCTCGGCGGGAGTGTCCCTCCCCCGCACCACGTACACCCAGATCAACGCGGGGCGCAGCGTGCCACGCTCCCAACTGGCCCCCGGGGACCTGGTCTTCTTCTACTCGGGCATCTCGCATGTGGGCCTCTACATCGGCGGCGGGCAGATGATCCACGCCCCCCGGCCCGGCGCGCCGGTCAGGGTCGCGCCGATGGACCAGATGCCGTTCGCCGGCGCGACCCGCGTCGCCTGATGCCGTCGACAGCGTCTCCTTCCGCTCCTGTTCCTGTTCCTGTTCCTGTTCCTGTTCCGTCAGGCCCTCTCGATGCCGAGTCCCGTCGCCCGGAAGAATCCATGGGCGCCGTGGGTGGGGGTGCCGATGCCCACGCGCTTCGCGGTGATCTCCCGGTACGGCTCGGTGACCCCCCGGGCCGCGAGTTCGGTGACGACGAGCGTGGCCACCTCGGTGGCCGTCCGCTCGGTCGGGTTCTTGAACTCGGCCTTCCAGCGGCGCCCCGAAGGCTGCCAGCCCACCGCGCTCATCGCAGCCGCCGCCGCGGCGGGGTCGCCGTCACGGCTGCCGACGCGCAGCAGGATGCCCTTGACCGTGTCGTAGGTGAAGGACATCCCTCCGCTGATCCCGCGGCTCGCGATGGTGAACGTGACCTTCTCGCCGGGGCGCTGGACGGGCAACTGCTCGATCCACACCTTCAGCAGCGTCTCCAGCGCCTCCTGGAGGTGCGGCATGGTCAGGGCGAGCCGGCCGCCCGGCAGGTAGGTGGCTGTGTCGCCGGGACCGTGCAGGACCAGCTGCCAGGTGTACGGCAGCCGGGGGAAGTCGCTGGGCCCGTCCGGGCCTCCCGAGGGGCCGCCGTGCTCGAAGGTCGTCAACTCCTCTTCCTCGAGCTCGTCAGCCGGGCAGGTCTCGACCCACACCCGCAGGCTGTCCGCGCGCAGGCGCAGGACACGGGCGTCCTTCCCTGCGTTCCGCCAGCGGACATCGGGACCGTCGGGACCGCCGCCGTAGAGGGTCGGCTCACCGATGACGCCGCGGATCGCCCGGTACACCTCGCCGAAGACCTCGCGGCGCCGCTCCAGGCCCGGGTCCTGCTCGAACCGGTACAGCCCCAGGTGGTCGTACGTGTGGCCCCGCCCGCCCATGCCGAGAAACGACACCTGGCAGTCCGGGTCGGCGGTGCTGACGCGGGCATGGGCGTGCGTGTCGGCGAAGTCGACGGACCAGCCGGGGAGTTCGGCCACGCGCTGCTCGACATCGGTACGGTCGCAGCAGCCGTCGGCCCGGTCGTGGAGGAGCGGCACGAGGGCGGCGATCACGGCGAGGAGCTCCGGGCCGATGTGCTCGGCCCGCCGCACCACGGGCTGGACGGAAATCCATGCGCGGCGCTCGTTGCTCTGCAGGAGCATCGTGCGCTCGCCGGACTGCCAGCGCAGACCGAACCCGTCGGCGCAGGCCGGTACCCGGGTGGGCGCACCGATGCTCTCGAGTGCCCGGGACAGCTGCTCCAGCGCGCGCCCACGCTCGTCGCCGGGCGTCGGGAGGTGGAACTCCAGCAAGGGCAGGCGCGCCCGCACGTAGTGCTTGCTCTTGGGTTCGAGGGCGTCGAGGAACAACTCCGGGCCGAACGGGCTCCCGTAGCCGCGGGAAGGCTCCAGACCGGCGACGAGGCAGTCGGCGAACTCCCTGCGGATCTTCCAGTCGGGGTGCGCGTCCACCAGCCGTTCGATGTCGGGTCGGTTCCAGCCCCACTCGATGTCGTGCAACGTCTGCGCGAGCCGGACGGCGGACGACAGGTCGGTGGGCCACGTCACGGAGGTCGAGTCGCTCATGCCGTGGATCATCGCAGCCCCCACTGACAGGGCGGGGCGCCCGTCACCCCCCGGGGACCGAGCCCGCCCCGCCCCGCTCCGCCCCGCCCCCGCCTCAGACCAGTCGGCGCGCCGTCGCCCACCGCGTCAGCTCGTGCCGGTTCGACAGCTGCAACTTGCGCAGCACCGCCGAGACATGCGACTCGACCGTCTTCACCGAGATGAAGAGCTGCTTCGCGATCTCCTTGTACGCGTACCCGCGCGCGATCAGCCGCAGCACCTCCCGCTCCCGCTGGGTCAGCCGGTCCAGGTCCTCGTCCACCGGCGGCGCGTCCGTCGAGGCGAACGCGTCCAGCACGAACCCGGCCAGCCGCGGCGAGAACACCGCGTCGCCCTCCTGCACCCGGAAGATCGAGTCGACGAGATCGGTGCCGGTGATGGTCTTGGTGACGTAACCGCGGGCGCCTCCGCGGATCACACCGATCACGTCCTCGGCGGCGTCCGACACGGACAGCGCGAGGAAGCGCACCGGGTGCTCGGTGGCCGCCATCAGGCTCGCGCAGCGGCGCAGCACCTCGACCCCGCCGCCGCCCGGCAGATGGACGTCGAGGAGCACCACCTCGGGCCGGGTCGCCGTGATCACCGTGACCGCCTGGTCGACGTCGGCGGCCTCGCCGACCACCTCGACGCCCGTCTCGTCGGTCCGGCCGATCTCGGCCTGCACCCCGGCGCGGAACATCCGGTGGTCGTCGACGAGCACGACCCGTACGCGACGCTCCGCGACGCCCGTTGCTCCGTCGGTCTGCTCGGTCATCCGTCCGCCCTCTCCATCTCCAGCTCCACTTCCGTGCCCCCGCCCGGGACGGAACGCAGGCGTGCCGTCCCGCCGTTGCGCTGCATCCGGCCGATGATCGATTCTCGTACGCCCATCCGGTCCTCCGGTACCGCGTCCGGGTCGAAGCCGGGCCCCCGGTCACGGACGGAGACGAATACCGTACGGCCTTCGACTTCCGCGTACACCTGCACGGCACCCCCCTCGCCACCGTACTTCGCCGCGTTCACCATCGCCTCGCGCGCGGCCTGCATCTGTGCGGTCAGTTTCTCGTCGAGCGGGCAGTCGCCGACGACCACGACCTCCAGCGGAACACCATGCTTGTCCTCGACCTCGGCGGCCGACTTCTTCACCGCGTCGGCGAGCGTCGTCGGCTCCTCGTCCTCCTCCTTGCCGGTGCCCTCCGGTTTGTAGAGCCAGTTGCGCAACTCGCGCTCCTGGGCACGGGCGAGCCTGCGCACCTCACCCGCGTCGTCCGCGTTCCGCTGTATCAGCGTGAGGGTGTGCAGGACGGAGTCGTGGACATGGGCGGCGACCTCGGCCCGCTCCTGGGCGCGGATGCGCATCAGACGCTCCGCGGAGAGGTCCTGGGTCATCCGGACCAGCCATGGTCCGGCGAGCAGACCGACGCCGACGATCACGGCGATCGCCGCGGTCAGGACATTGCCGAGCTGAGCGGCCGAGCCTCGCACCACCATGAAGACGGTCAGACCCACGCCGACCAGCGCCACCCCGGCGAGTCCCCGCGCCAGCTGCAGCAGCCGGCGCCGCCGCCCGTCCCCGGCCCACTGGGCCCGGCGGGCGTTGTCCGCCTGCCGCCACACCAGCACCACACCGGCGCTTATCAGCAGCAGCGGCCACACATAGCGGTTGGCCGAGCCGCCTATCTCGACGCTGCCCATGAACGCGATGGCTCCGATGACCAGCGCGAACAGTGCGAACAGCTGGCCCGTGTCGGGCTTGCGCAGTCGTCGTCTGCCGTCCGGCGTCGTCTCGAAGACGGGCCTCGGCTCGGCGGTCGCCCTGCCCCCGACGCCGAGCGGGACGACGATCCAGAAGACCGCGTACAGCAGCGCGCCCAGGCCGTTCGCCATGAACAGGCCGAGGAAGACGAGCCGCACCCAGACGACGGGGAGCCCGAGATGTCCCGCGAGTCCGCGCGCGACACCGCCGAGCCAGCGGCCGTCGGCGCTGCGATACAGCTTGCGGACGGGAGGCGGCTCTTCGGTCTCCGGCAGACGGGTGGCGGCACGGGCGGCTGACATGCGTCGATCGTCACATGTCCGCACGGGCGCGGACATCAGGGCAGTCCCTGAAACCGACCCTGACCCCGCATACGCCGCGACCTGCGACCCTGACCGGCGGGACGGGGGCAATATCAGGGAAGGGCCAGGGTTCCGGCGGCTGCGTGAGTGGGAAGAGGCCCGTCACCATGGAGTCATGACTCAGCCGACCGCTCCGCCGCCCTCGTCACCACCGGAGCAGCCGCCACCCGAGCAGCCGCCCGCGGGCCGGCCGCCGGCGGGACAGCCTCCCGAGCAGCCGCCCGCGGGGCCGTCGTCCGGACAGCCCGGGCAGCCGGACCCGGCGCCCCAGCTGCGCCGCGACCCTCGGCACAAGGTCGTGGCCGGTGTGTGCGGCGGACTCGGCCGGTTCTGCGGCATCGACCCGGTGATCTTCCGCATCGCGATCGGCGTGCTCTCGGTGACCGGCGGCATCGGCCTGATCTTCTACGGCTTCGCCTGGCTGCTGATCCCCCTCGACGGCGAGGACGAGAACGAGGCGCGGCGGGCGCTGTCGGGCCGCGTCGACGGCGCGGCGCTGCTGGCCGTGCTGATGGCCCTCCTCGGCTGCGCGGGCTTCCTGTCCATGCTCGGCAACGGCGGCACGCTCGCCTTCTCCGCGCTGCTCACCCTGGCCGTCGCGGGCGCCGCCGTCTGGTCGCAGCGGCGCACCCTGATCACGCCCGAGGGCGGCCCCCTCGACCCTGCGACCGCGCACGCGGTGGCGGAGGCACCCCCCGAGACGATGGCTCCGCCGACACCGGGCAGCCCGTCGTGGTGGCGCGACCCGATCATCAAGGACGGCTCCACCGGACCGGTCGCCACCGGCTATCTGTGGGGCCCCGCGGACGCGGTGGGCGCCCCCGCCGCACCCCGCCACGGCGCGGTCCGCCCCCGCCCCGCCCCTCCCCGGCCGCGCGGACCACGCTCCATCGGCGGCCTCGTCCTCCTGCTCGCCCTGGTCGCGGGCGCCCTGGGCACGACGCTGTCCTGGGGCGGCCAGCCGCTGGGCACGAGCCTGCAGACCGGGCTCGCCTGCGCCCTGGCCGTGTTCGGCCTGGGCCTGGCGATCAGCAGCTTCGTCGGGCGTACCGGCGGCGGCACGATCTTCATGACGGTCGTCACCGCCCTCCTGCTGGCGGCTGCCTCCGCACTGCCCAGGGAGATCAGCACCGAGTGGATGCGCACGGAGTGGCGCCCCGCCACGGTCGCCGGCGTCGAGTCCCGCTACCAGCTCGGCACGGGCGTCGGCACCCTCGACCTCGGCCGTGTGGTCATCCCCGCGAAGACGTCGCTGCGCACCGAGGCCGAGGTCGGCGCCGGACAGCTGAAGGTCATCGTGCCCAGGGACGCGACGGTGAACGTCACCGCCGCCACCGGTCTCGGTGACGTCCGGCTGCCCGGCGACAGGCCGAATGACGCCGACGTCGCCCCGGACCAGCAGCGCACCCGAACACTCCTCCCGCCCGCCGGTGCGCGGTCGGCGGGCACGCTGGACCTCGACCTCAAGGTCGGGATCGGACAGGTGGAGGTCACCCGTGCCACGTCATGAGGTCAGTCGCGAGGCCAGTCGTGAGTTCGTTCATGAGTTCCGCCCCGCCCGGCTGATCGCGGGCGCGGCCGTCCTCGCCGCCGCCGCGATCGTGCTCGGGGACACGGCGGGGTCATGGCAAGCCGCGTGGTTCGTCGCCCCGGTCGTCGTCCTCGGCGGCCTGCTCCTGGCCGGCGTCGCGTCCTTCGCCGGCTACAGCATCCGGCGACGGCGCGCCGCGAGGAGCGCGTCGACCGAGAGCACCGACGCACCGGCCAGCACGAACGGCAGCCAGGCCATCAGATAGGCCAGGTCGTTGCCGTAGTAGTACGGCTCGGTCTGCCAGCTCACGGTCAGCCACAGGCTCAGCGAGATCAACGCCCCACCGAGGGCGGCGAGCCGCGCCAGCAGCCCGATCAGGATGCCGATCCCGACGGCCAGCTCACCGAAGGCCATGGCGTAGCCGAACCCTTCGGGGTTCTTCAGCGCGAGGTCGACGAGGCCTGGGATCGCCGAGTTGTCCCGCACCGCGCTCATCAGCTCCCCGATGGACCCGGTGCCGGTCGCCGACAGGAACGCGTCGTCGGTGAGCTTGTCGAGCCCCGCGTAGATGAAGGTCACGCCGAGGAAGACGCGCAACGGCAGCAGCGCGTAGCGCCGCCCGATCTCCCGCCATCCACCGCGTCCCTCCGGCGTGCCCGCCATCGTTCCGTACGCCGTCGTCCCGTACGCGTGCCCCATCGTCGCCTCCACACCAGTACCGGCCCGGGACGATTGTCCCCACGCCCCACACCTATGCATACGTGTGCGACGACGGTCCCGCTCACCCAGATCCGGCGGCACCCCAGGGGGCAGACCTCGGCACCTCGGCCCAGGTCCGCGCGACCAGCTCCCCCACATCGGGCACATCGAGCCCGAAGTCGTCGCGGAGCCGGGCGGCGACTTCCGTGACGGTCATGCCCAGGCGGTGCGCCGAGACGAGGAGGTGTTCGAGGCCGACGGTCTCGCCGCAGACGAGCCAGGGGCCGTCCGGTGCGGCGTTCTCCCGGAGCAGGAGCAGCTCGCGCTCGTCCGGCGGGCCGGGTGGGTACTCCCGCTCGGCGAGCTCGGCTCCGGCGGCCCGAAGGAGGGCGGCGATCCCGTCGAGGGTGCGACGGCTCATGCGCGACAGCATCCACACACAGGCCGCGGGTACCCGGCTGTCCTTGATGTCGTTGTACGGCCACAGATCCACGGGGTGGTGCGGCGTTCCCGGCATGTCCCGCAGCAGGCTCACGAAGTAGTCCGCGTCGCCGTCCTCCTCGATCGTGAAGACGTCGTGGCCCAGAGCCGTGAGCCTGGCCCGCACGTCCGCGACCGGCATTCCCGTCTCCTTGGCGGCCCGTAGGACGTGGTCGGGCGAGACCTCCTCGGTCAGCGCCAGCCAGGGGGCCTGGCCGTCGCAGCGCCGGCTCAGCAGGGTGAGATCGCGTCCGTCGGCCTCGGGCGTACGGCCGTCCTCCCCGGCCGGGACCACGAGCCCCCGGGCCCGCATCACCTCGGCCGTCGTGTCGAGGTCCCACCCCTGGTCCGCCGCCGTGCAGAGCACGTGCGCGAAGGGCACCTCATGGCGCTCCGGCTCCGCGGAGTAGGGGATCCAGCCGACGGCGATCCACTGCTCCGTCCGGGGGTCGAACAGCTCCGTCTCCGGGTCGGGCAGCGGGGCGACGGTCATGCCGAGCTCGTTCAGCCGTGTCCGTATCTCCTCGACGGTACGGCCGAGACGGGCGGCGAGGAGCGTCAGATGCGCGACGGGCACCGGCAGGCTCAGGTCCAGCCCGCGCGGCAGCGCGTTGGGCTCCTCGTCCGCCTGGGTGAGGAGTGGAAGGTCGCGCTCGTCCAGCGAGTCGGGCAGCCCTTCGGGCACCTCGACCGACAGCGCGCGCAGCGAGTCGGCGACCCCGGACAGTGGCAGCCCCTTGTGCTGCGCGAGGACGCGCAGATCGAGGAGGGTGACGGCGGTTCGTGGGTTGAGGAACCGGCCGTCGGCCACCGGCAGAACCAGCAGTTCCGCCTCCTCGGGTGCCGGGCGGTCGTCGCCGGGCTCGTCGACCCGGTAACCGAATGCCTCCAGCAGACGCGCCGCCTCGGCCGTGGTGCATTCCCGCAGGTGCGCCAGCCGGTAGAGGTCCGGGAGGAGCGCGACGGGGGGTTCGGATTCGCGGTCCCACGGGGACGGGGAGTCATCCGGCCAGCCGACGTACATCCTGACCAGATCCCTCGGCCTGGGGACGGCGAAGGTCTGAGACGCGAGTACCCCTCTGATCTCCTTGACGGACATGCCGCAGGCGTCGGCGGCGGCGAGGAGGCGCTCGGGACTGTCGAAAGCGAGCCGCGCCCCCCGTGACATCAGTTCGCCGCCCTCGGCCTTCAGGCTGCGGACGAGCCCGGATTCCGGCGACGCGGCGTCCAGCAGCGCGGAGAACGCCTTGGTGTCGTAGCCGAGTTCGTAGAGGAACGCCTCCGCGTCGGCGGCGGCGTGCGCGTCGTCACCGCACGTGGCGAGCACCTGCCAGACCCGGATGGCATCGCCCGGGTACAGATACGGCGGCACGCCGTCGGCGTCCTGGCTGGTCAGCCGGGACACCTCGTGGGCCGTGAGAGCGGTGGTGCGCTCCGTCCTGGGTGCCGACAGCCCGAGGGCGGCGAGACGGTCGACGACCGTGGCGTACGGCTCGCCGAGTTCCTCCGCCCGCGCGAACAGCTCGCCCGGCGGGGGTTGCGCGTCCCAGGAGGCAGTCACGTTGCCCTGGGAGCCCTCCTGGCGCCCGAGGATGAGATCGTCCGACGGGAGTGCCGGGCGCAGCGGCACGTCGCCCAGTTCCGGGGGACAGACCTCGCCCAGCGCCACCCGTACGTCGTCCGGGAAATGGGCCGCGTAACGCCACAGCGCGAGATGGGCGGGCAGTCGAGCGGCCCGCTCCCTCGGGAAGTTCGGTCCCTCGCGCCTCAGCTGGGGTGGCAGCGGGGCATTCCACACGGCCCGCAGTTCCCGGTCCGCGACCATGAACCCGGTCCGCGCCAGGTCGGCTGTCCCGTCGCCCCCCTCGTCGTACGTCAGTTTCCCGCCCCGGCGTACGAGTCCGGTCACGATCGCGTCCGCCAGACGCGGCTCCTCCTTCGCGATCCCCGCCAGCCATGACACGGTGAGCAGTTTGCTGTCCACCAGGGCTCTGACGGACTCCCGTTTGCCCAGCAGGGAGAAGACGGTGTCCGTGACGTCATCGGTGATGCGGCGGCGGTCGACCGTGAGTTGCGGGACGGCCTTCTTCTTCCCGGGGCGCGTGACGACCCGTCCCCTGAGATTGACCACGGCTCCGCGCACGGACGGCTGCGGTGCGGCCCGCTCGGCCCGTCCGCCCGCCGGATCGGGAGACAGCCGGCTGTCGACCGCGATGCCGTCCACGAGCAGGGCTCCGCCCCGCTCGCACCAGAAGACCTCTCCGCCGGTGACCGGTACGACCATTCCGGAGGCGCCGATGGCCGGGGCGGTTCCGGTGTCGGGGCGGCTCTGGTAGTCGTCCGGCTCCCAGGTCTCCGGGTCCTCGTCCCCGTACCGCGCCACCGTGTGGAAGCGGGCCACGCCGAGCACGGACCGCAACGCCTTCACACACGAGAACCCGTCCAGTCCGGCCCGTAGGTACAGCCGTACCTTGGTCCCGCAGCGGCCGTCGGAGAAGTGTTCGTCCTCGGTGTCCTCGGTGACCTGGAAGAGGTGGTCCGGTCCGTCGATCGTGACGCGCAGAGCCGCGCTGTCCGGGGGTCCCTCGCGCGGGAACTTCCGCGTCACGACCACCAGCTCGTCGGCGAGCATGAAGTAGCTGAGGACTCCGATGCCGAAGCGGCTGTTCTCCTGGAACGGAATGCCGAGCCGCTCCCAGTCCAGCTTCTCCTCCTGGAAGGAGGAGAGATGGGACAGCCGTACGCCTCCCTGGGCGAAGGAGTAGAGGAGCTCGCCGCGACCCATGCCCGAGCCGTTGTCCAGGCACTCGACGAACTCACGGCCGCCGTCCACGCCCTGGGTGATCGTGATCCTGCCCACCCAGCTCGTCCCGCGCTCCGGGCTCTCCTGGCCTTCCCCGTCCTCCCCGCGTACCCCGTCCGCCCCTCGCCGCCTTCTTCCGATCGGCTGCCGCGCGAGCTCTCTGGCCTGCCGGACCTGACAGGCGTCCATGGCGTTCTGATACAGCTCACGGACCGCCAGATACTTGTCCGCGTACAGCTGCTCGCCGACGAGCAGTTCGCGCACGCGGCTGCCGTCCAGCCCGAAACGGGTGGCGACGGGGAAGAACTTGTCCGTCCTGCCGTCGGCCTTCTTCTCCGGTTTGACCTCGACGCCGGACGCCCGGCTGGGCAGCAGGGGCAGCACGGGAAGATTCAGCTCGCTGCAGAGCAGGCCGTCCAGCTCCTTCACCCGCTCCTGGAGGGCGACCATCAGCGCCTGGTAGCCGCATTCCGCGCTCAGCCCCAGCGTGCCCCTGCCTCGGTCCTGCCCGGACGGGGTCCACTCGGCCTCCCTGATGACCTGGCGGACGTGCCTCATCCCGATCCGGTCCCGGCCGCCCATGTGTTCCACCAGTACGGCGGGCAGTTCGCTGCGGTCGAGCGACATGGTCTGGGCGACGCACAGCAGCAGCCCGACCTTCTGATGGCCGACGTCGGGCCCCGGCGCGTAGGGCAGCGCGGGAGGTTCGGCGAGGACGCCCCCGCCGTGCCGCATGGCCCGGAACAACCACGACATGACCGGCGGGGTGCAGACGTCGGCCAGCGCGCCCGTTCCGGCCAGCATCATGTCGAGGTAGTCGACGAGGTCGTACGTGAAGTTGTGCGCGTTCCCCGGGCTCCACCGGGTCTGGTGGAACACCCACGACTCGGCCACGTCACGGTCCCGGCTCCGTCCATGCGGGCCTGTCTCGTCGGCCGTCTGGCGCCGCAGGCGTGGGTACTGCTCCCACTCCACCCGCGACTCCGGGTCCGTCCGTGAGGCCAGCCGGACCCGGAAGCCGTGGTACAGCGCGGGAGCGAGAGCGAGCAGCGCGGCCTCCGCCGGGGTGAACGTCACCTCGCTGGGCAGGTGCTCGATCAGCTGCGCGAGGCTGTCCGATGCCCGGAGGTCCGCCTCCCAGTCGAGCCACGGATCCTGGGCGAGCCGTGTTCTCGCCTCCCGCAGCCAGGGGTCGAGCGTGCTGTCGATGACGAGTGCGGCCTCCGCCAGCAGATCCTCGCCCTCGGTACGGTCCGTCACCCGGTCCCATAGCCTCGGGTCGCGGATCAGCAGGTGCCGCGATGCCGACGGGGGGCTCGTGGGGACGACGACGAACAGGGGACCGCCCTGTTCGACGCACAGCCGGGGGATCTGCTTCCGTGGCACGACCTGCTGCCGTTTGCGCAGATCCTCCATCGACTTCTCCAGCAGACCGCGCAGCCGGTCGGCGCGCAGCGCCCCCTGCGCGTCGGCGAGGATCTCGCGGAACGCCTTGGTGAAGAGGCTGAACGAGCCCTCGGCGGGCCCCGCGACAGCCGCCGGCTCCTCCGGCGCGCACGCCATCAGATAGCCGAGTTTGTCCGTCCCGGCCGGGGCCTTCACGGCACGGTCGATCTTGCCCGCGAAGCCCTCGAAACCGTCGACCTCCAAGGTGTCCCGGCACGCGTCGACGACGACCAGTACGCGCTCGGCGTCGCTGCCCTTGGCGTGGTCGTGCCAGTCCCGCTCCAGGTCGACGTTGCTGGACAACAGCGGCTGTCCCGGTCGGCCCACCTGGGAGTCCTGCCCGGCGAACCAGTGCCGTCCGTCGTGGTGGAAGCCATGACCGCTGAGGTAGATCAGCAGGTGATCGCCGCGCCGCGCCTCCAGGATGAAGGCCGCCATCCGAAGCAGGACTTCCTGCGAGACGAGACCGGCACAGCCGCTGCGCTCGTCGATCTCGTAGTCCTGCTCCAGCAGGCCGGCCCGCAGGTCCTCGTACTCGTCGCGCAGATAGCTCAGATCCGGCCAGTGCGGCGAGTCGTACACCGGCACGAACAGGAGCAGCGCCCGGTGCGCGCCCATCCGGGTCAGCTCGCCGGACGGTCGGCCGCTCCGAACACCAGCGTGACGGCGCCCTTCCCCTGCACCTCGCTGGTGCCGATGAGCTGGAAGCCGCCCTTGGCCGAGATCTCGAAGGAGACCTGCACCTCGCGCAGCGGGAAGGCGGAGTCGGTGCGGGCGACGCGGTCGAAGATGCCACGCAGGGCCGCCACGGCGCTCTCGACGTTCGCCGCCACCTGCTCGGTGGGGACGGGCACGGCGGCCACGTCGCGGCCCGTCCGGCGAAGGCCCTTGGTCCTGGTACCGGGCTCTTCGTCGAGCTCGTCGGCGTCGACGATGATCTCGAGTGTGGTGGCGGGCCTCGCCGCCGGCCGACCGTCCCTCTGCAGTGTCATGGGCTGTCCCACGCTCCGTTCGCCTCGTCGCGCACCGCTGGCGGTCCGGAGAGTACCCACTGCGGGTCAACTGCACATGGAAAATGCCAGGTTGACCAAATATCGCCTGTTGGGCCCGGCGGCTCGCCGTCGGGCTCGCCTGCTCAGTCGGCGACGTCGATCGTCACCCGGTTCGACTCCGCCCCGGCGGCCGTCACCACCTGGACGTCCACCCGCCCCGGCTCGACGTCGACCGGGACCGGCACCGTGAGGCTCGTGTCGGTGGGGTTGCCGAAGCCGCCGGGGACGGGGATCAGCGGGACGTGGACGTGGACCGCGCCGATGCGGACCATCATGCGGGCGAGCCGGTCGGGGCTGCCCGCCCCCGGCGGTACGAACCCGGCGCCCCGGATCTCGATGTCGTCGCCCGTGCGGATCGGACCGTCCAGATCGCCCGGCTCCCGGGCCCGGACGACGGACAGGACGACGGGCCTGCCGCCCTCCGCATACTTCCCGGCCAGATAGACCGCCGCGGAGACGAGGACCAGCGCGACGAGCCCCCAGGGCAGGGACGGCCGGACGGCCGTGTGGACCAGGGCCGCGGTGTTCACGAGGACGTACTGCGCGTCCGTGAAGCTGCCGCGCCCGGCGTCGTCGCAGAGCAGATCGGCCGGGGCCGGACGGTCCGCCTGCACCTTCTGGAGGCGCTGCGTGACGATGCGTACGGTGACGACGCGGCGTACGACGACGGCGACCAGGCTGACGGCGGCGACGACGGTCAGCAGGGCGGCGCCCCCGCCGATGCCCCCCTGGGCGATCGCTCCGCGCCCCTGGAAGGCCTGGAACAGGACCGCGTGGACCGCGAGCAGCACCCACGCCCCGGCGACCGCCCGCGACGTCGACAGCCGGTTGTCCTCGCCCACGAGCGGGGCGAGCAGTCCGCCGTGCGCGCGGTGCAGCCGGGCCGCGGCGGTGAGCAGGGCGGCGAGGCAGGCCGCGGCGGCGAGGTACGCGGTGCGCGTCCCCGTCCAGCCGGAGTCGATCGCGGTGACGGCCTGCACGAGGAGCAGCAGTGCGACACCGCCCCACAGCACGAGGAAGGTGACCCGCCAGACCCGCCGGAGCCAGGCGTCACCGGCCGCGCGACTGCGTTCGGCGACGGCACGGGCCGACTGGGAGAGCTCGTCGGAGATCCACTGCCGGGACGCGCCGACCGAGTACGCCACCTGCGCGGGCAGTCCCTGCCCCGCCGCGAGCTCGTCGCGGCGCCCGACGAATTCGGCGACGGCGCGCCGGTGCCCCTCGCGCGCGCCGTGCGGACAGTCACCGCAGGTGCAGCCACCGCCGTGCGCGCTTCGTCCCGCTTCCTGCACCGCCACGGCGACGCACCCTTCGTCTGAGCAACGGCCTTGTAATTCCAAGGAATTGTGCCGTACTGGGGCGATAACGCACGCACCACCGAGTTTGCCGAAGGGTGATTGACTCACGATCAAATTGACGTACTACGACATGAGTTCGGGCTGCGCCCCGCTGATCTGCCGCCACAGCGGCTGATAGTTGATCCACGCCACAAGATCACCGCCGAGCTTCTCGCGCGTGGCCACGGCGTCCCCGTGCTCGATGAGCTGCGGCTTGCCCGCCGCCCCCGCCGCCAGCTGGACCTGCGCACAGCGCTCCATCGCGATGAACCACCAGGCCGCCGCGTCCACCGAGTCCCCGACCGTCAGCAGCCCGTGATTGCGCAGGATGATCCCCTTGCGCCCGCCGAGCGCGGTGGCGATCCGCCGCCCTTCCTCCGCGTCGACGGCCACACCCGTGTACGCGTCGTACAGCGCGTGATCCTCGTAGAAGGCGCACGCCTCCTGGGTGATCGGTTCGACCAGCTCCCCGAGAGAGGCCAGCGCGCGCCCGTGGAGGGAGTGCGTGTGCGCGACGGCCATGGCCTCGGGCCGGGCCCGGTGCACTTCGGCGTGCACGGCGAAGGCGGCCTGATTGACGTGCTGGGTGCCCTGGACGACGTGCCCGTCCCCGTTGACCAGGATCAGCGCGCTCGCGGTCATGCCGGCGAACGGCTCTCCGAAGGGGTTGACCCAGTAGCAGTCGTCGAATTCGGGGTCGCGCGCGGTGATGTGCCCGGAGACACCCTCCTCGTACCCGAACCGCGCGAACAGGCGCAGCGCCCCGGCGATCCGCTGTTTACGGTGGGCCCGCTCCTCGGCGAGGGTCTCGTGGACGGGCGGCATGGCGAAGTGGAGCCGCTCCACGGGGACGGGCGCGGGGGCGGGGGCGGATGTGGGGGCGTGGGCGGGCGGTTCGGCGGCGGCGGTCATGCGGCGGAAGGTACCTCCGGACACCCCAACTGACCAGAGGTTTCACGCCACTTGCCGAGGCTCGGTCGATCCCGCGCGGTATCTCCGGCGCGCCCGCACGATACGGCGACGCCGCCGCTCAAACAGATGAGCGACGGCGTCGGCGTTGGCCCGGCTGTGCCCGGGTCACTCCCACTCGATGGTGCCCGGCGGCTTCGACGTCACGTCCAGGACGACGCGGTTCACGTCCGCGACCTCGTTCGTGATCCGGGTCGAGATCTTCGCCAGTACCTCGTACGGCATCCGCGTCCAGTCCGCCGTCATGGCGTCCTCGCTCGACACCGGGCGCAGCACGATCGGGTGTCCGTACGTACGCCCGTCGCCCTGCACACCGACGGACCGCACATCGGCCAGCAGGACCACCGGGCACTGCCAGATCTCGCGGTCGAGACCCGCCGCCGTCAGCTCCTCGCGGGCGATGGCGTCGGCCTCGCGCAGCAGGTCCAGGCGCTCCTTGGTGACCTCGCCGACGATACGGATACCGAGGCCGGGGCCCGGGAAGGGCTGGCGATGGACGATCTCCTCGGGCAGGCCCAGCTCCTGGCCGACCATCCGGACCTCGTCCTTGAACAGCTTGCGCAGCGGCTCGATGAGCTCGAACTCGAGGTCCTCGGGGAGGCCGCCGACGTTGTGGTGCGACTTGATGTTGGCGGTGCCGGTGCCGCCGCCGGACTCGACCACGTCCGGGTAGAGCGTGCCCTGCACCAGGAACTTCACCGGCTGCCCGCCGTGCTCACCCGCCGCCTCGGCGATGATCTCGACCTCGGCCTGCTCGAAGACCCGGATGAACTCGCGGCCGATGATCTTCCGCTTCTCCTCGGGGTCCGAGACCCCGGCGAGCGCCGTGAGGAACCGCTCCTGCGCGTCGACGACCTTCAGCGAGACGCCGGTCGCGGCGACGAAGTCCTTCTCGACCTGCTCGGTCTCCCCCTTGCGCATCAGCCCGTGGTCGACGTACACGCAGGTCAGCTGCGAGCCGATGGCCTTCTGCACGAGCGCGGCGGCGACGGCGGAGTCCACACCACCCGACAGCCCGCAGATGGCGCGCTTGTCGCCGACCTGCTCGCGGATCGCGGCGATCTGCTCCTCGACGACGTTGTGCGTCGTCCAGGTCGGCTCGATACCGGCACCCCGGTAGAGGAAGTGCTCCAGGACCTGCTGGCCGTAGGTGGAGTGCATCACCTCGGGGTGGTGCTGCACGCCGTACAGCTTCTGCTCGTCGTTCTCGAAGGCGGCGACCGGGACGACGTCCGTGGACGCGGTGACGGTGAATCCGGGCGGGGCGGCGGAGCAGGCGTCGCCGTGCGACATCCACACCGGCTGCTCGGCAGGGGTGCCCTCGAAGAGGGTCGAGCCGGTCTTGCTGACGTGCAGGCCCGTACGCCCGTACTCACGCGCGCCGGAGTTGTCGACCGTGCCGCCGAGCGTCTGCGCCATCAGCTGGAAGCCGTAGCACATGCCGAAGACGGGAACGCCGGCCTCGAAGAGCGCACGGTCGAGCCGCGGGGCACCCTCCTCGTACACGGACGAGGGGCCGCCGGAGAGGATGATCGCCGCCGGCTTCTTGGCCAGCATCTCCGCCACCGGCATGGTGGACGGGACGATCTCGCTGTAGACCCGGGCCTCACGGACGCGACGGGCGATGAGCTGGGCGTACTGCGCGCCGAAATCGACAACGAGGACTACGTCCGGGTTGGATGCGGGTGCGGCAGCGGGGGACGCTGAGGACACGGCGGCGGCCTTCCGGCGGTGGTGGCAGGGGGTCTCTATTTGTCGATTCTACCGGCGCGGGCAGGCGCTCTTTGTCTCACCATCCGAACCCTGATTGGCACCGGTGAGGACGAGCGGGGCATACTGACCGCCATGCGCAAGCACTCGACCTTCCTCTTTACCTATGGCACCCGGCCCGCCGGCTGCCACGGTCGTGTTGCTTGAACCACTGACAAGCGACTTCCCAGGCGCCCCGGGCCGACAGGCCCGGGGCGCTCTGTGTTTTCCGGGCCTGGCCGCCGCTCCGGGACTCCACCCGACAGGAGCCCCGCATGACCACCACCGCCTCCCTCTCCACCGACACGTCCACCGCCACCGCCACCGCCACCGCCACGTCCACCTCCACCGACACCGGCGCCCGCACCGACGAGGCCGCCACGCTCATCGGCGACGCCCGCGAACGCATCGACGCGATCGACGACCGGATCATCGGCCTGATCCAGGAACGGGCGGCCGTCTCCGCCGTCATCCAGGAGGCCCGGATCACCTCCGGCGGCCGCCGCGTGAACCTCTCGCGCGAGATGGAGGTGCTCGCCCACTACCGCGACGCCCTGGGCAAGCCGGGCACGTCGCTGGCGATGACCCTGCTGGAGCTGTGCCGGGGTCGTATCTGAGTGCGATTCGGCTCTCACCCGTACGGCGCGTGACCGCATCCGGAGGGCCTTCGTTGGTCCCGATGTCCGTGCCAGCCAGGGGCGGGCCGAGGGAAGAAACCACGCGTGGCTTCGCTGGGGCGTGTGACGTACGCAGGTACGTCGTGGGACCTCGCCCCAGCGCGCGTGACCGGTCGGCAGGGGACAGCAGCCCGGTCACCCCAGGCGGTCGGCTCCGGGGACGCCCGGGGCCGACCGCATCCGGTCCAAACGGTTGCGCGGCCCACAGCCGTCCAGCACCATGCAGGCACACCCCGTCCCCACGGCATCGCGGCCCCGCGCACCCCGTATGCCATTGGTCCACACCACCCCCCACCCACACCAGCGGCGCAACCCCCCGGCGCCGCTCTTCGGCACCGGCGCTGCCCTGACGTCGGTGCTGACAGCCAGGAGCCCCGCGGACGTGACGTCCGCGGGGCTCTTGCGTGGATGGGTCAGGTGGTGGTGCGTGCGGCTACCAGGTGCCTGGTTCCGCGTGCCACGAGGGCTGGGGGATACCGAAGGCGCCTTCGCTCTTGCCGACGAAGGTGTAGGCGCGACTGGCCCCGGAGGCATTCCCGTACATCATGGCCAGATCCGCCCTCCCGTCAGCGTTTGCATCCCCTGAGAGCAGGTCCCCGGTATAGCCCTTCACCCACTTCTCGCCCCATAGAAGCGAATTCCAGACAAGTCCCGGCGCCTCGAAGCCCCCGTCCGACTTTCCGGCGAACACCGACAGCCGCATATAAGGAACAGCTCGCAGGATGGCGACATCTACTCGCTTGTCCCCATTGAAGTCGACGCTGACCAGTCCAACGGAGCCCCTCTCCACCGCACTGATGTCGCCTGAGTACCCCTTTCCTCCGGACGTGAACGAGCCGGTGGCGGAAGTAACGAAATACCACAGGGCTTCGGTGTCGTCGTCGTAGGCGTACCGGGCCACCAGCTCCTCACGGCCATCCCCGTTGAAGTCGCCAGCCGCGGCCTGAGACCTGCTGCTATCCCACCCTCCCGCGCTGGACGTCCAACTGGCGAAGGGAAGGTTGAAGCTGCCGTCGGCCTTCGCCGTGAAGGTGTAGAGCCGAGATGTGGCGTTGCCGAGGTCGTAGAAGACCGCAAGGTCCTTCCGCTTGTCACCGTTGAAGTCGCCGCCGAGCACCTCGCTTGCGCTCCACGTCCAACTACCGGGATTGATCACCGCACTCTTGGCCGTTCGCTTGAACGTGCCGTCGGCCTCCCCGTAGAAGGTCCATGTCGCGACTGATCCGTCGGCGTACCCGTAGAAGGCGGCTACATCGGCATGGCCATCCGCATCGAAGTCGCCGGATACCCACTTGCTCCTGGTGTAGTCAAAGCCTCCCCTGCCGCTGACCCACGCCTCCTTCGGAGGGTTGAACCCGCCCTCGGCATTTCCCTCGAGCAGGTGGAACCCAGTGGTGGCGCCACCGTAGTTGTAGACCGTGATCATGTCGCTCCGGCCGTCCCCATTGACGTCGCCGGACAGTTCCCTCCGCAGGCTCTCGGTCTTGTCGGCGGACTTGTGCTCTGTAGCGATGCCGCTGGCGGTGTACAGCCGGACGTATCCGCCCTCGAAGTCGGTCCGGGTGCCCCCAGCGACGTCGTACTCGACCGAGACAGGGAAGCCCAGCCAGCTGTTCTCCGACTGGAGCGAGTTCCACTTGGCCCGGATCTCGTTGGAGACGGGCCACGCCCCGGTGGCACTGCTCCAGTAGATCGACGAGCTGTCCGCCGCTTCGTGGCGGAACCGGTACCGCTGGTAGGAGCCGGCCTTGGGAGAGGTGGCCGTCACGTCGTTGGTGGGGTACCCCAGCGTGCGCGGGCCATTCAGTTCCAGATACTTCGCGTACACCGCTCCTTGTGTCGAAAAGGCCCCGATGCCCGACGCGAAGTAGATGGCTCCGGCTTTGCCGCCCTTGCTGAAGGCAGTGACCCGGCCGACACCGTCGCTGGTGGGACGCTCGTCCGATGTCGGGTATCCGAGGGCTCCGCTCTCACGGCCCATGGCTGTCCACTTGGTCCATATGCTGCCCACGACCGACCAGGCTCCCGTGTCCGGGCTCCAGTAGATCGACCGGTTGTCGGCCGTGGTACCCGGCGCGCGGAAGTGGACGTAGCGACCGACACCGTCTCCGGGAGTCTTGACGTCTGTGGAGGGGTATCCGAACTTGGCCGGGCCGCCGAGCGCCTTGTACTTGGCCAGGATCGGACCGCACAAGCTGCGCCTTCCCGTGGCAGTCGACTCGAAGACCTCGCAAGTGCCCCACGGGGTGCCGCTGGTGACGAGCGGGCGCGCCGAGCCGAACGCCGAGTTGTTCGTCAGCGCCCGGCCCGGGAACTCTACGGAGGCTCCGACGCCGTCCCTGGCCCACAGGTCGGCGAAGCCGTCGCCCTCGAAGTCTCCCTCGGTGGACAAGTGCGGGTAGGCGGCCGAGGTGAAGCCGGATCCGATCGACGTGGTCCGGACTGCCGCGTCGCCGTAGACGCTGAGATCTGCGGCGGTGTCGCCCGCGTTGGGGTTGGCGCGACTGGTGTACTGGTGGACCGTGCCGGCCTTGGCGTCACGGACCCACAGCTCCGGCAGGCCGTCCTTGTTGAGGTCGCCGGGCCCCAGAAGGGTCATGTCCTGCCAGTCGGCGTTGCCGAGCGGGATCGGCGGGACGAACGCGTCCAGGAGGTTGGTGGCCCTGGAACCGAGGTACAGCCAAAGCTCACTGCCCGACTTGACCAGCAGATCGGCGTCATCGGCCTCATTGAGCACGCCGTCGCCGTTGTCGTCGTTCATGCTGCCGATGGACAGGATCTGGTCGGCGTTGTGCCAGTGGTTGTCCGTTTCGTCTGACATCACCTCGAGTTCCCAGCTCCCGGCCTCCGTACCGTCCAGAGTGCCGTCGCCCTCGTTCTCGTAGACCCAGAGTTCCTTGCGTGCCGGATCCTCAGCGCCGGGGCGGAGTGCGACCAGGTCCTCGTCGTAGTCGCGTTCGTTCCAGGCGCCGCGATGGGTGACAGCAGCCTCACCGAAGGAGGCCTCAGCGGCGTGTGCGCCTACGGCGAACTTTCCGTTGCCCTGGCCCGGGTGAACCCACAGCGCCCCGTCGCCCGGGTCAACGCTCCACAGGTCCACGTTGCCGTCGCCGTTGAGGTCGCCGGGCTTGTCCCGTTCGGGCGAACGCGTAGCGTAGAAGAGGTACAGATGCTCGGCTGATCGGTTACCGGCTGCGTCGATGCTTCGGACGTGCATGTACTGAGGTCCTGTGCTGAGCGGCGTGTAGTCGACCTTCGGCGGATGCGCCGGGTCAGGGAAGTCCTTGGCGTACACGAAGCGTTCCGTGGTGTCCGAGTCGGTCCACCACATCCAGTGGGTGACATCGCTGACGCCTCCGTTGGTGAAGAAGAACTCCCCCTTGGAACGGGCCGGACTCCCGTCCCGGTCGGCCGGGAACTGCGGCGAGGACACACCGGGAAGCTTCGACGGGGCGGAGCCGTCGTACGTGAACCGGCAGGTATCGCTCACCGGGCTGTTGGCGGTCCCGTCGTCCACGACGACGTTCCACCAGTAGGTCCCGCTGGTGAGGCTCCTCGTGTCGATGCGCAGACTGGCGACCGTGCCGCGGCTGGCCGCGACCTTGGTCGGCCGGACGGGCGCGGCCGTCGCGCCGACCGGTCCGTACTGGAACTGGGCCTTGAGGTTGTTGTCCTCTGCGTCATTGACCGTTACACGGAGAGTGACGTAGTCCGTGATGCCGAACGTGCCGCCGCCGCAGGGGACCGAGGGATTGGTGGAGGGATTGGCCGGCTTGACCGGGGGCGTGTTCAGATACGTCGAGATCCGTACGGAATTGGGGTCGAACTTCCGCCAGGAGACATCGACCGTGCTGTTCCTGGCGAACAGCCCGAATGCCCACGCCGGGTATTTGCCCTTGGCTGCCTTACTGATGGCCGAGGTCACGTCGAATTCGACCAGACCGGCACTGTCGGCGGGGCAGTTCCTGCCTCCGAAGGACTCGCCGGAGGAGTCGACGGTGCCGAGTGAGGCGGGCTGCCGGTTCCATGTGATGTTGGAGGGGAGAGCCTTACCTATGTCCTTCACCAGAATGTCACCGGACTTGCACGACCAGGAGCCGGCGTACGTCTGCTTGATCCGCAGAGTCGACCTGATGATCTGCTTGCCCCAGACGTTGCCCGTGGCAATACGGAAGTAGGTGTTGGCGCTGACCGTGCCGCCGTCCGGGTCGATCGCGACGCCGACGCGGGCTTCCTTCGACAGCGTGCCACCGTTGTAGTACACAGTGTCGTCGCTGCTGGGGTACGCGGTGTGCTTGTACGCGACCGACCAGGCGTTCTTGAGGGCGTCCTTGGCCCATATGGGGTCGATGACGACGGGGAACACGGTGCCCGGGTCTGTCAGCAGCTTCTTGTCCGGCGTCAAGGTCAGCGTTCGACCTGTCAGCTTCGCGCCAATGTCGGCCTGCTGAGACCCTTCGGTCGCACCATCAAGCACCTCGGCGAGCGGACGCACCACAGGCAAGGGCTTGCCCTTCCCGCCCGGCTTGCCGGCCTTGACGCCGGCCGAGTCCCACATCTGCGGCTTCGGGGCGGAGAAGACTGCCCGGCCGGTGGGATCGAGCGCGCGGATCTCTCCGTTCGCACCGGTCTTGAGAGCGAGGCCCTTGCTCTTGAGGCCAAAGGTGATGCCGTCGAGTTTCGGACTCTTCGCCGCCTGCGCGTTCTTGACGACAAGCGCATGGGAGAAGGCATCCACGGTGGCGGTGGCCGTCAGGTCGACGCCGGGCAGCACCTCTCGGTACGTGGCGGTGTCGCCGGACAGGATCGGCTTGGGGAGCTTGCCGGGCCACGAGAGGGCCACCTCCCTGCCGTCTTTGACCATGGTCGCGAAGGCGCTGTCACCGCCGCCCGAGAAGGAGACGGTGAGGCCTGTGGCTTTCGGTGCGACCCTGCCGTTCCCTTGAATCGCGAGACGCGCGTCGACGGGGATCAATTTACCGTTCTGCCGCACGCGCTGCGGCACAAGGTAACGGTCGACGGTGAAAGTGCCGTCCGGATTCGCGTACGTCTGATCCGTCTCGGTCCGCTCCGAAATAATCTCGACCGGCTTTCCGGTTTTCGCGGCCCTCCTCTCTGCAGCATCAGCCTCCTTGCGCTGCTTTTCGACGAGACTCACGGATGGTCCGGTATCAGAATTTCTGGATACCGAGGAAGCCCCTGACTCAACCGGAGGAAGAGCGGCCATTCCCACCGACAGTACGGTTACGGCGACAACAGAAACCCCTCTTCTGCGCGACCCACCCGGATCATTCATCCCTGCTCTCAGTCTTCTCATGGACTACATCTCTCTCGCTTCATGAATGGTGCGCGAATGAGCATGCCGGACTTTCGGCGACACCCATCGATGGCTGTCACTCACCGTGACGGAACCTGCATTGCGAGTTGTTTCTAGCAGGTGGAGCAGCCGCGCGCGACCGACTTGGGCCGACTTCGAGACGGGTCCGCATGCCCACCTCGTCCCTTTTCCGGGAGGGCTGGGCCATTTCTCCGACTTCATCTGTGCCGAGGTTTCGGATTTTCCGATGGGCCTTCCATTCAGAGCGTTACGGCTGGTAGCTTCCCGCAGCCAGTTAGTTCCTTTCGAGGTCCGGGGTGGGGATTTTGGACACGCGAACGTCGTCTTGGCCGAAAAAGCGCTACCGGCGCAGACATCCGGGCGCCCGTTGGTCTCTACCCATACTGGCGACGACACTGCTACTCACCGGTTTACCAGCGATTCCGGCCGCAGAAGCAGCACCGAAAAGTTCGCTGCCCGAATTGCAGAAGCTGGCGGACGTACCAGGTAAACCGGCTCCCAGGACCTCTGCTCCGGCCTCCGGCAAGGGCGCCAAGAAGACGTGGAAGAAGCCACCATCCGTGACCTGGCCGAAGGCCGGCTCCCAGGTCGTCAAGGTTCCGGGCGCAGCCCGGACCGCGAAATCCCGCGCATCCGGAAAGACGCCGAGCGGCCCGTATGTGAAGGCCGGAGCCCTGCCGGTCCGCCTCTCGGCGAAGGCCACGGCCACATCTGCGGCGCGGGTCGAGATCAAGGACCGGACCACCGCTGACAAAGCGGGTGTCGACGGCGTCCTGCTCAAGGTCCAGCGCACGGACACCGACACCACGTCCTCCCCCCTCGCCGTCGAGCTGGACTACAAGGGCTTCCGCAACGCCTACGGCGGAAGCTGGGGTTCGCGCCTGAAGTTCGTCGCATTGCCCGAGTGCGTGCTGACGACGCCGCAGAAGGCGGAGTGCCAGAAGCGCACCCCGGTCGCAACGGTCAACGACTCCGCCAAGGGCACGCTCACCGCGACGGTCCAGCCGGCGTCCATCACCACCAAGACGGCGGCCAAATCAGCTGCCCCTGCCCCGCGGGCCGTAGTCCTGGCGGCGACCGCCGGAGCCCAGGGATCCAGCGGTGACTACAAAGCGACATCGCTCAGCCCGTCCGGTTCCTGGCAGGGAGGCGGCGCAGCCGGTGACTTCTCCTGGTCGTACCCGATGGAGATCCCTGCATCGCTGGGTGGCCCCGGTCCGGCTCTGTCGCTGAACTACTCGTCGGCCAGTGTCGACGGTCGGACGTCGGCGACCTCGCAGCAGACCTCCTGGGTCGGTGACGGCTGGGACCTGAGCTCGAACTACGTCGAGCGCAGCTACGTCGCCTGCGCGAATGACCGTACGAAGGCGGGCTACAACAACCCTAAGCACCCCACCGGCGATCTGTGCCAGGGCCCGCCCACCGTCACCCTGTCGCTGGACGGCTCCTCCACCCAGCTCGTCCTCGACGACGCGACCAAGAAGTGGCGGCAGGCGAGCGACGACGGCACGCGCGTCGAGCTGATGAAGGGCGCGGTCAACGGCGACACGGAGAAGGAGTACTGGCGCATCACCAACACCCAGGGTGTGCAGTACTTCTTCGGTCTGAACCGGCTTCCGGAATGGGCAGCGGGCAAGCCCGAGACCAATTCCACCTGGACCGTCCCGGTCTACGGCAACCACTCGGGCGAAGACTGCCACGAGGCCACCTACGCCGCCTCGGTCTGCGACCAGGCCTGGCGCTGGAATCTCGACTACGTGGTGGACCCGCGCGGCAACGCGATGACGTACTGGTACGCGACGGAGCGCAACTACTACGGTTCCAACGTCACGGAGATGGGCGCGTCCACCGCCCGTGACTACGACCGCGGTGGCTGGCTGACCCGTATCTCCTACGGTCTGCGCAACGAAGACCCGTTCGCCCTCGCCCCCGCCCAGGTCACCTTCGATGTCGCCGAGCGCTGCCTCAAGGTCGGCGGCTTCGACTGCGCCGAAAGCAAGCTAACGGCGGAAGCCGCCTGGGACGTGGCCCGCAACTGGCCGGACGTTCCGGCCGACCAGCTGTGCGCGTCGGGCAAGGAGTGCAAGGACCGCTACGCGCCCACGTTCTTCACCCGCAAACGGCTGACCGCGGTCAACACCGAGGTCCTGAAGGCCGACAAGCACGAGCCGGTGGACACCTGGGCCCTGGCCCAGGACTTCAAGGCCACCGGTGACGGTGCGATCAGCGGCGAGTACCCGCTGTGGCTCAACCAGATCCAGCACACCGGCAAGAACGGCACGCCCATCACGCTCCCCCCGGTGGTGTTCGGGGGCAAGCAGCTGCCCAACCGGGTCGACAACGACACCGACGGCAACCCACCGTTCCTGCGCTGGCGTGTGGAGACCATCCAGACCGAGACCGGCGCGAAGATCGCCGTCAAGTACGCGGCCCCCGAGTGCAGCTCCGAAGCTCCGACGAAGCTTCCCGCTTCCCCGCACAGCAACACTCTGCGCTGCTACCCCGTGGTCAACGAGGTCCCCGACCCGGCCGACCCGACCGGGATCAAGAAGAAGTACTCGACCGACTGGTTCCACAAGCACCGTGTCGACCAGATCCGTGAAGAGGACAAGAACGGCACCTCGCCGACCAAGGAGACCAACTACCAGTACATCGGCGCCCCGGCCTGGGCCTACGACGACGAGAGCGAAAGCGTCAGCAAGCAGGTACGCACCTGGAGCCAGTGGCGCGGTTACGAGAGGGTCCGCACCCTGGTCGGCGTCGCGCCCGACAAGCGGACCCAGGTGGACACGCTGTATTTCCGGGGCCTCGACGGCGACAAGGCGTCCCCCGACGGCGCCAAGCGTTCGGTGAAGGTCAAGGACTCCGAGGGCGGTGAGATCGCCGACCACGAGCTCTTCCAGGGGCAGGCACGTGAGGTCCTCTACTACAACGGCGAGGGCGGCCCCCTGGAGTCGGCCACCGTCTACACCCCCTGGCTGCACGGCCCCACCGCCACCCGTCAGCGCGAAGGCGAAGGCGCGTCAGCGCTGGAAGCCTGGGTGCAGCAGACCGGCAAGACGGCTTCCCGCACGATCCTCTCGGACGGCCGCGGCCAGCGCCGGACCGCTGTGGAGCACAAATTCGACAACGTGGGCCGGCTTCTCCACACAACCGACCACGGCGATCTGAGCAAGGCGGACGACGACTCCTGCACTCGCTTCGAATACTACGCCGACACCGTGAAGTGGCTGTGGGCACAGAAGCGGGTGGAGTCCCTCTCCAAGGGCTGCGCCGCCACGGACATCAAGCGCCCCGATCATGTCATCTCCGACAAGCTGATCCACTACGACGTCAACGGCAACGTGGTCAAGGGTGAGTCGCTGTCGGGCTATGCGGACGGCGAGCCGCAGTACACCCTGACCGGCACCACTACCGTCGACGCCTACGGTCGTCCGACCTCGACCACCGACGTCTACGGGAAGGTCACCAGGACCGCATTCACCCCGTCGTCCGACTCGGTCGTCACGAAGATCGTCACGACGAACGCGCTCGGCCACACGAGCACGATCGAACTGGACCCGGGTCGCGGCCTGCCGCTGGCCCAGGAGGACGCGAACAAGCGCCGCTCGGTCATGCAGTACGACGCGCTGGGTCGTACGACGAAGGTCTGGTCGCCCGACCGGGACGCCAACACCACCATCCCCGATGCCGAGTTCAGCTACACCGTGACTCCGGACGCCCCGGTCGTCATCACCAACAAGAAGTTGCTGGAGCGCGGCGACTACCGCGTCAGCTACGACATCTACGACGGCGCGCTGCGGCTGCGCCAGACACAGCAGCAAGCGCTCGACGGCGGCAAGGTCGTCACTGACACCTTCTACGACAGCCGAGGGCTGGTGTGGAAGGAGAACGGCGCCCACTTCAACAGCGAGGCACCGACACCTGGTCTGTGGACCTCGAACGACAACGCGGTTCCGTCATCCACCCGGACGGAATACGACGGTATGGGCCGGCCGGTCGCGACCATCGCGCGCAAGCTCGGCCAGGAGACCTGGCGTACGACCACGTCGTACGGCGGCGACTGGATAGCGGTGGACCCGCCGAACGGCGACACTCCGACCAAGTCGCTGCTCGACGCGAAGGGCCGCAAGACCCAGTTGCAGCAGTTCCACGGCGCAGGGCCGACGGGAACGTTCGCCAAGATCGACTACAAGTACGAGCGCCGGGGCCTCCTGGAGTCGGTGACCGACCAGAAGGGCAACGTCTGGTCGTACAAGTACGACCTGCGTGGTCGCCCCTACGAGACGACGGACCCCGACAAGGGGACGACGAAGACCACGTACGACAAGGGCGACCGGGTCCAGACGGTCACCGACGGACGCGCCCCGGCGAAGACGATCGCCTTCGCCTACGACGATCTCGGCCGCGTCACGGCGACCCACGAGGGCTCCCTCCTGGGCACCAAGCTCACCGAGCAGGCGTACGACATGCCCGGCGCTCTCGGGCTCCCGGTCTCGTCGACCCGTTTCGTGAAGGGCAACGCGTACGTCCAGGCCGTCACGGGGTACGACACGGAGTACCGCCCGCTCGGTTCGAAGATCACTATCCCCGCTGCCGAGGGCAAGCTGGCGGGCACCTACACGTACACGAACACGTACACCAAGACCGTAGGCCTCCCTCAGACGGTGACACACCCAGCTGCCGGCGGTCTCGCCTCCGAGCGCGTGTCCATCGGCTACCACGGCTTCGACCAGATCACCACCATGGCCGTGGCAGGCAGGGCCTTCGTCGCCAACACCACGTACACGCCGCTGGGCGACCTCGTCCGCACCCAGGTCGGACCAGCCGGCAAACAGGTCATCTCCAGCTACGAGTTCGACGAGCAGACCCGGCGCGCCACCCGCTCCGTCCACGACCAGGAGACCGGGACGACGGCCACCACTCGCATCAGCGACATCAGCACGACCTACGACCAGACCGGCAACATCCTCAAGATCACGGACAAGCAGGGCCCCAACCCCACGTCGGCCACCACCGACACCCAGTGCTTCGCCTACGACTACCTGCGCCGCATGACGGACGCCTGGACGGCGACGGACGGCTGTGCGGCGCAGCCCGGCGCGGCGGGCTCCGGGTCGAAGCCCCAGGTCGGCGGGCCGGACGCCTACTGGTCCTCGTACACGTTCGATGCTGTCGGCAACCGGCAGACCGAGACGAAGCACGACCCGGCGGGTGACACGGCGAAGGACGTCAAGCGCGTCTACTCGTACGAGGAAGGCGGCTCGACCACCAGCCGGCTGGCCAAGGTCGCCACCACCGGCCCGCAGGGTGAACGTACCGACAACTACACCTACGACGCGGCCGGCAACACCATCACGCGCACCAGCGCCCAGGGCAACGCCCAGGCCCTCACCTGGGACATCGAGGGCCACCTGGAGAAGGTCACCGAAGGCTCCGGAGAGACCGCCAAGACCACCGACTTCATCTACGACGCGGGCGGCAACCGCCTCATCCGGCACGACCCGACGGGCGCCACGCTGTATCTGCCCGGGACCGAGATCAAGCTGGACGCGGATGGAAACGTAGCCAAGGGGACGCGCTACTACGCGCACCCGGCCGGTCCGGTCATGGTGCGCACCGCCGAGGCCGGCAAGATCACGACGTCATACCTCCTCAGCGACCACAACGGCACGGCGACGACGTCGGTGGACGTGGCCACTCAGGCCGTCACGCGGCGGAAGTTCACCCCGTTCGGCGAGGAGCGCGGCACCAAGCCCACGATCTGGCCGGGCGAGCAGGGCTTCCTCGGCGGCACGAAGGACGAGTCCACAGGGCTCACGCATGTGGGCGCGCGGGAGTACGACCCGGCGATCGGCCGGTTCATCTCGGTCGACCCGCTCATGGATACGGGCGAGTCGCAGTCGATGAACCCGTACGCGTACGCGCACAACAGTCCGGTGACGCTGTCGGATCCTTCCGGGCTGGGGGTGGCGGAGTGTCACACGGGTGACATCAAGGGCTGCCGGGGAGGGATGCCGACTTCCAGCTCGAAGCCCAAGGAGCATGACACAACCGGCTCCAACTCCGGACGAGGCGCCACTCCGCCGGCGCCGAGCAAGCCGACGCCGAGCGTGAGCAAGGAAGACGTCGAGCGCGCCAAGCGGCTCAAGGAACAGAGCCGCCTGGACAAGATCCGCGAAATCGCCATGGAGGTCCTGAAGGACGCCAGCGGTTACAACGACATCGTCGCCTGTCTCGGGGGAGACCTCGCCACCTGCGGAATGATGGCGGTGGAGGCGGCCATCCCCTGGGCGGGCAAGGCGAAACGGCTGGTCAAGGCGCTGGCGAAGGCCTGGTCTGCGTACAACAAGTGGGACGAGGAAATCGCCTGGGCCACGGGTGCGCTGCGACGCGCGGATGACGACGCGAAGGCCATGGCCAAGTACGCGGAGGACATGGCTGCTTGGAAGAAGGAAGCCGATGCCGCGGCCGCGGCCAAGAAGGCGGAGGAGGTGAAAGCGAAGGCTGCGGAGAAGGCCGACAGCAATAGCGGAGGGGGAGATGGTGGTGGCGGCGGCGGAAGCCAGGATGCATGCCCCACCAACAACAGCTTCACGCCCGATACCCAGGTCGTCATGGCCGACGGCTCCAGCAAGGCGATCAAGGACCTGAAGCCCGGCGACAAGGTTCTCGCCACTGACCCGGAAACGGGTGAGATCGCGGCCAAGGATGTCGCTGCCACGATCGTCGGCAAGGGCTCCAAGAACCTCGTCGAGGTCACGGTCGACACGGATGGAGAGAAGGGCGGCAAGACGGCGACCGTCACCGCAACGGACGGCCACCCGTTCTGGGTGCCCGAACTGCGGGACTGGATCAAGGCCACTGATCTGAAGGCCGGGGAGTGGCTTCGCACGGGGGCCGGCACGCGGGTTCAGATCACCGCGGTCAAGCGCTGGACTCAGCAGGCAACGGTTCACAACCTGACCGTGGCTGATATCCACACGTACTATGTGCTGGCGGGGGCCACACCGGTCCTCGTACACAACTGCGACACTGAATATGCCGATGTCTATTTCGATGACGTCGAAAGGCATGCCTCAATTTCCGTGACGCATGGAGATACGACGATGCACACCGAAGCAGGATCCCGGCCTGGCTTGGATTCTGTTCCCGGAGTTCGCAGTAAGCCCCACTCGCCTGGCACGATCGTCATCCGAATCCCCCTTCCTAACGCCAGGAATGCACAACGGGCGCAATACTCAATGGAGGATGTCAATCTAGGCCCGCACGACAACGACACGAATAACTGCGTGACGTACTGTGCGAGAATCCTCAAAGCTGGTGGCGTAGACATCCCTGTCAGCGACTCAACGAACATTGCAGGTTGGCTGCTGAACTCCTCATATCCGCAAAGGAGACTCTAGCCGTGAGGTCTGATGGTTGGGAGTCGCTCAAGTGGCAACCTCCGAACTGGGAGGCTCCGGAGCAACTGCGAGCTCCCACAGCTTCAGTGGCGATCAACCTTGCCGTTCAGATGATGGGCAGCAACATGATCGGCAACGACGTAATCGAGGCTGTTGCAGAGTTCATTTCAGCCAAAGCTCGCATTGAGATATGGATGGGGCGCCATGATCCTCCACTGACGCTTCGGCAGCAGTTCGCGGTGGGCCGGGCCAGCTCAGAGGCGGTACGGATCGCCTATGAATCCTGGGTCGAGTTCGAAAATGCATACCGCTTGGCAGGCGGAAGGGTCTCGAAGATCGAAAAGGAGAGACGGAACCTTATCGTGGCCGTACGCGAAGCCGCCACTATTCTGCGACGCGCGAAGAGTGAAGGCTTCGCATAACCCACAGGACATGCACATTTCGCGGCTCCCTGCCTTCCCGGACTCCGTGCGCGCGAAGGCCTGGGCATGGGAGATAGCCTCGGGGTGAATGGCGGCGAGTCGTCCCGGCGACCCTCCGGCATCAAGGGACGCCCTAGTCTCATAGACCGAGCCCTTTGCGCCTCCACAAATTTGAAGCCCCGCCAGGCGTGTCCTGGCGGGGTTTCGGGATGCCGTGACGGCAGCATTTGACGGCAACGTCAGTAGATGGATGCGGCCGAGTGGGGCGGCTCGTCACTTTCATCGGGGTATTCAGGCGGCCTGTCGGGGCGCTGAGGGCTGCGTCGGGAGTGTCGATGGCTTTACAGTGGAGGCGGAGGGGCACGTGGCCCAAGCCGAGCGGAGGCCACGCGGGGCGCCATGCGCGGTCGACGAGCGGCTCGGCGAGCGGACATCCACACCTGGAAGGCCGTAGGGCCCAAGCTCAAGGGCCAGTCCGAAGCCGCTCCAGGTCGCAGGGCGCGGCAGGCCGCATCGGCCGAAAAGGGCTGATCTTCGCACCACGTACAGCCGCGCGCCGTACGCTGCCGTTGACGTGGTTTGCCTACAGAGGGGCAAGGTCATGCCGTCCGATGTCACCCCTGGTCCATTCATCGAACCGATCGCATTCGGACAGCGGATGCAGATCTTGCGTACTCGTCGCGGGATGAGCCGGACCGTCCTCGCCGGCTTGGTCGGGAAGTCCCCGAGTTGGGTGAAGCAGGTGGAGGGCGGGCAGTTGCAGATGCCCAAGCTTCCGATAGTGCTGCGCATCGCCGAGGCATTGCGGGTACGCGACCTGTCCGAGCTCACAGGCGATCAGTCCCAGGCGGTTGCCCTGTTCACAGGCCCTGGCCATGTACGGCTTCCGCAAGTGCGGGCGGCGATCGACGCCTACCCGTTCACAGCTGACTACGAAGCCCCGTCTGTCGCTCACTTGAAAGCGCGTCTCGCGCGTGCATGGCAGGCTCGCCACTCGTCGCCGAATCACCGCGACGTGATCGGGGCTTTGCTGCCCGATCTGATCCGCGACACACAGCTGGCTGTGCGGCAGGCGGAGACGGGAGCGGAGCGACGGGTCACGCAAACGGTGTTGTCGCAGACGTACAGCCTGGCTCAGTTCTTCATCGCCTACCAGCCCGATGGTTCGTTGCTGTGGCGGGTGGTCGAGCGCGGCATGGTCGCGGCGCTGGAGTCGGAGGATCCACACACTCTCGGGGTAGCGGCCTGGCTGGCCTCGCAGGCGCACCGGGACAGCGGACCGGCTCATTTCGACGCCGCCGACGCTGTGACCCTGGAGACCCTCCGCTATCTGGAGCCGCTGCTACCGCAAGCGGATGACGACGTACGAGCAATCGCGGGTGCGCTTCGGTTCGAGGCCGGATACACGGCGGCACGGCGGGGCGACACCGGAGCGGCGTGGGGGTACTGGGACAGCGCACGCGCGATCGCCGAGCAGCTGCCTGCCGACTACTACCACTCCGTCACGTCGTTCTCCCGTGCCGTCATGGGAGCACACGCGGTGACCGTCGCAGTCGAGCTGCATGCGGGCGGGGAGAGTGTCCGACAGGCTGCCGCGGCGAACGCGGCGGCGATTCCCTCTCGCCCCCGGCTCGCTCGTCACCGTATCGAGGAGGCCCGCGGATTCCAGCTGGACGGGCAGCCCGAGGCCGCCTGACGGTGTTGGGAAAGGCGTACGAAGCGGCCCCGGAGACCATGCGCTACAACGGATACGCGCGGCGCATCCTGCTGGAAGAAGCGGAGTCGAAGAATCCGTTCCAGCGGCGGCGGGCCAGCGAACTCGCGGTACAGCTCGGGCTGCTGGCTGCCTGAAAGGCAGGGGCAGAAACCCTGCCCATACGCCTCCTTCAGGGGCCCTACGGTCAGTGGTCGTCCAGCCACGGAAGACCCCCGCAGCCGCTAGCACGGCCCGGGGGCGTGGTCCGCCTGAAGGAAGCAGGTAGACGTGCCGCACTGTATCGCCAGGACCTTCCGGCAGTGGCTGGGACTGCCGCTGCCCCCAAATCGTCCACATCGCCAACCTGCGTGGCTGGGGGCTGTCTGATGGATCTGGACCGTACCGCTCAGCTGCTGCCCTGGGCCGGAACCGGGGGAAAGCCCTGCTACCTGCTGACCGACAGCGAGGGCGGCTACGTCTCCCGCGTCGCCGACCAGATCGAGTCGATTCAGCTGGGCATGGGAGCCGAACTACTCGGCCACGCCGAGGCCCTCCTCGACGACGCCCACGCCGACGCGGGCCAGCTCCGCTTTCTGTCCGCCCGGCTGACCGAGGCGCTGCGGGACGCTCTCCGCATCGCGGAGAGCCGGGGCGTTCGATTGGCGGCGGCCGGGTCCGCGCCGTAGCCCATTTGCTGACGGCAGGCAGGGCTGCTCCTCCTGGAACTGCCCTGCCTGCGCGGCGCGGCACTGCCACGCGATCACGGAATGCGCCCCACGCATATACCAAACGTCACGTGACAGAGGCCACATAAAATTTCTGTACGTCGGAGTACAACCCTCCACATCGATCACGGGTCATGCATGCGGAAACAACAGCCACACCCGTGACCCCACGGCCGGGGATGGCGATCAGACTCCGTACCGCGCATCGCGGTGCGCCTGGACTTCACTGAGGTCTTCATGAAGCTTCGCCGCGCTATGGCCGTCGCCGCCGCGACCGCCGTCATAGCCCCCGCCGCGTTCCTGGCGGCCCCGGCCGCGTACGCGACCGACGACGCCCCGAGCACCACCTCCTCCGCGAGCCCGGCGGCCAACACGGACACCACGCCGGCCGAGGAGGAGAAGCCGGCCGAGGAGCAGAAGCCCGCCGAGGGCGAGCAGCCGGCGGCGGAGGAGAAGCCCGCCGAGGAGGAGAAGCCGGCCGAGGAAGAGAAGCCGGCCGAGGACACCAAGCCGGGCAGCGACGAGAAGCCCGCCGAGGACGAGAAGCCGGCGGACGAGGTCAAGCCGGGCGAGGAGGAGGAACTCGAGGAGGACGAGGAGTTCCCGATCTGCGAAGAGGGCTCCGTCCAGGTCTCCCTCGGCGGCTTCCCGAACAAGATCGTCGCGGGCAGCGGCTGGAAGAACTTCACGTTCAACGTGAAGAACGCCGGCGAGATCGACATTGAGAGCCTGTTCGTCTACGCGGTCGCCACCTACGACCCCGAGGACCCCAAGGACAAGCTCGTCGAGAAGTACGCGCACTTCGAATACAAGGACCCCGAGTCCGGCGAGTGGATCAACGACTTTGCCGACACGCCGATCAACAATGGTGTCTTCTTCGGCGAGTTCCCGCTCGATGCCGGGCAGAAGGTCACCATCGACCTCCGCCTGAAGATCGACAAGGGTGCTCCTGCGGGTGACGGCCTCGCTCTCGCCGTCGGTGAGTACTTCAACGACGCTGCGGACGAGACGTCCACGTGTTTCGAGAACGGCGAGACCTACGCGTTCACGGTCGTCAAGGCCGGCAGCAACCCCGGTGACGTCGAGGACTCGAAGCCGACCGGCGACAAGCCCAAGTCGGACGTCAAGCCGCAGGGTGAGGCCAAGCCGATCGCCGTCACCGGCAACCTCGCCGAGACCGGTTCGTCCTCGATGCTGCCGACCATCGGGATCGCCGGTGGTATCGCCATCGTCGCCGGTGCCGGTGTCGTCTTCGCGATGAAGCGCCGCAAGGCCGGCTCGGTCGCGTAACGACGCCTCGGCGTATATGACGTAACACCGCTCGAAAGAGCACAAGAGGCGCTGCACTCGGAGGGGGGTGCAGCGCCTCTCTGTTGTGTCCGGCTACTTCTTGGGCGGGACCGGCGGCATGCCGAGGAACGGGAGGGTCAGGGCCGCGAAGGCGTCGGCCGGGACCGCCGGGGAGTTCGGGGCGATCGGGGTGAGGCGTTCGTACGACGCGCCGGCGGTCGGGCGGGGGTCCGTTTCGCCCTTGTTGGGCCAGAAGGACATCGCCCGCTCGGCCTGGGCCGTGATGGTGAGGGAGGGGTTCACGCCGAGGTTGGCGGTGACGGCCGCGCCGTCGACGACCGAGATGCCCGGGTGGCCGTAGAGGCGGTGGTACGGGTCGATGACGCCGTGCTCGGCGGAGGAGCCGATGGGGCAGCCGCCGAGGAAGTGTGCGGTGAGCGGGGTGCCCATGAGTTCGCCGATGTTGGAGCCGGCGAAGCCGTTGATCTCCTCGGCGAGGAGGGAGGCGGCGCGGGTGGCCTCGGGGATCTGGTCCGGGTTGGGGGCGCCGTGGCCCTGGCGGGCGGTGAGGAGGCCCTTGCCGAGGCCGGTGGGCTTGCGGTAGGTGGTCAGGGAGTTGTCGAGCGACTGCATGACCAGGCCGATGATCGTGCGCTCGGACCAGCGGCGGTTGGACAGGGAGCGGGCCGCGAGCAGCGGGTGTCGGGCGATGTTCCCGAGCCAGGCGCGTACGCGGGCCCGCGTGTTGTACGGGACCTGGAGGATCGTCATGCCGCCCATGGCGTTGGAGCCCCTGCCGTAGCGGACCGGCTCGATGTGGGTGTGTTCGTCCGGGTGGATCGAGGACGTGATCGCCACGCCGCGCGTGAAGTCGACCTTGTCCGCGCCGTGGCGCTTGCGGTAGCGGCGGTTGTCGGTCTGGGCGCCGACGAGAGCCTCGGAGTTGGTGCGGGTCAGCTCGCCGAGCCGCGAGGAGATGCGGGGCAGCAGGCCCGTGTCCTTCATCCGGTGGAGGAGGGTCTGGGTGCCGTACGTACCGGCGGCGACGACCACGCGCTCAGCGGTGAACGTACGGCCCCGGGCCTTGCGCTTGTTGTCACTGGGGAGCGTCTTGACCGCGAAGCCGCCCCGCGAGTTCTCCGTGACCGCGACGACCGACGTCATCGGGTGGATCACCGCGCCCGCCTGCTCGGCGAGGTAGAGGTAGTTCTCGTTGAGGGTGTTCTTCGCCCCGTGGCGGCAGCCCGTCATGCACTCCCCGCATTCGGTGCACGCCCGGCGCGACGGGCCCGCGCCGCCGAAGTACGGGTCGGGGACCTCCGCGCCCGGCGCCGCCTTGGCCTTACCGTCCGCGTCGTCGCCGTCCCCGAAGAAGACGCCCACCGGAGCCATGTGGAAGGTGTCCCCGACACCCATCGCCTGGGCCGTCGCCTTGAGGTGGACGTCGGACGGGGTCATCGTCGGGTTGAGGCGGACCCCCAGCATGCGCTTCGCCTGGTCGTAGTACGGGGCGAGCTCGTCCTGCCAGTCGGTGATGCCCGACCACTGCGGGTCGTTGAAGAAGGGCGCGGGGGGCACGTACAGCGTGTTGGCGTAGTTGAGGGAGCCGCCGCCCACCCCCGCGCCGGCCAGCACCATCACCTTGCCGAGCAGATGGATCCGCTGGATGCCGAAGAGGCCGAGGGCCGGGGCCCAGAGGTAGTTGCGCAGGTCCCAGGAGTTCTTGGGGAGCGTCTCGCGCGTGAAGCGGCGGCCCGCCTCCAGGACGCCGACGCGGTAGCCCTTCTCCGTGAGCCTGAGCGCCGACACCGAGCCGCCGAAGCCCGAGCCGATCACGATGACGTCGTAGTCGTATCCTGATTCGTCCTGCTTTTGGGCAGGGGGGACCTCGGGCATGGCTGTTCGCTCTCCTCGGTGCGGGTGGGGACGGGGGGTGCCAGAAACTGGCTAGCGCAGGCGGAGCGCCTTCATCGCCTTCAGGGACATGCTCATGAACGCCGCGTACTTCTCGTCGTCCATCCCGAACGACGGGGCCAGCGGCATCACCCGCTGCTGCGCCACCGTCTGGGCCTCGGTGTACTTGAGGATCCCCTCGGAGCCGTGTCGGCGGCTGAGGCCGGAGTCCTTCATGCCGCCCATCGGGGCCTGGACGCTGCCGTACGCGGGCGCGTACCCCTCGTTGATGTTGACGGTGCCGGTGCGCAGGCGGGCGGCGACGGCGTGGCCGCGCTTGCCGTCCTTCGTCCAGACGCTGGAGTTGAGGCCGTACGGGGTCCCGTTGGCCTGCTCGATGACGTCGTCCTCGTCTGTGAACCGGTAGATGGAGACGACCGGGCCGAAGGTCTCCTCGGTGCACACGGCCATCGGCGCCTCGACGCCGTCGAGGATGGTGGGCTCGTAGAAGAGCGGGCCGATGTCGGTGCGGTGGACACCGCCCGCGACCAGCGTCGCGCCCTTGGCGACGGCCTCCTCGACATGGCGCTTGACGGTCTCCAGCTGGCGTTCGCCGACGAGCGAGCCCATGTCGGCGCCGTACGCGAGGGAGCCGCCGAGGCGCATCGCCTTCGTACGGGCCGCGAAGCGCTCGATGAAGGCGTCGGCGATCGACTCGTGGACGTACAGGCGCTCGATGGAGATGCAGAGCTGGCCCGCGGAGGAGAAGCACGCGCGCACCGCGCCCGCGGCGGCCTTGTCGATGTCGGCGTCGTGGAGGACGAGCATGGCGTTCTTGCCGCCGAGTTCGAGGGAGACGCCGATGAGGCGGGCCGCCGCGCCCTGGGCGACCTCGCGGCCGGTGCGGGTGGAGCCGGTGAAGGACACGTAGTCGGCGTGCCGGACGACCTCGGGGCCGACGACCGGGCCCTCGCCGATGACGACCTGGAAGACGCCGGCCGGGAGTCCGGCCTCGATGAGCAGGTCGCGGGCCCACAGGGCGGTGAGCGCGGTCTCGGTGTCGGGCTTCATGACGACCGCGTTGCCGGACACGAAGGCGGGGAGCGCGTCGCCGACCGACAGCTCCAGGGGGTAGTTCCAGGGGGCGATCTGGCCGACGACGCCGCGCGGCTGGCGCAGTTCGGTGGTCTTGGTGAGGACCGGGACGACGCCGGTGTGCCGCTTGGGCTTGAGGTAGGAGGGGGCCTTGCGGCCGTAGTGACGGGCGGCGACGGCGACCGCCTGGACCTCTTCGTGGGCGTGGAGGCGGGCCTTTCCGGTCTCCAGCTGGATCAGGTCGAGGACCTCTGCCTGGCGCTCCAGGACCAGGTCGTGGAAGCGGAGCAGGACGGCGGCGCGGGCGCGGGGGGACGTGGCCGCCCAGACGGGCTGCGCGGCGCGGGCGCGGGCGAAGGCGTCGGCGACGTCCTCGGGGGTGGACTCGGGCAGGTCGGCCAGCTTCTCGCCGGTGAAGGGGGTGTGGTTGGCGGTACGGCCGGAGCCGACGACGCCACGGGTGAGCTGCGCGACCACCTCCGGGGTGACCACGTCGGCGGCGGTGCGCACGCCCGCGGGGGCCGGGGCGGTCGGGTTCGTGGGGGCGAGGGCAGCCTGCGAGTCCTGCGAGTCCGTCATGGGGGCGAGAGTATGACGCAATCGAGGCTTTGGGTACCCGTGGGTAACAGCTTTTCGCCAGGCCCTCACACACCCCGACGATCACGCCAGCGATCGCTGGCAGAAAAGCCCTGATCAGGGGGTTGTGGGCGGCTGCCAGTACCTCAGCATCGTGTCGAACTGCTGTCGGGTGGTCGCCCAGCCCTCCTCGGGGGCCGACATGGAGAGCGCGTACTCCGTACCGTCGTCCTCGTAGTACATCTGGTCGATCGCGCGGCGCTTGCCCGGGTGGTCCTTGGTCTCGGTCCAGGTGAATTCCCAGAGCGCCGCGTTCGTCTGGTCACGGTACGTATTGGGGTGCAGGGTCTGCCTCTTGTACTGCGTCCGCTTGTCGACGATCTTCTCGAGGTCCAGCATGTGCGCGTACGGGTTCTCGAAGTCGGGCGACTTGTCGATGCCGATGCGGATGCGGTGGCGGCCGTTGTCCGGCGTGTAGTCGATCTGGTTACCGTCCGACTGCCGTGTCCAGCCCTTCGGTACGGCCAGGCTGAAGCCCTCGGGGTCCTTCACCCGGACCCAGCCGGCGGGTACGGAGCCGGGCTTGGCGGGGTCGGCCGCACCGCCGCTGCCGCCCTTGCTTCCGGTCGAGCTGTTCGAGGACGGGGTGCCGGCGCCGCCGTCCGCGTACTTCATCGCCAGGAATCCCGCCCCGCCACCGAAGACCGTGGCGAGTACGACCACGAGTACGGCCGTACGCCAGCGGCCGGAGCGCCGCTTGGCCGGCGCCGTTGCGGGCGCTGGTGCGGGTGCGGGTGCGGGTGCGGTCAGCTGCGTGGTCCCCGTCCACCGCTCCTGCGGAGTCACCGTCTGCGTCGGTACGTACGCCTGCGCCGACTTCGGCGTACGCCCCTCCATCGCCTCCAGCAGCATCCGTTCGACCTCGGCAGCCGAAGGGCGCTGGTCGGGCTCCTTGCGCAGCAGTGCCGTGATGACAGGGGCGAGCGGTCCTGCCCTCTCGGTCGGGGCCGGCTCCTCGGTCACCACGGCCTGCATCGTGGACAGCGGTGACGTACGGCGGAACGGCGAGCGGCCCTCCACCGCCGTGTAGAGCGTGGCACCGAGGGACCAGAGGTCGGACGCGGGGCCCGGGTCGCCGCCCCGTACCCGCTCGGGGGCCAGATAGTCGATGGAGCCGACCAGTTCACCGGTCCTGGTGATGGTCGAGTCGCCTTCGATCGCGGCGATGCCGAAGTCGGTCAGCAGGACCCGGCCGTCGGTCGCGAGCAGGACGTTGCCGGGCTTGACGTCACGGTGGAGTACTCCGGCGGCGTGCGCGGCGCGCAGTGCGGCGAGGACGTACACACCGATGCGCGCCGCCTCCGTCGGCCGGATGCAGCCGGATCGGCCGGACTGACCGGACTGACCGGACTGACCGGACCGTTGCCCTGACTGCCCGGACGGCTGACCGGACTGCTGCCCGGACGGCCCTTGTTCGCCGGAAGCCCCGGCCTGCTTGGCGGCGTCGGCCAGCGACGGACCGTCGACGTACTGCATCACGATCCACGGACGGTCGTCGTGCTCCAGCACGTCGTGGACGGTGACGACATTGGGATGAGTGATGCGGGCGGCGGCGCGGGCCTCCTTCTGGGTCCGCGCGTGCAGGACGGCACGGTCGGCCTCGGAGGCGTACATCCCTGCCGTGAGTTCCTTGACGGCGACGGTCCTGTGGAGCAGTTCGTCCTGGGCGCGCCACACCTTGCCCATGCCGCCCCGGCCGATGCTCTCGGTCAGGCGGTATCTGCCGGCCAGCAGTGAACCCGCGCCCGTGCCACTCTGCTTGTTGTCCACGTGCCCACGTGCCCCCGTGCCCCGCTAGTACCTTGGAAAGACAGGTTACGGAGGGGAAGTACGTACGGGGAACCTGGGGCAGCTCACGAAATCGCACCGTGATGTAGTGGTCGCGGCACGCTGTCGGTCGGTCACTCGACCCGGCGGACGCGCGCCCGTCAGCCCGTCACCTGGTAGGCCGTCGCGGCCTGCTGGTGGATCTCGGCGACCTTGTCCTTCTTGTCCGCGGGCCCGATCACCTGGATCACGTGGTACCGGTCGCCGACGATGACGGCGAGGTTCTGTGCGTACACCTGCCTGCCGTTGCCGTCCTTCCAGCTGAACTTCCCCTCCGCCATCGCCTTTTCGCCGACGTCGGTGCGGCGCAGACCGGACGCTTCCGTCCAGGAGGAGTCCCGGAAGGGCTGCAGCTCGCGCTCCTTGTCGCGCTGGTACGTCATCGGGTCCGAGCCGTTCGCCCGCACGGTGTCACGACCGGGAACGACGATGAGCGTGAAGGCGCCACCGGCGTAACGGACCTGGCCGTCACTGTTCTTGGCGCGCCGCTCCCAGGTCTTGTCGACGGCGATCCGGAAGCCCTCCGGGTCGGCGCGCACCTCATAGCCGTCCGCGAGGTCCCCGGAGGTGGGCGCGGAAGTCTGCGGCTGCTGGCCGTCCGGAGTGCCGTCGGCGCCGGAGTCCGACGACGCTCCGCCGCCCGGCGCCTCCCGGCCGGGCGACGACGGGGACTGGGACTGCGAGGAGGACCCGGCCTTCGGCATGAACATCACCGCGTACGCGACGGCCGCCGCGAGCCCGAGCAGGATGAGGACGAGGAGGAGACGGCCGAGGGCGCGCGGGCGGCGGGTGCGCGGCTCGCGGGGCGAACGGGGCGAGCGGGGCTCCCGTGTCTTCTTGTGGCGGTGGCGGCCGTGCCTGCTGTCGAGCGAACCGGGGCGGCGTTTGCGTACGAGCTCACCACGGCGGCGCACGACGGGCAGGCGTGCGGCGTCGACGGACGGCAGCGGGACGACCTCAGTGCCCGCCTCGGGCTCCGGGGCGGACCTGATGAGCGAGCGCAGCCAGCCACGCAGCTCCTCGAAGTCGGGGCGCTCGGTGGGGTCCTGGCGCAGCAGCGACTCGACGACCGGGCGCAGCGGCCCGCACTCCTCCGCGAACGCGGGCGGCTCGGCGCAGACGAGCTGGACCAGCTCGGCCGCGCTCTCCTCGGGGTACGGGGCATGGCCCTGCACCGCGCGGTAGAGGAGCGCGCCGAGCGCCCACAGGTCGGTGGAGGGGCCGATGGGCGGCGCCAGCTGCCAGTTCTCGTGGACCGGCCCCGCCTGCTCGGGCGCCCAGCGCTCGGTGACCGCGCCGACGACGGCGATCCGGGCCTGGCGGGCGCGCTCGGCGGCCAGTGGGGTGGTGGGGCCGCGGTAGACGGAGGCGGTGGGGTCGGCGGGGCCGCCCGCGACGACCTCGTCCCAGCGGCCTGCGGCGACCGGCTGCCGGTCGGGGGCGTGCGGGGGCGAAGAGGCGGGGCCGGGGCCCTGACCGGGGCGGTGGGGGCCTGTGCCGTGGGGGCGGGAGCCGTGCGGGCTGGTGTTGTGTGTGCCGGTGCCGCGCGGACCGGTGCTGTGGGGGCCGGTGCCGTGCGGGCCGGTGCCGTGCGGGCCGGTGCTGTGGGGGCCGGTGCTGTGGGGGCCGGTGCCGCGCGGACCGGTGCTGTGGGGGTCTGCCGAGCTGTCGCGGCGGCCGTCGCCGTACGTCGGGTCCGAGCCGCGCCGCGCCTCGGCGCGCAAGGCGTCGGCGCCGAAGGAGCCTGTGCCGTACGGTGACGCTCCGCCGCCCGCCGACAGGGACGCGGGGCCGTCCGTACCGGAGAAGGGGCCGTCGCTCCAGGTGCCGGCCAGCAGGGCGCGACGGGTGCCGCGCGGCCGGTCGTCCCCACCGCCCCCGCCGTCCCCGCCGTCCTCGTCGGCGTGTGCGTCGCCGTCGTATGCCTCGCCGCCGTGCGCGTCGCCCTCGTATGCCTCGCCGCCGTGCGCGTCGCCCTCGTACAGAGCGACGTCGTACGGCCCGTCGTAGGTGTCGTCGTCGTACGCGTCCTCGGCCTCTTCGTCGGCCTCTTCGTCCGCCGGCCGGGACCACCACCGCGGCGGGAGCAGGCTCTCGGCAGGGACGGCCCCGCGCTCGTCGTCCCGCACGCCCGGGTGGTGCAGGCGCCCGACGCCGCCCTCGCTCCGACGGCCCTCCTCCGACTGGCGGCCGACCTCGGACTGACGGCGGTCCTCGCCGATCCGAGCACCGGCGCGGGCTCCCGCCCGGTAGGCGGCGATGGCGCCGGGGCGCGGCGTCCGTACGTCGACCTGGTCGCGCCCGTCCCCGTACCCCGGGGCGTACCGGTCCTGCGGGGCGGGCTGCACCGGGATGGCCGGGTCCGCGGAGTACGGCACGGCCTCCACGGCCTCCACGTATTCCCCGGCCTCCGCGTACCCCCCGGTCTCCACAGCCTCCGCGTACTCCATCGGCTCAGGCACCGGCGCGTACCCGCACAGCGCCTCTTCCGCCGCGCCCGCGGCGAGGCCCGTCAGGACGACACGGCCGTCGTCACAGACGAGGACCGTACGGACCGTGATGTTGCGGTGGGTCCAGCCGTGGGCGTGCAGCGCCCGCAGCGCGGTGAGCACATCGGAGCCGATCTCGGCCGCTCGGTAAGGGGTCAGCGGCCTCTCGGCCAGCAGCGCCGCCAGCGGACGCGCCGCGACCAGTTCACTCACTATCCAGAGCGAACCGCCCTCCGCGAACACGTCGAAGACCTGGTCGAGGCGGGGGTGGTCCGGGATCTGCGCGGCGGCCTGCGCGGCCTCGACCGCGCGCCGTACCGCCGGGTCCGTGGGCCGACGCGTGGCCCTCCCGGAGACGCGCCGTGGTGCGACGGCGCGCCCGGAGCCGTCCGGGTCGAGCACCTCCGCGTCCACGACCTCCGGCAACGGCAGCTGCCGGACAAGGACTTCCTGGCCACTGTAGGTGTCGAAGGCGCGTGTCTCGACGAGTTCGTACGCGTCGGAAGGCGGCAACGGCAGACGGTAACGGTCGGCGAGAACCCTGCCCGCGTAGTCGTCCACAGCGCCTCCCCAGCAGCGTGCTGTCCCCCCGGTCCCGCGACCCGTACGAATCCGCCAATTCCGGTCCCCCACCGGTCTGTTGCGGCTGCGCATGGCCCACGGTCCCTCACGATACGTGCCGGGGCGGCACGGCGCCGAGGGGGACGACGGATCCACCCCACAGCGTGATGCACTCAACTCCACTTAGTCGATTGTCAGTTCGACCGAAATTGGCACACTCCACCGACCGTTATTGATCTTGGAGATTCGAGGAAACATGTCCGTAGGACGACGAATCGCTGTCACCGTCGCCGGTCTGGCGACCATTGCGGGTGCGGGCCTGGCCACCGCACCGACTGCCGCCGCCGCATCGTGCGCCCCGAGCCAGCCCTGTCTCTGGCTGTTCTACAACAGCGAGAACAAGGGCTCTCACTTCCTCACGACCAAGAGCATTTCCAACCTGGCCGGATACACCTTCACCACGGCTGGTGCGGGCAAGGGCCTGACCGTGAAGAACAACGCCGCCTCGGCGAACTTCCGGGCGGACAACAACTTCTACACCTCCTCCGGAAGCATCTTCTACAGCAGCGGTTACAACGGCCCCTGCGAGAAGCTCGAGTCGATGGAGAACGGGATCGTCTTCGCTCCCCGGCTCGTCCGCACCTACAACGAGAACGCGTCGGTGAAGCTTCTGGCCGGCTACAGCAACGTCGGTAACCACCCGAAGAACTGCTACAACTGGTAGCAGTGGCTGGATAGTTCGAGAGCTGGGCGGGTTTCCGCGAGCGATTCAGGAACCGCAAACCGGAAACCGCAACCGGAAACCGAAGCCGGAAGCCGGAAAGCAGCAACCGGAAACCCGCCCGGCCCGAAGGAAATCGCAGGGACATGAACCATCGATCGCACACCCGGATCACCGCTTCGACGCTCGCTCTGCTGGCCCTCTCCGTGTCCCTCGTCGCCTGCGCCGACCGATCGGATGCGCCGACGGAGCGCGGTCCCGGTCCCACGGCCGCAGGAAGCGGAGCCCCGGCTCCGAAGCAGGCCGCCTTCACCTTCTCGATGCCGCTCGACCAGTACGCCCTGAGTCCGCAGGACAAACTCCTCCTCGACCGGGCCGAGATCAAGCTCCAGGAGGCGTGCGTGCGGCGCTTCGGCGCACCCGCGCTGCCGCCCCGAAACCCGGAGCGGGGCTCGGCACAGGCTGAGGCGAGCCGCCGTTACAGCCTGACCGACGCACGGGCGGCGGCGCGGAACGGCTACCAGGTCGCCGATGCCACCGGCCCGGATCCCGCCTCCCTCCCCCAGCCGAGCGCCCTCCAGTCCATGCTGCTGTCCGGGAAGGGCGCGGACGCCAAGCCGGTCAAGGAGTACCAGGGAATTCCCGTGCCGAGCGGGGGCTGCTACGGCGAATCGAAGCGGAAGGTCTACGGGGACCATTACGGGCAGCGCGGCAGAGAGATCGCCCAGAGCATCGATTTCGACAGTTACAAGGCGTCTCTTGAGGACCCGCGCGTCAAGAGCGCATTCGCCGACTGGTCCGGGTGCATGAAACGGCACGGGCACACATACGCGTCCCCCCTCGCGGTGACGGACGATCCCGCGTTCTCCGACCCCACGGCCGACGAGCGGGAACGAGCCGTCGCGAAGGCCGATGTCACCTGCAAATTCGAGGTCGGGCTGCCGAAGACCTGGCATGCGGTCGAGTCCGCCATCCAGCAGGGGCTGATCAAGAAGGAAAGCTCCGCGCTGGACAGCCTCGCGGCCAGTCAGAAGAAGATCGTGGCCGGAGCCCGCAAGATCCTGAGTTCCTGACCCTCGAATACCTGACCCCGGTCCTGCCGAGGCGCACCTCTGCAGGACCGGGGACGGGGAACAGGTTTTCAGGAACGGGGCTGGAAGGTATCGAAGAAGGCCTTCAACGTGGCCGTGGTCTCGGGCTTCGTCCAGTCATCCGCACGGGCGGTGAACATGATCCCGTAGCCGAGCCCCTTGTTGACGACGAATCCCCGGTCCAGGGACCGGTAGCGCGTGCCGTCTTCCTTGAAGGTGAACTCCCAGTCGGCAGAGTTCCATCCACGGTAGGCGACGGCCTCTATCTTGATGCGCTTGTATCCGTCGCGGCGCATCCAGCCCTCCTGACGAATCCAGTCGGCGACCGGATTGTCCTTCGGTGACGTGGTCCAGCCCACCAGCAGGCGCTGTCCGTCGGGCCCCTCGAACCGTGCGCCCGCGCTGTCGGTCTTGGTGAACTTCCAGCCTTCCGGCAGCCCGATGGAGAACCCCTGTGCGTGCCGGTACGCGACCGTGGGCAGCGGCGCGGAGCCGGTCTTGCCCCCGGCGCCGGTTCCGCCGCTGGTCTTGCCCGTGCCCGGGGTACCGGCGCCCGGAGTGCCGGTGCCCGCGTCACCGTCCGCCGAGGGGCCCGCGGACACTGCGGGCTGCTTCCCGTCGCCGCTCTTGCCCTTGTCCCCCGGCACCGTGCCGGGGGCCGAGGCCGACGGACGCGAACCGGTGTTGGCCTGCTCGTCGCCGTCACCACTGAGGTTGTACGCGAGCACGCTGCCGAGCACCACGAGCACGGCGACCACCGCGATGATCACCAGCGTGCGCTTGGGCACCACATCGGTCAGCGACGCGCGCACGGGGGCCGGCCGTGTGGGCGCGGGCGCCGGCTCGGGCTTCGGCTCGGGCTTCGCCGCCGCGTTCCGTACGGAGCGAAGCGCGCCGCGGACCCGCTCGGCCGCCGCGTCGGCGGCCTCCTTCGCTCGGTCCCTGGCCGGGGCGGTGGGCTCCGGCGGCACGGGCGGCAGCGCCACCACCCGGGTCGCCTCGGGCGAGGGCTCCGGCTCGGCCCGCGACTCCGGCGCATGGATGACGTCCATGAGCAGCGCCCGCGCGCCCGCGTCGTCGAGCCGGTTCGCCGGGTCCTTGGCGAGCAGGCCGTAGATGACCTCCTCCAGCGGGCCCGCGTTCTTCGGCGGGTCCAGCGGCTCGGTCATAACGGCGGTCAGGGTCGCGATGGCGGAGCCCTTGTCGTACGGCGGGCAGCCCTCGACGCTCGCGTACAACAGGCCGCCGAGCGACCACAGGTCGGCGGCGGGTCCGGGCTTGTGGCCGCGGGCGCGCTCCGGCGAGATGTACGAGGGCGCGCCGACGAGCATGCCGGTGGAGGTGATGGACGGGTCACCCTCGACCTGGGCGATACCGAAGTCGGTGAGGACGACCCGCCCGTCCTCGGCGATCAGCACGTTGGACGGCTTCACGTCGCGGTGCAGGATGCCCTCGCGGTGCGCGGACCGCAGTACGTCGAGGATGGCCAGCCCGACCTCTGCCGCCCGCCGGGGCGTCAGGATGCCGTCCTCTCGGACGGCTTCGGCGAGCGATTTGCCCTCGATGAGCTCCATGACGATCCACGGCCGGTCGTCCTCGTCGACGACGTCGTACACCGTCACCGCGCCGTTGTTACGGATCCTGGCGATCGCCTTCGCCTCGCGCAGCGTACGCGTGATGAGGCGTCGCTTCTCCTCCTCGTCGATGGCGTTGGGGAAGCGGAGTTCCTTCACGGCGACCGTGCGGCCGAGCGTCTCGTCCACGGCCCGCCATACGGTGCCCATGCCGCCGCGCCCGAGGACCCCGCCCAGCCGGTACCGCCCGGCCAGCAGCCGCCCCTCGCCGACCTTCCCGCCCCGCGAGGCACCGGTGCCCGCCTTGCCGGAGCCGGACGCGCCAGAGGCACCCTTGCCCGAAGCGCCCGTGGCCGACGCGCCCTTGGTGGGAGCACCCTTGCCGGACACGTCCGACACCGCTGCCTGCCTGGCGGAGCCGTCCTTGGCGGCGGCATCCCTGGGGGACCCGTCCTTGCCGGAGTCGGCCTTGGCGAAGGCATCCCCCGCCGAAGCGCTCCCGGCGGACGCGTCCGGCTCGGTCGCGCCCTTGCCCGCGGCACCCTTGACGGGGCCGTCGCTCACCGGACCGCCATCGCCCGCAGCGTCCTTGACGAGGTCGTCCCCGACCGCGTCCTCCGGTGTCCCATCGGCCCCTTCGGGCTTCGGACCGGTGGCCCGGCCGGACTCCTCCGACCCGGTGGCGCGTCCGTCGGCGCCCGGCTCCGCGGTGTCCTTCACGGCATCGTCCGCACGCGTCTCGTCTTCGTGTGCGACAACGTTTCCGGCATCGCGCAGGGGCTCCGGTGCCGTGTCCCGCGACTGCTTCGCCTCCGACATGCGTCCCCTCTGCGATCCCTGATCCTCGCCCGCGCCTGCCGCTTCCTGCGCGGTGCGGCAACCCGCCCTGGAAGAGCCCCCATTGTCTCTCATTCCAGGACCGGCGATTCTCCCGGGTCCACCGACGGGCGCCACGACCACGCGCGCCGGCCGTCGACCCGCTGGTCACCGCCCTATTGGCACGGGAGATCGGCTCCCGAACAGGTCACCACCCCCTTACACGATCCTGGCTCGGCAACGGTTTCGTTCCGGGACAGTTCCGGCGGCAGCCGGAGGCAACGGCCCTGCCCGAAACGCGGCATGCGTCCGTCAGGTCGGCACGATGTCCGGCGCCCCCAGCCGCGCCGCGTCCGCCGTCAGATCGTCCGGCTGCCGCTGCGACTCCCGCTCCGCCTCCACCCGCTTCTCGTAGTGCTCCACTTCCTTCGCGATGTGCTCCTTGTCCCAGCCGAGCACCGGCGCCATGAGCTCCGCGCACTCCCGCGCGCTGCGCGTCCCCCGGTCGAACGTCTCGATGGAGATCCGGGTCCGTCGCGTGAGCACGTCGTCGAGGTGGAGGGCGCCCTCGTGCGATGCGGCGTAGACGACTTCGGCCCGCAGATAGTCATCGGCGGCGGACAGCGGCTCACCGAGCCCCGGGTCGGCCGCGATCAGGTCCAGCAGCTCCTCGACCATGGAGCCGTAGCGGCCCAGCAGATGCTCCACGCGGGCCACATGCAGGCCCGTGCGCGCCGCGATCCTCGCCCGCGCGTTCCACAGCGCGCGGTAGCCCTCGGCGCCCATCAGCGGCACGTCCTCCGTGACGCAGGCCGCCACCCGCTGGTCCAGGCCGTGCACGGCCGCGTCCACCGCGTCCTTGGCCATCACCCGGTAGGTCGTGTACTTGCCCCCGGCGACAACGACCAGGCCGGGCACCGGATGCGCGACCGTGTGCTCGCGGCTGAGCTTGCTCGTCGCGTCCGACTCGCCCGCGAGCAGCGGACGCAGGCCCGCGTACACCCCCTGGACGTCATCGCGTGTGAGCGGCACGGCCAGCACCGAATTGACGTGCTCCAGCAGATAGTCGATGTCCGCGCTGGATGCCGCCGGATGGGCCTTGTCCAGGTCCCAGTCGGTGTCGGTCGTCCCCACGATCCAGTGCCGCCCCCAGGGGATGACGAAGAGCACGGACTTCTCGGTGCGCAGGATGAGCCCGGTGGTCGAATGGATCCTGTCCTTCGGGACGACGAGATGGATGCCCTTGGACGCGCGGACATGGAACTGCCCGCGCTCACCGATCAGCGCCTGGGTGTCGTCCGTCCACACCCCCGTGGCGTTGACGATCTGCTTCGCCCGGACCTCGTACTCCCCTCCCGTCTCCACGTCCTGCACACGGGCGCCGACGACCCGCTCTCCCTCGCGCAGAAAGCCGATCACCCGGGCCCGGCTGGCGACCTGCGCCCCGTAACTGGCCGCCGTGCGCACCAGGGTCGCCACATAGCGGGCGTCGTCCATCTGGGCGTCGTAGTACTGCAGGGCGCCCACCAGGGCGCCCTTCTTGAGGCAGGGCGCGACCCGCAGGGCGTGCTTGCGGGAGAGGTGGCGGTGGACGGGCAGACCCCGGCCGTGGCCGGAGGACACCGACATCGCGTCGTACAGCGCGACGCCCGATCCGGCGTACAGCCGCTCCCAGCCCTTGTGCTGGAGCGGATAGAGGAACGGCACGGGACGGACCAGATGGGGGGCGAGCCGCTCCAGCAGCAGTCCGCGCTCCTTGAGCGCCTCCCGCACCAGGGCGAAGTCCAGCATCTCCAGATAGCGCAGCCCGCCGTGGATGAGCTTGCTGGACCTGCTCGACGTGCCCGAGGCCCAGTCCCGCGCCTCGACCAGTCCGGTGAGAAGTCCACGCGTCGCGGCGTCCAGCGCGGTGCCGGCGCCGACCACGCCCGCGCCGACCACCAGCACGTCCAGCTCACGCTCCGCCATCGCGGCGAGTGCCCCGGCGCGCTGCGCGGGTCCCAGTGTCGCTGTCCTCACGGTGCCTCCCGTCGCCCCGGTCCTGCGTCAGGGCTCGTGTTGTCGGGCTCACACACTCGATTCTGTCCGCACTCCCCGACTTCAGCCACCGCCTGTGGACAACACTCGGGCGGCCAGACACCCACAATCCAGCAAATCGGTCATATTTACTCCTAGTCTGACATTGCGCCCGCTCGTTCTGTCCACAGGACTTGCGGGTGGCGTCCCCTTCGGCTACTGGGAGCTTCGGCTACCGGGAAGGACGGCTCACCGCCATGCCCGCAGATCTCGCCGTCATCGGACTCGGCCACCTAGGACTCCCGCTCGCCCAAGCCGCCGTAGCCGCCGGCATCGAGACGATCGGCTACGACACCGACCCCCGCCCGGTCGCCGAACTCGCAGCCGGACGCCCGCCCGTGGTCGGCTCTCTCAGCGCCTCCGAGATCCGCCGGATGCTCTCGGGCGGCTTCCGGCCCACCAGCAATCCCGCCGAGCTGGGCCGGGTCCGTACCGCCGTCATCTGTGCCCCCACCCCCCTCGGCGCGGACCGGTCGCTCGACCTCACCGCCGTCGCCGACGCCGCCCGCGCCCTGGCCGGGCGACTCCGCCCGCGTACGACCGTCATCCTCGAATCCGCCGCCGAGCCCGGCACCACGGAGAGTTACCTGCGGCCGATCCTCGAACAGGGTTCCGGGCTGCGCGCGGGCCGCGACTTCCACCTCGCGTACTCCCCCAGCCGGCTCGACCCCGGCAACCGCACCCACGGCTACACCAACACCCCCAAGGTGATCGGCGGACTCACCCCCGCCTGCACCGAATCCGCCGCCGCGTTCTACGCCCGCGTCACGGACAAGGTGGTCCGTGCCCGTGGCCCGCGCGAGGCCGAGACCGTCAAGCTGCTCGAAACGAACTTCCGGCACGTCAACATCGCCCTCGTCAACGAGATGGCGGTGCTCTGCCACGATCTGGGCGTCGACCTCTGGGACGTCATCCGCTGCGCCGAGACCAAGCCGTACGGCTTCGAGGCCTTCCGCCCCGGCCCCGGCGTCGGCGGCCACGGCGTCCCCCTCGACACGGTCGGCCCCCACCGCGGCCTGCGCCTGGTCGAGCTCGCGGGACAGGTCAACGAGCGCATGCCGCAGTACGTCATCCAGCGCGGCGCCACCCTCCTCAACGAGCACGGCAAGTCCGCCCGCGCGGCCCGGATCCTGCTGCTCGGCATCACCTACAAGCCGGACCTCGCCGACCTCCAGGGCTCCCCCGCCCCCGAGATCGCCCAGCGGCTCATCGAACTGGGCGCGTCCGTCAGCTACCACGATCCGTACGTCCCCGACTGGCGCGTCCGCGACCGGCCGGTCCCCCGCGCGGACTCCCTCTACGAGGCCGCCGCCAACGCCGACCTGACGATCCTGCTCCAGCACCACCGCACGTACGACCTCCAGGGCCTGGCGGTCAAGGCGCAGCTGCTCCTGGACACCCGCGGTGCCTCCCCCGCGGGCGCGGCACACCGCCTGTGAGGACTCCCCGGGCCACCGCCCGGGGAATCGGTGTGTGCGACGCCGGACCGTAGTGCTAGCCTCCAGCGCCACCTCGTCGCACACTCGTGCGTTTCTACGTCCCTGGGGGGATACCAGCATGTCCCAGTCCGTTCCGCCGCCCGGCAACCCCTTCGCCGAAGGCGCCGCGCCCGCCCCGGCGCCCGTACCGACCGCGCCGGCACGCGGCAATCTCGCCCTCGGCGTGGTGGTCGCCCTGGTCGCGGCGCTCGTCGCGGCCGGCGTCTACGGCGGTATCGCCGGATCGATCGAGCGGGAGATCGGCTGGGCCGCCATCGGCGTCGGTTTCCTGACCGGCTTCGCCGCCTCCAAGGTCGGCGGCCGTGGTCCGGTCCTGCCCGTCGTGAGCGCGGTGTTCTCCCTCGGCGCGGTCTACCTCGGCCAGATCCTCGCCCTCGCGATCATCGCCGCCGAGGAGCTGAACGTCTCCACGACCGAGATGCTCTTCGAGAACTTCTCGCTGCTGACGGAGGCCTGGAACGTCGGCAAGGAGTTCATGACCTTCGTGTTCTTCGCTCTGGCCGCCGTCGCCGCGTTCGGAGGCGCCAAGAAGGGCGCGGAGTGACGATCGCTCCGCCCACCGGCTGACCGTCGGCCGCGTACGAGGACGAGGGGCCCCGCACCGTGCAGGTGCGGGGCCCCTCGTCCTCGTACGGATGCCGACCGGATGCCGGCCTGCGGTCAGCGCTTGTGCTGCGCGTCCGCGACCGTCACCTCGACGCGCTGGAACTCCTTGAGCTCGCTGTAGCCCGTGGTCGCCATGGCCCGCTTCAGGGCGCCGAAGAAGTTCATCGAGCCGTCCGGGGTGTGCGAGGGGCCGGTCAGGACCTCCTCCGTCGTCCCGACGATGCCCAGGTCGACCAGCTTGCCGCGCGGCACGTCCTCGTGGACGGCCTCCATGCCCCAGTGGTGGCCGCGGCCGGGCGCGTCCGTCGCACGGGCCAGCGGGGAGCCGATCATGACGGCGTCCGCACCGCAGGCCACGGCCTTCGGGAGGTCGCCGGACCAGCCCACGCCGCCGTCGGCGATGACGTGCACGTACCGGCCGCCGGACTCGTCCATGTAGTCGCGGCGCGCCGCGGCGACATCCGCCACCGCCGTCGCCATCGGGACCTGGATGCCCAGAACGTTACGGGTGGTGTGCGCGGCGCCGCCGCCGAAGCCCACCAGGACGCCCGCCGCGCCCGTACGCATCAGGTGCAGGGCCGCCGTGTAGGTCGCGCACCCACCCACGATGACCGGAACGTCCAGCTCGTAGATGAACTGCTTCAGGTTCAGCGGCTCGGCGGCACCCGACACGTGCTCGGCCGACACAGTCGTGCCGCGGATGACGAAGATGTCCACACCCGCGTCCACGACCGCCTTGGAGAACTGGGCGGTGCGCTGCGGCGAGAGCGCGGCGGCCGTCACGACGCCGGAGTCCCGCACCTCCTTGATGCGCTGCCCGATCAGCTCCTCCTTGATCGGGGCGGCGTAGATCTCCTGGAGACGACGGGTGGCGTTCGCCTCGTCCAGCTCGGCGATCTCGTCCAGCAGGGGCTGCGGGTCCTCGTACCGGGTCCACAGGCCCTCGAGGTTCAGGACGCCGAGGCCGCCCAGCTCACCGATGCGGATGGCGGTCTGCGGGGAGACCACCGAGTCCATCGGGGCGGCCAGGAACGGCAGCTCGAAGCGGTAGGCGTCGATCTGCCACGCGATCGAGACCTCCTTCGGGTCCCGGGTGCGCCGGCTCGGTACGACGGCGATGTCGTCGAACGCGTACGCCCTGCGGCCGCGCTTGCCGCGCCCGATCTCGATCTCAGTCACGATGTGTGGCCTTTCCCTCTACGTCTGCGCCTACCAGTATCCCCGACGCACACGTCAGGGGCGGCTCCAGGAAGCCCCTGGAGCCGCCCCTCTCACTACGTGGACGACGCGGACGGTGTGTGCGCGGACTACTTACGGCTGTAGTTCGGCGCCTCGACGGTCATCTGGATGTCGTGCGGGTGGCTCTCCTTGAGGCCCGCCGACGTGATCCGTACGAACCGGCCGCGGTCCTGGAGCTCCGGCACCGTGCGCCCGCCGACGTAGAACATCGACTGGCGGAGACCGCCGACCAGCTGGTGCACGACCGCGGAGAGCGGGCCCCGGTAGGGCACCTGGCCCTCGATGCCCTCGGGCACGAGCTTCTCGTCGGAGGCGACGCCCTCCTGGAAGTAGCGGTCCTTGGAGAAGGAGCGCTGTTCACCGCGGGACTGCATGGCGCCGAGCGAGCCCATGCCACGGTACGACTTGAACTGCTTGCCGTTGATGAACATCAGCTCGCCGGGCGACTCCTCGCAGCCCGCGAGCAGGGAGCCGAGCATCACCGTGTCGGCACCGGCGACCAGGGCCTTGGCGATGTCGCCGCTGTACTGGAGGCCGCCGTCACCGATGACCGGGACGCCCGCCGCCTTCGCCGCGAGCGAGGCCTCGTAGATCGCGGTGACCTGCGGGACTCCGATGCCGGCGACGACGCGCGTCGTACAGATCGAGCCCGGACCGACACCGACCTTGATGCCGTCGACACCCGCGTCGATCAGCGCCTGGGCGCCGTCGCGGGTGGCCACGTTGCCGCCGATGACATCCACCGACGCGTTGGACTTGATCTTGGCGACCATGTCGCCGACCAGCCGGGAGTGGCCGTGCGCGGTGTCGACGACGATGAAGTCGACACCGGCCTCGATCAGCGCCTGGGAGCGCTCGAAGGCGTCACCGGCGACACCGACGGCGGCGCCGACGAGCAGCCGGCCGTCCTTGTCCTTCGCCGCGTTCGGGTACTTCTCCGCCTTGACGAAGTCCTTGACGGTGATGAGGCCCTTGAGAACGCCCTGGTCGTCGACGAGCGGCAGCTTCTCGATCTTGTGGCGGCGCAGCAGGTCCATCGCGTCCACGCCCGAGATGCCGACCTTGCCGGTGACCAGCGGCATCGGGGTCATGACCTCGCGGACCTGACGGCCGCGCTCGGACTCGAAGGCCATGTCGCGGTTGGTCACGATGCCGAGCAGCTTGCCCGCCTGGTCGGTGACGGGGACACCGCTGATGCGGAACTTGGCGCAGATCGCGTCGGCCTCGGCGAGCGTCGCGTCGGGGTTCACCGTGATCGGGTCCGAGACCATGCCGGACTCGGACCGCTTGACCAGGTCGACCTGGTTGGCCTGGTCGGCGATGGAGAGATTGCGGTGGAGGACACCGACACCGCCCTGGCGGGCCATCGCGATGGCCATCCGCGACTCGGTGACCTTGTCCATGGCGGCGGACAGCAGTGGGATGTTCACCCGGACGTTCTTCGAGATGAACGAGGAGGTGTCGATCTGGTCGGGCGCCATGTCCGACGCGCCCGGGAGCAGCAGCACGTCGTCGTAGGTCAGCCCGAGTGTCGCGAATTTCTCGGGCACTCCGTCGACGTTGGCAGTCATGACACCTTCCCCAAATGGCCTTGATCGGTGCGGATGTCCATGCTAACGGGATCCGCCCGTGTCTCATTCCACTACCAAGATCAGCGAGCAGATTTGTGTGTTCGTACGGACGACCCGTTGCCCCGGGCTACTGCTCGGCGAGCGCGCGCAGCCGGCTCAGCGCACGGTGCTGCGCCACCCGCACCGCACCCGGAGACATTCCGAGCATCTGCCCCGTCTCCTCGGCCGTCAGACCCACGGCCACCCGCAGCACCAGCAGCTCGCGCTGGTTCTCCGGGAGGTTGGCCAGGAGCTTCTTGGCCCACTCGGCGTCATCGCTGAGCAGGGCTCGCTCCTCGGGGCCGAGCGAATCGTCGGGGCGCTCCGGCATCTCGTCGGACGGAACGGCCGTGGAGCCGGGATGCCGCATGGCCGCCCGCTGGAGATCGGCGACCTTGTGCGTGGCGATGGCGAAGACGAACGCCTCGAAGGGGCGCCCGGTGTCCTTGTAGCGCGGCAGCGCCATGAGGACCGCGACGCAGACTTCCTGCGCGAGGTCCTCGACGAAGTGGCGAGCATCACCCGGCAGCCGGTTCAGCCGCGTGCGGCAGTAGCGCAGGGCGAGCGGGTGCACATGCGCGAGCAGGTCGTGTGTCGCCTGCTCGTCGCCTTCGACGGCACGGTGGACGAGTGCACCGATGGCCCCTGGGGGTGTCGCCGCCTCGTCGTCACGCATCGGTCCATGGTGCCTTGGCTGCCGCTGTTCCATGGCACCGTGTCCGTAGTTGTGCACCGAAGCGTTATGAGCAGGTGCGCCGGAAGTCATCCCCTGCGCCCTCCCCTTGTGCTCGACCGACTCGTCCCCGAGGAACTCCACAACTCAAGGATGCGGCATCGCGCGGGAAACATGCGCCCAAGCGCTCCGGTCGACCCGCCCACCCGGCGGCGGGCGGGGACGGCCGTACGCCCGGCACCGCTCAGCGGACCAGGCCCCAGCGGAATCCGAGCGCGACCGCGTGCGCCCGGTCCGAGGCGCCCAGTTTCTTGAACAGCCGCCTGGCGTGCGTCTTCACCGTGTCCTCGGAGAGGAACAGCTCGCGCCCGATCTCGGCGTTGGACCTGCCGTGGCTCATTCCCTCGAGCACCTGGATCTCGCGCGCGGTGAGCGTGGGCGCGGCGCCCATCTCGGCCGAGCGCAGTCTGCGCGGCGCGAGCCGCCAGGTCGGGTCGGCGAGCGCCTGGGTGACCGTGGCCCGCAGCTCGGCGCGCGAGGCGTCCTTGTGCAGATAGCCACGGGCACCGGCGGCGACGGCGAGCGCGACGCCGTCCAGGTCCTCGGCGACGGTGAGCATGATGATCCGGGCGCCGGGGTCGGCGGACAGCAGCCGGCGGACGGTCTCGACGCCGCCCAGTCCGGGCATGCGTACGTCCATCAGAATCAGGTCCGAGCGGTCGGCGCCCCAGCGGCGGAGGACTTCCTCGCCGTTGGCCGCGGTCGTCACGCGCTCTACGCCGGGCACGGTTGCGACCGCGCGACGGAGCGCCTCTCGGGCGAGCGGGGAGTCGTCGCAGACGAGGACGGATGTCATGGCCGCCCTCCGCAGCTGATGCGCGTCACCTTGAGCCTCCAGGCTGGTTACGTATCGTCACCTGTGCGGTTGACGCTCCCGGGCTCCTGCCCGAGCGCTTGTTCTCTCAACCGCCTCCGCCCTCTCAACGACGGTCACTCGAAAGAGTTACGGGTGCGGCGGGCACCTTCGGCACTCTACGTGAGGACCCGCGCACGAAGGAGAGCGACACAACTCACCGACGCATCATGTGGACGCTATGCCCCATTTAGCTGCTCTTCTTCCCTTTTTTCAGTGTCTGAGGCTAGATTCGCAATGAGTCATATTTACATCTACTTACACCGTGGATGTACGGTCGGAGCTTCAGGGCAAACCACTCAGCACGGCTACAAGGGGACATGCGCTATGGCAGATTTCTCCCGCCTTCCCGGACCGAATGCCGATCTGTGGGACTGGCAGCTGCTCGCGGCATGCCGTGGGGTAGACAGCTCACTCTTCTTCCACCCCGAGGGGGAGCGCGGCGCGGCAAGGAGTGCGCGCGAGAACTCAGCGAAAGAGGTCTGCATGCGGTGCCCGGTGCGCGCGGAGTGTGCGGCGCACGCGCTGGCAGTGCGGGAGCCCTACGGGGTATGGGGTGGCCTGACGGAGGACGAGCGTGAGGAGCTCATGGGGCGAGCGCGGAACCGACTGATCCCGGCGGCCGGGGCGGGCGGCGCGCCGCACGGCTGACACCCGGCCACCACTTTCGAAGAAACGTTCCTGCACCGTTCGGACCAGCGTCGGCCGGCAACAGTTCAGCGCCGTTGACAGTCATTGACAGCCGTTCACGGCCGTTCGCAGGTACGGACGTTCAGCGCGCCGCGGCCAGCGCGAGTTGGTCCAGGGTGGCCGCGACCGCGGGGACCTGGGCCAGATCGGGGAGCGTCAGCGCGACGATCTCGCGGTGCACGTACGGCTCCACGGCCACCGTGCGCGCGCCCTTGTGCAGCACCGACTCCAGCGCCAGCTCCGGCAGTACGGCCACGCCGAGCCCCGCGCCGACCAGTCCGACCACGGCCGGATAGTCGTCCGTGGCGAAGTCGATCCTGGGCGTGAACCCGGATTCCTCGCAGACCGCCACGAGTTGGCGGCGGCAGCGCGGGCAGCCCGCGATCCACGGCTCGTCCGCCAGATCGGCGATCGACAGCGCATCGGCGTCCGCGAGCCGGTGGCCCTCGGGCACCAGGCCCACGAGACGGTCGCTCAGCAGCGGCCGCACGACCAGGTCTTCCCACTCCGCGCCCCCGGTGCCGTACCGGAACGCGAGCGCCACATCGCAGTCGCCCTCCCGCAGCATCTCCTCCGAGCGCGGCGGCTCGGCCTCGACCAGTGAGACGCGGGTGCCCGGGTGGGCGGCGCGCAGGGCCGCGAGCGCGGTGGGCACGAGCGTGGAGCTGCCACTGGAGAACGAGACCAGGCGGACCCGGCCGGCACGCAGCCCCGCGATCGCCGCGACCTCCTCCTCCGCGGCGGTCAGCCCGGCCAGGATGCCGGCGGCGTGGCGCACCAGCACCTCACCCGCCTGGGTCAGGCGCATCTCGCGGCCGGTCCGGATCAGCAGCGGGGTCCCCGCGGCGCTTTCGAGCGCCTTCATCTGCTGGCTGACGGCCGGCTGGGTGCAGCCCAGCTCGCGCGCCGCAGCCGAGAAGGAACCGGTGGCGGCGACTGCGCGCAGGACACGGAGATGACGAGCCTCGATCACCCCTTGAGCATAAGGGAGCCTTGGGTGACAAGCGAATTATTCAATGGATGCTTTGACACTGCTCGGTTAGCGTCGACCGTATGAAGCTTCTGTCTGTGAATGCGGGACGGCTCACGGCCGTCGAGTACACCGACTCCGCGTCCGGGCTCACCGGTGTGGACAAGCGTCCGGTCGACGGCCCCGTACGGGTCTTCGCGCCCGGCCCGACGGGCGTGGCCGGGAGCGGCGTCGAGGGCGATTCGGTCAGCGACCTGCGGTTCCACGGGGGCAACGACCGAGCCGTGACCGCCTTCGCGCGCGAGGACCTCGACGACTGGGAGCGGGAGCTCGGACGGCCGCTGGCCAACGGGGGGTTCGGCGAGAACCTCACGACCACCGGTCTCGATGTGAACGGCGCGCTCATCGGCGAGCGCTGGCGCGTGGGCTCCGAGGGGGTCGTACTCGAAGTGACCGGCGGCCGTATCCCCTGCCGTACGTTCCAGGGACACGTGGGCGTGCCCGGCTGGGTCAGGCGCTTCACCCGGGCGGGGGCGCCGGGCGCGCTGCTGCGCGTGATCGAGCCCGGCCCGGTCCAGGCGGGCGACCCGGTCGAGATCGTGCACCGGCCGGACCACGACATCACCGTCGCCCTGCTGTTCCGTGCCGCAACGGTGGAGCGCACGCTGCTGCCACGCACGCTGGTGGCGGCCGAGTGGATGGAGTCCGGGCTGCTGGCCACGGCGCGGGAGTACGCCGCCAAGTACGCCTCGTAGCAAAGCCGCCGACTTCGCCGCAAAGCACGCGTGCGCAAAGCCCCCGGCTTGGCCACAAAGCACGGCTCGCGGGGAAGCCCCCGGCGCGGGGCACTAACGTGCCGCGTATGACGACAGCACTGATTACGGGCGCGACCGCGGGCATCGGGGCCGCCTTCGCGCGGCGGCTCGCGGCGGACGGACACGATCTGGTCCTGGTGGCACGAGCCACCAAGCGGCTCCAGGAGCAGGCCACCGAGCTCCACGACCGGCACGGCATCGAGGCGGAGGTGCTCACCGCCGATCTGGCCGAGGAGGACGGGATCACCGCGGTCGAGGCGCGGCTCGGCGACCGCAAGCGCCCGGTGGACCTCCTGGTGAACAACGCCGGGTTCGGCAACAAGGGCCGGTATCTGGAGGTGTCCATGGCCGATGAGCTGAGGATGCTGAAGGTGCACTGCGAGGCGGTGCTGCGCCTCACGTCCGCGGCGGCCGAGCCGATGCGGGAGCGGGGCAGGGGCGGGGTGGTGAACGTGGCGTCGGTGGCCGCGTTCGTACCGCGCGGGACGTACGGCGCGTCCAAGGCGTGGGTCGTGCAGTTCACCCAGGGCGCGGCCAAGGACCTGGCCGGTACGGGGGTGCGGCTGATGGCCCTGTGCCCCGGGTTCGTACGGACCGAGTTCCACGAGCGGGCCGGTATGGGGACCGACAACATCCCGGGCTGGATGTGGCTGGACGCGGACAAGCTGGTGGCGGCGGCGGTCGCGGATCTCGCGCGCGGCAAGACGCTGTCCATTCCGGACCCCCGGTACAAGGCGCTGATGGGCGTGACGAAGCTGGTGCCGCGCAATCTGCTGGGCGGGGTCAGCTCGAAGGCCGGCCGCAAGTACGGCCCGAAGTGACCGGGCAACCGGTGACCGAGCCACCGATGACCGAGTAGCCATTGATCGAGTAACCACTGACCGAGTAACCACAGCGGAACCAGCCGAAGCAGTCCCATGGCAGTGCACCCCCCACACACGACAGTCAGCTGACGCGTCAGCAGCTCCCAACCCCCTGTGAGGAGCCCGACTTCCACCATGCACCACGCCACTGACAATGCCGCCGATTCCCCGGACGGACGGCCGTCCGTCCTGCTGGCCATGGGCCCCGGCGTCGCCGAGCGCCTGCTCACCGACGACCACCGCGCCCGCCTCGCCTCCCTCGCGCGCACCGATCCGCGTCTCGTCGCCCACGACCTGACCGCCCCCTCCCCCGCCGTCGCCGCCGCGCTCGCCGAGGCCGACCTGCTGTTCACCTGCTGGGGAGCGCCTCCGCTCGACGCGCGCGTGCTGGCGGCGGCGCCCCGCCTGCGCGCGGTCGTCCACGCCGCCGGATCCGTCAAGCACCACATCACCCCGGCCTGCTGGGACCGCGGAATGACCGTCGCCTCCGCCGCCGCGGCCAACGCCCTGCCCGTGGCCGAGTACACCCTCGGCGCGATCCTCTTCGCCAACAAGCGGGTCCTGCACACCCGTCGGCGCTACCGCGAGGTCCGCGCCGCCCACGACTGGCACCACGAGTTCGAGGGCGCCGGCAACTACGGCCGTACGGTCGGAGTCGTCGGCGCCTCCCGGATCGGGCGCCGGGTGATCGAGCTGCTGCGGCCCTTCGATCTGCGCGTCCTGCTCCACGACCCGTACGTCGACGACGCGGAAGCGGCTCGTCTCGGCGTCGAGGCGGTCCCGCTGGACGTGCTCTGCGCGCGCAGCGACATCGTCACCGTGCACGCCCCCGAGGTCCCGGCCACCCGGGGCATGATCGACGCCCGCAGGCTCGCGCTGATGCCGGACGGCGCGACCCTGATCAACACCTCGCGCGGCTCGCTCGTCGACCAGGAAGCGCTGCTCCCGGAGGTCACGTCCGGCCGGCTCTCCGCCGTACTGGACGTGACCGAGCCCGAAGTCCCGCCCGCCGACTCGCCGTTGTACGACCTGCCGAACGTGCTGCTCACCCCGCACATCGCGGGGTCACTCGGCCGTGAACTGCACCGGATGGCCGATCTGGCCCTGGACGAGGTCGAGCGGTTCGCGCGGGGGCTGCCGTTCGCCGATCCCGTAGAGCCCTCGGCCCTGGACCGCTCCGCATAAGGGCATTCCTCACTAAAATGGGCGTATCCCACCGCTCCTGGGGAGACACCATGACATTCGTACAGTTGATCGACTGCAAGACGGATCGTGTGGACGAGCTCAACCAGCTCATGGACACCTGGGTCGAGCAGACCAAGGGCAAGCGCACCGCCACCCACAGCCTCGTCGCGACGGACCGCTCCGACGCGACCCATGTGATCGAGATCGTCGAGTTCCCGTCGTACGAGGACGCGATGAAGAACTCGAACCTTCCCGAGACGGACCGCGTCTTCCAGGAGATGGTGGCCCTCTGCGACGGGATGCCGACCTTCACCGACCTGGAGGTCATCCGCGACGAGCAGCTGAACAAGGACATGTGCGCCAGGTTCTTCACCGACGCGCTCGCCGAAGACCCCGGGCGCCTCGACGGAATCCTCACCAGGGACTACCACGACCACGACCCGGCCAACACGCCGGACGTGATCGGCGTCGAGGCGTTCCGCCGCGAGGTCGGGACGTGGCGCGACGGCTTCGACTTCACCTTCACCATCGAGGACCAGATCGCCGAGGGCAACAGGGTGTGCACGCGCTGGACCTGGAACGGCACGCACAAGGGCGAGTTCCTGGGGCTGCAGGCCACGGGCAAGAAGGTGTCCATGCCCGGTACGACCGTTCACCTCCTGCGCGAGGGCATGATCTGCGAGGGCTGGTGGCAGTACGACCGGCTCGGGCTGATGGGTCAGCTGGAGGCACTGGAGATGTAGCGGCGGCCGGTCGCACCCACCCCGCACACGCGGCACCGCCCACTCGGCCCCGTACGGGGAAGGCCCCCGTTCCCTCTCCGGGAACGGGGGCCTTCTGGAGCAAGCCCTGAGCGGTGGGGCTCAGTGGGAGTGACCGTGGCCGTGGCCGTGGCCCGCGTCCGCCGACTCCTCTTCCTTCTTCTCCACCACGAGGGTCTCGGTGGTGAGCAGCAGGGAGGCGATCGACGCGGCGTTCTCCAGCGCGGAGCGCGTGACCTTGACCGGGTCGATGACGCCGGCCTTCACCAGGTCGCCGTACTCGCCGGTCGCGGCGTTGAAGCCGTTGCCCTTCTCCAGCTCCGCCACCTTGGAGGTGATGACGTAGCCCTCGAGGCCGGCGTTCTCGGCGATCCAGCGCAGCGGCTCGACGGCGGCGCGGCGGACGACGGCGACACCGGTGGCCTCGTCGCCCTCCTTGCCGAGGTTGCCCTCGAGCACCTTGACGGCGTGGACCAGCGCGGAGCCACCACCGGAGACGATGCCCTCCTCGACCGCGGCGCGGGTCGCGGAGATGGCGTCCTCCAGACGGTGCTTCTTCTCCTTCAGCTCCACCTCGGTGGCGGCGCCGACCTTGATCACGCACACGCCGCCGGCCAGCTTCGCGAGGCGCTCCTGGAGCTTCTCGCGGTCCCAGTCGGAGTCGGTGGTCTCGATCTCGGCCTTGATCTGGTTGACGCGGCCGGCCACGTCCTCGCTCTTGCCGCCGCCGTCGACGATCGTCGTGTCGTCCTTGGTGACGGTGACGCGGCGGGCGGAGCCGAGCACGTCCAGACCGGCCTGGTCGAGCTTGAGGCCGACCTCCTCGGCGATGACGGTGGCACCGGTGAGGGTGGCCATGTCCTGGAGCATCGCCTTGCGGCGGTCACCGAAGCCGGGGGCCTTGACCGCGACCGCGTTGAAGGTGCCGCGGATCTTGTTGACGACGAGGGTGGAGAGGGCCTCGCCCTCGACGTCCTCGGCGATGATCAGCAGCGGCTTGGAGCCACCCGCCTGGATGACCTTCTCCAGCAGCGGCAGCAGGTCCTGGATGGAGGAGATCTTGCCCTGGTTGATCAGGATGTACGGGTCGTCGAGGACGGCCTCCATACGCTCCTGGTCGGTCACCATGTACGGGGACAGGTAGCCCTTGTCGAAGGCCATGCCCTCGGTGAAGTCGAGCTCCAGGCCGAAGGTGTTGGACTCCTCGACGGTGATGACGCCGTCCTTGCCGACCTTGTCCATCGCCTCGGCGATGAGCTCGCCGACCTGCTGGTCCTGGGCGGACAGCGCGGCGACGGCGGCGATGTCGGACTTCTCCTCGATCGGACGCGCGGTGGCGATCAGCTCGTCGGAGACGGCCTTGACCGCGGCGTCGATGCCCTTCTTCAGGGCGGCCGGGGAGGCACCGGCGGCGACGTTGCGCAGACCCTCGCGGACCAGGGCCTGGGCGAGCACGGTGGCGGTGGTGGTGCCGTCACCAGCGATGTCGTTGGTCTTGGTCGCCACCTCCTTCACCAGCTGGGCGCCGAGGTTCTCGTACGGGTCCTCGATCTCGACCTCGCGGGCGATCGTGACACCGTCGTTGGTGATGGTGGGGGCACCGAACTTCTTGTCGATCACGACGTTGCGGCCCTTGGGGCCGATCGTCACCTTCACCGTGTCGGCAAGCTTGTTGACGCCGCGCTCAAGGGCGCGACGGGCGTCCTCGTCGAACTTCAGGATCTTCGCCATGGGAGCGATTCAGCCCTCTCGGAAAACTGGGTGAACGAAAAGCGCCCCGGGCGCCCGGCGATACGCGGGGCCCGGGGCGCTGATCAAAAGCAATGTGCTGCGGTACGGAGCGTCTGGAGGGAAGACCCCCGGCCCCGTCCTACGCGCGTCTTACTTCTCGACCTACTTCTCGACGATCGCGAGCACGTCGCGGGCCGAGAGGACGAGGTACTCCTCGCCGTTGTACTTCACCTCGGTGCCGCCGTACTTGCTGTAGAGCACGACATCGCCGGTCTTGACGTCGAGCGGCAGGCGCTCGCCGTTCTCGAAGCGGCCCGGGCCCACGGCCAGGACGACGCCCTCCTGGGGCTTCTCCTTGGCAGTGTCCGGAATGACCAGGCCAGAGGCCGTGGTCTGCTCGGCGTCGAGCGGCTGGACCACAATGCGGTCCTCGAGCGGCTTGATGGCAACCTTGGAGCTGGTGGTCGTCACGATCCGACCTCCCCCTTCGGAGATCTCACGGGGTTTGCTTGTCTGAGGTGGCGACCAGGTCGATCCGTCGTCGCGGGTGCCGGACCTGCCCGTCGCTGTGTTGGCACTCTCCAGTGGTGAGTGCCAGGGCCGAGACTATGACCGCGATTAGCACTCGGTCAAGCGGAGTGCCAATTCACTGCGCGGCGCGGCGTCTCGCGCGTACCCACGTTCGACCTCGCCCGGCCCCGCCCGGCCCCGCTCGACCCGTCCGGCCCCGCTCGGCCTACGGGACGTAGTCCTCCAGCCGCGCGACCGCGTACCCCTTGTCGGTCACGACCTTCATGACGTTGCGGATCATGTCCTCCATGGACCCCTTCCACTCCTTCTTGCCCCGGAAATGCGTGAGGATGATGTCGCCGGGATGCAAGTCCTTGTCCACCTCCCGCCACTCCATGCGGTCGGGGAACGCCTCCGCCGCCCACAGCGGCACGGCCTTCACCCCGCAGGACTGCGCCGCCTTCAGCGTGTCCTTGTCGTAGGCGCCGTACGGCGGACGGAAGAGCGAGGGACGCTCCCCGAAGCGCTTCTCGATCCTGTCCTGCTGCCCGCAGATCTCCTCCTTCTGCTCCTCGTACGAAAGCCCGCGCAGATAGCGGTGGTTGAGGGTGTGGTTGTGCAGGGCGACGCCGCGGTCCTGCATCTTCTCGAAGTACTCGTAGTCGTCGCGTACGACGTAGTCGCTGAGGAAGGCGCTGTAGGGGATCTTCAGCTGCCGCATCATCTTCACGAACTCGGGATCCTTCTCGACCCCGTCGTCGATCGTCAGGAAGACGATCTTCTCCTTGGTCGGGACGGTGGTGAAGACCGGCGGGAGCCCGCCGTGGCCGCCCGTGATCTCGAAGCCCTTGCGCGTGGTGATCCTCGGCTTCTCCTCCGGCGGCGGCGGTGCGGGCAGCGGGGTCTTCTTCAGCCCCCAGCGCCTGGCCGTCGCGTCGCGGGCGGCCCTGGCCCTCTTCGTACGTTCCACATACGCGGAGAGCGCACCGGCCGGGCCGACAGCCTGCGGCTGACCGGGGGCGGGCCTCGGGGGCCCGGCCGGGAGGGGGCCGCCGTGGCCGGGAGCGGGTCCGGGTGGTCTTTCGGTCGCACAGCCCGAGCCGGCCGCGGCGACGATCAGGGCGGAGAACACCACGCACCGCCCTCGCCACCCAATGGTCATTTTTCCTTTTTGTCGTACTAGCTGCATGGCGCCGCATCCTGTCAGCGCCGCTCCCCCGCGAGGGCCCGACACCACCGCCCGGCGCGCACCATCCCCCTGCTGGCCCACAATGGGCCGGGTGACCGATTTCGTTTTCCTCGGCCCCCTGCTCGGCGACGAGGGCCAAGCGCTGCTCGCCGAGCTGCGCGACCACGACCCGGCCCAGGAGCTGGCCCTCGCCACCCGGCTGCGCCGCGAGCACCCGGCCGAGCTGGTCTCGGCGGCGCTCGGGCAGGCGCGGCTGCGGCAGCGGGCGGTGGCGAAGTTCGGCGCCGAGGACGCGTACCGCATGTACTTCACCCCGAACGGGGTCGAGCAGTCGACGCGCGCCTCCGTCGCCGCGTACCGCGCCGCACGGTTCACGGAACTGGGCGTCCGCAGCGTGGCCGACCTGTGCTGCGGCAACGGCGGGGACGCGATCGCGCTCGCCCGCGCCGGCATCTCCGTCCTGGCGGTGGACCGCGACCCGCTCACCGCCGAGGTCGCCCGCGCGAACGCGGCGGCCCTCGGACTCGACGGGCTCGTCGAGGTCCGCTGCGCGGACGTCGCCGACGTCGACACCTCCGGGTACGACGCGCTCTTCGTCGACCCGGCCCGCCGGGGCGGACGCGGCCGGATCTTCGACCCCGAGGCGTACTCCCCGCCGCTGTCCTGGGCGATCGGGGCGGCGCGCACGGCCCGGTACGCCGCGCTCAAGGTCGCCCCCGGCATCCCGCACGAGGCGGTCCCCGAGGCCGCCGAGGCCGAGTGGATCTCGGACCACGGGGACGTGAAGGAGGCGGTGCTCTGGTTCGGCACCGGCACCGGCGCCCGCCGCGCGACCCTCCTGCCCGCCGGCGCGGGCCTCACCGGCCGCGGCCTGCCCGACCCGGCGGTCCGCAAGGTCGGCCGCTTCCTGTACGAGCCCGACGGCGCCGTCATCCGCGCCCATCTGGTGGCTGAGGCCGCCGAGGACCTCGACGGCGGACTGATCGACGAGACGATCGCGTACATCACGGCCGACGAACTGCGCCCGACGCCGTACGCCACCGCCTACGAGATCACCGACGAGCTGCCCTTCAACCTGAAGCGGCTCAAGGCCCTGCTGCGCGAGCGCCAGGTCGGCCATCTGACGGTGAAGAAGCGCGGCTCGGCGGTCGAACCGGAGGAGGTCCGCCGCAAGGTGAAGCCGAGCGGCCCGAACGCCGCGACGGTGTTCCTGACCCGGGTGGCGGGCGCGCCGACGATGCTGATCGGCCGGCCGGCCGGCTGACTCCGGCGACGGACCGTCAGCGGTGCGCGCCCCCGGGCGTGGCCGACGGCGGGACGGGGCTCGTCAGGCGGACCGCCCAACGGTAGTGCGCCACCGCCTTCGTGACGCCGTACAGCCCCGCCAGCCAGAAGATGACGCCCACCCCCATGCCGTACACGACCTCGCCGTACGTGGAGCTGCCGGGCCGGGCGCCCGCCGGGACCGCGAAGGAGAGCCACAGGCCCAGCAGGCCGAGCAGGAACGACACCAGCAGCCAGCTCAGGCTGCGCGCGGGCTCGCGGAAGCGGGCGTCGCCGGCCGGATCGCGGGTCAGGGCGGCCCACTGGCCGAGCAGTCGGCGCACCCTGATGTCGCGCCGGACGGCGAAGCCGGCGAGGACGACGAGCGGGACGAGAAGCACCGCGGCGATGGTGCCGAACATCCACGCGAAGATGAAGGTCAGCCCGTCGTCCGGACCGCCCGCCACCAGCCCTGCCCCCACGATCCCCCAGCCCAGCTGGAATCCCGCGACCACCAGCAGGAACAGCATCAGGCGCGGCACCCCGAGCAGCCGTCTGGTGAGGCCGCCGAGCACCGCGGCACGGTCGGCGATCAGGGCCTCGCGGTCGGGCCAGGCGCGTATTTCCTCGGGGGGCGGAGGCGGTGGCAGAGGGTTGCGTCGGGACATGCGTACGAGGCTATCGCCGCTGTTTCAGGGCCGGTTCGGCGGCACCACGATGGCCGTCGCAATGCGGTGTCCGGGAGCAGCCGGCCCTCAGAGGTAGTCCTCCAGGCGCGCCACCGTGAAGCCCTGCTCCTGGATCTTGCGCAGCAGGTTCGCCGTCATCTCGGTCATGGTCCGGCCCTTGAGCTCGTCCTGGCCGCGGAAGTGGGCGAGGACGATGTCGCCGGGGTGCAGCTTCTTGTCCGCGCGCTGGTACTGCATGTTCTCGATCTGCATGGACTCCCGCCACAACACGATCGCCTCGACTCCGCAGGCCTTGGCGGCGGCGCGGGTGTCCTCGTTCCAGTTGCCGTACGGCGGCCGGAAGAGGCGCGGCGTGGTGCCGTAGCGCTGCCCCAGCTTGTCCTGCTGGCCGCAGATCTCGCGCTTCTGCGCCTCGGGGCCGAGGGTGCGCAGGTTCGGGTGGGTCAGCGTGTGGTTGTGGACGCCGTTGCCGAGCTGCTGGAGGGAGGTGAAGTAGTCGTAGTCCGTGTTGATCGCGGAGTCGGTCAGGAACATCGAGAAGGGGACCTTCAGCTCCCGCATCATCTTGACGAACTCGGGGTCCTTCTCCGCCCCGTCGTCGAACGTCAGGAAGACGATCTTCTCCTTGGTGGGGATCTCGCTGATCACCGGCACCTGCGCACCCCCGGCCCCGAGGGGCTTCTTCGCGGGCGGGGCGGGCGGTTCGGCGAGCGGCGGGAGGCCCCACGCGTGGAAGGCGGCTTCCCTGGCCGCCGCCGCGCCGCCGGCATCGTCGCGCCGCTCCGGCGCCGGGGCGGACGCCGAGGGGGCGGCCCGGTCCGCGGCCGCCGACGGCTCCGTCGTACAGCCCGATATGAGCCCCGATACGAGAAGGGCGGCGCCCGCAAGCGCCGCTCCCGCGATCCGTCTGTCCACCCCTGCACCTCATGTCCGTACGCCGTCGAGCGATCCGCAAGGGATCCGCCCTGCTTGACGGCGAACAGACGTCCGAGGTTGCGTACGGCCGGCTACGGGCCGAGGGACTCGAAGCGCCAGCGGTGCACCGGACGCGTGATCAGGTCCGCGTCCGGCTCCGGCAGCTCCGGCAGTTCCGCGTCGTACGCGGCGTCCCACCAGGTCAGCACCAGCACCCGGTCCCCCGGCGCGCGGAAGATCTCGCGCCGTACGGGCTCACGCGCGAGTTCCTGCGCCCGCGCCCACTCCAGGAGTTCGGCGCCCCGGCCCTGGACCGCCCGCGCCTCCCACATCAGCGTGACGACGGTCATGAGTAAAGGTTGTCCTTGCTGACCTCGTGGACATGGTCATGGCCATGGGCGGCTCCGGGCACGTGCGGGTCCGTCACCGGCAGCGAGGAGTCCGCCGACAGGTCCCAGTCCGAGGCCGGGCGGTTGCGGGCCACCATCTCCGCGCCGAGCGCCGCGACCATCGCCCCGTTGTCGGTGCACAGCTTCGGACGCGGGACGCGCAGCCGGATCCCGGCCCGCTCGCAGCGCTCCTGGGCGAGCGCGCGCAGCCGCGAGTTCGCCGCGACGCCGCCGCCGATCATCAGGTGGTCGACGCCCTCGTCCTTGCAGGCCCGTACGGCCTTACGGGTCAGCACGTCCACCACGGCCTCCTGGAAGGACGCCGCGACGTCCCGTACGGGCACCTCCTCGCCCGCGTTGCGCTTGGCCTCGATCCAGCGGGCCACAGCCGTCTTCAGCCCGGAGAAGGAGAAGTCGTACGCCGGGTCGCGCGAACCGCTCAGCCCGCGCGGGAACGCGATCGCCGAGGGGTCGCCCTCCTTCGCCAGCCGGTCGATCACCGGGCCGCCGGGGAAGCCCAGGTTCAGCACGCGCGCGATCTTGTCGAAGGCCTCGCCCGCCGCGTCGTCGATCGTCGCGCCCATCGGCCGCACGTCGTTGGTGATGTCGGGCGCGAGCAGCAGCGAGGAGTGGCCGCCGGAGACCAGCAGCGCCATCGTCGGCTCGGGCAGCGGGCCGTGCTCCAGCTGGTCGACGCAGATGTGCGAGGCCAGGTGGTTCACCCCGTACAGCGGCTTGCCCAGCGCGTACGCGTACGCCTTCGCCGCCGAGACCCCCACCAGCAGCGCGCCGGCGAGCCCCGGGCCGGCCGTCACCGCGACGCCGTCGAGGTCGCGGGCGCTCACCCCGGCGTCCTTCAGGGCGCGCTCGATGGTGGGGACCATCGCCTCCAGGTGGGCGCGCGAGGCGACCTCCGGCACGACCCCGCCGAAGCGCGCGTGCTCGTCGACGCTGGAGGCGATCGCGTCGGCGAGCAGGGTCGTACCGCGGACGATGCCGACGCCCGTCTCGTCGCAGGACGTCTCGATGCCGAGCACGAGGGGTTCGTCAGCCATGGTTCTCAGATCCTTGTACGTGTACGTCGTCGTGAACGTGCAGTCGCATGACGAGGGCGTCGATGTTGCCGGGCTGGTAGTAACCGCGCCGGAAGCCGATGGGTTCGAAGCCGAAACGCTCGTACAGCTTCTGGGCGCGGGTGTTGTCGACGCGCACCTCCAGAAGCACCTCCTCGCATTCGAAGCGGGTGGCGTGCTGGAGCAGATCGGTCAGCAGCCGGGCGCCGAGTCCGGTGCCCCAGTGCTCGCGCGCGACGGCGATGGTCTGTACGTCGCCGAGTCCGCCGGCCGCCGCGAGACCCGCGTACCCGACGATCCGGCCGCCGCCGCGCCCCGCGGCGGCGCCGCTCTCGGCGGGGGTCACCGCGACCACGTAGCGGCGGGTGGCGCGCGGGCCCCGGGCGTGCGCCAGCTCGGACCAGAACATCCCGGGCGACCAGGCGTCCTCCGGGAACAGCTCGTGCTCCAGCTCCAGCACCGGCTCGATGTCCCACCACCGCATCTCGCGCAGCACGGCAGTACTCACTTCGGTGTGACCACCTTGTAGTTCTTCGGGACCTGGGCGTCCGGGCGGCGCAGATACAGCGGCCTGGGCGCGGGCAGTTCCTCGCCGGCGGCCAGTTTCTCGGCGGCGAGCGCGGCGAGCGCGGCGGCCGACTGGTGCTCGGGGCCGCGGGCGTCGGGGAAGACCTCGGGGTAGAGCAGCGCTCCGGCACCGACCGCCGGGAGACCGGCGACCTGCTCGGCGATCTCGGCGGGGCGGTCGACGGCCGGCTCGCCCACGCGCGTACGGCTGTCGTCGTAGCGCGCCCAGTAGACCTCCTTGCGGCGCGCGTCCGTCGCCACCACGAACGGCCCGTCGAGACCCGACGCGTAGGCGAGGCCGTCGAGCGTGCACAGGCCGTGGACCGGGACGCCGAGCGCCGAGCCGAACGTCGCCGCGGTCACGAGACCGACCCGCAGACCTGTGTACGGGCCGGGGCCGATGCCGACGACGAGGTCCGTGACGGCGTCGAGTTTCAGCCCGGCCTCGGCGAGGACGCGGTCGACGGCGGGCAGCAGCAGCTCCCCGTGCCGGCGGGCGTCGGTCGAGGTGGCCTCGGCGACGACGGAGGTGCCGTCGTGAAGGGCGACGGTGACGGCGGGAGTGGCGGTATCAACGGCGAGCAAGAGCACGCAAACAGCCTACGGCCCCGGCGCGGGGGGCACGGCGCCCCGTCCCGCCCGTCTCCTGCTGCTACCGTCGGCCCAGGTTCGCGCGTGCGAAAGGGGTGCAAAGGTGGCACGGAGCAGCTCGGGACCCGTGGCCGCGCTCGCCGCCACGGCCATCGCCGTGATCGGGTTCCTCGCCTACCAGGCCTCGGCGAACGTCCCCGCGGGCCTCAGGAACCCGGCCGCCGCGACCTCGCCCGCGACCCTGCCCGCCGCCGAGAAGCACCCGCGCGAGCACCCGCTGACCGTGCCGGCGAACTCCGGCGGGGGGATGCGGGTCGTCTACTCGCTGAGTGAGCGGCGGGTCTGGCTGGTGGACGCGCACGGGCGGTCGACGCGGACCTTCCTGGTCATGCCGAGCCCGATCAGCCCGCCGCCCGGCCGGTACGACGTGACCTCGCGCAGCGGCAGCATCCAGGGGTCGGACGGGGTGCGGATCGAACACGTCGTACGGTTCGCGAACGTCGACAACGTGACCATCGGGTTCAGCGCCGCGGTGGACGGTTCGATGTCGAGCCCGGATCCGGACGGCAGGACGGGCGGCGTGCGGATGAAGCGCGCGGACGGCAACGCGATGTGGACGTTCGCGACGGTCGGCTCGAAGATCATCGTCGTGCCGTAAAGGGTTCCGTAAGGGGTCCCCGTACGGGCATCCGCTCGGGGATGTGACGTCCCTCGTACGGGCTACGCGGCGTCGCGCCGCTTCTCCTCACACTCCCCCGTGCCCGGATCGCGCTCGCGCGGCGGGGTGGAGACCTCGCTGGCCGCCGCGCACGACGCCAGCAGATCCCGCATCGAGAACGCCGACGGCGACGGGGCCCGGTGCCGCGGGCGCGGCCTCGACTGGGGCTGCTCTTCACGCTGGGACGCCGACATGGATGCCTCCTGGGCTCCGGGGGCAGGCGTGGTTAGGTAGACCTAACCAGGTCGTGCTATCCATGTGACCACGCCGGAAGCGGCGCGCGCAACATTTTGCCGACGGCTTGTCGGAACAATGCCGGAACGAGCCCTGATCGGCCCTGAACCGACTCGAAACCGCCCCTGAACCGACGCGGAACCGACACCGGTTCGGCTCCGGACAGGCCCGGAACCGATCCGCTCACGGGCAGCGGCACAGGCGCAGGCACGGACCGGCACGGAACCGATCCCGCTCACAGGCACGGACACGGACCGGCACGGAACCGATCCCGCTCACAGGCACGGACACGGACCGGCACGGAACCGATCCCGCTCACAGGCACAGGCACGGACCGGCACGGAACCGATCCCGCTCACAGGCACGGGCACAGGCACGGACCGTCGGTCAGGCCATGAGTCCGGCGAGCTCGGCGGTCGCCCAGCGGGCGCCGACACCGCGCAGCGTGACCTGCCGCTGCTCGTCGTCCGTGTTGCCGACGACCCGGTGGATCACCACATGCAGCCGGTCGTCGGACAGGTCCTCGACCTTGCCGTCGCCCCACTCCACGACCACCACCGACTCCGGCAGCGAGACGTCGAGGTCCAGGTCCTCCATCTCGTCGAGCCCGCCGCCCAGCCGGTACGCGTCCACGTGCACCAGGGCCGGGCCGCCCACCAGCGAGGGGTGCACCCGGGCGATGACGAACGTCGGGGAGGTGACGGCCCCGCGCACGCCCAGGCCCTCGCCGAGCCCGCGCGTCAGCGTCGTCTTCCCGGCGCCGAGCTCGCCGGTGAGCATCACCAGATCGCCGGGGCGCAGCAGCTTCGCGATTCTGCGGCCCAGCTCCTGCATCTGGTCCGGGGACGTGAGGGTGAGGGCGGCCTCGGCGGCCGGGCTGTGAGTTGCTTCCATGGGTTTCCCATTCGCTGCGCCGGCGCCAAGCGCCGTGCTAGCTTTTTCTCGCCTTTTCGGAGGCCGGTTCGGGCTGGACCGCAACCCGGATGGGTTGGAAGTCCGCCGCGTCAGCGGTGGACGGAGTCACACGTGCCAACGTTAGCCGCACGGTAGGAGCACCCCGACACGCGCCAGCAGATCGGCCAGCCGGTCTGTGACCGTTTCGGGGTGCTCCAGCATCACCAGATGCCCGGCGTCCGGCACGATGACCAGCTCCGCGTCGGGGAGCAGATCCGCGATCGCCTCACTGTGCGAGCTGGGCGTCACCAGGTCCCGGTCACCGGCCAGGGCCAGCACCGGGACCTCCAGGAAGACCTCCAGCGCGGCGGCCTTGTCGTGCTCGGCGAACGCCGGGTAGAACTCCGCGACCACGTCGATCGGGGTGCCCTCGATCATCCGCTCGGCGAACCGGGCCACCGCCGGGTCCACGTCCTTCGAGCTGAACGAATAGCGCTTGATCAGGCCCGCGAACAGATCGGCCGTCGCCCTGCGGCCCCGCTCGACCAGCTCGGCCTGCGAGCCGAGCGCCTTCAGCACCCCCGGCAGCACGCGGCGCACCACGTTCACCCCCGCCACCGGCAGGCCGTAGTTCACCTCGCCGAGCCCGCCCGCCGACGTACCGACGAAGGCCACGCCGACGACCCGCTCACGGATCAGCTCCGGATACGCGGCGGCCAGCGCCATCACCGTCATGCCGCCCATCGAATGGCCCACCAGCACGAGCGGGCCCTCGGGCGCGGCCGCGTCGATGACCGCCTTGAGGTCGCGGCCGAGCCGGTCGATGGAGACCGGCACCCCGTCAGGGCCGGACTGGGCGGCGCCGCGGCCCGAGCGGCCGTGGCTGCGCTGGTCCCAGTGGACGGTACGGACGAGACCGCGCAGCGCGGCCCGCTGGAAGTGCCAGGAGTCCTGGCTGAGGCAGTAGCCGTGGCTGAAGACCACGGTGACCGGCGCGGGTGACTTGCGGCCGAACAGCCGGCGCCTGCGCGGCGCGGCGCCGCCCGTCTCCGGGTCGACCTCGTCGGTCTCGTAGTAGAGGGCCGTCCCGTCGTCGGCGACGGCCCGGCCCGGTGTGCCGCGCAGCGAGCCGTAGGGACCGGAGGCGTCCAGCGCGAGCCGGGCCTTCTGCCGCATGCCGCGGCCCACGGTGAGCCGCTCTATCGCCACGCCCGCCGCCGCACCGGCGGCGATCACCCCTATGGCCGCGCCGGCGAAGCCCGCCCTGCGCCAGCCGCCCGTGGCGGCGTTCGACACCGCCGCCGCCACGTCCCCCGCGCTGCTCTCGCTCACCGTGCCGCTCTCCTAGTGGTCGTCCGGGTCGTCGTCGTCCGGTCGCTCATCGCCGTCATGGAGGTCATGCAGATCATTGAGGTGGACGCGGGGGACGCGCGTCCCGATCCGGGTCACGATCTCGTACGCGATCGTGTCCGCCGCCTCGGCCCAGTCCTGTGCGGTCGGCTCGCCCCGGTCTCCGGCGCCGAACAGCACCGCCTCCGAACCCTCCGCGACCGCGCCGCCGTCGGGGCCGAGGTCGACCACGAACTGGTCCATGGCGACCCGGCCCGCCACCCGCCGCCACGCGCCGCCGACCAGCACCGGGCCACGGCCGGAGGCGTGCCGCGGAATGCCGTCCGCGTAACCGACCGGGACCAGGCCGAGGGTCGTCTCGTCCGGCGTGACGTAGTGGTGTCCGTAGCTCACGCCGTGGCCCGCCGGGACCTGCTTGACCAGTGCCACGGACGCCTTGAGCGTCATCACCGGACGCAGCCCGAAGGAAGCGGGTGTGCCGAGCTCCGGGCTCGGTGAGACCCCGTACACGGCGATGCCCGGCCGTACGAGATCGAAATGGGTCTCGGGGAGGGTGAGGGTGGCCGGGGAGTTGGCTATGTGCCGGACCTCGGGCTCGATGCCCTCCTTCTCGGCGTACGCCACCAGGTCCTTGAAGGCGGCCAGCTGGAGCGCGATGGACGGGTGGCCGGGCTCGTCCGCGCACGCGAAGTGCGACCAGAGGCCGGTCACCTTCACCGTGCCCGCCTCCTCGGCGGCGCGGGCCTCGGCGACCAGTCCGGCCCAGTCGGCGGGCTGGCAGCCGTTGCGGCCGAGGCCGGTGTCGGCCTTGAGCTGGATACGGGCGGGGCGGCCCGCCTCCTTCGCCGCGGCGGTCACCTCGCGCAGCGCCCACAGGCCGCTGACCGACATGTCCAGGCCGGCCTCGATGCCCTCGCGCCAGGGTCCGCCGGGCGTCCACAGCCAGCACATCACCCGGCCGCCGACGCCGGCCGCGCGCAGCGCGAGGGCCTCCTCCGGGGTCGCGGTGCCGAGCCAGGTCGCACCCGCGTCGAGCGCGGCGCGGGCACAGGGCACCATCCCGTGCCCGTACGCGTCCGACTTCACCACGGCCATCACCGCGGAACCAGGCGCCCGCGCGCGCAGTGCGCGGACGTTGGAGCGCAGCGCGGCGAGGTCGATCTCGGCGCGTGCCCGGAAGTGTGCGTTCAGAGTCATCGCGGTCAGTCTCTCAGAGCCCTACGACATAGTTCGTGTGGCGAGGACCACGAGCGCCCCTGGTCACCCGCCTGCCCCCAGGCCACCGACGACGACGCGGCGGGGTGCGGTGCGGTTCCGGGGTACGTGAGCCCGGCAGGCCGTCGTGCCGGGGCAGGGCGGGTGCGGCGGGGTCCGGTCGTCGATCAGGGCGTCGTCGTGTCGCGCCACGCCCGGGGGATCGCCGCGGCCACGTCCTGGGCCGACACCGGGGCGTCGCGGGAGGTCAGCCGGGCGGCGAGTCCGTGCAGGTACGCGGCCACCGACGCGGCGTCGAACGGTGCCAGGCCCGCCGCGAGCAGGGAGCCCGCCAGCCCGGACAGGACGTCGCCGCTGCCGGCGGTGGCGAGCCACGACGTGCCCGTCGGGTTCACCCGGACCGCGCGGCGCGGGTCCGGATCGGCCACGAGGGTCGTGGAGCCCTTGAGCAGCACGGTCGCGCCGTACTTCGCGGCCAGCGTCCGTACGGAGGTCAGCCGCGCGCCCTCCACCTCCTCGCGGGCCACGCCGAGCAGCGCGGCCGCCTCGCCCGCGTGCGGGGTGAGCAGGGTCGGCGCGGTGCGGGCCCGGACCTGGTCCGGGTCGAGGCCGCGCAACCCGTCCGCGTCGACCAGCACCGGAACGTCGGAGTCCAGCACCTCGCCCACGCCGGGGCTGTCGCCGAGACCCGGGCCGACGACCCAGGCCTGCACCCGGCCCGCCTTCGACGGCGGCCAGCCGTGCACCAGGGCCTCCGGGAAGGCGGCGATCACGGCGTCCGCGCCGGGGCCGACGTACCGCACGGCGCCGGCGCCGCCGCGCAGCGCGCCCGCCACGGCGAGCACGGCGGCGCCCGGGTAGCGGGTGGAGCCGGCGATGACGCCGACCACACCGCGTCGGTACTTGTCGCTCTCCGCGGCGGGCACGGGCAGCAGGTGGGCCACGTCCGCGTGTTGCAGGGCCTCCAGGTCGGGCACGGACGGGAGGTACGGCTCCAGCCCGATGCCGACGAGGCGGAGCGCGCCCGCGTACTCCTTGGCGGGGTCGATCAGCAGGCCCGGCTTGTACGCGCCGAACGTGACCGTCGCATCGGCCCGCATCGCCTCCCCGGCCACCTCCCCGGTGTCGGCCTCGATCCCGCTCGGCAGGTCCACGGCGACGACCACCGCGTTCGAGCCGTGTGCCGCGCGGGCGACGGGCACGGCCTCGGGGCGCAGCCCGCCGTGGCCGCCGATCCCGGTGATGCCGTCCAGCACCAGGTCGGCCGCGGCCAGCACCTCGTACGGGTCCTCGGCGACCCGGCCGCCGGCTTTGCGCAGCGCGGCGAGGCCGCCCTCGTGCGCCCGCCCCGGGGTGAGCAGGACGGCGGCGACCCCGGCGCCCCTGCGGGCCAGCCGCGCCCCCGCGTACAGCGCGTCGCCGCCGTTGTCCCCGCTGCCCACGAGCAGCACGACCCGGGCCCCGTACACCCGCCCGAGCAGCCCCGCGCAGGCGGCGGCGAGCCCGGCGGCGGCGCGTTGCATGAGGGCGCCGTCGGGCAGCCGCGCCATCAGCTCGGCCTCGGCGGCCCGTACGGTCTCCACGCTGTAGGCAATCCGCATGCCCGCAGTCTGCCTGCCCACCCGGGCCGGGGCACCCCGATCCGGCGCGCCTGGCCCGGCTCGGAGCCACCAGGGGTACGTACCCGACTGCGGCCCGGTGGGTGGTTTGTGCCCACCCGTTCCGCCCCAGCGGAACGGGTGGGCACAAACCCCCTCGGTCACCCCTCCGCGATCACCACCGCCGAGGCGATTCCCGCGTCGTGGCTCAGGGAGACGTGCCAGGAGCGGACCCCGAGCTCCGTCGCGCGTGCCGCCACCGTGCCGGTCACCCGCAGGCGCGGTTGGCCCGAGGGCTCGACGTAGACCTCGCAGTCCGTCCAGTGCAGGCCCGCCGGGGCGCCCAGCGCCTTCGCCACGGCCTCCTTCGCGGCGAAGCGGGCCGCCAGCGAGGCGACCCCTCTGCGCTCCCCGCTGCGCAGGAACAGCTCGCTCGCGAGAAACAGCCGGTCCGCCAGGGCCGGTGTGCGCCGCAGCGACTCCCCGAAGCGGTCGATCTCGGCGACGTCGATGCCCACCCCGATGATCATTCGACGGTGACCGACTTCGCGAGGTTGCGCGGCTGGTCGACCTCGTTGCCGCGCGCCGTGGCGAGCTCGCACGCGAACACCTGCAGCGGCACCGTCGCGACCAGCGGCTGGAGCAGCGCGGGCGTCGCCGGGATGCGGATCAGATGGTCCGCGTACGGCGCGACCGCCTCGTCGCCCTCCTCCGCGATCACGATCGTCCGCGCACCGCGTGCCCGGATCTCCTGGATGTTCGACACGATCTTGTCGTGCAGGACGGACCGGCTCCGCGCCGACGGCACGACCACCACCACCGGCAGGTCCTCCTCGATCAGCGCGATCGGCCCGTGCTTGAGCTCACCCGCCGCGAAGCCCTCGGCGTGCATGTACGCGAGCTCCTTGAGCTTCAGCGCGCCCTCCAGGGCGACCGGGTAGCCCACGTGCCGCCCGAGGAACAGCACGGTGTTCTTGCCCGCCAGCGACCGGGCCAGCTCCCGTACCGGCTCCATCGTCTCCAGGACCCGCTCCACCTCGCCGGCGATCTGCGCGAGGTCCCTGATGACGGCCTGGATCTCGTCGCCCCACTTGGTGCCGCGCACCTGCCCGAGGTACAGCGCCACCAGGTAGCAGGCCACCAGCTGGGTCAGGAACGCCTTGGTCGACGCGACGGCGACCTCCGGGCCCGCGTGCGTGTACAGCACCGCGTCCGACTCCCGGGGGATCGTCGACCCGTTGGTGTTGCAGATGGCCAGTACCCTCGCCCCCTGCTCGCGGGCGTGCCGCAGCGCCATCAGGGTGTCCATGGTCTCGCCGGACTGCGAGATCGCGATCACCAGCGTCCGGTGGTCCAGGATCGGGTCCCGGTAGCGGAACTCGCTCGCCAGCTCCACCTCGCACGGGATGCGCGTCCAGTGCTCGATGGCGTACTTGGCGATCAGCCCGGCGTGGAACGCCGTCCCGCACGCCACGATCACGACCTTCTGCGCTTCCCTCAGCACCGCGTCCGGGATGCGCAGTTCATCGAGCGTCAGCGACCCGGCCGCGTCGATCCGGCCGAGCAGCGTGTCGGCGACCGCCTTCGGCTGCTCGGCGATCTCCTTGAGCATGAAGTAGTCGTAGCCGCCCTTCTCGGCGGCCGACGCGTCCCAGTCCACGTGGTACGAGCGGACCTCGGCGGGCGCGCCGTCGAAGTCCGTCACCGTGACGCCGTCGCGGCGCAGCTCGACGACCTGGTCCTGCCCCAGTTCGATCGCGTCGCGCGTGTGGGCGATGAACGCGGCCACGTCGGACGCCAGGAAGGCCTCGCCGTCGCCGACTCCCACCACCAGCGGCGAATTGCGCCGCGCGCCCACCACCAGTTCCGGATCGTCGGCGTGCACCGCCACCAGGGTGAACGCGCCCTCCAGCCGACGGCACACCAGCCGTATCGCCTCCGCCAGCTCGCCGCAGGACGAGAACGACTCGGCGAGCAGATGGGAGACGACCTCGGTGTCCGTCTCGGACTCCAGCGTGTGACCGCGGTCGGTCAGTTCGGCGCGCAGTGCCGCGAAGTTCTCGATGATCCCGTTGTGGACGACGGCGACCCGGCCCGCGTTGTCCAGATGCGGATGCGCGTTCGCGTCCGTCGGAGCGCCGTGGGTGGCCCACCGGGTGTGCCCGATGCCCGTCGAACCGGTCGGCAGCGGCCTGTCGACCAGCTCTTTCTCCAGGTTGAGGAGCTTGCCCGCCTTCTTGGCCGCGGCCAGCCCGCCATCGGCGAGGACGGCGACTCCGGCAGAGTCGTAACCCCTGTATTCGAGCCGTTTGAGGCCCGCGATGACCACATCGAGCGCCGACTGTCCGCCGACGTAACCTACGATTCCGCACATGGCCGCAGCCTACGGGCGTGAGCGATACCACGCCGCGTTCCCCCCGCCCTGCCCCGACAATGAGCATGTGATCACTTCGCCGCCACGAAGCCGCAGGCCCGACCGGACAGAGACGTCCCCCTATGTCGACCTCACGCGCGACGAGTGGAGCGCGCTGCGCGACAAGACCCCGCTGCCCCTCACCGCCGCCGAGGTCGAGCGGTTGCGCGGACTGGGTGACGTCATCGACCTCGACGAGGTACGGGACATCTACCTGCCGCTGTCCCGGCTGCTCAATCTGTACGTCGGTGCCACCGCCAATCTCCGCGGTGCCCTCAACACCTTCCTCGGCGACGCCGGCAACGGCCATGGCACCCAGCGCGGTACGCCCTTCGTGATAGGCGTCGCGGGCTCCGTCGCCGTCGGCAAGTCCACCGTCGCCCGGCTCCTCCAGGCCCTGCTCGCCCGCTGGCCCGAGCACCCGCGCGTCGAACTCGTGACCACCGACGGGTTCCTCTACCCGATGAAGGAGCTCACGGACCGCGGCCTGATGTCGCGGAAAGGTTTCCCCGAGTCGTACGACCGCCGCGCCCTGACCCGTTTCGTCGCCGACATCAAGGCGGGCAAGGACGAGGTCACCGCCCCCGTCTACTCGCACCTGATCTACGACATCGTGCCCGGCGAGCGGCTCACCGTCCGCCGCCCCGACATCCTCATCGTCGAGGGCCTCAACGTCCTCCAGCCCGCCCTGCCCGGCAAGGACGGCAGGACGCGGGTCGGTCTCGCCGACTACTTCGACTTCTCCGTGTACGTCGACGCGCGCCCCGAGGACATCGAGCGCTGGTACCTCAACCGGTTCCGCAAGCTGCGCGAGACGGCGTTCCAGGACCCCTCCTCGTACTTCCGGAAGTACACGCAGGTGTCCGAGGAGGAGGCACTCGACTATGCCCGCACGATGTGGCGCACGATCAACGGCGTCAATCTGCTGGAGAACGTAGCGCCGACCCGCGGACGTGCCACGCTGGTGCTGCGCAAGGGCCCGGACCACAAGGTCCAGCGCCTCTCCCTCCGCAAACTCTGAACTCCGCGAACTCTCAACTCCGCGAACTCTCAACTCCGCGAACTCTGAGGAGCCGCCGCGTGCTGCACCTGCGGTTGATCGTCCCGCCGGACCGCACCGACGAGGTCGTCCGTACCGTCGAGAAGACGGTCGGTACGACCCATCTCGCCGTACTGACGGGCGCCGCGCGCAACCCGGTGGGCGACCTGGTGCTCTGCGACGTGGCGCGCGAGGCCGGCGACGAGCTGATCGGCCGCCTCCGGGAGCTCGGACTGGACAAGGACGGCTCGATCGCCGTCGAGAACATCGACCTGTCGCTGTCCAAGCGCGCCGACAAGGCGGAGGACGAGGCGCCGGGCGAGGGCGCGGACGCGGTGCTGTGGGAGCAGCTGACGGACGCGACCCACGAGGAGTCGACGCTCTCCGTCACGTACATCGCGTTCCTGGCGCTGGCGACGATGATCGCCGCGTGCGGTGTGGTGCTCGACAACGCGATCCTGATCGTGGGCGCGATGGCCGTCGGCCCGGAGTTCGGGCCGCTCGCCGGTTTCTGTACGGCGGTGGTGCAGCGCATGCCGAGGCTCGCCTGGCGCTCCCTCGCGGCCCTCATCGTGGGGTTCGCGGTGGCGATGGCGGTGACGGTCCTCTTCAGCCTCTTCATGAACGGCATCGGCCTCTTCGACGTCGCGATGCTCGACGCGCCCCGCCCCGACACGAACTTCATCTACCGCCCCGACGCCTTCTCCTTCGTCGTCGCGGTGCTCGCGGGCGTGGCCGGCACGCTCTCGCTGACCTCGGCCAAGTCGGGCGCGCTGGTGGGCGTGGCGATCTCGGTGACGACGGTCCCGGCCGCGGCGAACGCGGCCGTGGCCCTCAGCTACACCGAGTACCGGCAGGCGTGGGGCTCCAGCGAGCAGCTGCTGCTCAACCTGCTGGGCATCATCCTCGCCGGCACCCTGACCCTCTATGCGCAGAAGTGGCTGTGGACGAGGCAGAGGCGGCGTGCGACGCGCGCGTCAGGCGGGTCATGACAGCGTGTCGTCCAGCCAGTCGAAGACGACCTCGCAGTGCTGTTGCGGGGCCATCGGGGAGCAGTGCAGCTGCGCTCCGGTGGCCGCGGTGAGCTTCACGTAGTCCTTGGGCGAGGTCAGCTTGTCGAACATCTGGCGCGCCTGGCCGGGATAGAACTGCTCGTCCTCGTAGTCCAGGACCAGGGTGGGGCACTTGATGCGGCTGACGACGTCCGTGATGTCCAGTGACTGGATGAGTTTCGCGGGCGTGTAGAAGTCGGTGAACATCCTGCCCTCGCGGGCGGCGAGCATCGCCGGCACCGAGAAGGGCTCGAAGCGCTTCTTCATCGTCGCGGCATCGGCCGGGGGCAGCTCGGGGACGACTTCCTTGTTCCAGATGGTGTTGGTCTCCTCCTTGCTCGGGGTGAGGATCTCCCGGATCACCGGAGGGAAGCCCAGCCACGGCGTGAGACAGCCGGGCATGGCCACGAGGGCCTTGATCCTGTTCTCGAAGGCCGCGGCCCGGGGGGCCAGGTCGCCCGCCATGCTCAGCCCGGTCAGGGCGATCCTGCGGGTGTCCACGTCCGGGCGGGCGGACAGCCAGTCGACGAGCGGCCCGACCACGGTCTCCCAGCGCGGCGTGAAGACCACCTGGTCCACGAAGAGCAGCTGGCCCTGGCCGGGCCCGTCGTACACGAGCGCGTTCCAGCCGCGGTCCAGAGCGGCGGGGACGCCGTAGGTCCACATGTCGACGTTCTGCCCGTCGCTGCCGTTGGTGAGGATCACGGTGGGACGGCGCTCGTCGGACGCGTCCGGCCGGAAGAACCACACCGGCAGCGGGGTCTTCCCGTACGGGACGTTCGCCTTCACCGGCACCGGATCGCACAGGTCGCAGAACGTGTCCCAGGCGTCGCGTCCGGCCTTGTAGAGCCGCTCCTCGTTTCCCGGGGCGTTCGATCCGAGGACGAAGAAGAGCGCCTGGCCGTAGTACTGCGCGGCCCGCAGCGCACGGAAGCGCGCGGTCTGGCCGTCGGGGCTGCTGCCCTCGGGCACCTTCATCAGCTGGTCGCCGAGCTTCCTGAAGGTCTCGACGTACGTCTGCGAGGAGAGGCCGGCCTTGTTGATGGCGTTCACGGCGGTGAGCACCTCGCCCACTTCGCCGGCCCCGTGGCCGGCCCCGCCGAGGGCGAGGAGCCCGTTGAAGTTGAACGCCGGGTCCTTGAAGAGCGTCATCGCCCCGGGCGCCGCGCCGCCCGCGGGGGCGGAGGCCGTCGCCGTGCCGCTGGGTGTGGGCGCGTTCGCGGGCGACGCACCCGACGGGGTGCATCCCGCGGTCAGCACGGCCCCGGCTCCGCCCACGAGCCCGGCAAGCGCGGCGCGCCGACCGGGACCGGCGGCACGCTCCTTGGGTACGTCCGTCATACGACCCGACCGTACGGGCCCTCACCGCCGGCCGCCCTCGCGCCACACACGCCACTGGCCCGAACGGCCGACCCGGGCTCCCCGCGCCTACGAGGCCGTCGGGCCCCCTGCGGATGCCCCGCAAGGGGCCCGACGGCCTCGGGTCACGTCACAGACGTCAGCCGAGGGCCGATTTCACCGCGTCCGCCAGCCGCCCCGCCACGGAGCGTGCCTGGTCGATGTCCGCGGCCTCGACCATCACGCGCACGAGCGGCTCGGTCCCCGAGGGACGCAGCAGCACCCGCCCGGTCGAGCCGAGCTCGCGCTCCGCGTCCGTGACCGCCGCGCCCAGCTCCGCCGACGTGCCGACGCGCGACTTGTCGACGTCCGGGACGTTGATCAGGACCTGCGGGAGGCGGTCCATGACCGCCGCCAGCTCCGCCAGCGAACGGCCCGTGGCCACGACCCGCGCCGCCAGCATCAGGCCGGTCAGCGTTCCGTCGCCCGTCGTCGCGTGGTCGAGGACGATGACGTGGCCGGACTGCTCGCCGCCGAGCGCGTACCCGTGCTCCTTCATCGACTCCAGGACGTACCGGTCGCCGACGGCGGTCTGCACGAGCTGGACGCCCTCGCGCTCCATCGCCAGCTTGAAGCCCAGGTTGGACATGACGGTCGCGACGACGGTGTCCCCGCGCAGCGTGCCCGCCTCTCGCATCGCGAGGGCCAGCACGGCCAGGATCTGGTCGCCGTCGACCTCGTTGCCCGCCCCGTCCACGGCGAGGCAGCGGTCGGCGTCGCCGTCGTGCGCGATGCCGAAGTCCGCGCCGTGCTCCACGACCGCGGCCTTCAGCAGGTCCAGGTGCGTGGACCCGCACCCGTCGTTGATGTTGAGCCCGTCCGGCTCCGCGCCGATCGTCACGACCTCCGCGCCCGCCCGCGCGAACGCCTCCGGCGAGACCCGGGCCGCGGCGCCGTGCGCCTCGTCGAGGACGACCTTCAGGCCGTCGAGCCGGTTCGGCAGGACCGCGATGAGGTGGGCGACGTACTTGTCGAAGCCCTCGTCGTAGTCGCGCACGCGGCCGACGCCCGCACCCGTCGGCCGGTCCCACGGGGCACCGGTGCGGTGCTCCTCGTAGACCGCCTCGATACGGTCCTCCAGCTCGTCGGCCAGCTTGTGGCCGCCGCGCGCGAAGAACTTGATGCCGTTGTCGGGCATGGCGTTGTGGCTCGCGGAGAGCATCACGCCGAGGTCGGCGCCCAGCACCCCGGTGAGGTACGCCACCGCCGGCGTGGGCAGCACACCGACGCGCAGGACGTCCACGCCCGCGCTCGCGAGACCCGCCACGACGGCGGCCTCCAGGAACTCTCCCGACGCACGCGGATCCCGTCCGACCACGGCGGTCGGCCGATGCCCCTCAAAGGTCCCCGCTTCGGCGAGCACGTGCGCCGCCGCGACCGACAGGCCGAGCGCGAGCTCCGCCGTCAGATCCGCGTTGGCGACGCCGCGCACACCATCCGTGCCGAAGAGTCGTCCCACTGGTGTCCTCCGAAAATGCTCCGATGACGGGGGCCCCGTGAGGGCCTTCCTGCCGTTATACGCCCGGGGGATCGGGCGGTGTCACCCCGGGGTTCCCCCGGGTCCGATAAAACGTCCGGTAAAACGGAACGCCCCGGCAGCACGGAGTGCCGCCGGGGCGAACGTATGCCGTACAGGCCAGCAGGCGATTAGCGCTTGCTGTACTGCGGGGCCTTGCGGGCCTTCTTCAGACCGGCCTTCTTGCGCTCGACCGCACGGTCGTCGCGGCTCAGGAAGCCGGCCTTCTTCAGCGGGCCGCGGTTGTTGTCCACGTCCGCCTCGTTCAGCGCGCGGGCCACACCGAGGCGCAGGGCGCCGGCCTGACCGGAGACGCCGCCACCCGAGATGCGGGCGATGACGTCGTAGCGGTTGTCGAGCTCGAGCACCTTGAAGGGCTCGTTGACTTCCTGCTGGTGCACCTTGTTGGGGAAGTAGTCCTCAAGGGTGCGACCGTTGATCTTCCACTTGCCGGTGCCCGGAACGATCCGGACGCGGGCGATGGCGTTCTTGCGACGGCCCAGGCCGGCGGCCGGCTGCGGCTCGCCGAAGCGCGAGGCCAGCGACTCGCTGGTGTACTCGCCCTCGACGGGGACGTCGGACTCGAAGGTGGTGACCTCGGCGTAGGTCTCTTCGCCCTCGAGGGGGACTTCGGTGGTGGTCTCGTCGGCCACGATGCTCCTCAGAATCTCTATCGTCTTAGGGGGTGGCCGGACTTACTGCGCGACCTGGGTGATCTCGAACGGGACCGGCTGCTGGGCAGCGTGCGGGTGGTTCTCGCCCGCGTAGACCTTCAGCTTCGAGAGCATCTGACGGCCCAGGGAGTTCTTGGGGATCATGCCCTTGATGGCCTTTTCGACGGCCTTCTCGGGGTTCTTGTCGAGCAGCTCGTCGTAACGGACGGAGCGCAGACCACCCGGGAAGCCGGAGTGGCGGTACGCCATCTTCTGCTCGCGCTTGTTGCCGGACAGGTGGACCTTGTCGGCGTTGATGATGATGACGAAGTCGCCCATGTCCATGTGGGGGGCGTAGACGGGCTTGTGCTTACCCCGGAGGAGGTTCGCAGCCGTCGTCGCCAGACGGCCCAGGACGACGTCCTGCGCGTCGATGATGTGCCACTGGCGAGTGACATCGCCGGGCTTGGGGCTGTACGTACGCACTTCGTAGCCTTCGCTTCTTCAGTGGATGGAGTCCAGACACACCTGAAGCGATCATGCAGCTGGGGCCTGCACTGCCGGGAACACTGCCCGTATGCGAGCCACTGGTAACTGCTCCAGGGAACTTGCGTAAGGGCCCTTCGCGTGAGAACGACGAAGCCAATACGCATAACAAACCGCAACAGTACCCGCGCCACCCTCGACGGGTCAAAACGCCGCGAGACACCAGGTCAGCGCACCCGCTCGACCCGTCGCTCGTCCCACACCGGCTCGCTCGACCCCTCCCCCATGCCGTCCTCGCACGACTCGGCCCCAAGGGGCCTCCCCGGCTTCGGCCGGCTGCGCCGGACTCCGTCCGCCGTCGGGGGCACCAGCCCCCACTCACCGCGCCCGCTCCACCCTCCGCTCGTCCCACACCGGCTCGCTCGTCTCCCGTACGACCCCGTCCGAACCGAAGACCAGGTAGCGGTCGAAGGACTTCGCGAACCAGCGGTCGTGGGTGACGGCCAGCACCGTCCCCTCGTACGCCTCCAGGCCCTCCTGGAGGGCCTCCGCCGACTCCAGGTCCAGGTTGTCCGTCGGCTCGTCCAGCAGCAGGGCCGTCGTGCCGGACAGCTCCAGCAGCAGGATCTGGAAGCGGGCCTGCTGGCCACCCGACAGCCGGTCGAAGGGCTGGTCGCCCTGGCGCTCCAGTTCGTAGCGGCGCAGGGCGCTCATCGCGCCGCCGCGGTCCTTGGCGTGCTCCGTCCACAGGACGTCGACCAGGGTGCGCCCGGCCAGTTCCGGATGGGCGTGCGTCTGGGCGAAATGGCCGGGCACGACACGCGCCCCCAGCTTCCACGAGCCCGTGTGCGCCACCGACTCGTCGCCCGCCAGCAGCCGCAGGAAGTGGGACTTGCCCGAGCCGTTCGACCCCAGCACCGCCACCCGCTCGCCGTAGAAGATCTCCAGCGAGAACGGCTTCATCAGCCCGCTCAGCTCCAGCTCCTCGCAGGTCACGGCCCGCACGCCGGTACGTCCCCCGTGCAGCCGCATCCGGATGTCCTGCTCGCGCGGCGGCTCCGGCGGCGGGCCGGCCTCCTCGAACTTCCGCAGCCTGGTCTGCGCGGCCGCGTACCGCGAGGCCATCTCGTGGCTCACGGCCGCCGCCTGCCGCAGATTGATCACGAGCTTCTTCAGCTGGGCGTGCTTCTCCTCCCAGCGCCGCTTCAGCTCCTCGAACCGCGCGAACCGCTCCCGCCGCGCCTCGTGGAAGGTGCCGAAGCCCCCGCCGTGCACCCACACGTCGCTCCCGGCAGGGCCCGGCTCCACCGCCACGATCTTCTGCGCGGCCGTCGCCAGCAGCTCCCGGTCGTGGGAGACGAACAGCACCGTCTTACGGGTCTCCCGCAGCCGCTCCTCCAGCCACCGCTTGCCCGGGACGTCCAGATAGTTGTCCGGCTCGTCCAGGAGCAGCACCTCGTCCGGGCCGCGCAGGAGCGCCTCCAGCACCAGCCGCTTCTGTTCGCCGCCCGACAGCGTCCGTACGAGCCGCCACTGCGCCTTCTCGTACGAGACCCCGAGCGCGGCCATGGTGCAGATGTCCCAGACCGTCTCGGCCTCGTACCCCTGCACCTCCGCCCAGTCGCTCAGCGCCTGCGCGTACCGCATCTGCGCGGCCTCGTCATCGACGGTCATGATCAGGTGCTCGGCCTCGTCGACCGTCCGCGCGGCCTCTCGTATCCGCGGCTGGGCGACGGAAACGAGCAGGTCACGCACCGTACGGTCGTCCCGTACCGAGCCGACGAACTGGTGCATCACCCCGAGGCCGCCGCTCACGGACACGCTGCCGCCGTGCGGCTGGAGCTCCCCGGAGAGCAGCCGCAGCAGCGTGGTCTTGCCCGCGCCGTTCGCTCCGACGAGGGCCACCACGGCCCCCTCCCCCACCCGGAAGGAGACGTCGCCCAGCAGCACCCGCCCGTCGGGCAGGTGGTACTCCAGATGCGCGGCCTCAAGATGTCCCATGCCGGGCATTGTCACCGCCGGACGCGCATTCCCCCAACCCCATTAGGATGCGCGGCATGAGCTTTGGGGGACCCCAGTGGCCGCAGGAGCCGCACCAACACGCACAGCAGTCGCACACGCCTGACTGGGCCGCGCTCGCCGACGCCTCCGCCGCGCGCACCCGCCGCAAGCGGTGGGTGATGATCGGCGGCGGCGCGCTCGCGACGGCCGTGGTCGCCGCGATCGTGGCGACGGCCGTGGTCACCATGAACAAGGACAACGGCCGGTCGGCGGGCAAGAACGCCAGTGAGCTGCCCACCGCCCCCGAGCTGCCGAACGAGACCACCCAGCCCGAGCCCTCGTTCTCCTCGGTGGCGCCGCCGCCCCCGCCGAACCCGAAGGAGTTCATCTCCGACGAGAAGAAGGACAAGGCGCCGCTCAGCGCCGACACCCTCTTCCCGGGCAAGCAGGTGACGATGGCGGGCCGTAGCTACAGCAAGGGCCCCACCGCCCGCACCACGAACTGCGCCTCCGCCACCCAGGGCGCGCTCGGCGCGGCCCTCACCGCGAACGGCTGCGACCAGGTCATCCGGGCCACGTACACCAAGGACGGCGTGGCCGTCACCGTCGGTGTCGCGGTCTTCCCGACGGAGGCCAAGGCGCAGGCGGCCGTCGGCCGGTCGGTCAAGAACGTCGCCCCGCTCTCCGGCTCCGGCGTCGCGGGCTTCTGCAAGGGCGGACCGGTGTGCCGCTTCGTCGGCAACTCCTACGGCCGGTACGCCTACTTCACCGCGACGGGGTACCTCAACGGAAAGTCCGTCACCAAGGGCGACACCAAGGCGTTCCAGCCGGGCGACGACCTGGCGGAATTCACGTTCCGTCAGATCATCGCGCGCGGCGAGATGCAGGCGTCGGCGGCGGCCGAGAATCAGTGAGCCCGGCGGCTCAGCAGTTGGACGGTCACCTCGCGCAGCCGCTCGGTGCGGACCACCGTGAACCGTTCGCCCAGCACCGCCGCCGTGCCCGTCCTCGCGGTGCCGGGCGTGCCGCCCTCCTTGCTCGTCACCAGCCACAGGCGGCCGCTGACGCCCAGACAGTCCTCGGGCCGGTAGCACTCGGCCGCCGAGTACCAGCCCCTGCGCTGGGGCGTCTGCCACACCAGCACGTCCCTGGGCCGGGCGCCCTCGCGTAGTTCGTAGTTGAGGGCGAGCCGCAGATCCCTGGTGGCGCCCTGGTAGACGATTCCGTCGCCGGGGCGCTGTCCCGCGGTCACGACCCGTGCCACGCCCGCGTAGTCGGGCTCGTGCGGGAGGTCCTGACTGGCCGCCTCGACGGCGGGCAGCACCAGCAGGACGTACCCGGCCGCCGCTCCGGTCACCAGGAGCGCGCCGCGGGCCCGCCACCACACGCCCCGGCGCCCGGCGCCGGTCAGCGCGTCCGCGCACCTGACCGCACCGGCCGCCGCGAGGAGCACCCAGGCCGGGACGGTGAACAGCAGGTACCGGGGCAGGAACAGGTGGAGCGCGTCGGTGGTGACGAAGGTCAGCACCGGCGGCAGTACGGCCCAGACGGCGAGCAGGGGCGCCGTGCGACCGGCGGTGAACAGGCCCACCACCGCGAGGCCCATCACCACCGCCCCCACGAACCAGGACCCGAACAGCTCCAGCGGGTACCGGGCCAGGTCGTCCGTCGTCGCCTGGATCCAGGCGATCTGGCCGGACTGCCCGAACCCCCTGACCATCATCGGGACGACCGTGGACGTGCCCATCAGGGCGGCGCAGCCGAACGCCCAGTGCGCGACGGTGTCGCCGTCGCGTCTGGCCCGCAGCACGGGCAGGACATGAACCGCCAGCACGCACAGCGCGACCAGATGGCTGAAGCCGGTCAGGGAGATCGCCACGGCGTAGAGCGTCCAGCCCTTGAAGGTCGGCCGCTCCAGCGCGCGCAGCAGCAACAGCGTGGCGAGCAGGGCGAAGAGCATCGCGAAGGCGTACGGGCGCGCCTCCTGTCCGTACCGCGTGACCATCGGGACCAGGGCGAAGAGCAGCCCCGCCACCAGGCCCGTGCGCGGGGTGAACAACCGCCGCCCGATCAGCCCCACCAGACCCGCCGACACCGCCATGGCCAGCCCTCCGGGAAGCCGCAGGGCGGCCGGTGAGGTGCCGGCGACCGCGCTCCAGCCGTGCATCAGGGCGTAGAACGGGGTGAACACCGCGTCGACGTGCTCGGTCAGACGCCCCAGGTCCGGGAACGAGAGCGAGGACGCCCACCAGGTGGCGTGCTCGTCGCCCCACAGCTGGCGCCGCCCGATGCCGGGCAGGATGGCGGCCAGCGCGGCGGCCATGGGCAGCAGGAAGTACGGGAGCGGTCCGCGCATGACGTCGCCCGCGTCCCGCGACACGGCCTTGGAGTTCATCGATTCACCCAGATCCGGTAGGCGCCCCGGCCGTCGCCGGAGCCGTTCGGCACAGCGCCCGGCGACCGGAACGCGGCGTTGCTCTTCGGGGCCTGCTCCCTGACCACCTCGTCGCGGCCGCTCGCGTCGGGCCAGGAGGAGAACCGCTCGGCCGAGCGGACCATCCCCAGGCAGAGCAGGACCACCCACAGGAGGCAGGCCATCTGCGGATGGCGGAAGTGCGCGCCGGTGAGCCTGGTCAGCCCGATACCGGCCATGGGCGCGGCGAACAGCAGCCCGGCTCCCGGCTGGAGCTGGCAGACCGGGGCGATCAGGGCCGTACCGCACAGCAGTACGCCGAGCAGCACCCGCCAGGTACGGCCGGGATCGCCGAAGCGCAGGGCAGGCGGCCATTCGTTCATCCGGGCGCGCAGCGCGTACGCGAGGGCCCCGCCGCACGCGGTCGCGACGACCGGAGCGCTCCACCAGGCCGGCTCCCAGGCCGACTCCACCGGCGGCTGGGGCGCGAAGCCGGCGCCGTACAGCCCGGCGGCCAGCGGCCCGGCCAGCGCCACCGTGAGCAGCACGGCCCGCAGGACGCTCAGGCGCCCGTGGTGCCGCCAGGACACCATCGCGGCGAGCAGGACCAGCGTGGGCAGGTACAGCGCGGACGCGTGCTCGACACCGACCGCCAAGACCGCGGCCGGGGCTGCGAACAGCACCGCGGCCAGGGGTGCCCGGTCGGTGCGGACGACGGCCCAGGCCGCGAGGGCGAGCAGGAAGACCGCCACCGGGTCGTGGGTGGCGAGGCCGCCGAGCACGATCGCGGACTGGGTGACGGCGAACAGCGCGGCGGCGCCGATCGCCACCCGCTCGCTGAACAGCCGCCGGGTCAGCGCGTACAGCAGGCTCGTGGCGCCGAGCATGAAGCACAGGCTCAGCAGGCGGGCACCGGTCAGCCCGAACGCGTCGTCGGCGAGCGCGGCCAGGGCCGCCGCGCCCACGGCGGCGCCGTCCACCTGCGCGTGTCCGGCACTCAGCCAGAGGGCCTCGTCCGGGGAGGCGGTCCGCTCCAGCCGGAGCGACAGGGCCGCCTGGAGGCCCAGCACACAGAGCAGGACGGCCCGGAAGGCCCAGGTGCGCCGCGGGGAACCCGCCGCGCTCCAGGCCGCCTCCGGCACCGGGGGAAGGGGGCGGGCGGCCTGAACGGGAGTCTCTGTGGCCGTCATCGGGCGGCCTCCGCCCCGTACGCCCGGGGCTGCACCAGGGCCCGCGCGACGATCAGCGCGTAGAAGAGCCCGGAGGACAGGAGCAGCACGAAGTCGACCGGGTTCAGCGTGAACATCCGCCAGAACGCCGCGCCGACCCACAGCACAGCGGTGCCGCCGCCCCACACCCACAGGCCGATCCAGAACCGTCTCGTCCGGTTCCGTTTGGTACCGGAGGATCCCGTGGCCTGCCAGCCCATCTCCTGCTTGCGCAGGATGTCCCAGATGGCGAACATGTGCGCCCAGCCGTACATCATGCGGACGGCCCATGCCTCCAGGCAGTACGGAACCCGGTGCCACATCGGGAAGACGACCGTCGTGTAGATGATGCTGGGCAACACCAGCCAGAAGTACTGGACCCTGGGCTGGTCGGGGAACGCCAGCAGCAGCGCGATCGGGATGATGGGCGCGGCGAAGGTGAACACGGCCGTGTGGATGTAGTAGAGGAAGCCGGAGATGTAGCAGAGCCTGCTGGCCAACCTGAGTCTGGCCTGCCAGAACTTCTTGCTGCTCAGCAGGCTCATGGAGCCCGCGCACCAGCGGTACTGCTGGTGGAAGAAGGCACCGGCGCTGTCCGGGCACACCCCCGTCGACAGAGCGACCGGTACATAGCGCAGGTCCCAGCCGAGGCGCCGCAGATCGAAACCGGTGTGCACGTCCTCCGAGTGCCCGATCAGTGTGGTGCCGCCGTTCTCCTCCAGCGCGGCGCGCCGGTAGACGGCGCAGCTGCCGACGCAGATGGCGCCGCCGTTGCGTTGCCGGGAGACCTGGACGGCCCGGTAGAACAGCTCCTGTACGGCTCCGGCGCCGCGCTCGATCCAGTTCTGGGCATTCAGCACGCGGAAGAACTGCGGGGACTGGACGATGGCGGTCCGCTCGTCCGCCTCCAGGTACGGGAGCAGCTCCTCCAGCAGATCGGCGCGCGGCGCGAAGTCGGCGTCGAGGATGAGGACGTACGTACCCTCGGTGCGGCCGAAGCCGTAGTGGAGGTTGCCGGCCTTCTTGAACCAGCCGCGGTTCGGCCGGCAGCCGTAGCGGAAGCCGAAGTCCTCGGCCATGGCACGCAGTTCGGGGCAGTCCGAGTCATCGAGGACGAACGGCTCACAGACGCCGGGGTAGCGGTCCGCGAGCGCTCGTACGTGTGTCCAGGTGTTGCGCAGCACCTCGATGGGCTCGCCGCACACCGGCAGGAAGACGTCAACCGACGGATACGTCTCGGGCCGCCATTCGCGCACGAGCCGCCGATGGCCTTCGACGTCGAAGTCACTGGTGAACGAGTTCACCCGGAGCGAGATCATGTAATAGACCACGCTGAACATCAGCAGTGGCGCGAAGATCCACAGCAGGGGTGTGGAGGCGGCGAGCCTGAACTGACTCACCACCAGGCAGGTGACGCTGATCAGCGAACTGACCGTCAGCACCCAGAGGTGGCGCCTGGCGTAGGAATACCTCTCCTCGTCCGACGGCGGCACCGGCAGCAGACCGGGTGGTCCGGCCGTGCCCGCGGCCTCGGCCCTGGCCTCGACCTCCATCGGCAGGAGCGTCGTACGGGCGGCCTCGATTGAACTCATTGTCAGATCTCCCGACCGTCCGCCTCGCACCGGAACGAGGCGGCGTGCTGGGAAACCTAAGTCGGGAGCCGGGACCTGCGGCGGCGGCTGACCGAGCAAGATCCGCGGTTAACCCGAAAATACTAAGAGCTGGGAGTCAGCAGCACCCTCGGCCCGGCAGCGACCGCTTGTTCCGGGCCTCCAGGTTGCGCGCGGCCAGCAGGTCGTCGGCCGGGTACCCGACCTCCTCCAGGGTCAGCCCGTGCGGCCGTACGACATGCACGGCGGAGTCCCGCACTCCGGCCGCCAGCACCTTGCCCGGCCAGTCCGCCTGACGGTGCCCGTCGCCGACGAAGAGCATCGCGCCCACCAGCGAACGCACCATGTTGTGGCAGAAGGCGTCGGCCTTCACGGTCGCGGTGAGGATCCCGTCCGCGCCGCGCTCCCAGCGCAGCTCCTGGAGCGTGCGGATCGTGGTCGCGCCCTCGCGCTTCTTGCAGTACGCCGCGAAGTCATGCTCCCCGAGCAGATCGCGGGCGGCGGCGTTCATCGCGTCGATGTCCAGCGGCCAGTCGTGCCACAGCACGTGGCCGCGCAGCAGGGGGTCGACACCGCCGGGGTGGTCGGTGACCCGGTAGGCGTAGCGCCGCCAGATCGCGGAGAAACGCGCGTTGAAGCCGGGCGGGGCCTCCTCGGCCTTCCACACCCGCACGTCGTGCGCGAGCCGCCCGGCGAGCCGCCGCAGCAGCTTCTCCCGGTGCTCGTCCCACACACCCTGCGGCAGATCGACGTGCGCGACCTGCCCCCGCGCGTGCACACCCGCGTCCGTACGCCCGGCGACGGTCAGCTCGTACGTCTCGGAGGACCGCGTCACCGTGCGGATGGCGTCCTCGATCTCGCCCTGTACGGTCCGCTGCCCGCGGGCCTGCTTGGCCCAGCCGGAGAAGTCCTTCCCGTCGTACGACAGGTCCAGCCGCACCCGTACGAAGCCGGGCTTCACGTCGTCGCTCACGCGTCCATCCTCTTCTACCTACGGAACGGGCCCGTCCCCCGTGAGGGGAACGGGCCCTTCCATCAGCCGTCAGAACGCTCAGGCGTCCTTGGCCTCGTCGGCCGGCTTGGCGTCCTCGACGACCTCGGCCTCAGCGGCCTTGGCCTCGTCGGACTCCTTGACCGCACGCTTGGTGGCGGCCTCGGCCTCGGCGACGGTCGCCTTCTTCGCGATCTCGCCCTCGACGAGCTCGATCACGGCCATCGGGGCGTTGTCGCCACGACGGTTGCCGATCTTGGTGATCCGGGTGTAGCCACCCGGACGCTCGGCGTAGCGCGGAGCGATCTCGGTGAAGAGCGTGTGGACGACGCCCTTGTCCGTGATCGTCTGCAGCACCAGGCGACGGTTGTGGATGTCGCCCTTCTTCGCCTTCGTGATCAGACGCTCGGCGACCGGACGCAGGCGGCGGGCCTTGGCCTCGGTCGTGGTGATGCGGCCGTGCTCGAACAGCGACTTCGCGAGGTTCGCGAGAAGCAGCTTCTCGTGCGCGGCGCTGCCGCCCAGACGGGCACCCTTGGCGGGCTTCGGCATGGTGTTTCTCCTTGTGATCTGCACCGGCCGTGTCAGGTACCGGTGTCAGCCTGTACGAGGGGCTTCGCCCCTCGCGCACCCCCCGGCGGTGCCGGGGACGTCGTTCACCCCCGCGTGTTTCATCAGGGGGTTCGGGGGGCGTGAGCCCCCCGACAATCTCTTAGTACTGCTCGGTCTCGACGAAGCCCGCGTCCGCGTCGTCGTCGGCGCCGAAGGCGTCGGCCGCGGCCGTCGGGTCGAATCCGGGCGGGCTGTCCTTGAGGGCCAGGCCCATGCCGGCCAGCTTCGCCTTGACCTCGTCGATCGACTTCGCACCGAAGTTGCGGATGTCGAGCAGGTCGGCCTCGGAACGAGCCACGAGCTCACCCACGGAGTGGATGCCCTCGCGCTTGAGGCAGTTGTACGAGCGGACCGTGAGCTCCAGCTCCTCGATCGGCAGCGCCAGGTCGGCGGCCAGGGCCGCGTCCGTCGGCGACGGGCCCATGTCGATGCCCTCGGCGTCGATGTTGAGCTCGCGCGCCAGACCGAACAGCTCGACCAGGGTCTTACCGGCCGACGCCATGGCGTCACGCGGACGCATGGCCTGCTTGGTCTCGACGTCGACGATCAGCTTGTCGAAGTCGGTGCGCTGCTCGACACGGGTCGCCTCGACCTTGTACGTGACCTTGAGCACCGGCGAGTAGATGGAGTCGACCGGAATACGGCCGATCTCCTGGCCCACCTGCTTGTTCTGCACGGCGGAGACGTAGCCGCGACCGCGCTCGACGGTCAGCTCCATCTCCAGCTTGCCCTTGCCGTTGAGCGTGGCGAGGACCAGGTCGGGGTTGTGGACCTCGACACCGGCCGGGGGCGCGATGTCGGCGGCGGTGACCAGACCCGGGCCCTGCTTGCGCAGGTACATCACGACCGGCTCGTCGTGCTCCGAGGAGACGACCAGCTGCTTGATGTTCAGGATGAGGTCGGTGACGTCCTCCTTGACGCCCGGCACGGTGGTGAACTCGTGCAGGACACCGTCGATCCGGATGGACGTGACAGCGGCGCCCGGGATCGAGGAGAGGAGCGTACGGCGGAGGGAGTTGCCGAGGGTGTAGCCGAAGCCCGGCTCCAGCGGCTCGATGACGAACCGCGAGCGGTACTCGTCGACGACCTCTTCGGTCAGCGAAGGACGCTGAGCGATCAGCATGGTGTTTTTCCTTCAGTCGTGGACGCCCACTATTTGACGCCCGACAGGTACTACAAGGGTACGGGCGGCACGGCCCGAAGGAGCCGTACCGCCCGGACGTTCAAAGGCGCGAAGCGTCAGACGCGACGGCGCTTGGGCGGACGGCAGCCGTTGTGCGGCGTCGGCGTCACGTCCTGGATCGAGCCCACCTCGAGGCCGGTGGCCTGGAGGGAACGGATCGCGGTCTCACGGCCGGAGCCCGGACCCTTGACGAAGACGTCGACCTTGCGCATGCCGTGCTCCTGCGCCCGACGCGCGGCCGACTCGGCAGCCATCTGCGCGGCGAACGGGGTGGACTTGCGCGAGCCCTTGAAGCCGACGTGGCCGGCGGAGGCCCAGGAGATCACGTTGCCCGTGGGGTCGGTGATCGAAACGATGGTGTTGTTGAACGTGCTCTTGATGTGCGCGTGGCCGTGAGCGACGTTCTTCTTTTCCTTGCGGCGCACCTTCTTGGCAGCGCCCTGACGTCCCTTGGGGGGCATGTCTTAACTCCAGCTGGGGAGAGGGAGGTGGTCGGTCCTACAGCGAAGACCGCTGGCTGTGCGGGAACTCGGGGGTCGTCCCCCGAAAACCCGCAGCGTCCGCTGTGGACTACTTCTTGCCCGGCTTCTTCTTACCGGCGATGGCGCGACGCGGGCCCTTGCGGGTACGAGCGTTCGTGCTGGTGCGCTGACCGTGGACCGGCAGGCCGCGACGGTGGCGGATGCCCTGGTAGCACTGGATCTCGATCTTGCGGCGGATGTCGCCCTGGATCTCGCGGCGGAGGTCACCCTCGGTGCGGAGGTTGGCGTCCACGTACTCGCGGATCTTGACGAGGTCCTCTTCGGCCAGGTCACGAACGCGGGTGTTCGGGTTCACGCCGGTGGAGGCGAGGATCTCCTTGGACCGGGTGCGCCCGATACCGAAGACGTAGGTGAGTGCGATCTCCACACGCTTTTCGCGCGGGATGTCGACACCGGAAACGCGTGCCATTCAATGGCTCCTGTGTGTTCGGGGGTCTTCCACAAAGCCGCTCCCGGCCGCCGTATGAGGTACGGACCGGGTCCCCGGCCCCCGCCGGAGGTGCCGCCGACCCTTGCGGGCTGGGCGGGCTCTGCGTATGTACGTATTACTTGCGTCGCGCGAAGAACTGCGAAATTGCAGGTCGGTCGGCGTGCGTCAGCCCTGGCGCTGCTTGTGGCGCAGGTTGTCGCAGATGACCATGACCCGGCCGTGACGGCGGATCACCTTGCACTTGTCGCAGATCTTCTTGACGCTCGGCTTGACCTTCATGGGATGTGAGGTTCTCCGGGTCAGTGCCACCGCCCCGCCGAAGCGGAGGGGGACAAGATCTACTTGTACCGGTAGACGATCCGGCCACGCGTCAGGTCGTACGGAGACAGCTCCACGACGACCCGGTCGTCCGGGAGGATACGGATGTAGTGCATCCGCATCTTGCCGGAGATGTGCGCGAGGACCTTGTGACCGTTCTGGAGCTCTACCTTGAACATGGCGTTCGGCAGGGACTCGATCACGGTGCCCTCGATTTCGATGGCACCTTGCTTCTTGGCCACGCTTCGCCTTTCGAATCGGCTACCTTGATCGACTCTCGCCTCCGCATGCGGACACACGGGTACACGAGAGCCGACGCATCAGTCTACGTCAGGCCTGTGGAAAAGACGAATCCGGAAAGTTTGCCCCACGTCCGTGATCGTTACGCCAGGGGGTCGGGGGCGGCCGTGACGCCGAGCTCCGCGAGCTTCGCCCGGCCCCCGTCGGGAGCAGTCAGCACCAGCGGACCCTCCTCCGTCAGCGCGACCGAGTGCTCCCAGTGGGACGACCACGTGCCGTCCGTCGTGATGACGGTCCACTCGTCGGCGAGGACCTCGGTGTGGGGGGTGCCGAGGGACACCATCGGCTCGATGGCCAGGCAGAAGCCGGGGACCAGCTTCGGGCCCTTGCCGCGCTTGCGCGTGACGTAGTTCAGCAGGTGCGGGTCCATGTGCATCTCGGTGCCGATGCCGTGGCCGCCGTACTCCTCGATGATTCCGTACTTGCCGCCGCCCGGCTTCGGCTGGCGGCGGATGTACGTCTCGATGGCCCGCGAGATGTCGACGAGGCGGTTGCCGTTCTTCATGGCGGCGATACCGGCCCACATGGACTCCTCGGTCACCCGGGAGAGCTCGATCAGCTCCGGGGCGTGACCGTCGCCCACGAACACCGTGTACGCCGCGTCCCCGTGCCAGCCGTCGACGATCGCGCCGGCGTCGATGGAGATGATGTCGCCGTCCTTGAGGACGGTCTTGTCGTCCGGGATGCCGTGGACCACGACCTCGTTGACCGAGGTGCAGATGGTGGCGGGGAAACCGCCGTACCCGAGGAAGTTCGACTTGGCGCCGTGTTCGGCGATCACCCTGCGGGAGACCTCGTCCAGGTCCCGGGTGGTGGCGCCGGGGACGGCGGCCTCACGGGTTGCCGCGTGGATGGCGGCGACGACCAGTCCCGCCTCGCGCATCTTCGCGATCTGCTCGGGGGTCTTGATCTGCACCATTGCGGCTCGCGCCTTTCATGATCGTGTAGTCGGCACATCAACGATACGGCCGCGGTGCCCTCCCGGACACCGCGGCCGTATCGCACGTCAGCCATCGATTGAGTTGGTCCCGCGGCGCGCAAGCGCCTCGGCGAGCGCTCCGCGAGAGCGGCGCGGGAGCTCAGGCCGCCCGCTCGCCCTGCAGAGCCTCCATGGCCCGCTCGGTGACCTCGTCCACCTTGCCGAGCGCGGAGATCGTCACCAGCAGGCCCTGGGCCTTGTAGTGGTCGATGATCGGCTCGGTCTGCGTGTGGTAGACCTCGAGCCGCCGGCGGACGGTCTCCTCGGAGTCGTCGTCGCGCTGGTACAGCTCGCCACCGCAGGCGTCGCAGACGCTCTCCGCCTTCGGCGCGTTGTACGCCACGTGGAAGACGTGCGAGCTGTCGTTGCGGCAGATCCGGCGGCCGGCGATGCGCTTGACGACCTCGTCCTCGGGGACCTCCAGGTCCAGCACCGCGTCGAGCCGTACACCATCCGCCGCCAGGGCCGCGTCGAGCGCCTCGGCCTGGGAGACGTTGCGCGGGAAGCCGTCCAGCAGGAAGCCGTTCTCGGCGTCCGGCTGGGCCATGCGGTCCCGGGCCATCCCGATGGTGACCTCGTCCGGCACCAGGTTGCCGGCGTCCATGTACGCCTTCGCCTGCAGGCCGAGCTCGGTGCCCTGGCTGATGTTGGCGCGGAACAGGTCGCCCGTGGAGATGTGCGGGATCGACAGGTTCTTGGCGAGGTACGCGGCCTGCGTTCCCTTGCCGGCACCGGGCGGTCCGACGAGGACGATTCGCATCAGCGGAGGAACCCTTCGTAATTGCGCTGCTGGAGCTGGCTCTCGATCTGCTTCACGGTCTCGAGACCGACACCCACGATGATGAGGATGCTGGTGCCACCGAACGGGAAGTTCTGGTTCGCACCACCGAAGCCCGCCAACGCCATCGTCGGCACAAGAGCGATCAGACCCAAGTACAGCGAGCCCGGCCAGGTGATCCGGTTGAGCACGTAGCTCAGATACTCGGCGGTAGGTCGACCAGCCCGGATACCCGGGATGAAGCCACCATACTTCTTCATGTTGTCCGCGACTTCCTCGGGGTTGAACGAGATCGCCACATAGAAGAAGGCGAAGAACACGATCAGGAAGAAGTACACGGTGATGTAGTACGGGTGGTCACCAGTGACGAAGTGCGATTCGATCCAGGTTTTCCACCCTGCGGTGGAGTTCGAGAACTGGGCGATCAAGGCCGGGATGTAGAGCAGCGACGACGCGAAGATGACAGGAATCACACCCGCCTGGTTCACCTTCAGCGGGATGTACGTGGACGTACCGCCGTACGACCTACGGCCGATCATGCGCTTCGCGTACTGCACGGGGATCCGGCGCTGGGCCTGCTCGACGAAGACGACGAGCGCCACCATCACGAAGCCGATCAGGATGACCGTGCCGAACTCGATCCAGCCCTTGGCGAGCTTGCCGCTCTCCTTGATGGCCCACAGCGCGCCGGGGAAGCCGGCGGCGATGGAGATGAACATCAGGATGGACATGCCGTTGCCGATACCGCGGTCCGTGATCAGCTCGCCGAGCCACATGACCACGGCCGTACCGGCGGTCATGGTGATCACCATGGTGGCCGTCACGAAGATCGACTGGTCGGGGACGATCTCGCTGGCGACCGGGCAGCCGCTGAACAGCGCACCGCTGCGGGCGGTGGCCACCAGACCGGTGCCCTGAAGCACGGCCAGGGCGACCGTGAGGTAACGCGTGTACTGCGTGATCTTCGCCGTGCCGGACTGGCCCTCCTTCTTGAGGGCCTCCAGGCGCGGAATGACCACGGTCAGCAGCTGCAGGATGATGCTCGCCGTGATGTACGGCATGATGCCGAGCGCGAAGATCGTGATCTGCAGCAGCGCACCGCCGCTGAACATGTTGACGAGACCGAAGAGGCTGTTGTTGCCCTTCGAGGCCTGGTCCACACAGATCTGCACGTTCTCGTAGCTGACGCCGGGAACGGGGATGTGTGCCCCGACCCGGTACAGCACGATGATGCCGAGCGTGAAGAGCAGCTTCTTGCGCAGGTCGGGCGTCTTGAACGCCCGGGCGAACGCGGTGAGCACGGTGCCTCCTGCGACCCCCGCGCTACTGCGTCAGAGGTGACGGTCTTGAGGTTCGACGAATAGGTATAAGTACAGCAGTTAAGTACAGCAACAACGCACGCCACCTTACCGGCGGACATGCTCCCCTTGGAACGACCAACCGGGGATGCCCCATTTGCGTGGGCATCCCCGGTTGATGTTCAAGCCATCGAGTCGTCTCAGACGAGCTCGGTGACGGTGCCGCCGGCGGCGGCGATCTTCTCCTTGGCGGAGCCGGAGACGGCGTCAACCGAAACCTGCAGCGCCACGGAGATCTCGCCCTGGCCCAGGACCTTGACGAGGCTGTTCTTGCGCACCGCACCCTTGGCGACCAGGTCGGCCACCGTGACCTCGCCACCCTGCGGGTAGAGCGCGGCCAGCTTGTCCAGGTTCACGACCTGGTACTCGGTGCGGAACGGGTTCTTGAAGCCCTTCAGCTTCGGAAGACGCATGTGGAGGGGCATCTGCCCACCCTCGAAGCGCTCCGGAACCTGGTAGCGGGCCTTCGTACCCTTGGTACCACGACCGGCCGTCTTACCCTTGGACGCCTCACCACGACCCACACGGGTCTTGGCGGTCTTGGCGCCCGGGGCGGGACGGAGGTTGTGGATCTTGAGCGGGTTGTTCTCCGCCATGATCAGTCGACCTCCTCAACCGTCACGAGGTGGCGGACGGTGTGCACCATGCCGCGGAACTCGGGGCGGTCCTCCTTGACGACCACGTCGTTCAGGCGCTTGAGCCCGAGCGAACGCAGGGTGTCGCGGTGGTTCTGCTTGCTGCCGATGTACGACTTCGTCTGCGTGATCTTGAGGCGAGCCATTACGCACCCGCCCCGGCACGCGCACGGAGCAGGGCGGCGGGAGCGACGTCCTCGAGCGGCAGACCACGGCGAGCCGCGATCTCCTCGGGACGCTGCAGACCCTTCAGGGCCGCCACGGTCGCGTGCACGATGTTGATCGCGTTGTCGGAGCCCAGGGACTTCGACAGGATGTCGTGAACGCCGGCGCACTCGAGCACGGCACGCACCGGGCCACCGGCGATAACACCGGTACCGGGGGAAGCCGGCTTGAGCAGGACGACGCCCGCGGCCTTCTCACCCTGGATCGGGTGCGGGATGGTGCCCTGGATACGGGGGACCTTGAAGAAGTGCTTCTTGGCCTCCTCCACACCCTTGGCGATGGCGGCCGGCACCTCCTTGGCCTTGCCGTAACCGACACCCACGGTGCCGTCACCGTCGCCCACCACGACCAGCGCGGTGAAGCTGAAGCGACGACCACCCTTCACAACCTTGGCGACACGGTTGATCGCGACAACGCGCTCAACGTAAGCGGTCTTCTCGGCGGCAGCTGCGCCGCCGTCACGGCCCTTCCGGTCCCGCCGCTCGCCGCCACCGGCACCGCTTCCGCGGCGCTGGGGTCCAGCCATTGGAATTACCTCTCTTCGTTTTCCGCTGAGCTACGGAACCGGCTCAGAACTTCAGACCGGCTTCGCGGGCGGCGTCCGCAAGGGCGGCGATGCGCCCGGCGTACCTGTTGCCGCCACGGTCGAACACGACACTCTCGACGCCGGCGGCCTTGGCACGCTCGGCCACGAGCTGGCCGACCTGCTTCGCCTTCGCCGACTTGTCGCCTTCGCCGCCGCGGATGGACGCGTCGAGGGTCGACGCCGAGGCCACGGTGTGGCCCTTGAGGTCGTCGATGACCTGAGCGGTGATCCCGCGGTTGGACCGGGTGACGACGAGACGCGGACGCTCCGCCGAACCCGAGATCTTCTTGCGGATGCGGATGTGGCGACGCTTCAGAGCAGCGCCCTTGTAGGCCTTGCCCTTGGCAATCTTCACGCCGTATGCCATGGCTTACTTACCAGCCTTTCCGACCTTGCGGCGGATGACCTCACCCGCGTACTTCACACCCTTGGCCTTGTAGGGGTCGGGCTTGCGAAGCTTGCGGATGTTGGCGGCGACCTCGCCGACCTTCTGCTTGTCGATGCCCTCGACCGAGAACTTGGTCGGCGACTCGACCTTGAAGGAGATCCCCTCGGGGGCCTCCACCAGGATCGGGTGGCTGTAGCCGAGCTGGAACTCCAGGTTGGAGCCCTTCGCGGCAACGCGGTAACCGACACCGCTGATCTCGAGCGCCTTGGTGTACCCCGCGGTCACACCGGTGATCATGTTGGCCACCAGCGTGCGGGACAGGCCGTGAAGGGCCTTGTTCTGACGCTCGTCGTTGGGGCGGGTGACGTTCAGAACGCCGTCCTCACCCTTAACGATCTCGATCGGCGCGGCAACGGTGTGGGTCAGGGTGCCCTTGGGGCCCTTCACCTGGACCGTACGGCCATCGATGGTGACATCCACGCCGGCGGGAACCGAGATGGGGAGCTTGCCGATACGCGACATGTTTCTTCTCCTCCGTTCCCGACTACCAGACGTAGGCGAGGACTTCCCCGCCCACACCCTTCTTGCTGGCCTGCTTGTCGGTGAGGAGCCCGTGGGACGTGGAGATGATGGCCACGCCCAGGCCGCCGAGCACCTTCGGCAGGTTGGTGGACTTCGCGTACACCCGGAGACCGGGCTTGGAGATCCGCTTGATGCCCGCGATGGAGCGCTCACGGTTCGGGCCGAACTTCAGCTCGAGAACGAGGTTCTTGCCGACCTCGGCGTCCTCGACCTTCCAGCCCGTGATGAAGCCCTCCTGCTGGAGGATCTCCGCGATGTGCGACTTGATCTTGCTGTGCGGCATGGTCACGGAGTCGTGGTACGCCGAGTTCGCGTTCCGCAGACGCGTAAGCATGTCTGCGATCGGATCAGTCATGGTCATGAATTGGCCTTCGGCCTCTCTCGCCGGGGTTTCCTGTATGCGCCATCCCTCTCCCCACACATGGGCGGGACGGGTGCGGCGCGGGGACCTACGGCGTAGTAAGTCGTACGGGCGACGGGCGCCCAACCCCACAAGCCTACGGCATGTGGAGAGGGCCCCCGTCGACCAGATGCTTACCGAGAGACTCCAGCAATTCCCGTGAAACCGGGAATTACCAGGAGCTCTTGGTCACGCCCGGCAGCTCGCCACGGTGAGCCATCTCACGAAGGCACACGCGGCACAGGCCGAACTTGCGGTAGACGGAGTGCGGACGACCGCAGCGCTGGCAGCGGGTGTACGCGCGCACGCCGAACTTGGGCTTGCGGGCAGCCTTCGCGATGAGAGCCTTCTTCGCCATCTCGCTTACGCCTCCTTGAACGGGAAGCCGAGGTGACGGAGAAGGGCGCGGCCCTCAGCGTCGTTGGTCGCCGTGGTGACCACGGTGATGTCCATACCCCGGACACGGTCGATCTTGTCCTGGTCGATCTCGTGGAACATGACCTGCTCCGTGAGACCGAAGGTGTAGTTGCCACGGCCGTCGAACTGCTTGGGGGACAGACCACGGAAGTCGCGGATGCGCGGGAGCGCGAGCGACAGGGTGCGGTCCAGGAACTCCCACATGCGGTCGCCACGGAGCGTGACGTGGGCACCGATCGGCTGGCCCTCACGCAGCTTGAACTGCGCGATGGACTTACGGGCCTTGGTGACGGCCGGCTTCTGGCCGGTGATCGTGGTGAGGTCCTTGATGGCACCCTCGATCAGCTTGGAGTCGCGGGCGGCGTCGCCCACACCCATGTTGACCACGATCTTCACGAGGCCGGGAACCTGCATGACGTTCTCGTACGAGAACTCCTCACGCAGCTTGCCCGCGATCTCCTCGCGGTACTTCGTCTTGAGACGCGGAGTGGTGGTGGTAGCCATCAGATGTCCTCACCCGTCCGCTTGGCAACGCGGATCTTGTTGCCCTCGTCGTCGAAGCGGTAACCGACGCGGGTCACGACCTTCTTGCCGTCCTTCTCCACGACGAGCTGAACGTTGCTCACGTGGATGGGGGCCTCGGTGGTGACGATGCCGCCGGCCTGCGACGCACGGCCCGGCTGGTTGGCCTTCGTGTGCTTCTTGACCCGGTTGACACCCTCGACCAGGACACGGTCCTCGCGGGGGAAGGCCGCGATGACCTTGCCCTGCTTGCCCTTGTCCTTACCGGTGATGACCTGGACCAGGTCGCCCTTCTTGATCTTCATGCTTACAGCACCTCCGGCGCGAGCGAGATGATCTTCATGAACTTCTTCTCGCGCAGCTCACGGCCGACCGGGCCGAAGATACGGGTGCCGCGAGGGTCGCCGTCGTTCTTGAGAATGACAGCGGCGTTCTCGTCGAAGCGGATGTACGAGCCGTCCTGGCGGCGGCGCTCCTTGACGGTGCGAACGATGACCGCCTTGACGACGTCACCCTTCTTCACGTTGCCACCGGGGATCGCGTCCTTGACGGTGGCGACGATGACGTCACCGATGCCCGCGTAGCGGCGACCCGAGCCACCGAGAACACGGATGCAAAGGATCTCCTTGGCACCAGTGTTGTCGGCGACGCGAAGTCGCGACTCCTGCTGGATCACGTCTATCTCCTGAATCGTCTGCCGGTTCCCGGCGGGGTGCCCGTGCGGACACCCCGCCGAGCCTGGCGGAACTAGTGCTGGGGACTCGCCCCCATGGGGTTCCCCCAGCGGGGGGCATGCGGGGGGCTGAAGCCCCCCGCAAAATTACTTGGCCTTCTCGAGGATCTCGACGATGCGCCAGCGCTTGGTCGCCGACAGCGGACGCGTCTCCATGATGAGGACGCGGTCGCCGACGCCGGCAGCGTTCTGCTCGTCGTGCGCCTTGAGCTTGTTCGTACGGCGGATGACCTTGCCGTACAGCGCGTGCTTGACACGGTCCTCGACGGCGACGACGACGGTCTTGTCCATCTTGTCGCTGACGACCAGACCCTCGCGGGTCTTGCGGAAGCCGCGCTCTTCGGTCTTCTCAGTCACGTTCTTCTCGCTCATCAGGCGTTCTCCACCGTCTCGATGCCGAGCTCACGCTCACGCATGAGGGTGTAGATCCGGGCGATGTCCTTGCGGACGGCCTTGAGCCGGCCGTGGTTCTCGAGCTGGCCGGTCGCCGCCTGGAAGCGGAGGTTGAACAGCTCTTCCTTGGCCTCGCGAAGCTTGTTGACAAGCTCCTCGTTGCCCAGCTCGCGCAGCTCGGACGCCTTGGTACCGGCCGACATCACGACTCACCTGCCTCGCGCCGAACGATCCGGCACTTCATCGGAAGCTTGTGAGCAGCGCGGGTGAGCGCCTCACGAGCAATCTTCTCGTTCGGGTAGGACAGCTCGAACATCACCCGACCGGGCTTGACGTTCGCGATCCACCACTCCGGGGAACCCTTACCGGAACCCATGCGGGTCTCGGCGGGCTTCTTCGTCAGGGGACGGTCCGGGTAGATGTTGATCCAGACCTTGCCGCCACGCTTGATGTGACGGGTCATCGCGATACGAGCGGCCTCGATCTGACGGTTCGTCACGTACGCGGGGGTCAGCGCCTGGATGCCGTACTCGCCGAACGCAACCTGCGTGCCACCCTTGGACATACCGCTGCGCTTCGGGTGGTGCTGCTTGCGGTGCTTGACCCTACGGGGGATCAGCATTTCGGTCAGGCCTCCGTTCCGGTGCTCTCAGCAGCCGGAGCAGGGGCAGCGGCCTCGGCCTTGGGGGCCTCGGCAGCAGCGCTCTGCTGCGGCTTGCGACCGCGGCCGCCACGCTCGCCACCACGGCCACCACGGCCGGCGGGGCGGTCAGCGCCACCACGGGCCGGGCGGTTGCCGGCGCGGGCAGCGGCGTTCTCGGCGCGGACCTCGGCGATGTTCTTGACGTCGCCCTTGTAGATCCAGACCTTCACGCCGATGCGGCCGAAGGTGGTCTTGGCCTCGAAGAAGCCGTACTCGACGTTCGCGCGGAGCGTGTGCAGCGGCACACGGCCCTCGCGGTAGAACTCCGAGCGGGACATCTCGGCGCCGCCGAGACGGCCACCACACTGGATCTTGATGCCCTTGGCGCCCGCCTTCATCGCCGACTGCATGCTCTTACGCATGGCGCGACGGAAGGAGACGCGGGAGGACAGCTGCTCGGCGACGGCCTGGGCCACCAGCTGAGCGTCGACCTCGGGGTTCTTGACCTCGAGGATGTTCAGCTGGACCTGCTTGCCGGTCAGCTTCTCCAGCTGGCCACGGATCTTGTCGGCCTCCGCGCCGCGGCGGCCGATGACGATGCCCGGACGAGCCGTGTGGATGTCCACACGGACACGGTCACGGGTGCGCTCGATCTCCACCTTCGAGATGCCGGCGCGCTCCATGCCCTGCGTCAGCATCCGACGGATGGCGACGTCTTCCTTGACGTAGTCCTTGTACAGCTTGTCGGCGTACCACCGGGACTTGAAGTCCGTGGTGATGCCGAGCCGGAACCCGTGCGGGTTTACCTTCTGGCCCATTACCGGGTTCCTTCCTTGCTGCTGACGACCACGGTGATGTGGCTGGTCCGCTTGCGGATCCGGTAGGCACGGCCCTGGGCACGCGGACGGAACCGCTTCAGGGTCGGGCCCTCGTCGACGTACGCCTCGCTGATGAACAGCGAAGAGGCGTCCGTGTGGTCGTAGTTGTGCGCGGCGTTGGCAATGGCGCTGTCCAGCACCTTGCCGACCGGCACGCTCGCGGCCTGCGGGGCGAAACGCAGGACCGCCTGAGCCTCCGTGGCGTCCATGCCACGGATGAGGTCCACCACGCGGCGGGCCTTCATGGGCGTGACGCGGATGTACCGCGCCTGGGCCCTGGCTTCCATGGTTGTCCCTTCGGTGTAAGTCATAGTCGTTTCCACCCCGCGATTAGCGGCGCTTCGACTTCCGGTCGTCCTTGACGTGGCCGCGGAAGGTGCGAGTCGGCGAGAACTCGCCGAGCTTGTGGCCGACCATGGACTCGGTGACGAACACCGGGACATGGGTCTTGCCGTTGTGCACCGCGATCGTGTGGCCCAGCATGGCCGGGACGATCATCGAGCGACGGGACCAGGTCTTGATGACGTTCTTGGTGCCTGCCTCGTTCTGTACGTCCACCTTCTTGATCAGGTGGTCGTCGACGAAGGGCCCCTTCTTGAGACTGCGCGGCATCTAAACCCGCTCCTAGCGCTTCTTGTTCGTCTTGCGGCGGCGGACGATGTACTTGTTGCTCGCCTTGTTGCGATCACGAGTACGCATTTCCTTCTTGCCCCAGGGCGAGACCGGGTGGCGACCACCGGAGGTCTTGCCCTCGCCACCACCGTGCGGGTGGTCGACCGGGTTCATCACGACACCACGCACGGTCGGGCGGATGCCCTTCCAGCGCATACGGCCGGCCTTGCCCCAGTTGATGTTCGACTGCTCGGCGTTGCCGACCTCGCCGACGGTGGCGCGGCAGCGCGCGTCGACCAGGCGGATCTCACCGGAAGGCATACGAAGGTGGGCCATGGTGCCCTCCTTCGCCAGCAGCTGCACGGAGGCACCCGCGGAACGGGCGAACTTCGCGCCGCCGCCGGGCCGCAGCTCGATGGCGTGGATGGTCGTACCGACCGGGATGTTGCGCAGCGCCAGGTTGTTGCCGGGCTTGATGTCGGCACCGGGGCCGTTCTCAATCCGGTCGCCCTGGTTCAGGCCACGCGGGGCGATGATGTAGCGCTTCTCGCCGTCCGCGTAGTGCAGGAGCGCGATGCGCGCGGTGCGGTTGGGGTCGTACTCAATGTGCGCGACCTTGGCCGGGACGCCGTCCTTGTCGTGACGGCGGAAGTCGATCACCCGGTACGCACGCTTGTGGCCGCCACCCTGGTGGCGGACAGTCATGCGTCCCTGGTTGTTACGGCCACCCTTGCTGTGCAGCGGGCGGACCAGCGACTTCTCCGGCGTGGACCGCGTGATCTCGACAAAGTCGGCGACGCTGGAGCCACGACGGCCCGGAGTCGTCGGCTTGTACTTGCGGATACCCATTTCTCAGTCCTCGTCCGATATTCGGACCAGGGCGCTCCGTTAGGAGGCCTGGCCGAAGATGTCGATACGGTCGCCCTCAGCGAGGGTCACGATGGCGCGCTTCGTGTTGGCGCGCTTGCCGAAACCGCTCTTGGTGCGCTTGCGCTTGCCCTGGCGGTTGATCGTGTTCACCCCGGTGACCTTGACCGACCAGACCGCCTCGACGGCCTGCTTGATCTGGGTCTTGTTGGCGGTGGGCGCGACGATGAACGTGTACTTGTTCTCGTCGAGCAGCGCGTAGCTCTTCTCCGAGACAACCGGCTTGACGAGAACGTCGCGCGGGTCCGTGAAGGTCTTGCTGGTGATCTCGGCCATCAGGCCTCGCTCCCCTCGTTGTCAGCGGCCTTGGGGCCAGACACGAAGGACTCGAAGGCGGCCTGGGTGAAGACCACGTCGTCGGAGACGAGCACGTCGTACGTGTTCAGCTGGCCCGGCTCCAGGATGTGCACCTGGGGCAGGTTGCGGGCGGAAAGCCACGCGGCCTCGTCGGCGCGGTCGGCGACCAGGAGCAGGTTCTTGCGCTCCGAGATCTTGCCGAACAGCGTCTTGGCGGCCTTGGTGGAGACGTCACCCTCGACCACGCCGGAGACGACGTGGATGCGGGAGTGACGGGCCCGGTCGGTGAGGGCACCGCGCAGGGCGGCGGCCTTCATCTTCTTCGGGGTCCGCTGCGAGTAGTCACGCGGCACGGGGCCGTGGACGACGCCACCGCCGGCGAACTGCGGAGCGCGGGTCGAACCCTGACGGGCGCGGCCGGTGCCCTTCTGGCGGTAAGGCTTCTTGCCACCGCCACGGACTTCGCCGCGGGTCTTGGTCTTGTGCGTGCCCTGACGGGCAGCGGCCAGCTGCGCGACGACGACCTGGTGGATCAGCGGAACGCTGACCTTGGCGTCGAAGATCTCCGCGGGGAGCTCGACGGTCCCGGCCTTGTCGCCAGCGGGCGAAAGGATGTCAATGGTGCTCATCGGTTACCTCAGGCCCCCTTGGCCGCGGTACGGACCAGGACGAGGCCGCCGTTCGGACCAGGAACCGCGCCCTTGATGAGCAGCAGGCCCTTCTCCGCGTCAACGGCGTGGATGGTCAGGTTCTGGGTGGTCACACGCTCGTTGCCCATGCGACCGGCCATGCGCATGCCCTTGAAGACACGGCCCGGAGTGGCACAGCCACCGATGGAACCGGGCTTGCGGTGCACGCGGTGGGCACCGTGGGAGGCCTTGCCACCACGGAAGTTGTGGCGCTTCATGACACCGGCGAAGCCCTTGCCCTTGCTCTTACCGGTGACGTCGACCTTCACGCCGGCCTCGAAGACCTCGGCGGTGATCTCCTGGCCGAGCGTGTACTCGGAGGCGTCAGCGGTGCGGAGCTCCACCAGGTGGCGGCGCGGGGTGACGTCGGCCTTGGCGAAGTGACCCTTGAGGGGCTTGTTCACCTTGCGCGGGTCGATCTCGCCGAAGGCGATCTGGACCGACTCGTAGCCGTCGGTGTCGTTCGTACGCACCTGGGTGACGACATTCGGACCGGCCTTGACGACGGTCACCGGGACGACCCGGTTGTTCTCGTCCCAGACCTGCGTCATGCCGAGCTTCTCGCCCAGGATGCCCTTGATGTTCTTAGCCATCTCGCGCGTCACCTCAGAGCTTGATCTCGATGTCGACGCCCGCCGGCAGGTCGAGGCGCATGAGCGAGTCAACCGTCTTCGGCGTGGGGTCGAGGATGTCGATGAGGCGCTTGTGCGTGCGCATCTCGAAGTGCTCGCGCGAGTCCTTGTACTTGTGCGGCGACTTGATGACGCAGTACACGTTCTTCTCAGTGGGCAGCGGCACCGGGCCCGCGACCGACGCACCAGTGCGGGTCACCGTCTCGACGATCTTCTTCGCCGAGGAGTCGATGACCTCGTGGTCGTAGGCCTTGAGCCGGATGCGGATCTTCTGTCCCGCCATGGCTACTTCGTAGTCCTGTCTCTCGTAACGCTCTGGGACCCGGTGCGATCGCGTTCCGCTGTCGCGTTTCCACGACTGCGTCCGCACGCTCTTCCTCCGACCCACGCGGTCGGGCGTGTCGCACTCCCTCTACGAAGATCTCCCGAAGGATTTCCCAGCGAAGGGGGTACGGACCACCGAGGACCGCAAGCCGGGGGAACAACACCCACCGGGCGCCTGGCCGGGGCCCCGCTGACACTTCCCGGAAGATTCCCGTACGTCCGCCCCAGCGCTGCCCGAGGGCAGTTGGGACGACGAGTACTGTGGGACTCGCTTCCGGTCCTCCCGGCGGGAGGCGCGCAGCATCGGCACTCAACCGAGCAACCCGGACAGTCTGCCATACGGGCCACTGCCGACGCCAATCGAGCCGAAGAGATTACCCCGATGGGGTTCGCTGTCAAACCGCGGCACGCGGAGTGGGTCTGCGGGTCCGGGTGCCGCGTCTCTCGCGACCCGTTTCGTCTCGCGATCTTCCGCGCTGGTGGTCTGCGGGAGGGCGGTGGTGGCCGGCGCCGTCGGTGGTGTTCCTGGCGGTGGGGGCCGGGCGCTGGGCGTACATCGCGCAGAGCTGTCCGCAGGCACCGGGCCTGAAAGGGGCCGGACGCGGAAATGACGCTGATCGCATCTTCCTCTCGGCGGCCGTGACCTCTGGGCGATATCAGCGTTGCGCCATTGGCCGATATCGACACCACGGAGAGGAGTGAGAATGTCCCGAACCGTGATCGACTTGGACGACGAGATCGTGGCCGAGGCGATGCACCTGTACGGCACCACCACCAAGGCCGCCGCTGTCCGTGCGGCGGTGGAGTACGCGGTGAAGCGCCGACTGCGCCGCGAACTCCGCGACGCCATCCGCAGCGGCGAGATCGACACCACCGAGATCATCGAGTCCACCGGCCCGAAGAACCGCGATGGCACGCTGAAGCGGAAGGCCGGCGACAAGGACGCGAAGAGCGCCGCGCGGGAGGCCGTGTGAACACAGCGGCCTTCCTTGTCGACACATCCGCCCTCTGCCGCTGGGACAGGGACGCGGCTGCCGAGGTCCTGGACGACCTCGACGAGCGCGGGCTGCTCGCCATCTGCGCACCGACCGAATACGAGATGATCCACAGCGCGCGCACCAAGGAAGAGGCCATGCGCCTGCGCAGCTGGATGCGCGGCTTCTCCTACACCCCCTGCGACGACGAGCAGCTGGAGCGCGCACTCCAGATCCAGAACGAAGCGCTGATTCGAGGCTCCCGCGCCTTGTCGTTCTCGGATCTGCTGATCGCCGCCGTCGCCGAACGCGAGGGCCTCACGATCCTTCACTACGACGGCGACTTCGACATGATCGCGGAGATCACCGGCCAGTGGACCCGCTGGGTCGCGGAACCGGGCACGGCGGACTGATCCCTTTCCTCAGCAGCACGCCCCGCGCCCGGGACGACCGGGGGCGGGGCGTTGCCGTTGTGCTGCTGTGGCGTCAGCGCTCGGACGCGTACGCCACGAAGCCGGCCCACGTGGCGGGGGCGACGGCGAGGCGGGGGCCCGCGGTGTTCTTGGAGTCGCGGACGTGGACGGTGTCGGGGGTGGCGGCGACCTCGACGCAGTCGTTCCCGCTGCTGCTGTCGCTGTAGCTGCTCTTGAACCAGACGAGCGTGTCGGGTTTCCCGGCAGAGGTCTTGCGGATCATGTTTCTCCCAGCACTTGCTCGATGAATGCCAGTGACGCCCGTGGCGTGAGAGCCTGGGCCCGGATCATGCCATACCGCAGCTCAAGGATCCTGAGCTGTTTCGGGTCGGAGACCGGGCGTCCGTTGAATGCGCCGTCGGAGCGTCCCACCGCTGTGCCGTCTCCGAACTTCAGCACCTCGATCCCGCCACCCAACCCAGGATGGGTCTCCACGTTGATCGGCATCACCTGAAGTGAGACGTTCCGCAACTGGCCCACCTCCAGGAGACGTTCGAGCTGTCGGCGCCACTCCATTGTGCCGCCGATCGGACGTCGCAGCGATGCTTCCTCCTGCACAAAGCTGAGCGACGGCGCTGGCGACCGTTCGAAAACCGATCGCCTGGCGATGCGGCCCGCTACACCTCGCTCCACTTCGTCCTGCGAGTACGGCGGCTGGCGGGTCTCCAGCAGCACCCGCGCATGCCCCTCTGTCTGCAGCAGGCCATGGATGCCGTGGTTGGCGTACACAGCGATCTCAACCGCCTTAGCCTCCATCTTCGCCAGGTCCCGGATCTTCTTCGGGTACCGGACCTCCTCCACGTCCTTCTTCATCGCGGCGATCAGCCCGCCGGCGTCGAGGACCTCGTCCGCCTTGTCCAGGTACTCCGGCCTGGGGATCCGCTTGCCCGACTCGACCTTGTAGACCAGGTCCTCTCCGTACCCGATCGCCAGTCCGAACTCGGCTGCCCGCATGCCAGCCGCCTCCCGCCGCAGCTTGAGCTGCCGCCCCACCGTCGCGACGACCGCCACACCCGACTCGTCGTCGGGGTCGATCTCCCAGCCGGGTTCGTCCGCCTCACCCTGGGGCTGTTCCGTACCGTTCGATTCAGCCAGCATCCGTGCCACCTCCGACGTAGCGCCGTACCTGCGACACCCCCTGCCCGTATGGGCCTCCGGACAGCCCGGACAGCACCGGACAAGCTCCGGACAGTCACCGCACGCATCCGCTGTGTCACTGTTCAGCGTAGGCACGTCCCGCCACGCTGAGTGACGTGAACCAGAAAACCGCCCAACTCCACTCCCCCACCCGCCACTTCGCCGTGCAGCTGTCCCCCACGCCACGCGGCGCCCGCCTCGCACGCCTGCTCGCCACCGAGCGGCTGCGCGCCTGGGACCTGCCGTACGGAGTAGCCGAATCCGCCGCGCACCTCATCGCCGAGCTCGCCGCGAACGCGGTCACGCACGGCCGCGTGCTGGGCCGGGATTTCCGCCTCACCCTCGGCACGACAGACCGGGCCCTCCGTGTCGAGGTGACCGACACGCGCGGCGACCGGCTTCCGAGGTGTCACCCCTACGCCCCCTCCCCCGACGACGAATCGGGGCGCGGGCTGCTACTCGTCGAAGCACTCGCGGACCGCTGGGGCGTGACGTCGGGTCCGGTCCCGCGCAAGACGGTGTGGGCCGAACTCGACCTCGCTCACCCCTGTGGGTGAACATCCCCAATTCACCGGGCAGCAGTGCGCGTTGCCTTCCTACGCTCGGCAACGACAACGCCTTGGCATGTGCCAGCGGCAACTCTCCACCGTCCCGCGACCGCAAGGACCCACATGGTCAGCCCGCCCCACGAGGCGATGCACCGCATCTTCCAGGACCACCCGGGACTCTTCTCCCGCGTCTCCAAGGTGCTGGGCCTCGCCTTCCCCTCCCCCACCTCAGTCACCGTGATGCCCACCGACCTGACCGAGACACGCCCGGTCGAGCGCCGCGTCGACACCCTGTTACGACTCGACATGGCGGACGGCGAGTCCTTCCTCCTCGCGATCGAGGCCCAAGGCAAGAAGGATCCGGACAAGCCCGCCAGCTGGGCGTACTACCTGTCGTACCTGCACACGAAGTACCGACTGCAGCCCCTGCTGCTGGTCGTCTGCCAGGACCCCGCCACGGCCGACTGGGCGGCGCGCCCGGTCCACATGGGCCCCAGACAGTGGGCCGCACTCACCCTGCGCCCGCTCGTGGCGGGCCCGCACAACCTGCCGGTGATCACCGACCCGGCCGAGGCGAAGGCGGATCTGGCGCTGGCCACCCTGTCCGCGATCACGCATGTGGCCGACCCGGACATCGGTGCCATACTCAAAGCACTGTCCACAGCGCTGCGGGACACACCGGAGACCGTCGCCGCCCCGATCGTCGAACTCACAGCACAGGGCCTGGCCAACCGCCCGGCCGCACAACAGTGGAGGAACCTGGTGGCCGTGGACCTTTCTTTCTACAAGTCGTGGCTCTCAGAAGAGATCCGAGACGAAGGCCGTGTTCAGCGCGGCGCCGAGGACGTCCTTCTCGTCCTGGAACAGCGCGGCATGGACATCTCCGACGAGATCCGCGAGCGCGTCACCGGGTGTGACGACCCTGAGATTCTGCGCCAATGGCTCACGCGCGCCGTCACCGTCTCCGCCGCCGAGGAGATCTTCGCGGAGGAGTAGCCCTGTCCCTCGCTCACAGACGCCAAGTCTGCGTCTGCGAGCGAGGTCAGTACGCCTGCAGGTACACCCGGGCCTTGCCCTGGGCCCCGGCATGGACGTAGATCTCGATCCACGCGACCTCGCTCCGACGCTGGTCACCAACGCAGGGCGGGCACACACCCGCCCAGCGCACACCCTCAAGAGTCTGCGGCTCGTCAAGCCCGAGGTGCCCGAAGAGTTCGGCCGTCGGCGGGATCATGTACTTTCTGGTGCGCAGCGGCTCCTCGGACCGGAGGTCCTCTGCGATCCGAGCGGCGTTCTCCTCGTCCGTGACGAAGGAGAGAAGGTGGATGTCCTCCCGGGGATTGATCTGGACGGCTCCCTTCACCTCCGTCGCACCCTTGGGCACCTTCACTTTCATGAAGTCCGATGCCGTGGGGGCGCCCATACCCTCACCCCATGTGGAGGTGCGCCCGTCGGACACATTGGGATCGTCTGAGCCCGGGGCGGAACAAGAGGTCAGGAGCAGCGCGACAGCTAGACCCGCGCACAGTCGGGGCCAGACCATGCGCCGAGTGTTCACCTGTTCTCCTCGTCGCCTCGCGAGACGTCTCCGCGGGTGCCCTCCCGGCCGGGGTCCGCCGGTGTCACTGTGGGGGCCGCGCCGCTGTTCAGGTCGTGCGTGAAAGTGGAGCTGCTGCCGCGCATGTCGAATTCCTGCGCGAAGCCCACCTTGTGCAGTCGTCCCATTTCCTCGTCCGGGATGTAGATGCCCCCGGGAAACGTCGCCCCCTTGCCGACGTCCCAGTTGTAGCGGTCCCACACGTTGACCTGGTAGTCGAGCGAGACCTTGGGCTTGCCGCCCTCGCCTGGACTCACTGTGACCATTCCCGAGACGTTCTGCTGGTGCGACCCGACCGCATGAAACCATTCGCCCTCTGGGAATGTCCGGCCAAGAGCCCGGCTCTCCACCGGGACGACAACGGTCTTGTCGCCACCGGCCTTCGCGAATTCATCGAGAGCCTTCTGCTGCCAGGCGTCCTGGTTCTCGGCAATGTGAAGTGTTGCGATCTCGGAGCGGAATCCGGGCTCGTCATGCAGTATCCGGTCGATGTCCAGGCTGAGCGGCTCACCAGTGCCACGAAGGTAGTGCTCCAAACCTCGGGACGCACCAACCTCTCCCGTGACGTCGCCAGCGGCGGCGATCGCCTGTGCTCGGGCGAGGAACCATAGGTCGCGCGGGGTGGGCTCCTCTGTGCCGAAGGCTCCTGAGCCCTTGTCCGGGCTCGTCCACTTGTACAGCGGGTCCATGATCCCCGCTGCCCGCAGCTCGTCACCGCGCTCTCGGAGCAGGATCCCGCGGGTGACCGGATCGAGGCCGTGCCACCACTCCGGGACCTTCTCCCTGTCCTTGGGCATGTTGGCGGCCTTGCCTGCCTCCTCAAGGGAGGAGTACGGGCTGTCCGAAGGGTTCCTGTTGAAACCGTTGAACGTGCCGTCGAGGAAGTCGGAGTCGAGAACGGCGGTTTCAAGTGCGATACGTATGCCGTCATCAGCGTCACTGACCGCTTTGACCGCTTGGTCGAGGCGCTGAGCCCACTCCGCCGCCATCACGCGGCCGCTCTCCTGATAGCTGGGGTCGTGCGCGTACGCGGTGCGCTCGCCCTGGCTGAGTTGTCCGGTGTCGAAGGCGACCACTCCCTGATCGGAGACGCGCATGCCGTCCTTGATGGCATCGGCGCGCACTCCCTTGATCCTGTTTCGAAGGTCGGTGAGCTGAGTGTGAGCCTCGCGCAGGATGGAGGCGACCGCCTTTGCCTCTCGCTGGGCCCCTTGGAACTCCTTGAGCGTCACAGTGAACCTGCCGTTCGCGGCCTGGGCGCTCAGCCCCTGCCACGACGTTCCGAGCGAGATGCCATGGACATCTCGCTTGTACTGGTCCTCGAGCTTCTTGAACTTGCCGGCGATCTCGTCCCACTTGTCGGCCGCGTCGGTGAGCTTGGACAGGTCGGTACTCATCACTTCGTGGTAAGTCGGCACGCATCCCCCTTGAGCCGGTCGGTCAACAGCTCAGTAGCCATCGATCCGCGACTGCTGCGCCAGCTGCCCGGCGATATCGATGTCGTTGTTCTGAAGGCCGATGGCTGTCGCGCTGAGAAGGCCCTTCTCCGTTGCCAGGCGTCCGCGCAGCATCTTGACCTGCTTCTCCCACGCCTCGTGGGCCTTCTTCAGCGCGCCCGAAGTGTCCCAGCCGTGCCCGTCCCTCGCCCCGAACTCCTTGACCACCGCGCTCACGCTCACGGCGGCATGCTTGCCGTCTCGCTCGACGCCAGGCTCCAGGTCATCGTTGATCGCTTTCACCGCCGCCTGCTTCTTGGCTGGACTGGAAGCCAGATCCGGGGTGGTTCCGCCGCCTCCCCGCTCCGGGGCGAGCTGGTTCAGCCTCATCTGGTCAGCCTGCCGGGTGGTCACCTCGGCTTTGATCTGATCCCACTCTTCCCAGGCCATGATTCCCCCCAGTGACGATGATCGCTCTCTGCGTAACATACGGACCGGGATTTCACAACGGGAAAGCATGAGCTCAGCCAGCCTCAGCAACGGTGTGGCCGATTCCCGGGGGGGCAGCGGATGTGCCGAGGGGGGACCGTTCTCCGGGGATCTCTGCGACAACCCACCGACCGACATCCGATGATTGCGGGTCAGTCGTTCTCGAATCGCCACAGCGTGAGGACGGACTCTGTCGACACCCCGACGAGGCACACGTCGATGGTGGCGTCAGCGAGGCCGTTGACGTGAAAGGAAGACGCCAGGAAGTGCGCCGCGTCACCGTGCTCGGCATGTCCGTGATTCGTCCAGAACCGGGCGCTCGGCCCCAGGCTTTCCAGCACTCGCGCAAGGCATTCATCGCGATGGGTGTCCGGCTGACGCAGAGAGGCGTGCGGGCCTTGGAGGAGAGACCCGAAAGAAATGAGTTTGCACAGGTCGAAGGCGCCGATGTCTGAGATCTCCGTCAGGTTCTCTTCCAGCGCCTGCCGATCGACGCATCGCAAGGCCGGAAATTCCTGTACCGCCGCTACGACAGTGGCGTACCAATCGTCACCCGTCCTCGGAAAGAGGGCGACATACGTTTGCCGACGGTCGAACCACCCATCCGGGAAGGCGGGCCCTGCCGTCATGTCCATCTCCGACTTCCCCTCAGACGATCACAGCACGTTAATCCATGGATCAGATCGGCGCCCGCTCCTACAGTGACCGGGCACGCCGTCGCACCGGGGGAGATGATCATGCGGACGCACTATCCGCGCACGCCGCACCTGCCCTGGTCCCCCGGCGCCGCCTCCGACGACGTGCGGGTCGTGGATCTGTCCGGGCTTGTCGGGCGTGAGGTCGTGGTGACCGAGAAGCTCGACGGGGAGAACACGACGCTGTACGCGGACGGGCTGCACGCCCGGTCGCTGGACTCGGCGCATCATCCGTCGCGGGCGTGGGTGAAGGCGCTGCAGGGGCGGATCGGGCACGGGATTCCGGGCGGGTGGCGGGTGTGCGGGGAGAACACGTACGCCCGGCATTCGCTCGCGTACGGGCGGCTGGACAGCTGGTTCTACGGGTTCTCGGTGTGGGACGGGGACGGGCGGTGCCTGGACTGGGACCGGACCGTCGCGTTTCTGCGGGGGCTCGGGGTGCCCGTGGCGCCCGTGCTGTGGCGAGGGGTCTTCGACGAGCGGGTGCTGCGGCGGCTGAAGCTCGATCCCGCCGTGCAGGAGGGGTACGTCGTACGGACCGTCGACGGCTTCGCGGCGGAGGAGTTCGGGCGGCGCGTGGCGAAGTGGGTGCGGGCCGGGCACGTACAGACCAGTACGCACTGGATGCACGCCGCGGTGGTGGAGAACGGGCGAGGGCCGCAGGCCGCGCTGTGGGACGTGAGGTCCGGGGGCGCGCCCGACGCCGGGGCGTTGCTGGAGGCCCTGGGGATGGCGGAGGGGGACGAGGCCGCCGCCGCAGCGGTGGCCGCACGGGTCGGGCGGACCGGGGAGGCGCGGCTCGCGGGGGTGCTGGCCGGGCTGTTGCACCGGAGCCGGCGAGGGGCGCTCGCGGGGAAGCTCGCCGGGGCGCTCGGGATGCCGCTCGCGCGGCGCGTGGCCGATCTGGTCGGGCTGCACGCCGGGCTGCACCGCCCGTATCCCGACGAGGACCGCAGGGCCGGGCTCGTACGGATGTCGTACGCCGTCGACCTGGACGTCCTGCACGCCGTCGCGGGGGCGGTAGCGCCGGATGCCGAGGCGCGTGAGCAGGTGGAGTGGTCCGCGTTGCATGCCGAGGAGGCCGGAGGGCTGGAAGCCTTGCGGGAGGCCTTCGGCGGGCTGGACGCGGACGCCGCCGCGCGGTGCCTCGCCGAGGCCCGGGAGGCGTACGCGCAGGGGCGGGTCCACACCGTCGAGGAGGCGGTGGCCGCGACCTGGCGGTGGCGGTCCGGCGCGTTTCCGCGGCTGATCCACCTGGTCGGGCCGTCCGGCAGCGGCAAGAGCACCTTCGCCCGCGGGCTGCCGGGCGTGGACGCGTACGTATCACTCGACGAGCTGCGTGAGGGCCGTGGCGCGCGGGCCGATCAGCGGGCCAACGGCGATGTGCTGAGGGACGGACTGAGCCGCCTCGACACCGCGCTCGCGGAAGGTGGCACCGTGGTGTGGGACGCCACATCGCTCAACCCGCACCAGCGTTCCCTGGTGCACGCGGTCGCGCACCGCCGCGACGCGCTCATCACCCACGCGGTGGTGCTGGTCGACGAGGACGAGCTGGCCCGGCGCAACGCCGACCGGGCGCACCCGGTGCCGCCCCAGGTGCTCGCCGCGCAGCTGCACCGGTTCGTCCCGCCGTACCCCGGCCAGGCGGCGCACCGCACCTGGTACGTCGGAGCGGGCGGGTCCGTCGAGGAGGAGGCGTAGTGCGTACCAGCGAGGAGATCTATCACCGGGTCCGCTGGGATCCGCGCTTCGACCCGGCCCGGTTCGTGATGGGGATCAACCAGCGGGGCGCCGCGCCCAAGCGGATGCCGCTGGACGCGTTCGACCCCGGCGGCGAGATCCCGTGGCACCGGGTGCTGTTCTTCGAGGCGGACGGCGAACTGGTCTGGGACCGGTCGTCGGGCGTGGACCGGATCGACGCGACCGATGCCGGGCGGATACGGAACCCGCGGCGGCTGCGGGCGCCGTTCTTCGCGGCGCGCACCCCGTACGTCTTCGATCCGGCGCGCGGCTGGGTTCCGGCCGATGAGCCCCGGGGACTGCCCGCCACCACCGGTCTGCGCGTACTGACGTGGAACACGCTGTGGGACCGGTACGACAGCGACCGCATCGACACCGCCAGGCGCCGGCCGCTCCTCCTCGACGCCCTGCGCGAGGCGGACGCGGACGTCATCGCGTTGCAGGAGGTCGAGGCCGGTCTGCTCGCGATGCTGCTGGCGGAGCGGTGGGTGCGGGACGCGTACACCCTCGGCACCGACCCGTACGGGAAGGACGTCGACGACTGCGGGCTGCTGCTGCTCAGCCGGCTGCCGGTGCGGGAGGCGGGCCTGCACGTGCTCGGCCCGCACAAGGCCGTCACGGCCGTGGTCGTGGACACCGGGGACGACCGCCCGCTCGCGATCGCCGCGACCCATCTGAGCAGCGACCACTCCGAGAACGGGGCCGGACGGCGGGAGGCCGAGCTCGTCGCGCTCGCGGAGGGGCTGGCGGGCGTCGAGGGCGGCGAACTGATCCTGCTGGGCGACTTCAACGACGGCGGCGACCTGCCGGAGACGACGCTCGGGATGCGGGACGCGTGGCTCCACGTGCACGGCCTCGGCGACCGGACGCCGACGTTCGACCCGGGCGTCAATCCGCTCGCCGCCGTGGCGTCGCTGTCCGGGCGGGCCTCGCGGCTGGACCGGGTGCTGCTGCGCGGCGAGGCGCTGCGGGTGGACGCGGTCGCGCTGGTCGGTGACACCCCGACGGACGGCTTGTACGTCTCCGACCACTACGCCGTACGGGCCGACCTGGTCCTCGACGGCGCGGCCGGGCCCGGCGACGGCGTCCTCGCTGTACGGCCGACGGCCCGTACGGCGGTGGCCTGGATCCCGCCGCAGGAGCTGTGGCCGCCGATCCAGCTCATCCGGCGGGAACACGACCGCCAGATCCGCCGCTGGCCGCCGCACGTGAACGTGCTCTTCGGTTTCGTACCCGAGTCCGACTTCGAGCGGGCGGCCCCGCTGCTCGCCGCGGCGGCGGCCGAGACACCGGTGTTCACCGCCCGGCTGGAAGGGGTGCAGTGGTTCGGTCACCGGGAGGACTCCACCGTGTGGCTGGACCCGGCGGCGGACGGGGAGGAGCCGTGGGCCCTGCTGCGCGCCGCGCTGGAAGCGCGTTTCCCGCTGTGCGAGGGGCGCGCCAAGGGCTTCACGCCTCACCTCTCTCTCGGGCGGACCCGTGATCCGCACGACCTCGCCGCGAAGTGCGAGGCCCTGCTGGACGGTATGACCGCGCGGGTCGGGGAGCTGGTCCTGCTGTCACGTCGGGGGGACGAGCCGATGCGGGTCCGGGCGACGGTGGCGCTGGGGACGGGCGAGGTGCGGTGGGTGCGGGAGGACGGCGAAGCCGGCGACGTACCTGAAGGTGTGGAGGAGGCGGTGGGCGAGGCCGTGGAGGAGGCCGCCCACGCCCGGCGCACCGCGCAGCGCGTGTCCGACGCGCTCCCCGACGGCCTCGTGTACGTCGTCGGCTCACGGCGCATGGGGTGCGCGCTGCCCGGCTCCGACCTGGACCTGGTGGCGGCGCTGCCGGGCGACGCCGTCGACATCGCGGAGGTACGGGCCCGGGTGCTGGCCGGGCTCCCCGAGGCCACGGGCGTGCGCGAGGTGATCGGGGCGAGGGTGCCTGGGCTGCGGCTGTACGTCGACGGGCTCGGCGTCGATCTGGTCGTCGTCGCCACAGGAACGGTGCCGCCCTCCGAAGCGGTCGCGCGCCGCGGCGAGCTGGGCGAGGAGGCGGCGGTCGCGCTGAGCGCGGTGAGCGACGCGGACGCCGTACTCGCCATGACGGCCGGGCACCGGGAGACGTTCGTCCGTCTGGCCGGCGAGGTCAAGGCATGGGCCCGCGCCCGCGGCCTGGACTCGGCCCCGTTCGGCGGCCTGCCCGGCCTGGCCTGGTCGGTCCTCGCGGCCCGGACGGCGAGCGAGAGCGTGAGCGTGAGCGAGGACGTGGCCAAGGCCGCGAGCGCCACCGCCACCGAGGCCGAACCCGGCCCCGAGGCCAAGCCCGTGAGCAAGGCCGGGACCGGTACCGCGACCGAGGTCGCGACTGCGACCGCGAGCGCGGCCATGACCAGGCCCGCAGCCGACGCCGCGGCCGGACCCTCCGCCAGCTCCACGACCGGCCCCGTCGACGACCTTCTGCGGCGCTTCTTCGCGGCCTGGGCCGTCTGGGACTGGCGTGAGCCGATGGTCATGACCCCGACCGAGCCGGTCCGCTCCTGCACCGACCAGGTGAGCGCGGGCGGCCGGGACCTGCTCGCCCAGGAGCTCTACCGGGCCTGGGAGCTCCTGGAGGCCGGGGCACCCTGGTCCGAGGTCCTGGCCCCGCCGCCCCTCCACCGCCGTCACGCGGCCTGGGCGGTCGTGAACGTCCCCGCCGGGCCGGACGAGGGCCGTGCCCGGGGCCGTATGCGCGCTCTGCTCACCGCCCTCACGGAGGCAGGCGCTCCGGACGCCCACGCCTGGCCGCGCCCGTTCGCGTCCGGTCCGGCCGGGATCAGCTACGCCGTCGGACTCGGCGCCACTCCCCCGGACCGCGCCCGCCTCGCGGAGATCGCCGAGCGGTGGCTCAGGGGACTACCCGGGACGACGCTCACCTGGGCGGAGTGCGGCGAGGTGCCCACCCTGAGCTGACCCGACCTGACCCGACGTGTCGGTTGACTTGGAGCGCGCTTCAATTCCTAGCGTCGGGGGATGACCACTCCTCAGCACGCCATCGGCTCCGGCTTCGGAGCCCGCAGCACCACGGCGGAAGTCCTGCGCGGGATCGACCTCACCGGAAAGCTCGCTCTCGTCACCGGCGGCTACTCCGGCCTCGGCCTGGAGACGGTCCGGGCGCTGGCCGGCGCCGGCGCCCGGGTCGTCGTACCCGCCAGGCGTCGTGCCGCCGCCGAGGAGGCGCTCGCGGGCGTCGACGGCGTCGAGGTCGACGACCTGGACCTCGCCGACCTCGACAGCGTCCGCGGTTTCGCCGAACGCTTCCTCGCCTCCGGCCGCGCCATCGACCTGGTGATCAACAATGCCGGGATCATGGCCTGCCCGGAGACCCGCGTCGGACCGCACGGCTGGGAGGCCCAGTTCGCGACGAACCACCTCGGCCACTACGCCCTCGTCAACCGCCTCTGGCCCGCGCTCGCGCGCGACGGCGGCGCACCGGGTGCACGCGTCGTCTCGGTGTCGTCCCGGGGGCACCAGCTCTCCGACATCCGCTGGGACGACGTGCATTTCGAGCACGGTTACGACAAGTGGCAGGCGTACGGGCAGGCGAAGACCGCGAACGTGCTGTTCGCAGTGCAGCTCGACACGCTCGGCCGGGATGCCGGAGTGCGCGCGTTCTCCGTCCATCCTGGTGAGATCTTCACGGACCTGGTACGTCACCTCGCCAAGGAGGAGATGCTCGCCGCCGGCTGGATCGACGAGCAGGGCAACCTGGTGGACCCCGGCTTCAAGACGCCCGCGCAGGGGGCGGCCACACAGGTGTGGGCGGCGACGTCCCCGCGGCTGGCGGGCATGGGCGGGGTGTACTGCGAGGACTGCGAGATCGCGGAGCCCACACCCACCGGCGCGCCCACGGGCATGGGCGGGCTCACCAGCGGCGTACGCCCCTACGCGACGGACCCGGAGCGGGCGGCCCGGCTGTGGGCGCTCTCGGCCGGGCTCACCGGGGTCGACGCGTTCGCTCCGGCCGCCTGAACCGCCGCACCCGGAGCGCTCCGCCGACGTACGGAACCCGCGAAACGAAACCGGCGAACAAAGCCCGCGAACAAACCGGCGAACAAAAGGCGACATCGCACGCAACCCTGCGCGTCATAAATCCGTCTAGCTGTTCGCGGAAGGCGGCTCCGACCCGGCCCGGCCCTCCGCGACCTGGGGAGATGACGGTACGCAGACGGGGGCACGGCCCGCCCGCTGCGGGGGGAAGCGGACGGAGCACCACAAGTGAACGACAGCGCTGCGCGAGGCATGCCCGCAGACGGCCCCGGCGCGATACCCGGCGGCCCCCGCGCCCCGCTGTCGCCCCGTCGTCGTACCGTCGTCGCCGCGATGAGCGCCCTCGCCGGAGCCGCCGCCCTCAGTGCCTGCTCCGTACCGGCGCCCCGCCGCGCCACCCCCTCGGCCGACCCCGCGCCCGGGATCCCCATAGCCAACGCGCACCGCGCGCAGCTGATGCAGATCCTGGCCCACCCGGACGACGACCTGTACTTCATGAACCCGGACAGCCAGCGAATGCTGGACGCCGGGGTGCCCCTGCTGTGCGTGTACGTGAGCGCGGGCGAGCACGACGGAAAGAACCACATACCGGGGAACTGGAACGTCCCCGCCGACAAGGCGGCGTACTCCTCCGCCCGCCACCAGGGCCTGCGCCAGGCGTACGCCACGCTCCTCGGCCTCGACAAGTTCACCGGCTGGCAGAAGGGCGTCGCCACCCTCGCCGGCAACCACCGCGCCGAGATCAACACGCTCACCAACGGCCACCGCCGGGTCGAGCTGATCTTCCTCAATCTGCCGATGCACGCGCGCCGCCGCTGGGAGGCGATCCCCGGCCTCTGGCACGAGCGGGCGGTCGACCTGCACACCGTCATCGCCGCCGATTCGCCGGTGCGTAAGACGGACTCGTACGACCACGGCGAGCTCGTCGACGTCCTCGTCGGGCTGATGGAGCAGTACCGGCCGACCGTGATCCAGACCCTGGACCCGGACCCGGACATCCAGCACAGCGACGAGGCGACCCGCAAGAAGGACAGCGAGCAGCGCGGCTACTCGGACCACGCCGACCACACCGCCGTGGCGTCGTTCAGCTGGGCCGCGATGCTGCGCTGGGTCGCCGAGGCGACGAAGGACGGCGGGCAGGTGCCGGGCTTCGTCGCGACGGCGTTCCGCGGGTACTACAACCGGCACTGGCCGAAGAACCTCCCCTCCGCGGTGCTCCGGGAGAAGGCCGCGCACCTCGTCCCGTACGGCGGCGACCCGGACTGGGAGTGCGCGAACACGTCGGGCTGCGGTGACTACAACGTGGGCGGTACGCGCCCGCTGACGAACAAGAAGGGCTGGGTCCGCTCGACCCACCACCGCTACCCGGGTGCCCGGACCGTCGTCGCCGAAGAGGCGGACGGGCGGCTCTCCGCGTACGGGGTGCTGGGGCTGCGGGCCGTGCGCTGGCGGGAGACCGGGCGCGGCAGCGGTCAGTGGGGCGACCCGGAGGACCTCGGCGGCGGGCCGCTGGCGCCGGCGCTGGGCTCGGCGACGCTCCCGGACGGGCGGGTGCTGCTGTTCGGGCTGCGGTTCGCCGCGCTCGGCGGGCACGGCGGGCCGAACCGGCGCGAGGTGGTGCTGCTGGAGCAGCGCTCCCCCGGCGGCGGGTTCCTCGCCTGGGACGGGCTCGGCAACCCCGAGCGCGACGACGACCGCGGCCGCCGTATCGGTGTGCCCGTCGCGGTGACCGGCGCCGACGGACGGGTCCATCTCTTCGTACGCAACGCCGACAAGGGCATCAGCACGCGCGTACGGGACACCGGCGGCAGCTGGGGCCGCTGGCGCGATCTCGGCGGCGGCGAGGTCCAGGACGGGCTGTCGGCGGTCGTGGACGGCACCGGGCGGGTGCACGTGTTCGCGGCGGGCCGCGAGACCGTGCACCACTGGACCCAGAACGCGGCGGGAGGGGAGATCTCCTTCCGGGAGGGCGGCGCGCTGCTGCCCGTTCCTGGTGATCCGCTCGCCGCCCTGCCGGTGGCCGACGGCGGCGTCGAGCTGTACTACCGGGGGCCGGCGGTCGCGTCCGTGACGGCCGTACGCGCCGGAGGCAGCCCCGCCCGTGCCCGCAAGGAGGGCTTCGACGGCTACGGCACGCTGAGCGCGGCCGCCACGCCCCAGGGGCCCGTACTGCTCGGCAAGGACCTCCGCGGACGGATCCAGCTCCGCTCCGGCGGGCGGGTGCTCACGCGCACGCAGGGTGCCGAGGCGCTGGACTTCCCCGTCCTGCATCTCGGCCGCTCCGGCGCCATGGCGGTCGGCATGGGCGCGGACGCGCGCCCGTGGTCGTGGACGCCGCGCACCGACGCGGCGGGCTGACCGGCCCGCCGCGTCGGACGACCCCTGGGCGGCAGCCTCAGAAGTGCTCGACCTTCTCGCCGTCCGGCACCTGGTAGCAGCCGGACACGACCGTCAGGGCCAGGTGCGGCGGGTCGGACTTCGCACGGTGCACGATGTTGACGCTGTACTTCTTGGCGTCGTTGTCGGCCGTGAGGTTGATGTTCTTGTTCTTGCTGGTGTCGGGCCCGTACTCGACGACCTTCCAGCCGTGCTCGGGCAGCTGCTTCTTGAGCCGCTCCATCACGCCGTCGAGCTGGTCGGCCGATGCCGGGGTGAAGCTCCACGGATGGAAGATCTGGAAGTACTTCTCCGGATCCTTGCCCTCGCACTCGGAGACGCCGGGCCCGGTTTCGGACGCCTTCCCCTTGATGCCGATCAGGTCGTAGATCTCGCTGGACACCTTCTCCGCCTTGTCGGCGGCAGCCGCCGAGGTGCTGGTGCCCGCGAGGGGAAGGTTGTCGGACGACTCATTGGTGTCAGTCATGCCGCATCCGGTGAGGGTCATGAGGGCGAGGGACAGGAGGAGCGCCGAGGCACCCGGTCCGGTCTTCACCGCTATCGGGTCCTTTCATAGGCGGGGCGCCGCTCTTCCATCTTCACGTCGTCGCCCTGCCCGACCACAACCAGGCCCTGGTTCAGGAGGCTCTGGGTGTCCTTCTTCCAGTAGTAGCTGTGGCCCTCGGTGTCCGTGGACATCTGGTTGGCGCCGAAGCGTTCGTCGCTGGGAATCGTCCAAGGGCCGTCCCAGTCGGTCCCGCCGTGCCCGAACCGGCCGATGTCCGGGACGTAGTCCCCGTCGGCCTCCTGGTTCCAGACGTGTCCCTTGGGAACGTCCAGTTCCTCGGCCTTGCTCACCTGCACGCCGGGGCTGCCGGCCAGGATCACGTCGTCCACGTTCAGGTCACCCTGCCGGGCCGCGGAGCCGATGAGGGTCGTGCCGTACGAGTGGCCGACCGCCGTGCGGTGCGGGTCCGAATCGACGGCGCGCGACGCGTCGAGGCCGTCCAGGAAGCGGTTGTAGGCCGGGGCGCCGTCATTGGCGTAGTGGCTGAACGGCGAGTCCTTGACCATGTCCTGCGGGGCGTCGTACCCGAGCCAGGTGATCGTGGAAACCGAGTCGTTGCCGGGGGCGGCATCGGCAACGCGCCACAGCTCGACCATCCGGTTGATGTCGCCGCCGATTTTGCCCAGGTTCGCTGCCGTACCCGGCACGTAGACCGCCTGGTGGTCGGCCGTGTCCGGATTCCCGTTCGCGACGATGGCCCGGCCGTTGCCTTCCGGGCTGAATCCGAGCAGGTACGCCTCGGGCAGGCCCTTCTGGCCGGTCGCGTCGAAGCGTTCCTGGATCTTCCCCATGCCGCCCAGGGTCTTGTTGAGCTGCTCGTACCGGTCCCCGTACTGCCTGTGCCAGTCCATCCATTCGTCGGTGTGCACCTTGACCGGGACCCTGCCGGCCGTGATCCAGGTCCACTCGTTGGCGGGCGGCTTCGGGATCGAGTCCAGCTCCATCTGGAGCTGGCCCCGCTTCTCCTCGAAGACGACGCGGTTCGCCTCGTCGCGCACCGTGGAGGGCAGCCCGTCGAGCGCCCCCACGGTGTCGGGCCGCAGGGAGAGCCACGCCGCCTGCTCCTCCGGGCTGAGGCCCTTCCACCACGAGGCGTTGTCCTTCGGGTCGCCGGACTTCGGGGGCTCCGGCAAGGACTCGATGTAGCTCTTGCCCGCCTCGCGCACCCCACCCATGTCCGACTGCGCGTCGGCCCAGTCCTGCTTGGAGACCTTCAGATCGTCGTCGGCCTTCAGCGCACGCAGCTTCGGCGCCCACTTCGCGTCCGCGTCCGTCGCTTCCTTCAGCGCGTCGGCGATCCGGTTCGCGTACCCCATCGCCTTGCCGTAGTTGGGGTTCGGATGGATGTTCATCGCCTGGCGCTCGATCGCGTCGGACGTCTCGCTGCCCCCGGCGCTCCCGGACACCGTGCCGGCGGGGGAATCCTTCTCCTCGCCCGGCTTGCGGCCCGCCGGATACGACACCGAGCCGTCCTGGTTCACCGTGCAGCCGTTCGCGGCGGCGTCCGCCAGCGCCGTGTCCAGCTTCCGCTTCGCCGCCGCCATGTCGAAGGCGAAACCATTCAGCGCCGTACTGACGAGGCCGCACTCGGTCTGTGCGTAGTGGAAGTTCTTCGAGAGCTCCTGAAGCTCCCCCAGGGCGGCCGTCGCCGCCTTGCCTTCCAGATTGTCCTTGCGCATGCCTGCGGAGACCTCGTTGCTGATGGTGTCCTTGGCTGCACTGGCCATGTCACCGACCGCCCGGTAACCGTCCGCCGCCTGCTCGTACTCTTCCGGCTTTAAGCCCTTCAGCGTCGCGAGATCCATGACCGCCGATCACTTCCCCTTCGCCTGGCCGCCGACGGCCTCGGTGTCCCTGTACTGCGACTTGAGCTTGTCGATATCCGCAAGGACCGCCTCGTCCGACTTGGCAAGGTCGTGCCCCGACCGCTCCAGCAGCCCGCCCAGCGCCTCACAACGGCCGTTCACGTCACCGACGTACTTCTTCCAGGACTCGTACAGCTCCTTCTGCGCCGCCGCGCTCTGCACCCCCGCCCCGTCCCCCAGCCCCGCCTGCCCGTCCTCCAGCGACGCGAGCGCCTTGCCGGCGCCGTCCTTCAGGCCCTTGACGCCCTCGCCGGCCTTCACCCAGGCCTTCTTGTCCGACTTCAGATCCTCCGAAGCGGCGGGAGCACTGCCCCCCGGATCAGCCGGAAGCTGGTTCAACTGCATCTGCCCCGAACCACGCCCCGCCGCATCCGCCTTGAGCTGCTCCCACTCGTCCCAAGCCATATGTGGCTCCCCGTTTATGTATCCCCGTCCCGGGCGCCCCCCGGGCCACGCCGCCATGATTCCCAAGCACAGGGCCGAAAATCAAACACCCCAGCTCACCGGGCACAGCAAAAAGGGCCCGCACGACAGAAGTCGTGCGGGCCCTTTTTCAGGAGCTCGCTCGCGGAGCTACCAGGTCAGAACGCGAATTACTTCGTGATCTTGACGACCTGGCCGGCGCCGACGGTCCGGCCACCCTCACGGATGGCGAACTTGAGGCCCTCCTCCATGGCGACCGGCTGGATCAGCTCGACCTTCATGGAGGTGTTGTCGCCCGGCATGACCATCTCGGTGCCCTCGGGGAGGGTCACGACGCCGGTCACGTCCGTGGTACGGAAGTAGAACTGCGGGCGGTAGTTGTTGAAGAACGGGGTGTGACGGCCACCCTCGTCCTTCGACAGGATGTAGGCCTGGGCCTCGAACTCGGTGTGCGGCGTGACCGAACCGGGCTTGATGATGACCTGGCCGCGCTCGACGTCCTCGCGCTTGATGCCACGGAGGAGCAGACCGACATTCTCACCGGCCTGGCCCTCGTCGAGCAGCTTGCGGAACATCTCGATGCCGGTGACCGTGGTGGTGGTCTTCTCCTGCTTGATACCGACGATGTCGACGGTCTCGTTGACCTTGAGGACACCACGCTCGATACGGCCGGTGACGACGGTGCCACGACCGGTGATCGTGAAGACGTCCTCGATCGGCATCAGGAACGGCTTGTCGACGTCACGCTCGGGCTGCGGGATCGCCTCGTCGACGGCGGCCATCAGGTTCAGGACCGACTGGCCCCACTCCTTGTCGCCCTCGAGCGCCTTGAGCGCCGAGACCTTGACGACCGGCAGGTCGTCGCCCGGGAACTCGTACTCGGAGAGGAGCTCACGCACCTCGAGCTCGACGAGCTCCAGGATCTCCTCGTCGTCCACCATGTCGGCCTTGTTCAGGGCGACGACGATGTACGGAACGCCGACCTGGCGGGCCAGGAGCACGTGCTCCTTGGTCTGCGGCATCGGGCCGTCGGTGGCGGCGACCACGAGGATGGCGCCGTCCATCTGCGCCGCACCCGTGATCATGTTCTTGATGTAGTCCGCGTGACCGGGGCAGTCGACGTGGGCGTAGTGACGCGACTCGGTCTGGTACTCGACGTGCGCGATGGAGATCGTGATACCGCGCTGGCGCTCCTCAGGAGCCTTGTCGATCTGGTCGAAGGCCGAGGCCTCGTTCAGGTCCGGGTACGCGTCGTGCAGCACCTTGGTAATGGCGGCCGTGAGGGTCGTCTTACCGTGGTCAATGTGACCGATGGTGCCGATGTTGACGTGCGGCTTAGTCCGCTCGAACTTCGCCTTCGCCACTGGGGTCCTCCTGTGGAGTGGTTCTGTACGCCTTACTCATCGGCGCCAGGGTGATCTTTGCTGGTGGTGCCGTCCGCCGGGGCGAGCCTCACGGGTTTGTGGGAAACGCCCCGACGGTTACGGCGTCAAGCCTAAAGCGTGTACTCGGGTGAGTTACTCGCCCTTGGCCTTCGCGATGATCTCCTCGGCGACGTTCCGCGGAACCTCGGCGTAGGAGTCGAACTGCATCGAGTAGCTTGCGCGACCCGAGGTCTTGCTACGGAGGTCGCCGACATAGCCGAACATCTCCGACAGCGGCACCAGGCCCTTGACGACACGGGCACCGGCACGCTCCTCCATGGCCTGGATCTGGCCACGGCGGGAGTTGATGTCACCGATGACATCGCCCATGTAGTCCTCGGGCGTGGTGACCTCAACGGCCATCATCGGCTCAAGGAGCACGGGGGACGCCTTGCGCGCGGCCTCCTTGAAGGCCTGCGAACCGGCGATCTTGAACGCGAGCTCGGAGGAGTCGACCTCGTGGTAGGCACCGTCGAGAAGAATGACGCGGACGCCCGTCATCTCGTAACCGGCGAGGATGCCGAACGACATCGCCTCCTGGGCGCCGGCGTCCACGGAAGGAATGTATTCCTTCGGGATGCGGCCACCCGTGACCTTGTTCACGAACTCGTACGCGGCGTCGCCGCCCTCGATGGGCTCGATCGCGATCTGCACCTTGGCGAACTGACCGGTACCACCGGTCTGCTTCTTGTGGGTGTAGTCCACGCGCTCGACGGCCTTGCGGATCGTCTCGCGGTAGGCGACCTGCGGCTTACCGACGTTGGCCTCGACCTTGAACTCACGCTTCATACGGTCGACGAGCACCTCGAGGTGAAGCTCGCCCATACCGCCGATGACGGTCTGGCCGGTCTCCTCGTTGGTGTGCACCTGGAAGGAGGGGTCCTCCTCCGCGAGACGCTGGATGGCGACACCCAGCTTCTCCTGGTCACCCTTGGACTTGGGCTCGATCGCGACCTCGATGACCGGCGCCGGGAAGTCCATGGACTCCAGGATCACCGGGTTCTTCTCGTCCGCGAGCGTCTCACCGGTGGTGGTCTGCTTCAGGCCCATGACGGCGACGATGTCACCGGCGCCCACCGACTCGATCTCCTCACGCTTGTTCGCGTGCATGCGGTAGATCTTGCCGATGCGCTCCTTGCGGCCCTTCACGGAGTTCAGCACCGCGGTGCCGGACTCCAGACGGCCGGAGTAGATGCGCACGAAGGTGAGCTTGCCCAGGTGCGGGTCGCTCATGATCTTGAACGCCAGCGCGGACAGCGGCTCGTCGTCGGACGGCTTGCGCTTGACGACCAGGTCCGCGTCCTTGACGTCGTGGCCCTCGATGGCCTCGATGTCGACGGGCGACGGGAGGTAGCGCACGACCGCGTCGAGCAGGGGCTGGACGCCCTTGTTCTTGAACGCGGTGCCACAGAACACCGGGGTGACCGTGGTGCCCTTGCCCTTGCCGGAGGCGATGGTGATACGACGGATCGCGGCGTACAGCTGCTCCTCGGAAGGCTCCTGGCCCTCCAGGTACAGCTCCATGATCTCTTCGTCGTTCTCGGCGACGGCCTCGACGAGCTTGCCGCGGTACTCCTCGGCAGCCTCGGTGTGGGTGGCCGGGATGTCGACGATGTCGTACATCTCGCCCTTGGCGGCCTCGGCGGACCAGACCAGGGCCTTCATGCGGACCAGGTCGATGACGCCCTTGAAGTCCGCCTCGGCACCGATCGGGAGCTGCATGATGATCGGCTGCGCGCCAAGGCGGTCGCTGATCATGTCCACGCAGCGGTGGAACTCGGCACCCGTACGGTCCAGCTTGTTGACGAAGCAGATACGCGGAACGCCGTAGCGGTCCGCCTGACGCCAGACAGTCTCGGACTGCGGCTCGACGCCGGCGACGCCGTCGAACACCGTCACGGCACCGTCGAGCACACGCAGGGAACGCTCCACCTCGACGGTGAAGTCGACGTGACCCGGGGTGTCGATGATGTTGATGGTGTGGTCGACGTCCTCGAGCGGCCAGTGACAGGTCGTCGCGGCGGACGTGATCGTGATGCCGCGCTCCTGCTCCTGCTCCATCCAGTCCATCGTGGCAGCGCCGTCGTGGACCTCACCGATCTTGTACGAAACACCGGTGTAGAACAGGATGCGCTCGGTGGTCGTCGTCTTGCCCGCGTCGATGTGGGCCATGATCCCGATGTTGCGGACCTTGGCCAGGTCAAGCGAAGTGGTGGCCATAAGGCTCAGTCTTCTCTCGGTTCTCGATGTGGGTAGCGACTACCAGCGGTAGTGCGCGAAGGCCTTGTTGGACTCGGCCATCTTGTGCGTGTCCTCACGCTTCTTGACCGAAGCGCCGAGGCCGTTCGAGGCGTCCAGCAGCTCGTTCATGAGGCGCTCGGTCATGGTCTTCTCGCGGCGGGCGCGGGAGTAACCCACGACCCAGCGCAGCGCGAGGGTGGAGGCGCGACCGGGCTTGACCTCGATCGGCACCTGGTAGGTGGCGCCACCGACACGGCGGGACTTGACCTCAAGAGACGGCTTGACGTTCTCGAGAGCGCGCTTCAGCGTGATGACCGGGTCGGCACCGGTCTTCTCGCGGAGGCCTTCCATGGCGCCGTAGACGATGCGCTCGGCGGTGGAGCGCTTGCCGTTCAGCAGAATCTTGTTGATCAGCGAGGTCACCAGAGGAGAACCGTAAACCGGGTCGATGATGACCGGGCGCTTCGGGGCGGGGCCCTTACGAGGCATTCTTACTTCTCCTTCTTGGCGCCGTAGCGGCTGCGGGCCTGCTTGCGGTTCTTGACACCCTGGGTGTCGAGGGAACCGCGGATGATCTTGTAGCGAACACCCGGCAGGTCCTTCACACGGCCACCACGCACGAGCACGATGGAGTGCTCCTGCAGGTTGTGTCCCTCACCCGGAATGTAGGCCGTGACCTCGATGCCGGAGGTCAGACGCACACGCGCGACCTTACGGAGGGCCGAGTTCGGCTTCTTCGGGGTGGTCGTGAACACACGCGTGCAGACGCCGCGACGCTGGGGGGAACCCTCCAGTGCGGGCGTCTTGTTCTTCTCGACCTTGTCCTGCCGGCCCTTACGGACCAGCTGCTGGATCGTAGGCACTACTTCTCCGGTTTCTGTGTGCCGTGTAGTGAAGCTAACCTGGAACGTCGCCGACCCACGCGGTCGGGTGTGTCGAATGCTGCAGACTCCCGCCGTGAGGCGGAAAGGGCGCAGATTGCGGTGACCGGTCTTGGCTCGTTGTGCGGTTGAGGACACGCACATGAGCCCAGGCACACCCCAGGCACAAGGTCTGAGCGTACCTACCGTATGCACTCCGGTCAAAACAAATGCCCACGCACGCCAGGGCCGCCCGGCCTCGGAAGACGGGCCCGGGAGAGGGTTCGCGACACGGTGCTGTTCGATCTTCACGCACCGCACATAATGCCCCACAGCGACCTGCAACTCTTCACCTCGTGGCGCAAGCGTGGAGGTTCTGTGGAGAAAAATCTCCTTGCCGGGTGACTGGGGAGGAGCCCGCCGGACGAAGCCTGGGGCATGTTGTGTCACGTTCGGTCACGCCTTATCCGATGCGCGATCATCGCGCATAAGCCGGTCCGCGGGTCGCGGCCACCGCCGCCGCCGGCTCGCGCCCCCGCCGTGACGTCCCCTTCGACACCGTTCGGGCGTCGGCTCCTTCCACCGCACGGAGGCCCTGCTCAGCCTGCTCCGCCCCGGCGCGGCGAGGTCTTCTCGGGGCCACGCGAATCCGGTCGAGGACTACGAGAGCACGATCGCCCTCAAGGAGTCCGGCTGGAAGGTGACGGCAAATCAGCTCTGCATCGCCTACCCGGATCTGATGCCCACTCTGCGCAAGCTGATCCAGCAGAACGCCGAAGGGCGGCCACCCCGCAACGGGGTGACCGCCCTTCGGTCAGACGTACGCCTTACTGGTTGTACGGACCGTAGTCGTAGTCCTCCAGCGGAACGGCCTGGCCGGAGCCCGTGCCGAACGGCGAGTAGTCGATGTCGTCGTAGCCGACGGCCGAGTACATCGCGGCCTTGGCCTCCTCGGTCGGCTCGACCCGGATGTTGCGGTAGCGGGACAGGCCCGTACCGGCCGGGATGAGCTTACCGATGATGACGTTCTCCTTGAGGCCGATCAGGGAGTCCGACTTGGCGTTGATCGCCGCGTCGGTCAGGACCCTGGTCGTCTCCTGGAAGGACGCCGCCGACAGCCACGACTCGGTGGCGAGCGAGGCCTTGGTGATACCCATCAGCTGCGGACGGCCGGAGGCGGGGTGACCGCCCTCGGTGACCACACGACGGTTCTCGGTCTCGAACTTCGAGCGCTCCACGAGCTCGCCCGGCAGCAGCTCCGCGTCGCCGGACTCGATGATCGTCACGCGGCGCAGCATCTGCCGGATGATGATCTCGATGTGCTTGTCGTGGATCGACACACCCTGCGAGTTGTAGACCTTCTGGACCTCGCCGACCAGGTGGACCTGGACGGCGCGCTGGCCGAGGATGCGCAGCACGTCGTGCGGGTTGGTGGCACCCACGGTGAGCTTCTGGCCCACCTCGACGTGGTCGCCCTCGCCCACCAGCAGACGGGCACGCTTCGAGATCGGGAACGCCGTCTCGTCGCTGCCGTCGTCCGGGGTGACGACGATCTTCTTGGTCTTCTCGGTCTCCTCGATCCGCACGCGGCCGGAGGCCTCGGAGATCGGGGCGACACCCTTCGGGGTACGGGCCTCGAAGAGCTCGACGACACGCGGCAGACCCTGGGTGATGTCGTCACCGGCCACACCACCGGTGTGGAAGGTACGCATCGTCAGCTGGGTACCGGGCTCACCGATGGACTGGGCGGCGATGATGCCGACCGCCTCACCGATGTCGACCAGCTTGCCGGTGGCGAGCGAACGGCCGTAGCAGTACGCACACGTACCGACCGCGGACTCACAGGTCAGGACCGAGCGGGTCTTGACCTCCTCCACGCCGGCGCCCACGAGGGCGTCGATGAGCACGTCACCCAGGTCGACGTTGGCCGGCGCGATGACCTTGCCGTCCACGACGACGTCCTCGGCGAGCATCCGCGCGTACACGGAGGTCTCGACGTCGTCCGTCTTCCGCAGGTTGCCGTCGGCACCCTTCTCGGCGATCCGCAGCTTCAGACCGCGCTCGGTGCCACAGTCCTCCTCGCGGATGATCACGTCCTGCGAGACGTCCACCAGACGACGGGTCAGGTAACCCGAGTCGGCGGTACGCAGGGCGGTGTCGGCCAGACCCTTACGGGCACCGTGCGTCGAGATGAAGTACTCGAGGACGGAGAGACCCTCACGGAAGGACGCCTTGATGGGACGCGGGATCGTCTCGTTCTTGGCGTTCGACACCAGACCACGCATACCGGCGATCTGACGCATCTGCATCATGTTTCCTCGGGCACCCGAGTCAACCATCATGAAGATGGGGTTCGTCTTGGGGAAGTTCTCGTTCATGGCCTCGGCAACCTCGTTGGTCGCCTTGGTCCAGATCGCGATGAGCTCCTGAGTGCGCTCTTCCTTGGTGATGAGACCGCGCTCGTACTGCTTCTGGACCTTCTCGTCCTGCGCCTCGTAGCCCTTGACGATCTCCTTCTTCGCCTCGGGAACGACGACGTCGGAGATGGCCACGGTGACGCCGGAACGGGTCGCCCAGTAGAAGCCCGCCGCCTTCAGGTTGTCGAGCGTCGCCGCCACGATGACCTTGGGGTAGCGCTCGGCGAGGTCGTTGACGATCTCGGAGAGCTGCTTCTTGCCGACCGAGTAGTCGACGAAGGGGTAGTCCTCGGGCAGCAGCTCGTTGAAGAGCGCGCGGCCCAGCGACGTACGCAGACGGAACGAGTCACCCTGCTGCCACTCCGGCTCGCCCTCCTCGGCGACCGGGGGAACCCAGCCGCGCGGCGGAACGGTGCCGATCGGGAAGCGGATGTCGATCTGCGACTGCAGCGCGAGCTCGCCGGCGTCGAACGCCATGATCGCCTCGGCCGTGGAGCCGAACGCGCGGCCCTCGCCCTTGGTGTCACGGAGCTCACCGTCGGTGGTCAGGAAGAACAGACCGAGGACCATGTCCTGGGTCGGCATCGTGACCGGACGGCCGTCGGCCGGCTTCAGGATGTTGTTCGAGGACAGCATCAGGATGCGGGCCTCGGCCTGCGCCTCCGCGGACAGCGGCAGGTGCACGGCCATCTGGTCACCGTCGAAGTCCGCGTTGAACGCGGTGCAGACGAGCGGGTGGATCTGGATGGCCTTGCCCTCGACCAGCTGCGGCTCGAAGGCCTGGATGCCGAGGCGGTGCAGCGTGGGCGCACGGTTCAGCAGCACCGGGTGCTCGGCGATGACCTCTTCGAGGACGTCGTACACGACGGTGCGGCCGCGCTCGACCATGCGCTTGGCGCTCTTGATGTTCTGCGCGTGGTTCAGGTCGACCAGGCGCTTCATCACGAACGGCTTGAAGAGCTCCAGGGCCATGGCCTTGGGCAGACCGCACTGGTGCAGCTTCAGCTGCGGGCCGACGACGATGACGGAACGCGCCGAGTAGTCGACTCGCTTACCGAGCAGGTTCTGACGGAAGCGACCCTGCTTACCCTTCAGCATGTCGCTGAGGGACTTCAGCGGGCGGTTACCGGGACCGGTGACCGGGCGACCGCGGCGGCCGTTGTCGAACAGCGCGTCGACGGCCTCCTGGAGCATCCGCTTCTCGTTGTTCACGATGATCTCGGGGGCACCGAGGTCGAGCAGACGCTTCAGACGGTTGTTCCGGTTGATGACCCGGCGGTACAGGTCGTTCAGGTCGGAGGTCGCGAAGCGGCCACCGTCCAGCTGCACCATCGGACGCAGGTCCGGCGGGATGACCGGGACGCAGTCCAGAACCATGCCCTTGGGGCTGTTGCTGGTCTGCAGGAACGCGGAGACGACCTTGAGGCGCTTGAGCGCACGGGTCTTCTTCTGGCCCTTGCCGGTACGGATGATCTCGCGGAGGCGCTCGGCCTCCTCGTCGAGGTCGAAGGACTCCAGGCGCTTCTGCAGCGCCGCGGCACCCATCGAGCCGTCGAAGTACGTGCCGAAGCGGTCACGCAGCTCGCGGTAGAGCAGCTCGTCGCCCTCAAGGTCCTGGACCTTGAGGTTCTTGAAGCGGCTCCACACCTCGTCGAGACGGTCGATCTCGCGCTGGGCACGGTCGCGCAGCTGCTTCATCTCGCGCTCGGCGCCCTCGCGCACCTTGCGGCGCACGTCGGCCTTGGCGCCCTCGGCCTCGAGCTCGGCCAGGTCGGCCTCGAGCTTCTTGGCGCGGGCCTCCAGGTCGGAGTCGCGGCGGTTCTCGATCTGCTGGCGCTCGACGGAGACGTGGGCCTCCAGCGACGGCAGGTCACGGGTGCGGCGCTCGTCGTCGACGTACGTGATCATGTACGCCGCGAAGTAGATGACCTTCTCGAGGTCCTTCGGGGCCAGGTCGAGCAGGTAGCCCAGACGCGACGGAACGCCCTTGAAGTACCAGATGTGGGTGACGGGGGCGGCCAGCTCGATGTGGCCCATCCGCTCACGGCGCACCTTGGCGCGGGTGACCTCGACGCCACACCGCTCACAGATGATGCCCTTGAAGCGGACGCGCTTGTACTTGCCGCAGTAGCACTCCCAGTCCCGGGTCGGACCGAAGATCTTCTCGCAGAAGAGTCCGTCCTTCTCGGGCTTGAGCGTGCGGTAGTTGATCGTCTCGGGCTTCTTGACCTCGCCGTGGGACCACTGACGGATGTCGTCAGCGGTGGCCAGGCCGATCCGGAGCTCGTCGAAGAAGTTGACGTCGAGCACTATGCGTCAATCCCTCTCAGGGTCGTGTCTCAAAATCAATGGTCTGATGGGGGTCCTCCCACGCCCGCAGGGCGTAGGGGGAGGGTCCGGGGCGGGCCGGCCGCCGCCTTGTGGGGGCGGCCGGCCAACCTGTCAGACCTCTTCGACGCTGCTCGGCTCGCGCCGGGACAGGTCGATACCGAGCTCCTCCGCGGCGCGGAAGACGTCCTCGTCGGTGTCGCGCATCTCGATGGACATGCCGTCCGAGGACAGCACCTCCACGTTGAGGCACAGGGACTGCATCTCCTTGATGAGCACCTTGAAGGACTCGGGGATGCCGGGCTCCGGGATGTTCTCGCCCTTGACGATGGCCTCGTAGACCTTCACGCGGCCGGTGACGTCGTCGGACTTGATGGTCAGCAGCTCCTGGAGGGCGTACGCGGCGCCGTAAGCCTCCAGCGCCCACACCTCCATCTCACCGAAGCGCTGGCCACCGAACTGAGCCTTACCACCCAGCGGCTGCTGGGTGATCATCGAGTACGGACCGGTCGACCGGGCGTGCAGCTTGTCGTCGACCAGGTGGTGGAGCTTGAGGATGTACATGTACCCGACCGAGATCGGGTCCGGGAACGGCTCACCGGAGCGGCCGTCGAACAGCCGGGCCTTGCCGGACGGGAGCACCATGCGCTCGCCGTCGCGGTTCGGGATGGTGTGCTCGAAGAGGCCGGCCAGCTCGTCCTCACGGGCGCCGTCGAAGACCGGCGTCGCCACGTTCGTACCGGGCTGGACGTCGTCCGCGCCGATGGCCTGCAGACGCTGCATCCACTCCTCGCTGCCCTCGACCTTCCAGCCCTGGCTGGCGAGCCAGCCGAGGTGGATCTCGAGGACCTGTCCCGGGTTCATTCGGGACGGGACACCCAGCGGGTTGAGGATGATGTCGACCGGGGTGCCGTCCTCCAGGAACGGCATGTCCTCGATCGGCAGGATCTTGGAGATGACACCCTTGTTGCCGTGACGGCCGGCGAGCTTGTCACCGTCGGTGATCTTGCGCTTCTGCGCGACGTACACGCGCACCAGCTGGTTCACACCGGGGGGAAGCTCGTCGCCCTCCTCGCGGTCGAAGACGCGGACGCCGATGACCTTGCCGGTCTCGCCGTGCGGCACCTTCAGCGAGGTGTCACGGACCTCACGGGCCTTCTCACCGAAGATCGCGCGGAGCAGGCGCTCCTCCGGGGTCAGCTCGGTCTCACCCTTCGGGGTGACCTTGCCGACCAGGATGTCGCCGGCGACGACCTCGGCACCGATCCGGATGATGCCGCGCTCGTCGAGGTCGGCGAGGACCTCCTCGGAGACGTTCGGGATGTCCCGGGTGATCTCCTCCGGGCCGAGCTTGGTGTCACGGGCGTCGACCTCGTGCTCCTCGATGTGGATCGAGGAGAGGACGTCGTCCTGCACGAGGCGCTGCGACAGGATGATCGCGTCCTCGTAGTTGTGACCCTCCCACGGCATGAACGCGACCAGCAGGTTCTTGCCGAGCGCCATCTCACCGTTCTCGGTGGCCGGGCCGTCGGCGAGGACCTGGCCCTCGATGACCCGGTCGCCCTCGGAGACGACGACCTTCTGGTTGACCGAGGTGCCCTGGTTGGAGCGGGAGAACTTGGCGACGCGGTACGTGGTGTACGTGCCGTCGTCGTTGGCGACGGTGATGTAGTCGGCCGAAACCTCCTGGATCACACCGTCCTTCTCCGCCTTGATGACGTCGCCGGCGTCGGTGGCACAGCGGTACTCCATGCCGGTGCCGACGAGCGGGGCCTCCGCCTTGATGAGCGGAACGGCCTGGCGCATCATGTTCGCGCCCATGAGGGCACGGTTGGCGTCGTCGTGCTCGAGGAACGGGATCATGGCGGTCGCGACCGACACCATCTGGCGCGGCGAGACGTCCATGTAGTCCACGTCCGAGCCCGGGACGTAGTCGACCTCGCCGCCACGGCGGCGGACCAGCACGCGGGACTCGGCGAAGCGCAGGTCATCGGTGAGCGCGGCGTTGGCCTGCGCGATGACGAAGCGGTCCTCCTCGTCGGCCGTCAGGTAGTCCACCTCGTCGGTGACCTGGCCGTCGACGACCTTGCGGTACGGCGTCTCGACGAAGCCGAACGCGTTGACACGGCCGTACGAGGCGAGCGAACCGATCAGACCGATGTTCGGGCCTTCGGGGGTCTCGATCGGGCACATGCGTCCGTAGTGGGACGGGTGCACGTCTCGGACCTCGAAGCCCGCCCGCTCACGGGACAGACCGCCGGGGCCCAGCGCCGACAGACGGCGCTTGTGGGTCAGGCCCGAGAGCGGGTTGTTCTGGTCCATGAACTGGGACAGCTGGCTGGTGCCGAAGAACTCCTTGATGGAGGCGACGACCGGCCGGATGTTGATCAGGGTCTGCGGCGTGATCGCCTCGACGTCCTGGGTGGTCATGCGCTCACGCACGACGCGCTCCATACGAGCCAGACCCGTACGGACCTGGTTCTGGATGAGCTCGCCGACGTTACGCAGACGACGGTTGCCGAAGTGGTCGATGTCGTCGGTCTCGACGACGATCTGCGTGCCGTTCTCGCCGACCGTCTCGACCTCACCGGCGTGCAGCTTGACCAGGTACTTGATGGTCGCGATGACATCGTCGGTGGTGAGCACGCCGGCGTCCAGCGGCTCGTCCGCGCCGAGCTTCTTGTTGACCTTGTAGCGGCCGACCTTGGCGAGGTCGTAACGCTTCGGGTTGAAGTACAGGTTCTCAAGAAGCGTCTGCGCGGCCTCGCGCGTCGGCGGCTCGCCCGGGCGCAGCTTGCGGTAGATGTCGAGCAGCGCGTCGTCCTGGCCCTGGGTGTGGTCCTTCTCCAGGGTGGCGCGCATCGACTCGTACTCGCCGAACTCCTCGAGGATCTGCTCGGTGGTCCAGCCGAGAGCCTTCAGGAGGACGGTGACGGACTGCTTGCGCTTGCGGTCGATGCGGACACCGACCATGTCGCGCTTGTCGATCTCCATCTCCAGCCAGGCACCCCGGGAGGGGATGATCTTGGCGGAGAAGATGTCCTTGTCGGACGTCTTGTCGATGGAGGAGTCGAAGTAGACACCCGGCGAGCGGACCAGCTGCGACACCACGACACGCTCGGTGCCGTTGATGACGAAGGTGCCCTTGTTGGTCATGAGCGGGAAGTCGCCCATGAAGACCGTCTGGGACTTGATCTCACCGGTCTCGTTGTTGGTGAACTCGGCCGTGACGAAGAGCGGCGCGGCGTACGTGAAGTCGCGCTCCTTGCACTCGTCGATCGAGTTCTTCGGGGGCTCGAAGCGGTGGTCGCGGAAGGTCAGCGACATCGACCCGGAGAAGTCCTCGATCGGCGAGATCTCCTCGAAGATCTCCTCCAGACCGGACTTGGTGGGGACGTCCTGTCCGGACTCCAGAGCCGCCTCGACACGAGCCTTCCAGGCGGCATTGCCGAGCAGCCAGTCAAAGCTCTCGGTCTGCAGCGCGAGGAGGTTCGGAACCTCGAGGGGCTCCTTGATCTTTGCAAAGGAGATGCGCAGCGGGGCGGTGCTTGCGCCGTTGTTCGTATTCGCGGTCGAGGCGTTGCGCGAGGCGGCCAAGAGGGGGTCCTTCCGAGGGCTCGGACTCACTACGCGCGTACCGGTCCCCAGCGAGGCACGAAGACAGACGTTCCTTGATTAGCCAAAAGGCCAGGTCAGAGGTGCTCAGTCAACGATGCTCTTGCGAGGGTATGCCCCTGGTGACGGGCAGGGGGCAGCTAACAGGCAGCGCAAAGGGTCAGTGTAGCCACTTGGCCCACTGATGTCCAGGTCGGGTTTTTTGAGACCCTCGTTGTTCTCAACTCCGCGGTATGCCGTGCGCTGGGGGCGCACACCGATACTGCCCGTTCGTGCGTCGATCCATGCCTCGGACTCGGATCGTTGTGACGACGCGTCCTGAGAATTGCGCGCTGCGTGCGGTTCGTCAAGGCCCCCCACTCGGTGGGGACCGTCACCTGGCGCACGGCGAAGATCACCTTACTCTCCGCAGCGGACAGTGCAAGACGACCACCCTGGTGTGGCCGGGAACGCCGAAAGGCGACCACCCAGATGGGTGATCGCCTTTCAGTGTGTGCGCGTTACAGCGCGAGAGTCAGACGACTCGCGAGGTCACTTGACCTCGACGGAGGCGCCGGCAGCCTTGAGGGACTCGGCGGCCTTCTCGGCGGCGTCCTTGGCGACCTTCTCGAGGACCGGCTTCGGGGTGCCGTCGACGAGGTCCTTGGCCTCCTTCAGGCCCAGGGAGGTCAGCTCACGCACGACCTTGATGACCTGGATCTTCTTCTCGCCGGCGCCGGTGAGGATGACGTCGAACTCGTCCTTCTCCTCGACGGCCTCGGCGGCGCCACCAGCGGCACCACCGGCGACGACGACCGGGGCGGCCGCGGCGGCGGTGACGTCGAACTTCTCCTCGAACGCCTTCACGAACTCGGAGAGCTCGATGAGGGTCATCTCCTCGAACTGCGCGAGCAGGTCTTCCTGGCTGAGCTTCGCCATGATGGGCGATCCTTCCACTAATTCGGCTGGTGCCGGGATGTACATGTCGGCGGGCGTACGTTGGGCCCGCTGCGATCAGCGCCGTCTACGTGGCGCTGATCAATGCGCGAGCCGAATTACTCGGCACCGCCCTGCTCGGCCTGCTTGGCGCGAAGCGCGTCCACGGTGCGGACGAGCTTCGACGGCAGCGCCTGGAAGAGCGAGGCAGCCTGGGACTGCTTGCCCTTGAACGCGCCGGCCAGCTTGCTGAGCAGAACCTCGCGGGACTCGAGGTCCGCAAGCTTCTTGATCTCATCGGCGGTCAGCGCCTTACCGTCAAGGACACCGCCCTTGATGATGAGATTCGGGTTCTCCTTGGCGAAGTCACGCAGGCTCTTCGCCGACTCCACCGGGTCACCGGTGATGAAGGCGACCGCGGTCGGACCAGCGAACTGGTCGTCGAGCGCGGTGATCCCGGCCTGGTTGGCCGCAATCTTGGTCAGCGTGTTCTTCACCACGGCGTACTGGGCGTTCTCACCGAGCGAACGACGCAGCGTCTTGAGCTGCGCCACGGTGAGACCCCGGTACTCGGTCAGCACAGCGGCGTTCGAGTCGCGGAACTGGTCCGCGAGCTCGGCTACCGCGGCAGCCTTGTCGGGCCTTGCCATAGAGCGTCGGCCTCCTTCCGGGTGATGAGGACCGCTCAGAAGGGGCTGAACAAAACGAAACGCCCCGGCGCAGGCGCACGGGGCGTGGCTCGACCGACTGCACCCTCAAAGAGGGACATCCGGGAGCTCATCCACAGTCACCTGCGCGGGTCGTCCGCAGCTAGCGGATCCTTCGGCCGCCACACCCTTGCGGGGCATGGCAACGACCAGCGGTCTTTGGCTTCCTGAAGAGGGTATGAGACACCGGCCTAGCATGCAAATCGGCTCCCGCGCCAGACCGGTGGCTCAGACCGGTGATCAGCCCTGCTGGCCCTCGGCCATCTCGGCGCCGAGGTCCATGACCTGGGCGGCCGGCGGGGCCGTGACCGTGACCGGCTCGTTCAGGTCGAAGAACGTCATGGTCATGTCGAGCGGACCGGTCTTGGTCGCACCACGCGTGCGGAACTGCTTGGTGTGGTTGTCACCGTCGATCCACATGTCCATGGTGAGCTGCTTCAGGCCCTGCTTCTCGTACTGCTTGAGCTGCTTCTCCCGGCGCTGCTTGGTGGCGGCGTCCTCGTCCTTGAGGCCGGCCCGCATGGCGGCGAGGGTGACGGTGCCCGTGTAGTGGGTGGTCTCGACGCCGTCGACGGTCTCGGTGCCGACCTTCTTGACGTTCTCGGCGCCTTCCATCATCCCGGCCTCCGTCGCCGGGTTCTGCTCGGCCTGGCTCGCCTGCCCGGACCCGGACCCGGACGCCGACCCGCCGGCGGCCTCCTTCAGCGCGGCGGCGGGGAACTTGAGCCAGCTCTTGCCGGTCTCGGGGTCGGGCTTCCCACCCCCCATGTAGAAGCCGTCGCCGGTGAGCCGGAACTCGACCGTCTCGCCACCGGACGACATCTGCATCTTCATGGCCAGCGGCTTCAGGTTCATCCCGGCCTCGCCGGTGACCTGCTGGCCCTCCGGGGTCTGGCCCTTCATCCGGTACGAGAAGGACGTGAGCTTCTCCGTCGACTCGGCGGCCTGCTTCACGGCGGCGGCGGGCTCGACGTTGAGCGGCTTCTGGCCCGCCTTCTTGTCCGGGCTGCTGCTGGTGCCCGAGGTCGAGGAAGACGTACAGGCAGTGGCGCCACCGCACAGCAGGGCAGCCGCGAGGACGGCTCCGGTGGCCTTTTTGCGTACAGAAGTCTTCATGATCCCCCCATGGATGTGAAGTTTTCAGGCGCATTGCGCAAACCCTCGCGACACTACCGGCTCGCACTGACAACGCCACATAAATAAAACCGGCCCCCGCACCTCCTGAGAGGTGCGGGGGCCGGTTTCGTTCGGACCGTTTTGAGCTGTCAGGCTCAGACCGCGGCCGGGTCCTCCTCCACGAGGAGGTTGCGGGTGCGGTTGGAGTCCAGCGGGATGCCGGGGCCCATGGTGGTGGTCAGGGTCGCCTTCTTGATGTAGCGGCCCTTCGCGGCGGACGGCTTCAGACGGAGGATCTCCTCCAGCGCCGCGGCGTAGTTCTCGACCAGCTTCGTCTCGTCGAAGGAGACCTTGCCGATGATGAAGTGCAGGTTCGAGTGCTTGTCGACGCGGAACTCGATCTTGCCGCCCTTGATGTCGGTGACAGCCTTGGCGACGTCCATGGTCACGGTGCCGGTCTTCGGGTTCGGCATCAGACCACGGGGACCGAGCACGCGGCCGAGGCGGCCGACCTTGCCCATGAGGTCCGGGGTGGCGACGACGGCGTCGAAGTCCAGACGGCCCTTCGCAACCTCGTCGATCAGTTCGTCGGAGCCGACGATGTCGGCGCCGGCGGCTTCCGCGGCCGCAGCACGGTCACCGGTCGCGAAGACCAGGACCCGGGCGGTCTTACCGGTGCCGTGCGGAAGGTTCACGGTGCCGCGGACCATCTGGTCGGCCTTGCGCGGGTCAACACCCAGGCGGAAGGCGACCTCGACGGTTCCGTCGAACTTGGTGGAGGCGGTGTCCTTCGCAAGGCGGACGGCCTCGAGCGGGGCGTAGTTACGCTCCCGGTCGACCTTGGCGTCCGCGTTGCGGAGAGCCTTGCTGCGCTTCACTTCTTCTCCTGTGGAGTTACACCATGCGGCTCCGCCGCGTGGCAGGTGTGGAGTCGTGGTCCGGGCCAGCGCCTGGCCCTGCCACTCAGGTCGTACGGGGACTGAATCAGCCCTCGACCGTGATGCCCATGGAACGGGCGGTGCCGGCGATGATCTTCTCGGCGGCGTCCAGGTCGTTGGCGTTCAGGTCGGGCATCTTGGTGGTGGCGATGTCACGGACCTGGTCGCGCGTCAGCTTGGCGACCTTGGTCTTGTGCGGCTCGCCGGAGCCCTTGTCCACACCCGCGGCCTTGAGGATCAGCTTGGCGGCCGGCGGAGTCTTGGTCACGAAGGTGAAGGAACGGTCCTCGTAGACCGTGATCTCCACCGGCACGACCATGCCACGCTGCGACTCGGTCGCGGCGTTGTAGGCCTTGCAGAACTCCATGATGTTGACGCCGTGCTGACCCAGCGCGGGGCCGACCGGCGGAGCCGGGTTGGCCGCGCCGGCCTGGATCTGGAGCTTGATAAGCCCCGTGACCTTCTTCTTCTTGGGAGGCATTGCTCTCTCCGGGTCCTAGTGAGAGTTTTCCGCCCGCCACCCGATCATCCGGATGGAGGCATACCGCACAACGATAACGGGTACCACTGCGCGGCCAAAAACCGAGCAGGTCAGAGCGGCTGCGAGAGCCGCTCTGACCTGTTCGGAGGCGTATGTTCCAGAAGAGTCAGTTCTTCTGGATCTGGTCGAAGCTCAGCTCGACCGGGGTCTCGCGACCGAAGATCTCGACGAGGCCCTTGACCTTCTTCGAGTCGGCGTTGATCTCGTTGATCGTGGCCTGGAGCGTGGCGAACGGGCCGTCGGTGACGGTGACCGAGTCGCCGACCTCGAAGTCCAGGACCTCGACGGTGACCTTGCGGGCCGGAGCCGGCTTGCCCTCGGCCTCGGCGGCCTCGCGGGCGGCCTTCTCCTCGGCCTCCGGGGCGAGCATCTTGACGATCTCGTCCAGGGTCAGCGGGTACGGGTCGTAGGCGTTGCCCACGAAGCCGGTGACGCCGGGGGTGTTGCGGACGACGCCCCAGGACTCGTTCGTCAGATCCATCCGGACGAGCACGTAGCCGGGCAGCTTGTTCTGCCGGACGTTCTTGCGCTCGCCGTTCTTGATCTGGACGATCTCTTCCTCGGGCACCTCGGCCTGGTAGATGAACTCCTCGACGTTCAGCGAGACGGCACGCTGCTCGAGGTTGGCCTTCACGCGCTTCTCGTAGCCCGCGTAGGTGTGGATCACGTACCACTCGCCGGGCAGACCGCGCAGCTCGTCGCGGAGCGCGGCGACCGGGTCGACGGGCGCCTCGGGCTCGGCGGCCGGCGCCTCCTCGGCGTCCTCGTCCGCCTCGGCCTCGACGATCTCGGCGTCCTCGTCCTCGTCGTCGAAGGCCTCGTCCGGGACGTCGGTGTCGGCCTCGGCGTCGATCTCTTCCTCGACGTGGATCGCGGCTTCCTCGGCGGGCTCGCCCGCGGCGGCGTCAGCAGCTTCTGCCTGGTCCTCGTCGGCCGCCTCGACGATGTCGAGCTGGTCCTCAGCGGACTCGTCGTTCAGGTTCGGGTCAGACACGGTGGCTGCTTCTTCCTGGATACAGATGGGGTGGAACATGCGAAAACGGGCGCCGAGTGAAGGCGCCCTCCGCGGGATCAGCCGAAGACGTACTTGACTGCTTCCTGGAAGCCATAGTCAATCACGGTCACCAGCCCGATCATGATGACAACGAAGACAATCACCACAGTGGTGTAGGTCGTCAGCTGGCTGCGAGTAGGCCATACGACCTTGCGGAGCTCGGCGACGATCTGGCGGTAGAACAGCGCGAGACGGCCCAGAGGGCCCTTCTTTCCGCGCTTGCCGCCCTTCCGGGTCTTCTTCCGGGACTCCGGCGCCTCGTCCTCGGCATCAGGCATGTCGATGGAGCCAACGGCGTCCGTCACGTCTCTCACCTGATTCCGGGTCGTGGCCGTGCCGCGCCCGGTGGAGCCGCACGGCGGTGCATGAAGTACGTACCTGCGCACACATCCTGGCGAAGGTGTGTGTAGCAGGGCCGGAGGGACTTGAACCCCCAACCGCTGGTTTTGGAGACCAGTGCTCTACCAATTGAGCTACGACCCTTTGTGGTTCCCCCCAAACCTACCCCATGCGATGAGGTGGTCGGTGAGGGCCAACGAGCAGTGAGTGTACGTGGTCAGAGGCCCGGCGTCGAACAGATAGCGTCGCGGCGGTTTCGGTACGTGGTTGTCCGCTTCGCGAAACCCTTGTGCCCGGGGCCTCGGGGGTCTGGGACGATGGCCGTATGAGCGCTGCAACTCCTCCCACCGAGCGCCGGGTCTCCGCCCGCATCGGCGCGATCTCCGAGTCCGCGACCCTCGCCGTCGACGCCAAGGCCAAGGCCCTCAAGGCCGCCGGCCGCCCGGTGATCGGCTTCGGCGCGGGCGAGCCCGATTTCCCGACCCCCGACTACATCGTCGAGGCCGCGATCGAGGCCTGCAAGAACCCCAAGTTCCACCGTTACACCCCGGCCGGGGGCCTGCCCGAGCTGAAGAAGGCCATCGCCGAGAAGACCCTGCGCGACTCCGGCTACGAGGTCGACCCCGCCCAGATCCTGGTGACCAACGGTGGCAAGCAGGCGATCTACGAGGCCTTCGCGGCGATCCTCGACCCGGGCGACGAGGTCATCGTCCCGGCCCCGTACTGGACCACGTACCCCGAGTCGATCCGTCTCGCGGGCGGTGTCCCGGTGGACGTCGTCGCGGACGAGACCACCGGCTACCGGGTCTCGGTGGAGCAGCTGGAGGCGGCGCGCACGGAGAACACCAAGGTGGTGCTCTTCGTCTCCCCGTCCAACCCGACCGGTGCCGTCTACAGCGAGGCCGACGCCCGCGCGATCGGCGAGTGGGCCGCCGAGCACGGCCTGTGGGTGCTGACGGACGAGATCTACGAGCACCTGGTCTACGGCGACGCGACGTTCACCTCGCTGCCCCAGCTCGTCCCGGCGCTGCGCGAGAAGTGCATCGTCGTCAACGGTGTCGCGAAGACGTACGCGATGACCGGCTGGCGGGTCGGGTGGCTCATCGCCCCCAAGGACGTGGTGAAGGCCGCGACCAACCTGCAGTCGCACGCCACCTCCAACGTCTCGAACGTGGCGCAGGCCGCGGCCCTGGCCGCCGTCTCGGGCGACCTCACCGCCGTCGCGAAGATGCGTGAGGCCTTCGACCGCCGCCGCCAGACCATCGTGCGGATGCTGAACGAGATCAACGGCGTCGTCTGCCCGGAGCCGGAGGGCGCGTTCTACGCGTACCCGTCGGTCAAGGGCCTGCTGGGCAAGGAGATCCGCGGCAAGCGCCCCGCCACGTCGGTGGAGCTCGCGGCGCTCATCCTGGACGAGGTCGAGGTCGCGGTCGTCCCGGGCGAGGCCTTCGGTACGCCGGGCTATCTGCGGCTGTCGTACGCGCTGGGCGACGAGGACCTGGTCGAGGGTGTCTCGCGGATCCAGAAGCTGCTGGCGGAGGCCCGCGACTGATCCTCGCGGCCACCCGCTGAATCTGTCGCCGCTCTCGCGGACGGAACGGGCCCCCGGCTGAACGGCCGGGGGCCCGTTTCTTCGTTCGGGCAAGAACACGATCGGGGAAAGGGGCTGCCGCGCGGCGGGTGTCTGCGGCAGGATCCTGTAATGCTGCACCAGTCAGGGGGGCACCCCCCGAACCCCCCGAAAGTCCGCGATCTCAGCCTGCTGCCCAAGGCGCATCTGCATCTGCACTTCACCGGGTCGATGCGGCCCTCGACCCTGCTCGAACTCGCCGACAAGTACGGCGTCCATCTCCCCGACGCCCTGACCGGCGGCGAACCGCCGAAGCTCCGGGCGACGGACGAGCGCGGCTGGTTCCGTTTCCAGCGGCTCTACGACATCGCGCGGTCGTGTCTGCGCGCGCCCGAGGACATCCAGCGGCTGGTTCGGGAGGCGGCCCAGGAGGACGTCAGGGACGGTTCGGGCTGGCTGGAGATCCAGGTCGACCCGACCTCGTACGCGCCGATGCTGGGCGGGCTCATCCCGGCGCTGGAGATCATCCTGGACGCCGTGGACCAGGCGGCCCGTGAGACCGGGCTCGGGATGCGGGTCGTGGTCGCCGCCAACCGCATGAAGCACCCCCTGGACGCGCGCACGCTGGCCCGGCTGGCCGTGCGGTACGCGGACCGGGGGGTGGTCGGCTTCGGGCTGTCCAACGACGAGCGGCGGGGCATGGCCCGGGACTTCGACCGGGCGTTCGCGATCGCGCGGGAGGGCGGCCTGCTGGCGGCCCCGCACGGTGGCGAACTGACCGGGCCCGCGTCCGTACGTGACTGTCTGGACGACCTGCACGCCTCGCGGATCGGCCACGGGGTACGGGCGGCCGAGGACCCGCGCCTGCTGCGCAAGCTGGCCGAGCGCGGGGTGACCTGCGAGGTCTGCCCGGCGTCGAACGTGGCCCTCGGCGTCTACGAGAAGCCGGGCGACGTACCGCTGCGGACCCTGTGGGACGCGGGGGTACCGATGGCGCTGGGCGCGGACGACCCCCTGCTCTTCGGTTCCCGGCTGTCGGCACAGTACGAGATCGCCCGCCGCCACCACGCCTTCACGGACACCGAACTGGCCGAACTGGCCCGCCAGTCGGTGCGCGCGTCGGCGGCGCCGGAGGACGTACGGAAGAAGCTGCTGTCGGGCATCGACGACTGGCTGACGGCAACCGTCTGAACCCACGCCCGCCGGGGGCGGACCCCAGGCCGGGATGCGGGACTCGCGATCGGGACCGGCGGCCGAGCAGGGCCGAGCTCGGTGCGCCGGCGCTGGATCGGATCGGGCCGCGGTGCGGGCCGGCGGCGCCCCTGAGCGACGGTCGGCGCGGGCGCCCGGGGCGGCAGGCGGGCGTCCCGTACGGCCTGCGCAAGCATCCGGGCCGCGGTGCGGGCCTGGTACGTCCTACGCGGAGATACCTCTGAGCAGCGTGCGGGCGAGGGCCTTGGCGAAGTCGTCGACCGGCTGTGGGGGCCGCTTGCCGACGGTCGCGTCGTAGGCGAAGGCCCGCTGCGCGCAGGCGCCGAGGAGCAGGGACGCCGCGGCGAACGTGTCCGCGTCCGGGGCGATGCGGCCCGCTTCCCGCTCGGCGCGCAGATAGGCGTCGAGGCTCTCGATCGGCACGTGCGGTCCCAGGCCCCGCTCCCGCATGGCGTCGTCGTGGCGGGCCTTGAGCTTCGTCTCGGCGTACAGCGACGCGCCGATCGGGAAGCTCTGTGCGTAGAAGAGCGCGGCCCGGCGGGCGATCTCGGTGAGGTTCTCCTCGACCGTGCGCTCGCCCGGGTCGGCGACGAGGCGGTCCAGAAGTGGGGCGAGCTGCGGCAGCCGTTCCCGGAGCACCGTCACGAACAGGTCCTCCTTGCTCGCGAAGTACTTGTAGAGCGCGGCCTCGGAGCAGTCCGCGGCCTTGGCGATCGCCTTGGTGGTGGCACGGGCCAGGCCGACGGTGAGCATCAGTTCGTGGGCGGCGTCGAGGATGCGCTCACGGGCGGGCTTCTGCATGGGCGCTCCATTCGGGCTTGACGGGTGGGTGAGTGCTTACCCACTCTATAGGTGAGTAAGTACTCACCCACCACCTCTGGAGACACTGACATGAAGCTCACGGTGTTCGGCGCGACCGGCGGTATCGGCCAGGAGATCGTCCGGCAGGCCCTGGCGGCGGGCCACGAGGTCACGGCCGTGGTCCGCGATCCGGCACGGCTGACGGTGACGGGCGAGCGGCTGGAGGTGCGGGTGGCCCGGTTCGACGACCCGGAGGCCCTTCGGCAGGCCGTCGCGGGCCGGGACGCGGTGCTCTCGGGCCTCGGCCCGCGCGGCACCAAGCAGGCCGGCGTCACCTCCCGGCTCACCCGCCCGGTCGTCGAGGCGCTGGAGGCGACGGGGACGCGCCGGTTCCTCGCGGTGAGCGCGGCGCCCCTCGGTCCCGTACCGGAGAACGAGACGTTCCTCCTGCGGTACGTGGCCACGCCGCTGGTGTCGCGCGTGCTGCGGAAGCACTACGACGACCTGCGGGTGATGGAGGACGACATGCGGCGCAGCGCCACGGACTGGACGGCGGTGCGTCCGCCGCGGCTGACCGATGGCCCGCTGACCGGACGCTACCGCACTGCCGTCGGCACGAACCTGCGCGGCGGTGCGAAGATCTCCCGCGCGGACGTGGCGCACGCGATGCTGGCGATGGCCACGGACCCGGCCACGGTCAAGCAGCCGGTCGCGGTGGCGTACTGAGCCGGCGCTGCTGAGCCGGTACTGCTGAGCCGGCCGCGGCGCCGGCGCTCGGCCCGGCTGCGGCTGCGGCTGCGGCTGCGGCTGCGGCTGCGGCTAGAGGCTGACGCCGACCGTCACGGGCTCGTTGACGAGGGTGACCCCGAAGACGTCCCGGACCCCGGCGACGACCTCACGGGCGAGCGCGAGGAGATCCTCGGTGGTGGCCTCGCCGCGGTTGGTGAGGGCGAGGGTGTGCTTGGTGGAGATACGGGCCGGGCCGGCGCCGTACCCCTTGGTGAAGCCGGCCTTGTCGATCAGCCACGCGGCGGAGGTCTTGGTGTGGCCGTCCCCGGCGGGGTACGCGGGCGGGGTCGTGCCGTCGCCGAGCCGGTCCCGTACCCGCGTGAGGAAGGTCTCGTACTCGGCCGCGGTCAGGATCGGGTTGGTGAAGAACGACCCGGCCGACCAGGTGTCGTGGTCCTCGGCGTCCAGCACCATGCCCTTCCCGGCGCGCAGCTTCAGCACCGCCTCGCGGGCCGTCGCCGCCGGGACCCGGTCCCCGGCCTCGACACCGAGGACGCGCGCGGTCTCCGGGTACTTGATGGGCGCGGACAGGCCCCCCGCGTCCTCCAGCTCGAACCGGACGCGCAGGACGACATAGCGGTCGGGGTCGGCCTTGAAGCGGCTGTGGCGGTACGAGAAGCGGCACTCGGCGTTCGTGAGCGTGACCGTCTCGCCCGCGCGGCGGTCGTAGGCGACGACCTCGGTGATGGTGCTGGAGACCTCCTGGCCGTACGCCCCGACGTTCTGGATCGGGGTCGCCCCGGCCGAGCCGGGGATGCCCGCCAGGCATTCGAGACCGGCGAGGCCGGCCTCGACGGTGCGCGCGACGGCGTCGGTCCACACCTCGCCCGCGGCGAGCTCCAGCCTCGTGCCGTCGAGGCGGAATCCGGTGGTCGCGATGCGCAGGGCCGTACCGTCGAAGCCCTTGTCGCCGATGACCAGGTTGCTGCCGCCGCCGATGAGCAGCAGCGGCGTACCGGCGGCGTCCGCCGCGCGGACCGCGGCGATCACCTCGTCGTCCGTGGTTGCGGTGACGAGGCGGGTGGCCGGTCCGCCGAGCCGGAAGGTGGTCAGCGGGGCGAGGGGGGCGTCGTGGAGTTCCTGCACGCGCACAAGGGTACGGGCCGCCCGGGTCCGCCCGGCCGGGCGGACCCGCGTACGGCTCCGGCCGAGGGCGGTACGCCCCCTCCGGAGCTCCCTCAGCCGCCGGCCGTCAAGCGGGCCGCCTCGCCCCGGAGCCCCCGGAGCCCGTCAGCCGCCCAGGCCCGAGCGGTACGCCCCCTCCGGAGCTCCCTCAGCCGCCGGCCGTCAGGCGGGCCGCCTCGCCCCGGAGCCCTTGGAGCCGTCAGGCGAGCCGTACGACCGCCCGCGACATGCCCAGCACCTTCCGGCCGGCCGACATCGCCGTCAGGTCCACACGGACCTGGTTGTCGTCCAGCTTCGCCGCGACCTTGGCGCTGACCTCGATGAGCGCGCCCTCGTCGTCGTTCGGTACGACCACGGGCTTGGTGAAGCGGACCCCGTACTCGACGACCGCGCCCGGGTCCCCCGCCCAGTCCGTCACCACGCGGATCGCCTCGGCCATGGTGAACATGCCGTGCGCGATGACGTCCGGCAGCCCGACCTCCTTGGCGAACTTCTCGTTCCAGTGGATCGGGTTGAAGTCCCCGGAGGCGCCCGCGTACCGCACCAGCGTCTCCCGGGTCACCGGGAAGCTCTGCGCGGGCAGCTCGGTGCCGACCTCGACGTCCGCGTATGCGATCTTCGCTGCCATCACGATCACGCCTCCTCGGCGGCGCGCGCCACCAGCTTGGTCCAGGCGGTCACGACGAGCTCGCCGGCTTCGTCGTGCACCTCACCGCGGACGTCCAGGATGTCGTTGCCCGCGAGGGACTTGATCCCCTCGATCGTCGAGGTGACCGTGAGCCGGTCCCCGGCCCGGACCGGGCGGCCGTAGACGAACTTCTGGTCGCCGTGCACCACACGGCTGTAGTCCAGCCCCAGTTGCGGATCGGCGATGACCTCGCCCGCCGCCTTGAAAGTGATCGCGAACACGAAAGTCGGCGGAGCGATCACATCCGAGTGGCCCAACTGCTTCGCGGCGTCGGGATCGGTGTACACGGGATTCGCGTCACCGACCGCCTCCGCGAACTCGCGGATCTTTTCCCGGCCGACCTCGTACGGCGCGGTGGGCGGATAGGTCCGCCCGACGAAGGACTGGTCGAGCGCCATGGACTCGCTACCTCCTGGGGTTTATTGCCTTACCGGTAACACCGGTACATAACGATGCGAGGCCGCCCCCGTGATGGGGACGGCCTCGCATTCGAGCCTGGTTTCAGCTTCAGCGCGTCTCGCGGTGCGCCGTGTGCTGGTTGCAGCGCGGGCAGTGCTTCTTCATCTCAAGACGGTCCGGGTTGTTACGCCGGTTCTTCTTGGTGATGTAGTTCCGCTCCTTGCACTCCACGCAGGCCAGCGTGATCTTCGGGCGGACGTCGGTGGCAGCCACGTGAGTGCTCCTTGACGGACGGATGGACGGATGAACGCAAAAAGAGTAGCCGATCGAAGGACCGACCCCACAATCGGCTACTGTGTGTAGCGGTGACCGGACTTGAACCGGTGACACAGCGATTATGAGCCGCTTGCTCTACCGACTGAGCTACACCGCTTCGATGTCGGATCACCCCGCCCGAAGGCGGGGATCACACAACATCAGAGCCCCAATACGGAATCGAACCGTAGACCTTCTCCTTACCATGGAGACGCTCTGCCGACTGAGCTATTGGGGCGAGCGATGAAGACATTACACGGTCGGCCGCCGATCGCCCAAATCCGTTTACGGGCCCCTCGCCCAGGGCATCTCGCCCGCCCCGTACGCACCCGGTAGTCACACCGGTACGACGTCAGACCGGTACGACTATTGCGCTCCTCCTCGAAGCGCGGGCGATGCGCCCCTAGGCTCGACCCACGCCGCGTGATCTTGATCGTCCCTGCCCCTCCCCGATCGTTCCCGACCGTCGTCCTGAGCGAGGAGCGACTCGATGCCCGACAGCCAGGCGCAGCCGCCCGACGGCGCCACCGCAGACCTCACCGCGCTGCTCCTGTGCGGCGCCCGCCTCACCGACGGCCGGACCGTCGACGTACGGCTCAGCGGCGGCCGTATCGAAGCCGTGGGTACCGCCGGAAGCCTCAGCGCGGCACCGAAGGCGCACTCCGCGCGGGTCGATCTGAGCGGGTTCCTGCTGCTCCCCGCCCCCGCCGAGCCGCATGCCCACGGCGACACCGCCCTGACCGCGCTCCAGGGCGCGGGGCCCGTGTCGTACGCCACCGAGGACGTCCAGCGGCGCGCCACCGAGGCGGCCCTGCTCCAGCTCGGGCACGGGGCGACCGCGCTGCGCTCCCATGTACGGATCGGCGACGTGCAGGGGCTCGGCCCGATGGAGGCGGTCCTCCAGGCGCGGCGTTCGCTGCGCGGGCTGACGGATCTGACCACCGTGGCCGTGCCCCGGCTGCTCACGGGCCTGGCCGGCGCCGACGAACTCGCGATGCTGCGCGACGCGATGAAGATGGGCGCGTCCGTGGTGGGCGGCTCCCCCGACCTCGACCCTGACCCGACCGGCTACACGGAGGCGGTGCTGGAGGTCGCCGCCGAGCACGGCTGCCCCGTCGATCTGCACACCGACGGTGACGACCCCGCGCGCCTGGCCCGGCTCGCGGCCATGGCGGGCGGGCTGCGGCCAGGGGTCTCGATCGGCCCCTGCGCGGGCCTGGCCCGGCTGCCCACCGAGGTCGCTTCCCGGACCGCGGATCAGCTGGCGGCGGCCGGCGTGACGGTGGTGTGCCTGCCGCAGGGCGGCTGCGCGGGCACGGAACAGCGCGGCGGTGCGCCCGTACGGCTGCTGCGGGCGGCCGGAGTACGGGTCGCGGCGGGCAGCGGGGCCATGCGCGACGTGACGAACCCGGTGGGGCGCGGCGACCCGCTGGAGGCGGCGTTCCTGCTGGCCTCGCAGGGCGGACTGGGCGCCCCCGAGGCGTACGAGGCGGTCAGCGCGGCGGCCCGGGCGGCGATGGGCCTGGCCGAGGTGCGGGTGGAGGCGGGCTTCCCGGCCGAACTGCTCGCCGTGCGCGGGGAGCAGCTGACGGGCGTGCTGTCGCTCGCGTACAGCCGGATCGTCGTGCATCGGGGGCGGGTGGTGGCGCGGACGAGCGCGGTCCGTGAGTACTGCGACTCGGCGGCGGCGTTCGCCCTCGACCTGCCGCGCCAGGGGCGCGGGGATCCGGGGCCGTGAACGCGGGGACCCGGGGACCCGGGGCTACGACTGTGGACCGTGGGCGCGGGTCGTGGAAGCGGGCGTCCCGAGGGTCGGGACCCGGGGCCGTGCACATGGCCCCGTAGACGCGGGGACGGGCCGTGGACGCGGGCGTCGCGAGCGGGTCGTACCGGACCGGCGTACGGTCGTGAGCATGCGCATTGTCATAGCTGGAGGACACGGTCAGATCGCGCTGCGCCTCGAGCGGCTGCTCTCGGCGTCCGGGCACGAGGTCGCAGGAATCATTCGCAACCGGGACCAGGGCGACGACCTCCGGGAGGCCAACGCCGAGCCGGTCCTGCTGGACCTGGAGTCGGCCTCGGTGGAGCAGGTCGCGGCGGTGCTCCAGGGTGCCGACGCCGTGGTCTTCGCCGCGGGCGCCGGCCCGGGCAGCGGCGCCGCCCGCAAGGCGACGGTGGACCGCGACGCCGCGAAGCTCTTCGCGGACGCGGCCGAACGCGCGGGCGCCCGCCGGTACGTCGTCATCTCGTCGATGGGCGCCGACCCGGCCCACCAGGGCCACGACGTCTTCGACGTGTACCTGCGGGCCAAGGGCGAGGCCGACGCGTACGTACGCACCAAGGCCGACCTGGACTGGACGATCCTGCGCCCCGGAATGCTCACGAACGACGCGGGAACGGGCCTGGTCCGGCTCGAGGCCTCGACCGGCCGCGGCCCGGTGCCGCGGGATGACGTGGCGGCGGTCATCGCCGAACTCCTGGAGACCCCGGCGACGGCCGGTCTGACCCTGGAACTGATCGGCGGGACGGTGCCGGTGACGGTCGCGGTGAAGGACATCGCCGGCAACTGACACCGCGGCCGACGTGCGCGGCAGCCTGGCCGACTGCTGAGCGCCGCGTCCGCCCGCCGCCCGCAGCCGGACAGCCTCACATCGTCTTGTCCGGGCTGTCCGGGCTGTCGACGCAGGTCGCGACTCCACCGATTCGTCAACGCCCACTACGGGTAAGCGATCTGACCACCCAACCGTTTCCGGTACGGGCCTGATGCGCCCCACATGATCTGCAGCGGCTCGCCCGAGGCACGGTAGCGAACGGCTGCGTCAGCGACCTTGGGGCTCGTTCCGGCGTGACCGCCAGCGCCTCCGTGGTCCAGGACGAGAGTGCAGTCACCCAGGACGAGCCAGTCGACGTGGCTTGGCGGCACGCTGGCCCGGCGCCCGCCCCCTATTTCTGCGGAAATTCTCGCGATCTTTGCGGCAACCACCCCCACCACCCCAACACCGCAGGTCAGACCGCAAGTCCGGGGATTCTTGCGGATTCTGCGGTTTCTGCGGCGCCCGCCCCTCCCGTCATGGCCCCGCTTGCTGCCGAAGGAGCCTCCTGGTGACCGTCCGCACTGTCCGTCAGCCCGCCGACGAACTGCTGCCCCTGACCGACGTCCTCGCCGAGATCGGCATCACCCGGGCCACCTGGTACCGCTGGCGCAACCGCGGCTACGGCCCCGAGGTGAAGCGCCTCCCCAACGGACATCTCCGCATCCGGCGCAGCGCCCTGGACGCCGATGGCCCCTGATCCGCGCTTCCGCAGATCAGGGGCCATCTCTCACGTGGCGGCGCCAGGAGAAGAGTCGCCTCCGGCGACACGACCCACGGGCCGGCTGCGCCGACGGGCTGCAACACCGGGGCTGGTGTTGCAGCCGTCTTCGACTGGACAGCCCGGACACCTACTCTCAGAGCTGCCCGGCCCGTATCCGCTGGTCAGAGCCTTAGCCGGACAGTCCGGACGCGCCCTGCGACGGGCGGAAACTACGAGGTACTGGTCACGTAGCACCGCGGTTCACCGATACGGCGGAGGGCCGCACCCCAAGGGCAGTCTTCTGCTAGCTTCCTGACGGTTATGACCTGGCCCAACTTCCCTGTTCGGAAGGTGGGTCGGGGACGCGGGAAACGGGGGAACGGCCATGACCTCTGCGGAGGGCTACCAGGTCAAGCACAAGGGGATGTCGGGCCAGGCCGGCGAACTGGACGGTTCCGGCAACGACGTGGGCAACATCCGCAAGGCTGTCGCCGGCACGATGTGTTACACGCAGGACGCCCTCGGCGGCTCCGACACCGGGCCCGCGTTCAACGCGTTCGCGGCCGCCTGGGAGGCCGAGACCAAGGTCCTCGAAGCGGCTCTGCACGAACTCGCCGACAAGATCCGCCTCTCAAGCCACGCGTACCGCGGTTCCGACATCGACGTCCGTACGGGAGTCCACGCAGTCTCCGTCGGCTCGGCGGCCGACTCGGGCGTCAACACGATGCCTGCCCACGCCCAGCGCCCGTCCGCGCTGGCCGCCTACTGACGGGGTACGCGTCCATGACGGAATCCACGAACGACCGCAAGCAGAAGCTCGACGGCCCGCGCGGGCGCATCTCATCGGCCGGCAGCAAGAACGACCTGATCGACGCGATCGAGGACGCCCTCGGCGTCTCGGCACCGGTCGGCGACCCGAAGGTGATCGAGGCCCTGGGCAAGCGCTACACCGGCCAGACCGACGCAGCCGACGCGGTGAGCGACCGGATCGACAAGATCGCCCGCACGGGTCTTCCGCGGGTTTGGATCGGCGACACGAGCGTCCTCGCCTCCGAGGTGGTGGGCGCCGCCTCCCGCGACGCCCAGCAGATGCTCGAGGCGTTCCAGGGCGGCGGCAAGGCACTGATCGCGCTGTCCGACGCGCTGGAGGCCGCGCAGACCATGGACGGCACCGGCCGCGGCAAGCTGCGCGACGCCCGCACCATGCTCGGCGGCGAGGACGGCTTCTTCGACGACTGGCACGAGGACGACGACGAGGAAGCCCTCCGCCTCAAGGCCCGCTCGCTGGCCTCCCAAGGCATCGACGACCTGCACACGGCAGCCGCCAACGCCGACAACGCCGCCCGCATCGCGGCCCGCGACCTCAACAAGTTCGCCGCCGAGGCCCGCGCCGGCCAGATGGACACCGACGAACTGACCGCCGCCGACCCGCCTCGCCCTCGCCGACACCGCCAACCCCGGCGGCGACCCCGAGCTGAACGAGATCCTCAGCGCCAACGACCTCGAACGCTCGGGCCGCGCCATGGAAAACATGTCGCCCGCCGAACGGGCCCGCATGGAAAAGCTGTTGGCGAACGCGTCGAGCCAGCAGGAGAAGGCGTACCTCATGAAGGCCCTCGCCTCGGGCTACGACGTCGGCGAGGTCGAGAAGTTCGGCGGGAAGATCCACGGCAAGGACTCGGCGTGGCTCTCGGAGCACCTGACACCGGTCACCACGAACTCCGTCTCCTCCGGCAAGGAGCAGCAGGATTTCCGTGGTGAGCTCTGGAACCAGGATGACGAGACCTGCGTCCCGTCCTCGACAGTCACTGCCCGCGCCCTCGTCGACCCGGTGTACGCCCTCGAACTCACCGGCGGCCCCGACGGCACCGACGACGACCCCGACCACTTCCGCAAGCGCCTGCACGACGAGCAGTTCCGGATGAACGACGAGGGCGACGGCGAGTACGACGGCTGGTGGTGGGACCGTCAACCGGCCGGCATGGACTCCGACGGGCAGGAAGAGATCTCCAACAAGGAGCTCGGCCCGCATACCGGCGACAAGTACGACCAGAAGGAGATGGACAGCGCCGACGACCGGCGCGGCGTCCTGCCCGACATCGAGAAGTCCGTCGCCGAGGGCAAGCCCGTGCCCATCAACATCACGCGCGTCGACGAGAACGGCGACCGCCACGGCCACAGCCTGATGATCATCGGGCAGGAGAACGGCAAGCTGCAGATCTACAACCCGTGGGGCACCACGTCCTGGATCAGCGAAGACGATTTCATCAACGGTGATCTCGAGGCCGCCACCGACGACCGTTACTCCAAGGCCAACAAGGGCGACGTCAACCGCGTCTACATCCAGCAGGACTGAACTCACCGTGCGAATGCGAAACATTGTGCGTACTGCGGCCGCTTCGTCCGCCGCCCTCGTCACCCTTTCCGGATGCGGCGGCTCCACCGGACCCGCCGCCTTCGGGCCGGGCGAGCGGAGCGTCTCCGTCGACAAGGGCGACACGTTCACGCTCGAGGTCCCGGCCAACCCCGCCCTCGGCCAGAACTGGTACTTGGCGAGCCCGCACCCCGACAAGGACGTCGTCACGTACCAGGGCAGACGCGAGGAGGAAGAAGGCGGCGACGAAGACCGCATCGGCAGCGGCGACGGCGCCCAGTTCTTCGACTTCAAGGCGCACGCGGCCGGCAGGACGACGGTGAAACTGCTGTTCTGCCCGCACGGCCTGTGCGGGAGCGCCGCGGAGGTGAGCGCGAGCCCGGTCCCGACGGCCACGACCACGGCGGCCCCGACGAAGTCGGACGACGAGGTCGCCTACTACATCTACACCATCACCGTCCGCTGACCTGCACGGGAACGGAACGACGGGACGGAATCACCATGGTCCACGACCGCTCCACACGCACCGACGACGAGGTGCTCGCCGCCACCGACATCGAGGCGCTGCTGCGCCACGGCCTCAGCCGCGACACCTTCCGCACCGCGCTCTTCGGCGACGGTGCGATCGCCGCCGCCGTCACCCTTGACCGGCTCGGTGTGCTGCCGCGCTCGGTGACGTACGTGGCGAAGATCGTCCGGGCCGGCGGCCTCGCCTACGCGGCCGGACTGCCCGAGCCCTTGCCGTCGCGTGAGGCGTCCGCGTTCCTGCGGGACTGGCTGGAGACGGCCGCGCAGGTGGCCGAGGCCCCGGGTGACGAGACGCGCGCGGCCCACTGGCTGGAGACGGTCGCGGAGATCGTCGCGATGCGCCGCACCAGCCGGGACGCGACAGCGGGGCCCGGTCCGGCCTGATCCAAACGAGAGTTGCTGGCCGGAGAGGCACCAGGGCGTGTATCGAATGTGCTGTTCACAGCCACTGTTGATGGCCGTTACGAGGACGGCCGCCTCGTAGCGGACCGCCGAGCTTGTCGTACCGCATGGCCGCGGCCCGATGCCTTTCGAGGCGATTAATGCCGCACTCGATCGCGTGCCGAGGCTTGTAGTCCTGAGCGTCGAACTTCGGCGGCCGGCCGCCGCGCGAGCCGCGCTTCTTGCGGCTGAGGGCCTGGGGCGAAGTCTGGACCGGGGCTCCGGTGCGTCCGTCACAGTGTTCCCCTCGCAACCCGCGAGAGCATCGTGGCCGCAACCACGCAAGCGGCGATGGAGGCCCCTGCTCGTCTCATTCCCCACCCGTGATGAAACGCGGACCAGAATAGCGGCCCGGCCGGACGCGCAGTCCGCCACGGCGGAACAGCGCACCTCCGTCGGACGGTCAAGCTGGCTCGGACTCCGTCCACGCCTCGTCCACAGCCGCTGGTAAAGATGCGAAACAGGGAGACGGAGCGAGACAGTCTCATCTGCCCACCTCACGTACGAAAACGGCCCCTGATCCGCGTTTCCGCAGATCAGGGGCCGTCTTGTCGCGTGGCGGCGCCAGGATTCGAACCTGGGTAGGCTAAGCCGACGGATTTACAGTCCGCTCCCATTGGCCACTCGGGCACACCGCCATGGGATGTCACCGCTGGAGACCCCGCATTTCGGCGGCGCTCCGTGGCAACGACGTAAACGATACCTGATATCCGGGGGTGCTACGCCACCGGATTGATCAGCGCCCGTGCGGGGCGCGGGTGACTAGGCTGACCACAATGGTCCGAGCAGCCCCGCAGGCTGCCCACGCACCCGTTTTCGCCCCCGACTTCAAGGAGCCACAGCACATGGCCGACTCCAGTTTCGACATCGTCTCGAAGGTCGAGCGGCAGGAGGTCGACAACGCCCTCAACCAGGCCGCCAAGGAGATCTCGCAGCGCTACGACTTCAAGGGCACCGGCGCCACCATCGAGTGGTCCGGCGACAAGATCCTGATGCAGGCGAGCGGTGAGGAGCGGGTCAAGGCGATCCTCGACATCTTCCAGTCCAAGCTGATCAAGCGCGGCATCTCGCTGAAGTCGCTGGACGCGGGCGAGCCGCAGCTCTCCGGCAAGGAGTACAAGATCTTCGCCTCGATCGAGGAGGGCATCTCCCAGGAGAACGCCAAGAAGGTCGCCAAGGTCATCCGTGACGAGGGCCCGAAGGGCGTCAAGGCGCAGGTGCAGGGCGACGAGCTGCGGGTCAGCTCGAAGAGCCGGGACGACCTGCAGACCGTGATCGCGCTGCTGAAGGGCAAGGACTTCGACTTCGCGCTGCAGTTCGTGAACTACCGCTGAATCCGGGCGTTCGGGGGCGGAGCGGCCGGGCCGCTTCGCCACCGCCCCATGTGCACGATGTCCGAATACCGCCAGCCGCAGCAGGCCCACCGGGTCAGACTCGTAGCTGCGAGACGGTACGAGGAGAGGACGAAGCCATGGACGAGACCGTGGACCGAGCCGTGGACCGAGCCGTGGATCTGGCTGTGGCCGAGGCCGTGGACCGGACCCTGGACCCGACCGCGAGCGACGCCGTGGACCGGACCCTGGACCCGACCGCGAGCGACGCCGTGGACCGGGCCGTGCGCGAGGGCGCGAGCGAGGCCGTGACGGCGTACGCGACCGTGGCCAGCCCGCTGGGTGAGCTGCTGCTGGTCGGCGAACCGTCCGCCACCGCCCCGGGCGGCACGGCACTCGCGTCGCTCTCGTTGCCGGGGCAGAAGGGCGCGGCGGTCGTCCAGGACGGCTGGCGGCACGATCCGGCGGCGTTCGAGGAGATCGCGGGGCAGCTGCGGGCGTACTTCGCCGGCGAGCTGACCCACTTCACGATCGAGTACGCGCGGGGCGACGCCGGCACCGACTTCCAGCGGCGGGTCTGGCGGGCGCTGGAGGAGATTCCGTACGGGGAGACGGTGACGTACGGGCAGATCGCCGAGCGGGTCGGTTCGGCGGGGGCAGGCGTACGGGCGGTGGGGACCGCGATCGGGCGCAATCCGCTGCTCGTCGTGCGGCCCTGCCACCGGGTGATCGGCGCCGATGGCGCGCTGCGCGGCTACGCGGGCGGGGTGGAGCGCAAGGAGCGGCTGCTCGGCCTGGAAGGCGCGCTGGTGTCGTGAGCGGCGGGCTTTTTCCCAAGGAACGGGTCGTGGTGGCGCCCGGCGCGGTGCACGTGCCCGGGTGGCTGGCCATGGCGCGGCAGCGCGAGCTGGTCGAGGCGTGCCGGGGCTGGGCGCGCGAGCCGGTGCCGATCCGGCACACCAGGCTGCCGCGCGGCGGGGTGATGTCCGTGCGGACGGTGTGCGTGGGCTGGCACTGGCAGCCGTACCGCTATACGCGCACGGCCGACGATGTGAACGGCGAACCGGTCGCCGAGTTCCCGGGCTGGCTGGTGGAGTTGGGGCGTGAGGCGCTGGACGAGGCGTACGGCGAGCGGGACGGGGACCACGGCGGCTACGCCCCGGACACCGCGCTGATCAACTTCTATGACGGCGCCGCGAAGATGGGCATGCACCAGGACAAGGACGAGCGGTCGAGCGCGCCGGTGGTGTCCCTCAGCATCGGCGACACCTGCCTCTTCCGCTTCGGGAACACCGAGAGCCGGGGACGGCCCTACACGGATGTGGAGCTGGCGTCCGGAGACCTGTTCGTCTTCGGCGGGGCATCGCGCTTCGCGTATCACGGTGTGCCCAAGGTGTACCCCGGCACGGCCGACCCGGAGCTGGGCCTGACCGGCCGGCTGAACATCACCCTGCGCGAGACGGGGCTCGCCGGCTGACGACCGCGCTCTGGTCAGCGCGAGCGCGAGTGGCCGAACAGGATCCGGTACGCGATCAGCAGCACGAGCGCCCCGCCGATGGCCGATATCCACGTGGCGCCGTCGTAGAACTCCTTGGTGATCGGCCGGTCCAGCCAGCGGGACGATATCCAGCCGCCGATGAAGGCACCGGCGACTCCGATGAGTGTGGTGCCGATGAGCCCGCCCGGGTCGCGGCCGGGAAGAAGGATCTTGGCTATCGCCCCGGCGAGCAGCCCCAGAACGATCCAGCTGATGATGCCCATGCCGTGACCTGCCTTTCTTCGTGCGGTGCTGTCGTCGTGCGGTGCTGTGCTGTCTTTCTTGCAGTGTTGTCGCGGAGGACGACTGCGGTGCGGGGCGCGGTTGCGACCGTCCGTAGGGTGCGTCGTATGACACAGGAACTGCGGCGGTCGCTGGGGGTCTTCGACGCCGTCGTCATCGGGCTGGGGTCGATGGTCGGGGCCGGGATCTTCGTGGCCCTGGCGCCTGCGGCCGGGGCGGCAGGCTCGGCGCCGCTGCTGCTCGTGGGGCTGGGGCTGGCCGCGGTGGTGGCGTACTGCAACGCGATGGCGTCGGCACGGCTCGCGGCCCGGTACCCCGCTTCGGGCGGGACCTATGTGTACGGGCGGGAGAGGCTCGGCCCGTTCTGGGGCTATCTGGCGGGCTGGGGCTTCGTCGTCGGCAAGACCGCCTCGTGTGCGGCGATGGCGCTGACCGTCGGCGCCTACGCGTGGCCCGAGCAGGCGCATGCGGTGGCGGTCGCCGCGGTCGTGGGGCTGACTGCCCTGAACTACGGGGGTGTTCAGAAGTCGGCCTGGCTGACCCGGGCGATCGTGGCGGTCGTCCTGGCGGTCCTGGCGGCGGTGGTCGTCTCCTCTCTCACATCGGCGCCGGCCGATCTCGGGCGGCTGGGGGCGGGCCTCCCCGACAGCGGGGTCGGCAGTGCGGTCGGCGGGGTGCTGCAGGCGGCCGGTCTGCTCTTCTTCGCGTTCGCCGGGTACGCGCGGATCGCGACGCTCGGCGAGGAGGTCCGGGATCCGGCCCGGACGATCCCGCGGGCGATTCCGCTGGCGCTCGGTATCGCGCTCGTCGTGTACGTATGCGTGGCGGTGGCGATCCTTTCCGTGCTGGGTGCGGGGCAGTTGGGGCAGGCGACGGCTCCGCTCGCGGACGCCGTCCGGGCGGCCGGTGCGGACTGGCTGGCCCCGGTGGTGCGGGTGGGCGCGGCAGTGGCCGCGCTCGGCTCGCTGCTGGCGCTGATCCTCGGTGTTTCGCGCACGACACTGGCGATGGCCCGGGACGGCCATCTCCCGCGCACGCTCGCGGCCGTGCATCCCCGTTTCCAGGTCCCGCACCACGCGGAGCTGGCGGTGGGCGCGGTCGTGGCCGTCGCGGCGGGGACGGCCGACGTGCGGGGCGCGATCGGCTTCTCGTCGTTCGGGGTGCTTGTGTACTACGCCCTTGCCAACGCCTCGGCCTGGACACTGAGTTCCCGCTGGCGAGTTCTTGCCACGTGCGGCCTCACGGGGTGCATGGCTCTTGCGTTTGCGCTACCGCTGTCCTCGGTGGTGTCGGGGGCGGCGGTGCTGGCGGCGGGTGCGGTGGCGTACGCGGTGCGGATGCGGCTACGGCCGCGGCTGCGGACACGCACGCGGCGGCGGAGCTAGCGGACTCGGTGGCTCATGGCAGCCGCCGTACGGGGCCCGGGGTCACCGGGTCGCGAAGGGCTGGTCCGACGGGACGATCTCCTTGCCCAGCGGCAGCAGCGAGACGGGGATCAGCTTGAAGTTGGCGATGCCGAGCGGGATGCCGATGATCGTGATGCACAGGGCGATCCCCGTGACGATGTGTCCGAGCACGAGCCACCAGCCGGCCAGGATCAGCCACAGCACGTTGCCGATGCAGGACGCCGCTCCCGCGTCCCGGCGGTCCACCACCGTGTAACCGAACGGCCAGAGGGCGTAGATCCCGATTCGGAACGCGGCCAGACCGAACGGAATCCCGATGATCGTGATGCAGAGCAGCACCCCCGCCAGCAGGTAGCCGAGGAACATCCAGAAGCCGCAGAGAACAAGCCAGATGACGTTGAGGATTGTCTTCATGAGCGGCGACCTGCCATCTGCTCGAGCCGGGCGATACGTTCTGCCATCGGCGGGTGCGTGGAGAACATCTTCGAGAGACCCTGACCAGGGCGGAAGGGATTCGCGATCATCATATGACTGGCGGCCTCGATCTTCGGCTCGGGCGGCAGCGGCAGCTGCTTCGTACCCGCGTCGAGCTTGCGCAGCGCACTGGCGAGGGCGAGCGGGTCGCCGGTGAGCTGGGCGCCCGAGGCGTCGGCCTCGTACTCGCGCGAGCGGCTGATGGCGAGCTGGATCACGGCGGCCGCGAGCGGGCCGAGGATCATGATCAGGAGCATGCCGAACAGGCCGGGGCCCTCGTCGTCGTCCGAGCGGCCGATCGGGATCAGCCAGGCGAAGTTGACCAAAAACATGATCACCGAGGCGAGGGCGCCGGCGACCGACGAGATGAGGATGTCGCGGTTGTACACATGGCTGAGCTCGTGGCCGATGACACCGCGCAGCTCCCGCTCGTCGAGGATCCGGAGGATCCCTTCCGTGCAGCAGACCGCCGCGTTGCGCGGGTTGCGCCCGGTCGCGAACGCGTTGGGCGCCTGGGTCGGCGAGATGTACAGCCGCGGCATCGGCTGGCGCGCCTGCGTGGAGAGCTCCCGCACCATCCGGTAGAGCGCGGGCGCCTCGAACTCACTGACGGGGCGGGCGCGCATGGCCCGCAGTGCCAGCTTGTCGCTGTTCCAGTACGCATACGCGTTCGTCCCGAGGGCCACGAGGACGGCGATGGTCAGGCCCGTACGGCCGAACAGACTGCCGATGACGATGATGAGTGCGGACAGTCCTCCAAGGAGAACAGCGGTCCTCAGCCCGTTGTGCCGGCGGTGCACGGTACGCCCTCCAAATGGTGCGGCAGGGGAACCCTTTGCTGGTCGTGGTCCACTTCCAGTGGACCCTCCCGTACTGGTCAACGCCAGGCGGGAGCAGCGGGTTCCCCTGACCGCGCGGGCGGGGGCTTGGGCCGTCCGGGTGATACGGGCCGGGGCCCTCAGCGCTGTGCCGGGAGCAGCCCGGCCTTCTCCAGTGCTTCGCGGACGGGCTCGACCTCGCTGGTGCAGTGGGCGCAGCGGCTCGCGATCGCGGGGATCTCGGTGTAGCAGCGGGGGCAGTCGCGTACGGCGGCCTTGATGCCGGCCGGCTCCTCCTTGGCGAAGCGGTTCTGCACCTTCATCATCGGGACGACGACGCAGAAGTAGAGCACCGCCGCCGTGATCACGAAGGCGATCGCGGCGCTGATGAAGAGGCCGTAGGGGAACGTCACCCCCTCGACGGTGAAGGCGGCCTTGCTGAAGTCCCCGGTGCCCCGGGTGGCGAGGCCGATCAGCGGGGTGATGAAGGCGTTGCTGAAGCCCGTGACGACCGCCGTGAAGGCGGCTCCGACGGCGAGACCGATCGCCATCGAGATCACGTTTCCGCGGAGAATGAAGTCCTTGAACCCGCTCAGCACTGCTGGCGCTCCTCAGGGTCTGGCTGGTGTGCAGATACGCGGAACACCGTGCCCGGCCCCGGCGCCCCTTGTCGAACCGCCGGTTCGCGGGCCGGGGCCGGCCGTGATCAGAAGAGGCCGACCGCGGCGAAGCGCAGCACCAGCTGGGGATAGCCGGACAGCAGGACGCCCACGACGGCGGTGACGGCGATCGTGGCCGTGACCAGGGCGGGTGCCCGGTGCCGGGAGGGCACGCCTTCCGGTGCGCCCTCGGGCGCGCGGAAGAGCAGGGCGGTCCACTGCAGGTAGTAGTACAACGCGATCACGACATTGACGCCCATGACGACGGCGAGCCAGCCGAGGCCCGCGTCGACGGCGGACGAGAAGACGGTGACCTTGGCGAAGAGCCCGATGATGCCGGGCGGCAGTCCGGCGAGGCAGAGCAGGAAGAAGCCCATGGCGAGGGCGGTGACCGGACGGGTGGAGTAGAGGCCGCGGTAGTCGGCGATCCGGTTCAGCGGCTTCGTACGGGCGACCAGGGCGACGACGGCGAAGGCACCGAGGTTCACGACGGCGTACATCAGGGCGTACGCGACGGTGGAGCCGATCTGGTCGTCGCTGGAGTACGCGGCGGCCGCGATCGGCACCAGGATGTAGCCGGCCTGGCCCACCGAGGACCAGGCGAGCAGCCGGACGGCGCTGAAGGCTCGGGTGGCCGATTGCCGTACGGCCGCGACATTGCCCGCGGTCATGGTGAGCGCGGCGAGGACGGCCATGGCCGGGCCCCATACGTCCGCGTACGCGGGGAACGCGATGACGGTGACGAGAATGAGCCCGGTGAAGCCGACGGCCTTGCCGACGACGGAGAGGTAGGCGGCCACGGGCAGCGGCGCGCCCACGTAGGTGTCGGGCACCCAGAAGTGGAACGGCACTGCGGCCGTCTTGAAGGCGAAGCCCACGAGGGTGAGCGCGACGCCCGCCTGGGCGAGGGTCTCCAGCTGCCCCGGGACGTCGTCCATGCGGGCGGCGATCCGGGTGAGGTGGAGGCTGCCGGTCGTCGCGTACACGAAGCTGACGCCGAGCAGCATCACGGCCGTGGCCGTCACCGAGGAGAGGAAGAACTTCAGCGCCGACTCGCTCGACATCCGGTCGCCGCGCCGCAGGCCGACCAGGGCGAACGCGGGCAGCGAGGCCACTTCGAGGGCGACGACGAGGGTGGCGAGGTCCCGGGAGGCCGGCAGCAGGGCGGCTCCGGCGGCCGAGGAGAGCAGCAGGAACCAGTACTCCCCCGCCGGGAGCTTGTCCTTGGTGTCGGCGACCGAGAGCAGTGCGGTGAGCAGCGCGCCGCCGAGCACCAGGAGCTGGATGACCAGCGTGAAGTGGTCCGCGGTGTAGCTGCAGTCGGCGGGGGCGGTGGTGAGGCAGAAGGTGGAGCGGTCGCCCTTGCGCAGCGGGGCGAGGGAGAGCACCGCGGCGGCGAGACCGGCGATGGCCGCGTAACCGAGGAACGCCTTGTTCCGCTCCGGTACGAAGAGGTCGGCGACCAGGATCAGCAGGGCGACCACCGCGGCGATGGTGGGCGGGGCGATCGCGAGCCAGTCGACGGTCTGGACGAGGTTGGCTGCGGTTTCGGCGGCCAGGGTCATGCCTTTCCTCCCGCGAGGAGCTTCTGCACGGCCGGGTCGGTGAGGCCGAGGAGGACCGCGGGCCAGAGTCCGGCGAGGACGGTGAGGGCGACGAGCGGCGACCAGGCGGCGAACTCGTACCCCTGGATGTCGGCGATCTTCGCCTCGCCCGCGGGGCGGGCGCCGCCCATGCAGACACGGCGGACGACGACGAGGAGGTACGCGGCGGTGAGCAGGGTGCCGAGACCGCCGATCGCCATGAAGGTGAGGAAGGCGGGGCGGCTGAGGCCGTCGGCGGGGTCGAACGCGCCGAACAGGGCGAGCATCTCGCCCCAGAATCCGGCCAGGCCGGGCAGTCCGAGCGAGGCGACGGCGGCGAAGGCGAGCAGTCCGCCGAAGCGGGGCGCGCGGCCGTACAGCGCGGCGCCGGTGGCACCCGCGAGGGCGTCGAGGTCGGCGGTGCCGTAGCGGTCCTTGAGCGCTCCGACCAGGAAGAAGAGGAGTCCGGTGATGAGGCCGTGGGCGATGTTGGCGAAGAGCGCGCCGTTGACGCCGGTGGGGGTCATGGTCGCGATGCCGAGGAGCACGAAGCCCATGTGTCCGACCGAGGAGTACGCGATCAGCCGCTTGAGGTCGCCCTTCGAACCGGGCCTGGCGAGGGCGAGGCAGGCCAGGGATCCGTAGATGATTCCGGCGACGGCGAAGGCCGCGAGGTAGGGGGCGAAGACCTGCATGCCGTCGGGCGCGATCGGCAGGACGATCCGGACGAATCCGTACGTACCCATCTTGAGCAGTACGCCGGCGAGGATGACCGAACCGACCGTCGGGGCGGCGGTGTGGGCGTCGGGGAGCCAGCTGTGCAGCGGCCACATCGGGGTCTTCACGGCGAGCCCGATCCCGATCGCGAGAACGGCGATGACCTGCACGGATGTGCTCAGTCCCCGGCCGTTGTCAGTGGCGAGTGCCACCATGTCGAATGTGCCGGCCTTGACTCCGATGAGGAGCAGGCCGAGCAGCATGACGACCGAGCCGAGCAGGGTGTAGAGGATGAACTTCCAGGCCGCTGGGCGGCGGCCCTCACCGCCCCAGCGGGCGATGAGGAAGTACATCGGGATGAGGACCATCTCGAAGGCCAGGAAGAAGAGCAGCAGGTCGAGTACGGCGAAGGTCGCGAGGGTGCCGGATTCGAGGACGAGCAGCAGGGCGACGAAGGCCTTCGGGGACGGGCCCGCGGGCATCTTGAAGTAGCTGTACAGCGCGCAGAGGAAGGTCAGCAGCGCTGTCATGACCAGAAGGGGGAGGGAAATGCCGTCGACACCGAGGTGGATCCGCACGTCCAGTGCGGGGATCCAGCTGATGTCGGTCGTGGCCTGCATCTTCGACGGCTGGTCGTGGTCGAAGCCGAGCGTGAGGACGATCGCGGCGGCGAGGACGACGCCGGTGACGGTCACACCGTGGCGGAGCACGGCCTGGTCGGGTGACTTCCCCTTCAGCCCGGGCGGGGCGGGCAGGAGGGCGGCCACCGCGCCGATGAGCGGGCCGACGACGAGGAACGCGAGAAGGAACTGCATCACGGATTCGCTGATATCGATCACGGCTCACGCTCCTGCGGCGACGAGTACGGCGGCGATCGCCAGGACGACGGAGCCGGCGAGCAGGGCGCCGAGGTAGGTCTGCACATTGCCGGTCTGGGCCAGGCGCACCAGCCGTCCCAGCCAGTTGGTGCCGGTGCCCGCGCCGTTGACGTACGTGTCGACGACCTCGCGGTCGAGGAAGCGGACCAGCTCGGCGCCGGCCTGGACGGGGCGGACGAACAGGGTGCGGTAGACGGCGTCGAGGTGGAAGCCGGCACTCGCGGGGCGGTGCAGCGGGCCGAGCAGCAGTCGACCGGGGTCGGCGAGGTCGGCGTGCGCGGGGCGCGGCATGTGCAGGGCCTCCGCCTCGACGAGGCCGGGCTCGGCGTCGGGGTGGGGGACGGTCTGGGGCTGTTCCACGGCGGCCGCGGCGGCCCGGGCGCGAGCGGCGAGGGCCGTCGTGTGCCGCCAGGTGCCGTAGGTGACCAGGCCGCCGACGAGGGCGACACCGGTGCCGAGCACGGCCGTGGTGACCGTCGGGCTGAGGGGCTGCCCGCCGAACCAGTCGTCGAGGTAGCCGGCGGTGAGCCCGAGACCGATCGACGGGATGGCGAGCACCCACAGCACGGTGTTCATGGCGAGCGGCTGCTTGCCATGGTCGGGGGCCTCGGCGCCCCGGCCGCGGAATGTGAGCAGCCACAGGCGGGTGGCGTAGGCCGCGGTGAGCAGGGCCGTCAGCAGACCGGCGATCAGGACGGTCCAGCCCGCCGCGCCGGGGGCGACGTCGGACTCACCGAGAGCGGTGTGCTCGGCCGCCACGAGGACGGCTTCCTTGGAGAAGAAGCCGGCGAAAGGAGGAATGGCGGCGAGCGCGAGCAGGGCGACGGTCATCGTCCAGTACGCGTCGGGGATGCGCTTGGCCAGTCCGCTCATCCGGGACATGGCGGTGAGCGAGTTGGTGCCGGCCGCGTGGATGATCACGCCGGCGCCGAGGAAGAGCAGCGCCTTGAACGCACCGTGCGCGATGAGGTGGAAGACGGCGGCACCGCTGTTGCCCACGGCCAGGGCGCCCGACATATAGCCGAGCTGGCCGATGGTCGAGTAGGCGAGGACCCGTTTGATGTCGTCCTGGGCGAGGGCGGCGAGTGCCGAGCCGACCATGGTGACGGCGGCCATCACGGCGAGCACCACGAGGGCGGCCGCGGAGGCGGTGAAGACCGGGAGGAGCCGGGCGATGAAGTAGATGCCGGCGGCGACCATCGTCGCGGCGTGGATCAGCGCGGAGACCGGGGTGGGGCCCGCCATGGCGTCGGGGAGCCAGGTGTGCAGCGGGAACTGCGCGGACTTGCCCGCGACGCCCGCGAGCAGCAGCAGCGCGACGAGCGTGGGGTGGTCGATGAGGCCGTTGTCGACGGCCCTGAGGATCCCGGTGATGCTGAACGTTTTGGCATCCACCGCGAGCGCGAACAGACCGAACAGGAAGGGGACGTCGCCGAGCTTGGTGACCAGGAAGGCCTTGAGGGAGGCCGCACGCGCCTCGGGCGTCTCCCAGTAGTGGCCGACCAGGAAGTACGAGCAGATGCCCATGATCTCCCAGCCGACCAGCAGCACCATGAGGTCGCCGGAGTAGACCACGAGCAGCATCGCGGAGGTGAACAGGGAGACGAGTGCCGCGTACGAGGGGTAACGCGGGTCGTCGCGCAGATAGCCCGTGGAGTAGATCTGCACGCAGGACGCGACGATGCCGACCAGGACCGCGACCAGGACCGCGAAGCCGTCGAGGTACAGGGCGAGGTCGATGGGGACCGAGCCGGTGGGGGTGAGCAGGGTGGCGGCGGTGATCGGCTTGCCACCGCCCTGGCGTACGGCGACCAGGACCGCGAGCACGGCCGCGGCCAGGGTCGGCAGTACCGCCAGGGGGCGTACGAAGCCGGGCGCGGTGCGGCCCAGGAGCAGGCCGGCCACGGCGCCGAGGAACGGGAGAAGGGGGACGAGAACGGCGAGGGTCGTCGTGGTCACGCGGTGGCCTCAGCCTTCTCTGCCGGGGCGGGCTCCGCCGACTCGTCGGCGCGCTCGGCGGTGTCGCGGAGCTTGTCGATGTCCGAGGTTCCGCGGTTGCGGTAGACCATCAGGACGATCGCCAGGCCGATGCCGATCTCCGCGGCGGCGATGGCGATGGTGAACAGGGTCAGCGCCTGGCCGGCGTGAAGGGAGTCACCGAGCCAGACATCGAAGGCGACCAGGTTGAGGTTGACCGCGTTGAGCATCAGCTCGACGGACATCAGCACCAGGATCGCGTTGCGGCGCGCGAGCACTCCGTACAGCCCGGTGCAGAAGAGCAGTACGGAGAGCACCGCGGGATAGGCGAGATGCATCAGCTCGTCTCCTGTCGGTCCGTACCGGATCCCTCCGGGGCCTTCGCGTCCTTGGCCGTCGCGTCCTTCGGGTCCTTCAGGTCCTTCGGGTCCTTGCGGGACAGGACGATCGCGCCGACCAGTGCGGCGAGCAGGAGCACCGAGAGCGCCTCGAAGGGAAGCACCCAGTGCCGGAAGAGGATCTCTCCCGAGACCCGGGTGGAGCCCTGGGCCGGGCCGTCCAGGTCGATCCAGGTGGCGCGGAACGCGTCGACGACCACCCAGACCAGGGCGGCAGCGGCGGCGAGCGCCACGGCGAGGGCGGCCGGGCGGTTGCCGGAGTCGGCGTCGGGCGAACGGCCGATGGGTGCCCTGGTCAGCATCAGCCCGAAGAGGAGGAGGACCACGACGGATCCGACATAGATCAGCACCTGGACCCAGGCGATGAACTCGGCCGTGAGGAGGAGGTACTCGACGGCGAGGCCACCGAGCGTCACGACCAGCCAGAGGGCGGCGTGCACCAGCTGCTTGGTCGTGACCGTCACCGCGGCCGCGCCGAGGGTGGCGATGCCGACGAGGACGAACGCGATCTCGACACCGGTCGGGGACAGGAAGCCGTGCGCTTCGGCTGCGAGGCTCACGACTCGCCCTCCTCGGTGGCGGCGGGCTCGGTCGGGGCAGCGGCCTGCTCGACGGCAGCCTGCTCGGCGGCGAGCTTCTCCGCGGCGAGCTTTTCGGCGGCCTTGCGGGCAGCAGCGATCTCCTTGGGCTCCTCCGCGGCCGGGTCGAGCGCGGGCGGCTCCGGGACCGTCCACATCCATTCGCGGAGCTTGTCCCGCTCATGGGTCAGCTCGTGGATGTCCGTCTCCGCGTACTCGAACTCCGGGGACCAGAACAGCGCGTCGAAAGGACACACCTCGATGCAGATACCGCAGTACATGCAGAGCGAGAAGTCGATCGCGAACCGGTCGAGCACATTGCGGCTGCGCTCACGGCCACCGGGGGTGGCCGCGGGGACCGTCTCCTTGTGGGAGTCGATGTAGATGCACCAGTCGGGGCACTCACGGGCGCAGAGCATGCAGACCGTGCAGTTCTCCTCGAACAGGCCGATCACTCCGCGCGTACGGGGCGGAAGTGCGGGCTGGGCGTCCGGGTACTGCGCGGTGTGGGACTTGCGCGTCATCGTGCGAAGCGTGACGGCGAGGCCCTTGGCCAGGCCGGATCCGGGGATCGGCATTACTGGATCACCACCTTCACGACGCCGGTGAGGGCGATCTGGGCGAGGGCGAGCGGGACGAGCGTCGTCCAGGCGAGCTTCTGAAGCTGGTCCTCGCGCAACCGCGGATAGGTCACTCGCAGCCAGATCACGATGAAGGCGAGCACGGCCGTCTTGAGCAGGGTCCACACCCAGCCCAGGCCGTCGGCGCCGAACGGGCCGTGCCAGCCGCCCAGGAAGAGGACGGTGGTCAGACCGCAGAGGACGACGATGCCCGCGTACTCGGCGAGCAGGAAGAGCGCGAAACGAAGGCCGGTGTACTCGGTGTACGCACCGAAGATGATCTCGGAGTCGGCAACCGGCATGTCGAACGGCGGGCGCTGCAGTTCGGCGAGGCCGGCCACGAAGAAGACCAGGGCACCGACGATCTGCCAGGGCAGCCACCACCACTCGAAGGCGTTGAGGATGCCGGGGAGCGAGACGGTGCCGGCCGCCATGGCGACGGACGCCGCCGCGAGCAGCATCGGCAGCTCGTACGCGAGCAACTGCGCGGCGGTGCGCAGGCCACCGAGGAGGGAGAACTTGTTGGCCGAAGCCCAGCCCGCCATGAGGGAGCCGAGTACGCCGACGCCCATGACGGCGAGGACGAAGAAGATGCCCGCGTCGAGGAGCACGCCGACCGCGCCCTCGCTCGGGCCGATCGGGATGGCGACCAGGACGAGGAGGTAGGGGAGCAGCGCGACGGCGGGGGCGAGCTGGAAGATGCGGCGGTCGGCGTTGGCCGGCACCACGTCCTCCTTCTGCGCGAACTTCACGCCGTCGGCGACGAGCTGGGCCCAGCCGTGGAAACCGCCCGCGTACATCGGGCCGAGGCGGCCCTGCATGTGGGCCATCACCTTGTGCTCGGTCTGCCCGACGACAAGGGGCAGGACGAGGAACACGGCGAAGACGACGACCAGCCGGAGGGCGACATCAAGTGCGTCGTTCACGCGGGGTCGCCTCCTGAGCGGTCGGTGGTGCCGGTGTCGGTATCGGTGCCGGTGTCGGCGTCGGCGTCGGCGTCGGCGTCGGTATCGGTGCCGGTGTCGGTATCGGTATCGGTGCCGGCGTCGGACGTGGCCTCGGGCTTCGGCGCGGGTGCGGGCTCGGCCGCAGGCTCGGGCGCGGCCTCAGGCTTCCCCTCGGGCGCGGGCTCGGCCGCAGGCTTGGCCTCCACGGCAGGCTCGGCCTCGGGCTTCGCCTCGGGCTTGGCCTCGGCCTCGTCGAAGGCCGGGCGCGCGTGGTGCCAGGGGGCGTCGGCGCTGCGGGGGCGCGGGCGCTCCGCCGGGGTCTCGCGCGGGGTTGCCGGAGCCGCCGCCGGGCTCTCCGTGACCGCGGCTTCGGCCTCCGGCTGCGCGGGGGCGGCCGGGCGGCGCTGGCCGGCCGAGCCCTCCGTCACCGTGCGCGAGCGGCGCGGCGGGGTCGCCGGAGCCGCCGGGCTCTCCGTCGTCGGAGCCGTCGGGGTCTCCGCGGCCTGGCTGGCGGAGCCCTCGGAGACGCTGCGGGCGCGCCGCGGCGGGCGGTCCCCCGCGGCGCGGGGGGTACGGGCCGGGCGGGCGGGGGCCGGGGGGAGCTGGCCCTTCAGGGGGCCCCACTCGTTCGGGTCCGGGACGCCGGGCGGGAGCATCTGGCGGCGCTTGGGGCCGCCGTGATCGGACTCCCCCGGCTCCTTGGCCCCCGGCCACGCCTTGGCGACCCGCGCCGCCAGGACGAAGTCCTTGCGCAGCGGGTGTCCCTCGAAGCCCTCCGGGAGCAGCAGCGGCACCAGGTGGGGGTGGTCGGTGAAGGAGACGCCGAACATCTCGTACGTCTCGCGCTCGTGCCAGCCCGCGCCCGCGTAGATCTCCACCGCGGAGGGGAGCACCGGCGCGTCGTGCGGGACGGTGGTGCGCAGGAGGAGGCGGCGGACCGTGTGCCTCTCGGGCCCCGCGGCCTCCAGCGCGACGACATGGGCGCAGACACGGAAGCCCGTGCCCGGCTCGTCGACGGCGCTGAGCCAGTCGAAGTAGCTGCAGCCGAGCTCGTCGCGGGCGGTGCGCAGCGCGTCGGTCCACAGGGCGGCGGGGACGTCCACCGTCAGCAGGTCGTACGCCTGCTCGGCGGTGGCGTCCGGGCCGAAGCGTTCGGCGATGTCCGGGTCGAACGTACTCATGAGGTTGCTCCGGGGGCGGGCGGCGGCGTGGCGAGGCCGCTGCGCAGCTGGCTCACGGACGCGTCGGAGGCCGAGGAGCCGTACCGCTCCGCCAGCGACTCGCGGGCGATCTTCTCCTGGAGCTTGAGGATGCCCTGGAGCAGCGCCTCGGGGCGCGGCGGGCAGCCCGGGACGTAGACGTCCACGGGGATGATCTGGTCGACGCCCTTGGTCACCGAGTACGAGTCCCAGTAGGGGCCGCCGCAGTTGGAGCAGGCGCCGAAGGAGATGACGTACTTGGGCTCGGGCATCTGCTCGTACAGACGCTTCACCGCGGGCGCCATCTTGTCCGTCACCGTGCCCGAGACGATCATGAGGTCGGCCTGGCGCGGGCCGGGCGCGAAGGGGATCACGCCGAGCCGGATGAAGTCGTGCCGGGCCATCGACGCGGCGATGAACTCGATCGCGCAGCAGGCGAGGCCGAAGTTGAAGACCCAGAGGCTGTAGCGGCGGCCCCAGTTCAGGACCACCTTCATGGGCTCGGGGGCGAGCCGGGCGAGGGCGCCCAGCCGCTTCGGTTCCGGAAGCAGCACGGGCTCAGGGTTCTGCGGGGTCACGTCCATGCCAGGACGCCCTTCTTATATGCGTAGAGCAGTCCCACGGCCAGGAAGCCGAGGAAGATGAACATCTCCACGAGCGTCGTCGCGCCGTATCCGGCCGCGGCGAAGACCGTCGCCCAGGGGAACAGGAAGATCGAGTCGACGGCGAAGATCACGTAGAGGAACGAGTAGACGTAGTAGCGGACCTGGGTGTGCGCCCAGCCCTCCCCCACCGGGTCGACTCCGCACTCGTACGTGAGCATCTTCTCCGGGGTCGGTACGACCGGTCGGAGCAGCCGGCCCGCGCCGAAAGCCACCGCGACGAAGAGCACGCCGATCACGGCGAGCAGTCCGACGACCGAATAGCTCTGGAAGTAGTCGGCCGCGAGTACGGTCGGTACGGTCGTTCTCTGCACGTCCGCCCCTCGCTCCCTGCCCGTTCGACGATCTGTACGCACGGGAGTCTAGGCCCTGCTAAAGACACGGTAAGCAGCCGTGTCACGCATCGGACGCTTCTGGTGGGGATATCCCCACCCCACCTCACCCACCTACCCCATGGCGGCTGCCCGCGCCCGCCCGGCAGGCTGAGCGCATGACCACGACCAGCAGCACCATCGCCGACGCCGATCCCTATGCCCATACCGATGCCGGGGACGGCGCCATGGACGGCGCCGGGCCGCCGCCCGCCCGATTCGCGTACGACCGGCACACGTGGAGGGAGATCGCTTATCTCCTGTCCGGTCTGCCGTTCGCGCTTCTCGGATTTGTTTACACGGTTTTCATGGTCGCGGTCGGCGTGGCGCTGTCCGTCACGGTCGTCGGCCTGCCCCTGCTCGCCACCGGGCTGGCCGGGTCCCGGCTGCTCGGCAGGTGGGAGCGGGTGCGGGCGCGCAAGCTGCTGGGCGTGCGGGTGGACGAATCGAGTCGCCTCCCGGGCCCCGGCGACGGCGGCTTCATCCCCTGGCTGTGGACCGCGGTGAAGGACCCGGTGGCCTGGCGGGCGGTGTTGTACGCGTTCCTCCGGCTGCCGTGGGGCGTGCTGTCGTTCGTGGTGACGCTGGTGGGGCTCTTCGTGCTCTGGCCGGTGCTGCCCTTCCTGATACGGGGCATGGCCAACGTCGACCGGGCCATGGTGCGCGGCCTGCTCTCACCCTCCGACGAGCTGGAGCGGCGGATCGCCGAGCTGGAGTCGGACCGGGGCGTGGTCGTGGACACGGCGGCCGCGGACCTGCGGCGGATCGAGCGCGATCTGCACGACGGCGCCCAGGCCAGGCTCGTCGCCCTCGCCATGGGCCTCGGTCTGGCCAAGGAGAAGCTGCTGGAGGATCCGGACGCCGCCGCCGCCATGGTCGACGAGGCGCACGGCGAGGTGAAACTGGCCCTTCAGGAGCTGCGGGACCTCGCGCGCGGCATCCACCCGGCCGTTCTGACCGACCGCGGCCTGGACGCCGCCCTCTCGGCCGTCGCCTCCCGCTGCACCGCGCCCGTGCGGGTCGTCGTCGATCTGCCGGCGCGCCCGGCCGAGGCGATCGAGGGCATCGCGTACTTCACCGTCTCCGAGCTGCTGCAGAACATCAGCAAGCACGCACGGGCCAGTGAGGCGTCCGTCGAGGTGTGGCGGCGCGACGACCGGCTGCTGATCCGGGTCTCGGACAACGGCCGCGGCGGTGCGTCGCCGTCCGGCGGCACCGGCATGGCCGGGCTCGCGGAGCGGCTCGGCGCGGTCGACGGGCTGTTCGTCGTGGACTCCCCGCCGGGCGGCCCCACGGTCGTGACGGCGGAACTGCCGTGGCGCGACCGGGTGCCCGCGGGACTGCGTACGGGTGCCAGGCCCCCCAGGACGGGTGCCAGGCCCCGTACCAGGTAGGGAAAACCCCCGGGGCAAGAGGGATACCGGCCCCATGGTCCGCGCCCGCCGCGACCAGCAGTCTTGAGGCAGCAGGAAACGAAGGCCCAGCCCCCGAGCAGAACGGACGGACACGACGATGGCCACGGCATACGGACGGGAATCGAGTACCCGCCACCACCGCCTTCCGGCGGCGCTGCGTGCGCCGTTCGAAGCCCGCATCTGGCGCGAGTTCGGCTACCTCCTGCTGAGTCTGCCCCTCGCGGTGGTGTTCTTCAGCCTGGCCATATCGTTCACGGCCGCCGGCGTGGGGCTGGCGGTCACCTTCCTCGGCATCCCGATCCTGGCCGGGGCGCTGGCCATGTGCCGCGGCTTCGGGGCGCTGGAGCGCACGCGAGCGCGTGCCCTGCTGCACCTGGACATCGCCACCCCCGCGCGGATACGGCCCAAGCAGAGCGGGCTGATGGCCTGGATGGGCGCGGTGCTGAAGAGCGGGACGTCCTGGCGGCACCTGCTCTACGCGGTCCTGCACATGCCCTGGGCGGTGTTCGCGTTCTGCGTCTCGCTGGTGTTCTGGTCGTTCGGCTGGTTCTTCGCCACGTATCCGCTCTGGTTCTGGGTGTTTCCCTTGTACGGCGGGACGGGCGGCATCCAGCTGTACGGCGACGGCACGCACAACGTCTACCTCGACTCGCCCTTCGAGCTGGCCATGACCAGCCTGGCCGGCCTGCTGCTGATGCTGGTCACGCCGTGGATAGTGCGGGGCCTGACCGGCGTGGACCGGCTGCTCGTCTCGGGGCTGCTCGGTCCGTCCCGGCTGGAGGGCCGCGTCGTGGAGCTGGAGTCGGACCGCGGTGTGGTGGTGGACACGGCGGCGGCCGACCTGCGGCGGATAGAGCGCGATCTGCACGACGGCGCCCAGGCCAGGCTCGTCGCCCTCGCCATGGACCTCGGCCTGGCCAAGGAGAAGCTGCGCGAGGACCCGCAGGCGGCGGCGCGGATGGTGGACGAGGCTCACGGCGAGGTGAAGACGGCGCTGCAGGAGCTGCGGGACCTGGCCCGTGGCATCCACCCGGCCGTCCTGACCGACCGCGGCCTGGACGCCGCCCTCTCGGCCGTCGCCTCCCGCTGCACCGTGCCCGTCCGGGTGGAGGTGGACCTGCCGGTGCGGCCTGCCGCGGCGATCGAGGGCATCGCGTACTTCACCGTCTCCGAGCTGCTGCAGAACATCAGCAAGCACGCACGGGCGAGCCGGGCGTCGGTGGACGTGTGGCGGCGTGACAACCGCCTGATGCTGCAGGTCACGGATGACGGGCGGGGCGGGGCGACGGTCTCGGGGGGCAGCGGGCTGGCCGGTCTGACCGAGCGGCTGGACGCGGTGGACGGGATCCTGGTGGTGGACTCCCCCATGGGGGGACCGACGATGGTCACGGCCGAGCTGCCCTGGCGGGCGTGACACCCGACGTGTCCTGACGCCCTGGCCCCGGGCGGGCGCGGCACCGAGCGCGCCCGCCCGGAGGTCCGAGCGAGCCGCCCGGCCCCCCCGAGCAGGCGTGACACCGAGCACCTCCTCGGCCCCAGGAGGAACGACCGCCCACAAACCACCGGTGATCCTGCGATGCTGTGAGGTGAGACGTACCAGGGCTGGACAGAGAGCGAAAAACGGGGGCTGCAGGTCGTGGAGGACAGGGTGCGGGTGGTCATCGCCGAGGATTCCGTTCTGCTTCGGGAGGGCCTGACCCGGCTGCTGACCGACCGCGGGCACGACGTGGTCGCGGGCGTGGGGGACGCCGATGCGCTGATCAAGACGATCGGGGAGCTGGCGGCGGAGCACGCACTGCCGGATGTCGTCGTCGCCGACGTACGGATGCCGCCGACGCACACCGACGAGGGCATCCGGGCGGCCGTGCGGCTGCGCCGCGACCACCCGGAGATCGGTGTGCTGGTCCTGTCGCAGTACGTCGAGGAGCAGTACGCGACCGAGCTGATCGCCGGGAGCAGCCGGGGTGTGGGGTACCTGCTGAAGGACCGGGTCGCCGAGGTCCGGGAGTTCGTGGACGCGGTCGTCCGGGTGGCCCGGGGCGGCACGGCGCTGGACCCGGAGGTCGTGGCGCAGCTGCTGGGCCGGAGCCGTAAGCAGGACGTGCTGGCGGGGCTGACGCCGCGCGAGCGGGAGGTGCTCGTCCTGATGGCCGAGGGCCGGACGAACTCGGCGATCGCCCGGCAGCTGGTGGTGAGCGACGGCGCGGTGGAGAAGCACGTCAGCAATATTTTCCAGAAGCTGGGTCTGTCCCCCAGCGACGGCGATCACCGGCGTGTTCTGGCCGTTCTGACGTATCTCAACTCCTAGAAACCTGACACCCTGTCAGATGCATCCACGGCGTTCCGCGCGCGCGGGGTGTAGAACCGAAGGGGAAGCCTGGAGTGTCTTCCAGAAAGGACCCGGGGGCGAACGGAACATGGCAAACCAGGGCACCACGGCGTCTCAAAAGGACGTCCAGTATCTGAGCGGCCTCGGGAAGGTGACCCTTACCGACGTAGGGTTGACCTTGGAGCGACCGGTGGGCCGGTCGTACCCGAGCCGCCTCGAAGGAGGTCCAGTTCAGTGACCAGCCAGGTCAGTAGCCCAGCCGAGCACGCAGATGAGGCAGACGAGGCCAACGAGGCACTCGTCGGGGAACAGCGCAGGCCGCCCGGTGCGAAGGAAGTCCGCCACCTGGACCGGGTGATCATTCGCTTCGCCGGTGACTCCGGTGACGGTATGCAGCTGACAGGTGACCGTTTCACGTCGGAGACGGCGTCGTTCGGCAACGACCTGTCGACCCTGCCGAACTTCCCCGCCGAGATCCGCGCGCCCGCCGGCACCCTCCCCGGCGTGTCCAGCTTCCAGCTGCACTTCGCCGACCACGACATCCTCACCCCCGGTGACGAGCCGAACGTCCTGGTGGCGATGAACCCCGCCGCGCTCAAGGCGAACATCGGCGACGTACCGCGCGGCGGCGAAATCATCGTCAACACCGACGAGTTCGCCAAGCGGGCCATGGCCAAGGTCGGCTACGACACCAGCCCGCTCGAGGACGGCTCGCTGGACGCGTACAACGTCCATCCCGTGCCGCTCACCACGCTGACCATCGAGGCGCTCAAGGAGTTCGGCCTCTCCCGCAAGGAGGCCGAGCGCAGCAAGAACATGTTCGCGCTGGGCCTGCTGAGCTGGATGTACCACCGGCCGACCGAGGGAACCGAGAAGTTCCTGCGCACGAAGTTCGCCAAGAAGCCGCAGATCGCCGAGGCGAACGTGGCCGCCTTCCGGGCCGGCTGGAACTTCGGCGAGACCACCGAGGACTTCGCCGTCTCCTACGAGGTCGCCCCGGCGGTCAAGGCCTTCCCGACCGGCACCTACCGCAACATCTCCGGGAACCTGGCCCTCTCCTACGGCCTCGTCGCCGCGAGCCGGCAGGCCGATCTGCCGCTCTACCTGGGCTCCTACCCCATCACCCCGGCCTCGGACATCCTGCACGAGCTGTCCAAGCACAAGAATTTCGGTGTACGGACCTTCCAGGCCGAGGACGAGATCGCGGGCATCGGCGCGGCGCTCGGCGCGGCCTTCGGCGGCTCGCTCGCCGTGACCACGACCTCCGGCCCCGGTGTGGCGCTGAAGTCCGAGACGATCGGGCTCGCCGTCTCGCTGGAGCTGCCGCTGCTCATCGTGGACATCCAGCGCGGCGGCCCCTCGACCGGTCTGCCCACCAAGACCGAGCAGGCCGACCTGCTCCAGGCGATGTACGGGCGCAACGGCGAGGCCCCGGTGCCGGTCGTCGCCCCGAAGACGCCCGCGGACTGCTTCGACGCGGCGATCGAGGCGGCCCGGATCGCGCTGACCTACCGCACGCCCGTCTTCCTGCTCTCCGACGGCTACCTGGCCAACGGAAGCGAGCCGTGGCGGATCCCGGACATCGACGAACTCCCCGACCTGCGGGTGCAGTTCGCCACCGGGCCCAACCACACGACCGAGGACGGCACCGAGGTCTTCTGGCCGTACAAGCGCGACCCGCAGACACTGGCCCGCCCCTGGGCCGTGCCCGGCACGCCCGGCCTGGAGCACCGGATCGGCGGCATCGAGAAGCAGGACGGCACGGGCAACATCTCCTACGACCCGGCCAACCACGACTTCATGGTCCGCGTCCGCCAGGCGAAGATCGACGGCATCGAGGTCCCGGACCTGGAGGTCGACGACCCGGACGGCGCCCGCACCCTGGTCCTGGGCTGGGGGTCGACGTACGGCCCGATCACCGCCGCCGTGCGCCGACTGCGGATCGCCGGAGAGCCCATCGCGCAGGCCCATCTGCGCCACCTCAACCCCTTCCCCGGGAATCTCGAAGAGGTCCTGAAGCGTTACGACAAGGTAGTGGTGCCCGAGATGAACCTCGGCCAGCTCGCCACCCTGATCCGGGCGAGATTCCTGGTCGACGCTCACTCGTACAACCAGGTCAACGGCATGCCGTTCAAGGCCGAGCAGCTCGCCACGGCTCTCAAGGAGGCCATCAATGACTGAGATGCTCTCGCTGGTGCCCAAGGCCGAGGCCAAGCAGTCCATGAAGGACTTCAAGTCGGACCAGGAGGTCCGATGGTGCCCCGGTTGCGGTGACTACGCGATCCTCGCCGCCGTGCAGGGCTTCATGCCCGAGCTCGGTCTGGCGAAGGAGAACATCGTCTTCGTCTCCGGTATTGGCTGCTCGTCCCGTTTCCCGTACTACATGAACACGTACGGGATGCACTCCATCCACGGCCGCGCCCCCGCGATCGCGACCGGGCTCGCCTCCTCCCGCCGCGATCTGTCCGTCTGGGTCGTGACCGGTGACGGTGACGCGCTCTCCATCGGCGGCAACCACCTGATCCACGCGCTGCGCCGCAACGTCAACCTCAAGATCCTGCTGTTCAACAACCGGATCTACGGTCTGACCAAGGGCCAGTACAGCCCGACCTCCGAGGTCGGCAAGATCACGAAGTCGACGCCGATGGGCTCGCTCGACGCGCCCTTCAACCCGGTGTCGCTGGCGATCGGGGCCGAGGCCTCCTTCGTCGCCCGTACGGTCGACTCCGACCGCAAGCACCTCACCGAGGTGCTGCGCGCCGCCGCCGACCACCCGGGCACGGCACTGGTGGAGATCTACCAGAACTGCAACATCTTCAACGACGGTGCCTTCGACGCCCTCAAGGACAAGGAGCAGGCCGAGGAGGCCGTGATCCGGCTGGAGCACGGGCAGCCGATCCGCTTCGGTGCGGACCGCGCGAAGGGTGTCGTACGCGACCGGGCCACCGGCGATCTGAAGGTCGTCACGGTCACGCCGGACAACGAGTCGGAGATCCTGGTCCACGACGCGCACAGCGCCAGCCCGACCACGGCCTTCGCGCTGTCCCGCCTGGCGGACCCGGACACGCTGCACAACACCCCCATCGGTGTGTTCCGCAGCGTCGACCGCCCGGTGTACGACACGCAGATGTCCGAGCAGCTGGACGCCGCGATCGAGCAGAACGGCAAGGGCGACCTCGCCGCGCTGCTGGCCGGCAACGACACGTGGACCGTCGTCGGCTGAGGCTCTGAGGCCTCGGCGTAGGAGCCGCAGAAGCAGCGTAGAAACACAAGAAGCGCAAGAAGGGCGCCTTCCCGCAAGCCGGGGAAGGCGCCCTTCACGCGTGCAGGGCGGCGTACGGCCGCTCAAGCGGGCTCGGTCGAGGACCGGTTGCCGCCTTCCCGGGCGGCTCAGCCCGACGCACGCACCTCGTCGTACCGCTCGCGCGCCGTCAGCACGTCCGTCATCCGCGCCTCGGTCCAGCGGGCCAGCGCCCACACCTGCTCGCCCGCCTCCCTGCCGAGCGCGGTGAGCGAGTAGTCGACGCGCGGCGGGATGACGGGCTTGGCGTCGCGGTGGACGAAGCCGTCGCGCTCCAGGGTCTGCAGGGTCTGGGCGAGCATCTTCTCGCTGACGCCGCCGATGGCGCGGCGCAGCTCGCTGAAGCGGTACGAGCGTTCGAGCAGCGCGGCGAGGACGAGGACGCCCCACCGGCTGGTGACGTGCTCCAGAACCAGCCGGGAGGGACACATCGCGTCGTTGACATCGGGATTCCTCATTACGCCCATGCCAGTAGCTTACTTCAAAGTGGGTACTTTCTCAGAGTTAGTACATGCCCTAGGGTGAGTGGCTGAGCAGTCGCACCGCCACGAAACGGAGAAATCACCCATGGGCATCGTCGTCACCGGAGCCACCGGACACCTCGGCCGCCTCGTCATCGAGCAGCTGCTCGCCGGCGGAACCCCGGCCCGGGACATCGCCGCGGTCGTACGGAACAAGGAGAAGGCCGCCGGCCTCGCGGAGCGCGGCGTCGAGCTGCGCATCGCCGACTACAGCGCACCCGAGTCGCTCGCCGGGGCGTTCGCGGCCGGGGACCGGGTGCTGCTGATCTCCGGCAGCGAGGTCGGGCGGCGGGTGCCGCAGCACACGGCGGTCGTCGCGGCGGCGAAGGCGGCGGGCGTGGCGCAGCTCGCGTACACCGGCGTCCTGGGCGGCCCGGAGGCCGACTTCCGGCTGGCCGCCGAGCACAAGGCCACCGAGCAGGCGATCCTCGACTCCGGGCTGCCGTACACCTTCCTGCGCAACGGCTGGTACTCCGAGAACTACACCGAGCACCTCACCCCGGTGCTGGAGCACGGCGCCGTCGTCGCGAGCGCCGGCGCGGGCCGGGTCGCCTCCGCAGCCCGCGCCGACTACGCCGCCGCGGCGGTGGCCGTGCTGACCGGCGAGGGCCACCTCGGCAGGGCGTACGAGCTCAGCGGGGACACCGCCTGGTCGTTCGCCGAGTACGCCGCCGAGGTCGCGCGGCAGTCCGGCAAGGACATCGTGCACAGGGACGTGCCCGCCGAGGCGCACCTGGAGATCCTCACGGGCGCGGGCGTCCCGCAGGAGTTCGCCGCGATCCTCGTCGACGTGGACCAGGCCATCGAGCGCGGGCTGCTGGCCGGTACGAGCGGCGACCTGGCGCGGCTGACCGGCCGGCCGACGACACCGCTCGCACGGACGGTGGCCGAGGCGCTGGAGGCACTGACGCCGGTGTCATGACCGTATTCCAGATACGGACATGACAGCAGGCCCTGTGCGGCGCTACCTTCGACTTCGACGAGGACAGCGCGGTACAGGGCGGCAGGAGGGTCAGTGAAGGACAGCGAGCAGCGAGCGGGACTGCTGTACGGGTTCGGTGCCTACGGGATGTGGGGCCTGGTCCCGCTCTTCTGGCCGCTGATGAAGCCGGCCGGGGCGGTCGAGATCCTCGCCCACCGCATGGTCTGGTCGCTGGCCGTCGTCGCCATCGCCCTGCTGGCGCTGCGCCGCTGGGGCTGGATACGCGAGCTGCTGCGGCAGCCGCGCAAGCTCGGCCTGATCACCGTCGCGGCGACGGTGATCACCGTCAACTGGGGCGTCTACATCTGGGCCGTCAACGCCGGCCAGGTGGTGGAGGCGTCGCTCGGCTACTTCATCAATCCGCTGGTCACCATCGCGATGGGCGTGCTGCTGCTCAAGGAGCGGCTGCGGCCCGCGCAGTGGGCGGCGGTCGGCATCGGCTTCGCGGCCGTGGTCGTCCTCACCGTCGGGTACGGGCAGCCACCATGGATCTCGCTGGTCCTGGCGTTCTCGTTCGCGGTCTACGGACTGATCAAGAAGAAGATCAACATCGGCGGACTGGAGTCGCTGGCGGCCGAGACGGCGGTGCAGTTCCTGCCCGCGCTCGCCTATCTGCTGTGGCTCGGATCCCAGGGCTCGGCCACCTTCGGCACGGAGGGGGTGGGCCACGCGGCCCTGCTCGCGGCCACGGGTGTGGTCACCGCGGCGCCGCTGATCTGCTTCGGCGCGGCGGCGATCCGGGTGCCGCTGTCGACGCTGGGGCTGCTGCAGTACCTGGCGCCGATGTTCCAGTTCACGCTGGGCGTCGTCTACTTCCACGAGGCGATGCCGGCGGAGCGGTGGGCGGGCTTCTCGCTCGTGTGGCTGGCGCTGACGGTGCTCACGTGGGACGCGCTGCGCAATGCGCGGCGTACGCGGATGAAGGCGGCGCGGCTGGCGGCCGCCGCGGCCGAGTCCGCAGCCGCCGCGGGGTCCCTCCCCACGAGCCCGGCGAACCCGGCGAGCCCGGCCGCCCCTGCCACCCCGGCGACCCCTGCCACCCCGGCCCGCGAGCCGGCGGCGGGCTGACCGGGCGGGCACCGACCGGCACTGACCGGCGCCGGCCGACCGGGCGGGCCGGCGCTGACCGTTTGCGGGCTCGTCGCGTTCGGCGAGCCCGTTGCCGCGCCGCGCGCACAACCGCTATGACCGGGTTCCATGGCACCTGACACGACACCGGACATGCCCCTGCACTGGAAGCTCGTGATCGACGCGGCCGATCCGCTCGCCCAGGTCGACTTCTGGGCCGAAGCCCTCGGCTACCTCCCCGAGGACAACACCGCGCTGATCGAGCGGCTGCTCGCCGTCGGGGCCACACCGCCCGAGGCGACCGTCGAACGGCACGGCCGCCGCGCATGGCGAGATCTGGCCGCTATCCGGCATCCGGACGACCCCTACGAGGAGGAGACCGGCATTGGCCTGGGCAGGCGGCTGCTGTTCCAGCGGGTCCCGGAGCCCAAGACCGTCAAGAACCGGCTCCATCTCGACCTGCACCCGGGCCCGGGGCGGCGGGACGAAGAGGTCGTCCGACTGGAAGGGCTGGGCGCGACGGTGCTGCGACGGGTGACGCACCCGTCCGGGGACTGGGTCCTCATGCAGGACCCGGAGGGCAACGAATTCTGCGTCCAGTAGCGGTCCGGCAGCCCCTGACCACCCGTCGACACCCCTAGGTGTCCGATGAGCGAACTTGACTGACCGGTTTCCGCCCTTGACGGTCAGTCAACATCTCGCTGAACATTCACCGCGTACAGCTCCAGCACCCCGCGTCACCGCCGCCGCGGGGTGTCCCGCACGTTCCGTCCTGTCCCCAAACGGAATCCGGAGCCCCCACATGCTTCACTCCGCGACACGCACCTCCGCGATACGCAGACGCACCGCCGCGGTCACCGCGCTGATATGCGCCGGACTGCTCGCCACCGCCGCACCGAGCGCGGCCACTTCCCCGGCCGCGCTCGCCGCCGCGCCGCCCGACATCCCGCTGGCCAACGTCAAGGCGCACCTCGCCGACCTGCAGTCGATCGCGACGGCCAACGGCGGCAACCGCGCCCACGGCCGGGCCGGCTACAAGGCGTCGATCGACCATGTGAAGGCCAAGCTGGACGCGGCCGGATTCACCACCACCGTCCAGCAGTTCACCTCCGCCGGTGCCACCGGCTACAACCTGATAGCCGACTGGCCGGGCGGCGACGCCAACCAGGTGCTGATGGCCGGAGCCCACCTCGACTCGGTCAGCTCCGGACCCGGCATCAACGACAACGGCTCGGGCTCGGCGGCGGTCCTGGAGGCCGCGCTCGCCGTCTCCCGCGCCCAGCTGAAGCCGGACAAGCACCTGCGCTTCGGCTGGTGGGGCGCGGAGGAACTGGGCCTCGTCGGCTCGAAGTACTACGTCAACAACCTTCCGGCCGCCGACCGTTCGAAGATTTCCGGCTATCTCAACTTCGACATGATCGGGTCGCCGAACCCCGGCTACTTCGTCTACGACGACGACCCGGCGATCGAGCAGACGTTCAAGAACTACTTCGCCGGCCTGGGCGTCCAGACCGAGATCGAGACCGAGGGGGACGGCCGCTCCGACCACGCCTCCTTCAAGAACGTCGGGATCCCGGTGGGTGGTCTGTTCACCGGAGCCAGCCGTACGAAGTCGTCCGCGCAGGCCCAGAAGTGGGGCGGCACGGCCGGGCAGGCCTTCGACCGCTGCTACCACTCCTCCTGCGACACCACCTCGAACATCAACGACACGGCCCTCGACCGGAACAGCGACGCGATCGCCCACGCGATCTGGACGCTCTCGACCGGGACGACCGTCCCGCCGGGTGATGTCTACGAGAGCACCGCCGACGTCGCGATCCCGGACAACGGCGCCGCCGTCACCTCCACGGTCACCGTCTCCGGCCGTACGGGCAACGCCCCGGCCACCCTCAAGGCCGGTGTGGACATCAAGCACACCTGGCGCGGCGACCTGGTCGTCGACCTGGTGGCCCCGGACGGCACGGCGTACCGCCTGAAGAACTCCAGCGGGAGCGACTCGGCGGACAACGTCATCGCGACGTACACCGTGAACGCGTCGGCCGAGGCCGCGAACGGCGACTGGAAGCTCCGGGTCCAGGACGTGGCCGCCCAGGACACGGGCTACATCGACAGCTGGAAGCTCACCTTCTGAGGACTCTGAGGACTCTGAAAGCTGGTCTGAGAGCTTTCAGAGCACCGTCCCCAGGGTTCCGGCCCGCTGCCCCACCCCCCACAGACTGCATGCGTGTGCATCTCCTGCACACGCATGCAGTCGCGTGGTGGCTCAGTTCGCCGCGTTCGCCGCCTTGACCAGCGCGTCCTGGGTGACCGCGCCGACGTAGACCTTGCCGTCGTCCGTCATCAGGGCGTTGACCAGGCGCGTCTTGAAGACCGTGCCGGTGCCGAAGTCGCCCTTCACCTGATCGCCGAGGGAGTCCAGGAACTTCTGGGCCTCCGGCGGCACGTCACCCTCGCCGGGCTCGGGGGCGGTGGCGCCCTCCCCCTCCGGGCCCTTGAGCTCGGCGATGGCGGTCCAGCCCTCACCGATGACGTTCAGCCCGTTGAAGTCCTCCATGCCCTCCAGGCCCTCCAGCTCCTCGGGGGACTTCGGAGCCTTCGGTGCGCCCTTCTCGTGGCTGTTCAGCTCGTCCGCCTCGGTGACCTTCGCGCCCTTCGGCACCTTGAAGTCGAAGGTCGACGCGGCCGGCTTCGCGAAGTCCACCTTGGTGAAGCCCGCGTCGATCGCCGCCTTGCCGCCGTCGCTCGGCAGCAGCGTGAACTTCAGCGGTACGCCGTTCTCCGCGTCGACCGCCACCTTGATGGAGCCGATCGTCGAGCCGCTCTGCTTGGGCTTGATGAGCAGCTGGTACGCGTCCCGCCCGGCGATACGGGCCGTGCCGTCGACGGTCACCGAGGTCGTGTCGTCCACGGCTTTCAGCGCCTCGTCGGCAAGCTGCTTGGGCGTGGTGGGCAGCTCCTCCTGAGGGGCCTTCTCTCCCGCGCCCGCCTCCTTGCTGTGCACGACCTCGTTCGAGGCACTGTCGTACATCCAGACGTCGTTCCCGTTGTGGACAACGCTGTACTCGTCGCCGCCGGACTCGAACGACAGCTTCTGCTTGTCCGGACCGTCGGCCGCGACGCGCACCGTGTGCGTACCGGACGCCAGCTCCATCAGCTTGGCCTCGGGCGACGCGGAGGCGCCGGACTTGTCGTCCTTCGGGACGAGGCTGTCGGCCAGGCCGCCCAGGTCCGGGATCCCCAGGTCCGTGGTGATCTTCACCGTGCCGTCGAGCTGCTCCGCGTCCGACGCGGCGATCTTCTCGATGAGCTCCTGCGCCGTGATCTTCGGCAGATCGGGGTCGCCGGAAGCGGCGAGCGCCGGAACCAGACCGATGGTGGCCGCGGCAACACCCGCCACCGCGACCGGGACGACGTACCGCGACGCCTTGCGGCGGGCCGGGGAGGCCTCCCGGGGCTCTTCGGTGATCGGTGCGTTCTCGTTCGGTGCCATGGTGTGCCCTACCTCCGTCATCGGGGCGTCCTCCGTCCACACCATCTGACCAAATCCGGCCGCCGGAAGCGTCAGCCCCCGGGAGCAACTCCAGGTACCCCTCCGGTATGACCCGGGGAGCCGGAATGCTCCCCCGACCAGTAGGGGTCCCCTGATCCCGAGGGCCTGTGCGGTGGCTCGGGCTGGAGCCCAGCCTGAGCCACCGGACAGGCCCTCGGGGCCGGGTCAGCAGCTCCGGGCCGTCAGCCGGCGCGGTGGACCACCGCGTCGCACAGCTCCTCCAGCGCGGCCTTCGCGAAGCCCTCGGGCAGCGGCGCCAGCATCGCCCGCGCCTCCTCCGCGTACCGCACGGTGTCGCGCCGGGCCCGCTCCAGGGCGGGGTGGGCGCGCAGCCGGGTCAGCACCTCGGCGTGCCGGGCGTCGTCCGTCAGGTCGCCGTCGAGCAGCTCGACCAGCTCCAGGTCCTCCGGCCGGCCGTGCGCGGCCGCCTGCTCCCGCAGCCGGAGCACCGGCAGCGTGGCGATGCCCTCGCGCAGGTCGGTGCCCGGGGTCTTGCCGGACTCGTGCGAGTCGGAGGCGATGTCGAGTACGTCGTCAGCGAGCTGGAAGGCGACGCCGAGCCGCTCACCGTACTGGGTGAGGATGTCGGTGACGCCCTCGTCCGCGCCGGACATCATCGCGCCGAAGCGGCAGGAGACGGCGACCAGCGAGCCGGTCTTGCCCGCCAGGACGTCGAGGTAGTGCTCGACCGGGTCGCGGCCGTCGCTCGGCCCCGCGGTCTCCAGGATCTGTCCCGTGACCAGCCGCTCGAACGCCTCGGCCTGGATCCGTACGGCCTCAGGACCCAGATCCGCCAGCGTGTGCGAGGCGCGCGCGAACAGGAAATCACCGGTCAGGACGGCGACCGAGTTGCCCCAGCGGGCATTGGCGCTGGGCACCCCGCGCCGTACGTCCGCCTCGTCCATCACGTCGTCGTGGTACAGCGTCGCGAGGTGCGTGAGCTCGACGACGACGGCCGAGGGCACGATGCCCGGGGCGTAGGGGTCGCCGAACTGTGCGGCCAGCATCACCAGCAGCGGCCGGAAGCGCTTTCCGCCCGCGCGTACGAGGTGCTGGGCGGCCTCCGTGATGAAGGGGACATCACTTTTGGTGGCATCGAGCAGTCCCGCCTCGACAGCCGCCAATCCGGTCTGGACATCGGCCTCAAGAGCCTGGTCCCGCACGCTCAGCCCGAAAGGCCCGACGACGGTCACGAGGGGTACTCCTGTCTGCTGACGATCACACGGATTGTCGATGTGTCGCTGTCTTCACTCAAGTCAGCGTATCCGGTCGCCTTTCGATCACCGGCGGCGCCTTCCCGCCACCCCCGGTATGTTCGTGATCAGCTCATACGACTGCGATGAGGACTTTTGTCCCGAACCCCGGCCGGGCGCGACACGAACGACGCGCAACGCTCGTCGCCATGGAGGTGACCTCATGCGCATCCGCACCTCCTTCCCCTGCGAAACCCGCCACGAGGACATCCGTATCCCGCTGCCGGACGGCACCCGTTTGTACGCACGTGTCTGGCGCCCGGTCACCGGCGAGCCCGTACCCGCCCTCCTCGAATACCTCCCCCATGGGCTCACCGACTGGACCGCACCGCGCGACTGGCAGCGTCATCCCTGGTACGCGGGCCACGGCTACGCCTCCGTACGGGTCGACGTACGCGGCCACGGAAACAGCGAGGGGCTGCCGGGCGACGAGTGCGCCGACACCGAGCCGGCGGACGGCGCCGCGGTGGTCGCATGGCTGGCGGAGCAGCCCTGGTGCGACGGGCGCGTCGGCATGTTCGGCGTCGGCCGGGGCGGCAGCAGCGCGCTCCGGGTCGCCGCCCTCGCGCCGGAGCCCCTGAAGGCGGTCGTCACGGTCTGCTCCACCGACGACCTCTACGACAACGACGCCCCTACCGCACGCACGCGCGCGCGGCGGCCGTGCTCGCCCACGTCGCGAGGCCCCCCGACCCGCTCTACGCCGGTGACGACTGGCACGCGCTGTGGCTGCGCCGACTGGAGGCCGTCGAACCGCCCATCCACACCTGGCTGGCCCACCGGACGCGCGACGACTACTGGAAGCGCGCCGGCGTCCGCGAGGACTACGCGGCGATCCGCGCCGCCGTCCTGGCCGTCGGGGGGTGGCACGACCCGTACCGCGACACCGTGCTGCGCCTCGTCGAGCACCTGCCACCCCATCGGGTACGGGGGATCATCGGGCCGTGGTCGCACCAGTACCCGGACCGGGGGCTGCCGCCGGGACCGGCGATCGGGTTTCTCCAGGAGACGCTTCGGTGGTGGGACCACTGGCTGAAGACCGATTCCGACAGCGCCTCCGGTGCGGGCCCCGCAGGAGTGATGTCCGAGCCGCTGCTCCGCTCCTGGATCAGCGAGTCGCATCCGCCGGCGACGACGTACGACGAGCTGCCCGGCCGGTGGGTCGGCGACCCGGCCTGGCCGTCACCACATGTCACCCCAGCGGAGTACGCCCTTCGCGGCGCACCGCTGATCGTCGACTCACCCCAGCACACCGGAATCGACGCCGGCCGCTTCGTGCCCGTCGGCGACGACGCCGATCTGCCGCCCGACCAGCGCGACGAGGACGCCCGCTCGGCGAGCTTCGAATTCGCGGTCCCCGACCGGGTGGAGATCCTGGGCCGCCCCCGAGTGACGCTCAGGCTGCGCGTGGACGCCCCCTTCGGACAGGCCGTCGCCCGCCTCTGCGACATCGCCCCGGACGGCTCCTCGACGCTCGTCACCCGCGGCGCCCTGAGCCTCGCTGCCCGGCACGGCCCCCACCGGGCCGACCCGTGGCCGCTCGGTGCGACCGAGGACGTCACGTTCGAACTGAGCGCCATCGGCCACGCCTTCCCGCCCGGTCACCGCATCCGGCTCTCCGTCTCCTCCGCGTACTGGCCCTGGATCTGGCCGCGGGCCGACGCGGCGGGCTTCACCCTGGACCCGGCGGGCTCCTCCCTCGAACTCCCCGTCCGCACCCCGACGGCCGACGCGCTCGCCTTCCCCCCACCGGAGCAGTCCACACCCCTCGGCGTCGTCATTCCCACCACCCTCGACCCGCCCCGCCCCGCGCGCCTCGTCGTCCGCGACGTCGCCCGCGGCGAATGGCGCCTGGAGACCGGCCCCGGGGCCGGCGGGACGCGCGTGCACCCCGACGGTCTCGAACGCACCGAGGACGCCACGGAGACGTACACGATCCAGGAACGCGATCCGCTGTCCGCGCGCACCCGCTCGGACTGGACGATCCGGCTCCACCGGCCCGATCAGGCGTGGGACGTACGGATCGAGACGCGCTCCGAAATCACCTGCGACGAGGCGGGGTTCGTGACGTCGGACGAGCTGGTGTGCCGGCACGGGGCGGAGGTCGTCTTCCACCGCACGTGGGAACACCGGATCCGGCGCGCGGCGGGGTGAGGGGGTGCGGGCGGGTGTGCCGCTGCGCGGGGCTTCTCCCCTACTCGCCCCTTCCCGACACCGGGGCTCCGGGGGCGGAGTCCCCGCCCTCACCCAGGCGCCCCCGCCACCCCCGCGCGCCGTCCACGTAACGTGTGCACCACACACCGTGGAAAGCGAGGCAAGCAGAGATGCCCGAGCACAGCCCGCTCGATCTGGCCGAAGGCGATCCCTTCGGCCCGCACAACCTCCCGTACGGCGTCTTCACCACCGCGGACGAGCCCGGCCGACGGCGGCTCGGCGTTCGCATCGGCGGTCATGTGCTCGATGCCGGAGCGGCGGCCCACACCCTCGGCTCCCCCTACGCCGCACTGCTCGCGCAGCCGAGCCTCACCCCGCTGCTCGCCGCGGGACGCACCGCCTGGCGGGACGTCCGGCGGGCGCTCACCGCGTGGGTCACGGTGCCGGCGCACCGTCAGGACATCGAGCCGCTGCTGTACCCGCTCGACGCGGTCACCCTGCACCTGCCGTACGAGGTCGCCGACTACGTCGACTTCTACGCCAGCGAGCACCACGCCACCAACGTCGGCCACATCTTCCGCCCGGACGGCGACGCGCTCACCCCCAACTGGAAGCACCTGCCGATCGGTTACCACGGCCGCTCCGGCACGGTCGTCGTCTCCGGCACCGACGTGGTCCGCCCCCTGGGGCAGCGCAAGGCACCCACCGACCCGGCGCCCGTGTTCGGTCCCAGCACCAAGCTCGACATCGAGGCCGAGGTCGCCTTCGTCGTCGGTACGCCCTCCCCGCAGGGGACCCCCGTGCCGCTGGCCGGCTTCCGCGACCACGTCTTCGGGCTCCAGCTCCTCAACGACTGGTCGGCGCGCGACCTCCAGGCCTGGGAGTACGTCCCGCTCGGCCCGTTCCTCGGCAAGTCCTTCGCCACCTCGGTCGCCGCCTGGGTGACCCCGCTGGAGGCCCTGGACGCCGCCCGCGTCGCCGCGCCCGCACGTGACGTTCCCGTACTCCCCTATCTGGACGACTCCGGCGAGGAGGAGCCCGGCGGCCTCGACCTGCGCATCTCCGTATCGATCAACGGCCAGATCGTGTCCGAGCCGCCGTTCGCCACGATGTACTGGACGGCCGCGCAGCAGCTCGCGCACATGACCGTCAACGGCGCCTCCCTGCGCACCGGCGACCTGTACGGCTCCGGCACGGTCAGCGGCCCCGAGGTCCACCAGCGCGGCTGCCTCCTGGAGCTCACCTGGAACGGCCGTGACCCGCTGGAGCTCCCGGACGGCAAGCGGACCTTCCTGGAGGACGGCGACGAGGTCACCATCACGGCCTGGGCCCCGGGCCCGGACGGCGTGCGCGTCGGCCTCGGCGAGGTCACCGGAAGGGTCGCCCCGAGCTCTGCCCAGGGCGTCTGACCCGGGCGTCGGGCCCGGGTGGCAGATCTTGCCGTACGCCCCCGAAAACCGCAGGTCACAGCCGTGTCCTGCGGTTTGTCGGTGGCGCAATACCGCTGAAACACCAATCCGTCCGAGGCGTGGCTATGGTCGACCCACCGAAGACCCCCGCCACCCACGGAGCCCCCCGATGCCCGCCGAACGCACACGCGAACACGCCGCGCGCGCCGCAGGCATCCCCGCCATCCCCCGCCGCAGACCGCGCGCCGACCGGGCGCGGCAGCTCGCCGATCTCCTGCGCCACCAGATCCTCGGCCAGGCCTTCCCCGACGGGACCCTCCCGCACGAGGACGCCATCGCCGCGGACTTCGGCGCCACCCGCAACACCGTCCGCCAGGCCCTCGACCTGCTGCGGGCGGAACACCTCATCGACCGGGTCCCCGGCGTCGGCACCGTCGTCGTCGCCGGCAAGTACCGGCACGGCCTCGACCGCCCCAGGGCCTCGTCGAGACCCTGCACGAACACGGCACCATCAGCAACGACGTACGCGCCGTCGGCCCGGTCCCCGCGCCGGCCCCCGTCGCCGCACGGCTCGGCGTACCCGAGCGCAGCGACGTGCTCTACATCGAGCGGCTGCGCCACCTGGGCGGCCTGCCGCTCTCCCTCGATCTCACCTCCATCCCCATGAGCATCGGCGCCGGCCTCATCGGCTGCGACCTCGAACACACCGATGTCCTCCGGCTCCTGGAGTCCCTCACCGGGCAGCCGCTCGGCACCGCCGAGATCACCCTCGAAGCGGTCAACGCCGACGCGCACGACCTGCCGCACGCCGAGCACGGCAAGAAGGCGAAGGAGAAGCTGACCCGGTACGACCGGATGATGGCCCGCCGCAAGCCGAAGAAGGGACGGCCCGGATCGAAGGGCTACCGCGAGGCGAAGAGACTGCGGGCGAAGGCGTACAAGAAGGTCGCGAGGCAGCGTGAGGACACCGGTCGCAAGTGGGCCAAGACGGTTGTCCGCGACTACGACGTCATCGCGGTGGAGGACTTTCGTCCGAAGTTCCTCGCCGGGACCACGATGGCCCGCAAGGCCGCTGACGCCGCCATCGGTGCCACCAAGGCCGCTCTGATCGAGATGGGTCGCAAGCACGGGCGGGACGTCCGCCTCGTACACCCCGCGCACACCACGATGGACTGCGCGCACTGCGATGCGAGAGCCAAGCACGCACTGCCGCTGGGTGAGCGCACCTACACCTGCACCGCGTGCGGAACCGTGAGCCCACGGGACAAGAACTCCGCACGCGTGATGCTCGTCCGGGCTGGTCTCACCCCGGCTGGTGCTGATGGCGGAAGACCTCCTGGAGCGCTGCTCCAGGAGGCGGCCTGAGCCAGGAATCCCCTACCTTCAGGGAGGGGAGGATTCAATGGAGACAGCCATGCCCCCTCGCCCCCCTCCTCTACCTCTCTCGGTCGACGCCCTGGCCACCGCGGCCGCCGACCCGGCCCGGGAGGTCCGCGCCGCGACGGCCAAGGGACTCGCGGCGGTGTCGGCGCCCCCGGCCGCCGTGACGGACACCCTCGCCCGCCTCGTCGGCGACGACGACGCGCTCGTCCGCGCCGCCGCCTTCACCGCGCTGGGCACCACGGGCCGCCCACCCGGCCTGGTGACAGCGGCCGTGGAGGCGCTGGGCGAGACGGCCTGGCAGGTCCGGGCGGGCGCGGCCACCGCCCTGCGGGGCGCCTCGCCCGATATCGCCGTACCCGCTCTCACCAAGGCACTCGGCGACCCCAACGCCGACGTCCGCAAGGCCGCCGTCCTCGCCCTGCTCCACCACGACCACCCCGACGCCCGCGCCGCCCGCGCCGCCCGCGCCGCCCGCGCGACAGCCACGAACGACCCGGACGCCGACGTCCGCGCATACGCGTCCCGGGCCGCCCAGCCCGCCTGACAGGGGGTTCGCAGGGCCCCGATCCCATGCCACAGCCCCGGGCCTCGGGACCCGGCCTCAGGGCTCGGCCTCAGGGGGCCTCAAGCCCTGGCCTCGGTCCCGGTCTCTGCCTCAGGCCTCAGGCCTCAGGCCTCAGGCCTCAGGCCTCGATCCGGGCACCGGCCCCAGGCCGGAGGCGCCGACCTCGGCCCCGGTCTCTGCCGCAGGCCCCGGGGCCCGGCCTCGGTCCGGGCCTGGTGTTCCGAGGCCAGGCCGCAGGCCCCGGGGGCCAGGGGCCTGCGGCCCCCGGCCCCTGCCTCAAGCCTCGTCGTCCGTCGTACGCTCGCCCTCCGCCTGGGACGGAGTCGTCCTGAGAGTGTCGGGATGCCGCTCCTCCGTCGGCTCGGGGTCCTCGCCCTCGGCCTGCGACGGAGTGGTGTACTCGGGGTACTGATAGTGGTTCTGGTACTGGTCGATCATGACGCTTCTCCCTTGACCCTCCAGCCCTCCCGTGATCGAGCGTAGTCCTTCTCCCGCGGACCGGCCCACGCTCACGGGGCGAAGCCGAAGGGCCCGGCACCCCGTGGGACGGGGTGCCGGGCCCTTCTGCCGTACCGGACCGGCTCAGCGCACGAACACGCTCGCCTGCCCCGCCAGATCCAGGAAGTACTGCGGCGCGACGCCCAGCACCAGCGTGACCGCGACACCCACCGCGATCGCCGTCACCGTGAGCGGCGACGGCACGGCGACCGTCGGCCCCTCCGGCTTGGGCTCACTGAAGAACATCAGCACGATGACCCGGATGTAGAAGAACGCGGCGATCGCGGACGAGATGACACCCACCACGACCAGGACCCCCGCGCCGCCCTCGGCCGCCGCCTTGAACACGGCGAACTTGCCGGAGAAGCCCGAGGTCAGCGGGATACCGGCGAAGGCCAGCAGGAACACGGCGAACACCGCGGCCACGAGCGGCGAACGCCGCCCGAGCCCCGCCCACTTGGACAGGTGCGTGGCCTCGCCGCCCGCGTCCCGCACCAGCGTGACGACGGCGAACGCGCCGATCGTGACGAAGGAGTACGCGACCAGGTAGAAGAGCACGGACGAGACACCGTCCGGCGTGGTCGCGATGACACCGGCGAGGATGAACCCGGCGTGCGCGATCGACGAGTAGGCGAGGAGCCGCTTGATGTCGGTCTGGGTGATCGCGATGATCGCGCCGCCCAGCATGGTGACGATCGCGACGGCCCACATGACCGGCCGCCAGTCCCAGCGCAGCCCCGGCAGCACCACGTACAGCAGCCGCAGCAGCGCGCCGAACGCCGCGACCTTCGTGGCGGCCGCCATGAAGCCGGTGACCGGGGTCGGCGCACCCTGGTAGACGTCGGGCGTCCACATGTGGAACGGCACGGCGCCGACCTTGAACAGCAGCCCCATCAGGATCATCGCGCCGCCGATGAGCAGCAGCGCGTCGTTGCCCATCGTCGCGGCGAGCGCCGGGTCGATGGTCTGGATGCTGCCGTCCACGACCTCGGCGATCTTCGCGTACGAGACCGAGCCCGCGTACCCGTAGAGCAGGGCGATGCCGAAGAGCAGGAACGCCGACGAGAACGCGCCGAGCAGGAAGTACTTCACTGCGGCCTCCTGCGACATGAGCCGCTTGCGGCGGGCCAGGGCGCACAGGAGGTACAGCGGCAGCGAGAAGACTTCGAGCGCGATGAACAGTGTCAGCAGATCGTTGGCCGCGGGGAAGACCAGCATGCCGGAGATGGCGAAGAGGGCCAGCGGGAACACCTCGGTGGTGGTGAACCCTGCCTTGACGGCGGCCTTTTCGCTGTCGCTGCCCGGAACGGACGCGGCCTGCGCGGCGAACGAGTCGACGCGCTTGCCGTGCGCCTCCGGGTCGAGGCGGCGCTCGGCGAAGGTGAAGACCGCGACCACCGAGGCCAGCAGGATGGTGCCCTGCAGGAACAGCGCGGGCCCGTCGACCGCGATCGCGCCCATGGCCGCGATCTGGGCCTTGGTGGTGCCGTACCCGCCGGCGGCGAGACCGACCACCGCGGCGAACGCGCAGGCCAGTGCGGTGACCGTCAGGAACACCTGGGTGTAGTAGCGGCCCTTGCGCGGGACGAATGCCTCGACCAGCACTCCGAGGACCGCCGCGCCGACCACGATGAGCGTGGGGGCGAGCTGGGCGTACTCGATCTGCGGGGCCGGGATCTTGGCCAACGGCTCAACCGCCGCCGTTGTCCACAGGCTGTGGACAGCTGACGTGCTCACTTGGCCGCCTCCACCTCAGGCTTGGGGTCCGTCTGCTGGACGTCGGACATGGTGTGCTCCACGGCCGGGTTGACGATCTCCGTCAGCGGCTTCGGATAGACGCCGAGGAAGATCAGCAGGGCGATGAGCGGGGTGACCACGACCAGCTCGCGCAGGCGCAGATCCGGAAGGGTCCGAACCTCCTCCTTCACCGGGCCGGTCATGGTGCGCTGGTAGAGGACGAGGGTGTAGAGCGCGGCGAGCACGATGCCGAAGGTCGCGATGATCCCGATCACCGGATAGCGCGCGAACGTGCCGACCAGGACCAGGAACTCACTGACGAACGGCGCCAGGCCAGGCAGCGAGAGCGTCGCCAGCGCGCCGATCAGGAACGTGCCGGCGAGGACCGGGGCGACCTTCTGCACACCGCCGTAGTCCGCGATGAGCCGCGAGCCGCGCCGCGAGATCAGGAACCCGGCCACCAGCATCAGCGCGGCCGTCGAAATCCCGTGGTTGACCATGTAGAGCGTCGCGCCGGACTGGCCCTGGCTCGTCATCGCGAAGATGCCCATGATGATGAAGCCGAAGTGCGAGATCGACGCGTACGCCACCAGGCGCTTGATGTCCCGCTGGCCGACCGCGAGCAGTGCCCCGTAGACGATGCTGATCAGCGCCAGCACCAGGATCGCCGGGGTCGCCCACTTCGACGCCTCCGGGAACAGCCCGAGGCAGAAGCGGAGCATCGCGAACGTGCCGACCTTGTCGACCACCGCGGTGATGAGCACAGCGACCGGGGCGGTCGCCTCGCCCATCGCGTTGGGCAGCCAGGTGTGCAGGGGCCACAGCGGCGCCTTGACGGCGAAGGCGAAGAAGAAGCCGAGGAAGAGCAGCCGCTCGGTGTTCGTCGCCATGTCGAGCGTGCCGGCCGCGCGTGCCTCGGCGATCTCGGTGAGGGAGAAGTTCCCCGCGACCACGTACAGGCCGATGACCGCGGCCAGCATGATCAGTCCGCCGACCAGGTTGTAGAGCAGGAACTTCACGGCGGCGTACGAACGCTGGGCCGCCGCGTTCTCCTCGGTGCCCGTGTGGGCGCGGTCCCCGAAGCCGCCGATGAGGAAGTACATCGGGATGAGCATGGCTTCGAAGAGGATGTAGAAGAGGAAGACGTCGGTGGCCTCGAAGGAGAGGATGACCATCGCCTCGACGGACAGGATCAGGGCGAAGAAGCCCTGTGTCGGCCGCCAGCGCTTCGACTGCCCCGCGACGGAGTCGCTGTCGGACACTTCGAACGGGTCGGCGTCGTGCCAGCCGGCCAGGATGACGAACGGGATCAGTACGGCGGTGAGCGCGATCAGCGCCACCCCGATCCCGTCCACACCCAGCTCGTACCGCACCCCGAAGTCCTTGATCCAGGCGTGGGATTCGGTGAGCTGGTAGCGGTCGCCGCCGGGCTCGAAGCGTACGGCGACGATCGCGGCCAGCGCGAGCGTGCCGAGCGAGACCAGCAGCGCCAGCCATTTCGCGGCGGCTCGCCTGCCTGCCGGCATGGCCGCCGTGGCGATCGCGCCGATCGCCGGGAGCGCCGCCGTCGCGGTAAGGAGCGGGAAGGACATCGTGGTTACACCGCCCTCATCAGCAGGGTCGCGGCGATCAGCACTGCCGTACCTCCGAACATCGAGACCGCGTACGAGCGGGCGTAGCCGTTCTGCAGCTTGCGCAGCCGGCCGGAGAGTCCGCCGAACGACGCCGCCGTGCCGTTGACGACACCGTCGACCAGCGTGTGGTCCATGTAGACCAGGGAGCGGGTGAGGTGCTCGCCGCCGCGGACCAGGACGACGTGGTTGAAGTCGTCCTGGAGGAGATCGCGGCGGGCGGCCCGGGTGAGCAGCGAACCGCGCGGGGCGACGACCGGGACCGGGCGGCGACCGTACTGGAGGTAGGCGAGCCCGACGCCGATGACCATCACGGCGACGGTCGCCGAGGTGATCGCCCCGGCGCTGAGTGGCGGGTGTCCGTGCTCGAACTGCGTGACCGGCTTCAGCCAGTTCACGAACGCGTCGCCGATCGAGAACAGCCCGCCGGCGAAGACCGAGCCGAACGCCAGCACGATCATCGGGATGGTCATGGACTTCGGCGACTCGTGCGGATGCGGCATGTCACCGGGCTTCGCCTCGACACCGGGCTCGATGCCCGCCGTCGTGGCCGGGTCGGGCGCGGGCTGCCAGCGCTTCTCACCGAAGAAGGTCATGATCATCACGCGGGTCATGTAGTACGCGGTGATGGCGGCGCCCAGCAGCGTGACGCCGCCGAGGATCCAGCCCTCGGTGCCGCCCTTGGCGAAGGCCGCCTCGATGATCTTGTCCTTGGAGAAGAAGCCGGACAGGCCGGGGAAGCCGATGATCGCGAGATAGCCGAGGCCGAACGTGACGAAGGTGACCGGCATGTACTTCCGCAGGCCCCCGTACTTCCTCATGTCCACCTCGTCGTTCATGCCGTGCATGACCGAACCGGCGCCGAGGAAGAGCCCGGCCTTGAAGAAGCCGTGCGTCACCAGGTGCATGATCGCGAAGGCGTAGCCGATGGGGCCGAGGCCCGCCGCCAGGATCATGTAGCCGATCTGCGACATCGTCGAACCGGCCAGGGCCTTCTTGATGTCGTCCTTCGCGCAACCGACGATCGCACCGAAGAGGAGCGTCACCGCACCGACCACCACGACCACGAGCTGCGCGTCGGGCGCCCCGTTGAAGATCGCTCCGGAGCGGGTGATGAGGTAGACGCCCGCGGTCACCATCGTGGCCGCGTGGATCAGGGCCGAGACCGGGGTCGGGCCCTCCATGGCGTCCCCGAGCCAGGACTGCAGCGGCACCTGTGCGGACTTGCCGCACGCCGCGAGCAGCAGCATCAGCCCGATGGCCGTCAGCATGCCCTCGGACACCGGCGCGGCAGCGCCTGATGTCACAGCGCCCGTGGACTGGAGCACCGGCCCGAAGGTGAAGGTCCCGAAGGTGGTGAACATCAGCATGATCGCGATCGACAGGCCCATGTCGCCGACCCGGTTGACCAGGAAGGCCTTCTTCGCGGCGGTCGCCGCGCTGGGCTTGTGCTGCCAGAAGCCGATGAGCAGGTACGAGGCGAGACCGACGCCCTCCCACCCGACGTACAGCAGCAGGTAGTTGTCGGCGATGACCAGCAGGAGCATCGCCGCGAGGAACAGGTTCAGATATCCGAAGAAGCGGCGGCGGCGCTCGTCGTGCGCCATGTACCCGACCGAGTACAGATGGATGAGCGAGCCGACGCCGGTGATCAGCAGGACGAAGGTCATCGACAGCTGGTCGAGCTGGAAGGCGACGTCCGCCTGGAAGCCCTCGACCGGGATCCAGCTGTACAGATGCTGGGTCAGGGTCCGGTCGTCGCCGGGCCTGCCGAGCATGTCGGCGAAGAGCACGACGCCGACGCCGAAGGAGGCGGCGGCGAGGACCGTGCCGATCCAGTGACCGACGCGGTCGAGCCGGTGTCCGCCGCACAGCAGCAGGGCCGCTCCGAGCAGGGGCGCCGCGACCAGCAGCGCAATCAGGTTCTCCACGTTTCAGCCCCTCACAGCTTCATCAGGCTGGCGTCGTCGACCGAGGCCGAGTGGCGTGAACGGAACAGCGACACGATGATCGCGAGCCCGACCACGACCTCCGCGGCGGCGACGACCATCGTGAAGAAGGCGATGATCTGGCCGTCGAGATTGCCGTGCATCCGGGAGAAGGCGACGAACGCGAGGTTGCAGGCGTTGAGCATCAGCTCGACGCACATGAAGACCACGATCGCGTTCCGCCTGATCAGCACGCCCGCCGCGCCGATGGTGAACAACAGGGCGGCGAGATAGAGGTAGTTGACCGGATTCACCGCTTGGCCTCCTGTCCGTCGCGCTGTCCGTCCCGGTCTTGCTCGTCACGGTCCCGTCCGAGGCGCTCCCGCGAACGCCGCTCCAGCGCCTTGAGGTCGTTGAGCGCCTCGCCGGACACGTCGCGGACCTGACCGCGGGCGCGCAGCGTCTTGCTGACGCTGAGCTCGGAGGCGGTGCCGTCCGGGAGGAGACCGGGGATGTCCACCGCGTTGTGCCGGGCGTACACACCGGGGGCGGGCAGCGGCGGGAGGTGCTTGCCCTCGCGTACGCGCTGCTCGGCCAGCTCGCGCTGGGTCCTGGCCCGCTCGGTGCGCTCCCGGTGGGTGAGCACCATCGCGCCGACGGCCGCCGAGATCAGCAGCGCGCCGGTGATCTCGAAGGCGAAGACGTACTTGGTGAAGATGAGGGCGGCGAGCCCTTCGACGTTGCCCTGGGCGTTGGCCTCGGCGAGGCCGATGAAGGAGCCGGAGCTCAGCGAGGCGTTGCCGATGCCGGCGATGAGCAGGACACCGAAGCCCAGGCCGCACAGGGCGGCCCACCAGCGCTGCCCCTTGATCGTCTCCTTGAGCGAATCCGCCGCCGTGACACCGACGAGCATGACGACGAAGAGGAACAGCATCATGATCGCGCCGGTGTAGACGATGATCTGCACGACGCCCAGGAAGTACGCCCCGTTGGCGAGGTAGAAGACCGCCAGGATGATCATGGTCCCGGCCAGGCACAGCGCGCTGTGCACGGCCTTCTTCATGAGGATGGTGCACAGCGCGCCGATCACGGCGACGGTGCCCAGCACCCAGAACTGGACGGCTTCTCCCGTGGAGGCGGCGGCGGCCAGCGCGCTCATGCGTCGACCTCCCGATCTGCCGCCTTCTCGCCCTTGGAGACCGCGACCTGGCGCTGCGTCCCGGGCGCGGCCTCGGTGACCAGCCCCCGGTAGTAGTCCTGCTCGGTCATCCCGGGGTAGATCGCGTGCGGGGTGTCGACCATGGTCTCGTCGAGGCCCGCGAGGAGCTGCTCCTTCGTGTAGATCAGGTTCTCGCGGGAGCTGTCGGCGAGCTCGAACTCGTTCGTCATCGTCAGCGCCCGGGTCGGGCACGCCTCGATGCACAGCCCGCACAGGATGCAGCGGGCGTAGTTGATCTGGTAGACGCGGCCGTACCGCTCGCCCGGCGAGTAGCGCTCCTCGTCCGTGTTGTCCGCGCCCTCGACGTAGATCGCGTCGGCCGGACAGGCCCAGGCGCACAGCTCGCAGCCGACGCACTTCTCCAGCCCGTCCGGATGCCGGTTGAGCTGATGCCGGCCGTGGAAGCGCGGCGCCGTCGTCTTCTGCTGCTCCGGGTACTGCTCGGTCAGCCGCTTCTTGAACATGGCCTTGAAGGTCACGCCGAAGCCGGCGACCGGGTTCTGGAACGAGCTCTCCGAGCTCTTCGCGCTCTCGGATTCCTTGGGTCGCTCAGACACCGTCAGCCTCCTTTCCGTCACGAGGACCGTCACTGTCAGTATTGGGTCCGCCACTGACAATCAGCTCTCCGTCACGGCGTGGCCGCCTGCGCGGCACGGCCGGGAGCTCCTGTCCGGGCAGCGGCGGCACCGGGAATCCGCCCGCCATCGGGTCGAACGGGACGGGCCCGGCCGCCTTCGCGGCCCCTTCGGCCTCTCCCTTGCCGCCGCGGAAGAGGTCCACGACGAACGAGAGCAGCAGTACGGCGAGGACGGCCCCGGCGACGTACAGCACGACCTCGGAGAAGTCCTGGCCGTCGTTGCGCAGGGCCCGGACGGTGGCGACGAGCATCAGCCAGACCACCGAGACCGGGATCAGGACCTTCCAGCCGAGCTTCATCAGCTGGTCGTAGCGCACGCGCGGGAGCGTGCCGCGCAGCCAGATGAAGAAGAACAGCAGCAGCTGCACCTTGATGACGAACCAGAGCATCGGCCACCAGCCGTGGTTCGCGCCCTCCCACAGGGTGCTGATCGGGTACGGAGCCCGCCAGCCGCCAAGGAAGAGGGTGACCGAGACCGCCGAGACGGTGACCATGTTGACGTACTCGGCCAGCATGAACAGCGCGAACTTGATGGACGAGTACTCGGTGTTGAAGCCGCCGACCAGGTCGCCCTCGGACTCCGGCATGTCGAACGGCGCACGGTTGGTCTCGCCGACCATCGTCACGACGTAGATGAGGAACGACACCGGCAGCAGCATGATGAACCAGCGGTCCTCCTGCGCCTCCACGATCGCCGAGGTCGACATCGACCCGGAGTAGAGGAAGACCGAGGCGAACGCGGCGCCCATGGCGATCTCGTACGAGATCATCTGCGCGCACGAGCGCAGCCCGCCGAGCAGCGGATACGTCGAGCCGGACGACCAGCCCGCGAGCACGATGCCGTAGATGCCGACCGAGGCGACCGCGAGGATGTAGAGCATCGCGATCGGCATGTCGGTCAGCTGCATCGTCGTCGGCTGGCCGAAGATCGAGACCTGGTTGTCGGCCGGGCCGAAGGGGATCACGGCGATCGCCATGAAGGCGGGGATCGCGGCGACGATCGGCGCGAGGACGTAGACGACCTTGTCCGCGCGCTTGACGATCACATCCTCCTTGAGCATCAGCTTGACGCCGTCCGCGAGGGACTGCAGGAGGCCCCAGGGGCCGTGCCGGTTGGGTCCGATGCGCAGCTGCATCCAGGCGACGACCTTGCGCTCCCACACGATGGAGAACAGCACGGTCACCATCAGGAAGGCGAAGCAGAAGACCGCCTTGACGAGGACGAGCCACCAGGGGTCCCGCCCGAACATCGAGAGGTCCTCCGCTGCGAGGAGTGCCGTGTTCACGCCTGCACCTCCGGTACGTCGTCGGCCGCGGAAGCGGGACCGATGCGGACGAGACCGCCCGGCACGGCGCCCGTGTCGCTCGGCACGCCGCCGCCGGTCGAGTTGAGCGGCAGCCAGACCACCCGGTCGGGCATCTCCGTCACCTGGAGCGGGAGCCGGACGGATCCGGCCGGTCCGGTGACGGCGAGGACGTCGCCGTCCTTGACCCCGGTCTCGGCCGCGGTGGTGGCGGACAGCCGGGCCACCGCGGCGTGCCGCGTGCCGGCCAGCGCCTCGTCGCCTTCCTGGAGCAGCCCCTGGTCGAGCAGGAGCCGGTGGCCCGCGAGGACCGCCTCGCCCTCACCCGGGCGGGGCAGCGGTCGCCCGGTCTCGACGGGCGCGGACGCCCGGGGGCCGTCCCAGGCCCCGAGCCGGTCCATCTCGCCGCGCACGGACCGCAGGTCCGGCAGCCCGAGGTGAATGTGCTTATCAGCGCCTGCGGCGCGGGCGAGGGCGTCGGCGAGCATATGCAGCACCCGTGCGTCGGTGGGCGCCGGCGTCCGGGTCATCTGCTCCGGCTTCAGCGCGGCCTCGAACGGCCGGACCCTGCCCTCCCAGTTGAGGAAGGCGCCCGGCTTCTCGGCGACCGCCGCGACCGGGAAGACCACGTCCGCGCGGGAGGTGATCTCGGTCGGCCGCAGCTCCAGCGAGACGAGGAAGCCGACCGCGTCGAGCGCCTCACGGGCACGCGCGGGGTCGGGCAGATCGGCGACCTCGACGCCCGCGACGAGCAGGGCGCCCAGTTCGCCGGTGGCCGCGGCCTCGACGATCTGGCCGGTGTCGCGGCCGTAGCGGTGCGGGAGCTCGCGTACGCCCCAGGCCGCCGCGGTCTCCTCTCGGGCCCGCGGGTCGGTGGCCGGGCGGCCGCCGGGCAGCAGCGACGGGAGCGCGCCCGCCTCCACCGCTCCCCGCTCGCCCGCCCTGCGCGGGATCCACACCAGCGCCGCGCCGGTCGCGGTGGCGGCCGAGGCCGCCGCCGTCAGCGCGCCCGGCACCGCGGCCAGCCGCTCACCGACGACGATCACGGCGCCTTCGGTGCGCAGCGCCTCGGCGGCCGCGGCGCCGTCGCCGTCGAGTCCGCTGCCGGACGCGAGGGCGTCGAGCCATTCGGTCTCGGTGCCGGGCGCGGCGGGCAGCAGCGTGCCGCCCGCCTTGGTCAGGCCCCGGGTGGCGTGCGTCGCCAGCGCGTACGTCCGCTGGCCGTGGCCCCGCCAGGCCTTGCGCAGCCGCAGGAAGACGCCGGGGGCCTCCTCCTCTGACTCGATCCCGGCGAGCAGGACCACCGGGGCCTTCTCCAGCGAGGTGTACGTGACACCCGTACGGTCGAGGTCCCGTCCGCGCCCGGCGACCGACGAGGCCAGGAAGTCGGCCTCCTCGGAGGAGTGCACCCGCGCCCGGAAGTCGATGTCGTTCGTGTCGAGGGCGACCCGCGCGAACTTGGCGTACGCGTACGCGTCCTCGACCGTGAGCCGTCCGCCGGTCAGCACGGCCGCCCGGCCGCGCGCCGCCGCGAGCCCGGTGGCGGCCGCCTCCAGGGCCTCCGGCCAGCTCGCCGGCTCCAGCTCACCGGTCTCCCGGTCGCGTACGAGCGGGGTGGTGAGCCGGTCTCGCTGCTGGGCGTAGCGGAACGCGAACCGCCCCTTGTCGCACAGCCACTCCTCGTTGACCTCGGGGTCGTCGGAGGCGAGCCGCCGCATGACCTTGCCGCGCCGGTGGTCGGTGCGGGTGGCACAGCCACCCGCGCAGTGCTCGCACACCGAGGGCGACGACACGAGGTCGAAGGGGCGGGCGCGGAACCGGTACGCCGCCGAGGTCAGCGCGCCCACCGGGCAGATCTGGATGGTGTTGCCGGAGAAGTACGACTCGAACGGGTCGCCCTCACCGGTGCCGACCTGCTGGAGCGCGCCACGCTCGATCAGCTCGATCATCGGGTCGCCCGCGATCTGGTTCGAGAAGCGGGTGCAGCGCGCGCACAGGACGCACCGCTCGCGGTCGAGCAGCACCTGGGTGGAGATGTTGACCGGCTTCTCGTAGGTCCGCTTGTGGCCCTCGAAGCGGGAGTCGGCCTGGCCGTGCGAGAGGGCCTGGTTCTGCAGGGGGCACTCGCCGCCCTTGTCGCACACCGGGCAGTCCAGCGGATGGTTGATGAGCAGCAGCTCCATCACGCCCTGCTGCGCCTTCTCGGCGACGGGCGAGGTGAGCTGCGACTTGACGACCATGCCGTCGGTGCAGGTGATCGTGCAGGACGCCATCGGCTTGCGCTGTCCCTCGACCTCCACGATGCACTGCCGACAGGCACCGGCCGGGTCGAGGAGCGGGTGGTCGCAGAACCGCGGGATCTCGATCCCGAGCTGCTCGGCGGCCCGGATGACGAGGGTGCCCTTGGGCACGCTGGTCTCGATCCCGTCGATGGTCAGCGTGACGAGATCCTCGGGCGGCACGGCGGAGCCACCGCCTGCGGCGGAGCTCGACGTGGTGACGGTCATGCGTCCACCTCCGGGTGGGACTCGTCGGATCGCAGCGCTGCACCCGCGGGTGCGTGCACCGGAGTCATGCCGACACCTCCGTGTTCTCGGCGTGCCGGTCCGCCCACGCGGTGGACGCGGCGGGGTCGAAGGGGCAGCCCCGGCCCCGGATGTGCTGCTCGTACTCGTCGCGGAAGTACTTCAGCGAGGAGAAGATCGGTGAGGCGGCGCCGTCGCCGAGCGCGCAGAAGGACTTGCCGTTGATGTTGTCGGCGATGTCGTTCAGCTTGTCGAGGTCCTCCATGGAGCCCTTGCCGGCCTCGATGTCGCGCAGCAACTGGACGAGCCAGTAGGTCCCTTCGCGGCAGGGGGTGCACTTGCCGCAGGACTCGTGGGCGTAGAACTCGGTCCAGCGGGTGACGGCCCGTACGACGCAGGTCGTCTCGTCGAAGCACTGGAGCGCCTTGGTGCCGAGCATCGACCCGGCGGCGCCGACGCCCTCGTAGTCCAGCGGGACGTCGAGGTGCTCGTCGGTGAACATCGGGGTGGAGGAGCCGCCCGGGGTCCAGAACTTCAGCCGGTGGCCGGGGCGCATACCGCCGCTCATGTCGAGCAGTTGGCGCAGGGTGATGCCGAGCGGGGCCTCGTACTGGCCGGGGCCCGCGACATGGCCGCTGAGCGAGTAGAGCGTGAAGCCCGGGGACTTCTCGCTGCCCATCGACCTGAACCAGTCCTTGCCCTTGTTGAGGATCGCGGGAACGGACGCGATGGACTCGACGTTGTTCACCACAGTGGGGCACGCGTACAGACCGGCGACCGCGGGGAAGGGGGGACGCAGCCGGGGCTGGCCGCGCCTGCCTTCGAGGGAGTCCAGCAGCGCGGTCTCCTCACCACAGATGTACGCGCCCGCGCCCGCGTGCACGGTGAGTTCGAGGTCGAGTCCGCTGCCCAGGATGTTCTGGCCGAGGTAGCCGGCGTCGTAGGCCTCGCGCACGGCCTCGTGCAGCCTGCGCAGTACGGGGACGACCTCGCCGCGCAGATAGATGAAGGCATGCGACGAACGGATCGCGTAGCAGGCGATCACGATCCCCTCGATGAGGGAATGCGGGTTGGCGAAGAGGAGCGGGATGTCCTTGCAGGTCCCGGGCTCGGACTCGTCGGCGTTGACAACAAGATAGTGCGGCTTGCCGTCGCCCTGCGGAATGAACTGCCACTTCATCCCGGTGGGGAAGCCCGCACCGCCGCGTCCGCGCAGACCGGAGTCCTTGACGTACGCGATGAGGTCGTCGGGGGCCATGGCGAGGGCCTTGCGCAGGCCCTCGTAGCCCTCGTGGCGCCGGTAGGTGGCCAGGGTCCATGACTCGGCCTGGTCCCAGAAGGCGGACAGGACGGGCGCGAGCAGCTTCTCGGGGCTGGTCTCGCCGCCGGCCTCGGGCCCGTACTGGGTCGACACGGTCATCACTCCCCCTCCTCGGCGACCGGGCCCGCGGGGTGGGCGGGATCGGACGCGGACGTGTCCTGCGGGGCGTCGTGCGAGCTGAGGTGCTCGGCGGGGGGTTCGTCCTTCGGGGGCTCGTCCTTCTTGGCCGCGCCGCGCGGGTGGACCACGCGCGCGTGGGGTGCCTCGCCCTTGGCCAGCCGCAGGCCGATGAGGGAGGCCGGTCCCGCGCCGCCGGTCGCCTCTACGGCGCCGGGGCGCTCGTCGGGGAAGCCGGCCAGGATGCGGGCGGTTTCCTTGAACGTGCACAGCGGGGCGCCGCGGGTGGGTTCGACGGTCCGGCCGGCCCGCAGGTCGTCGACGAGCCGCCGGGCGGACTCGGGGGTCTGGTTGTCGAAGAACTCCCAGTTGACCATCACGACGGGCGCGAAGTCGCAGGCCGCGTTGCACTCGATGTGCTCGAGGGTGACCTTGCCGTCGTCGGTCGTCTCGTTGTTGCCGACGCCGAGGTGCTCCTTGAGCTCCTCGAAGATCGCGTCGCCGCCCATCACGGCGCACAGCGTGTTGGTGCACACGCCGACCTGGTAGTCGCCGGACGGCCTGCGCCGGTACATGGAGTAGAAGGTGGCGACGGCCGTGACCTCGGCCGTCGTCAGGTCCAGCGTCTCCGCGCAGAACCGCATGCCGGTCCGGGAGACGAAGCCCTCCTCCGACTGCACGAGGTGGAGCAGCGGCAGCAGCGCGGACCGGCTGTCCGGGTAGCGGCCGATGACCTCCTTGGCGTCGGCTTCGAGCCGGGCGCGTACATCGGCCGGAAAGTCGGGGGCGGGGAGCTGGGGCATCCCCAAGCTGACGTCTGTCACCGGTCGACGCCTCCCATCACAGGGTCGATGGACGCGACGGCGACGATGACGTCGGCGACCTGGCCGCCCTCGCACATCGCCGCCATGGCCTGCAGATTGGTGAACGACGGGTCGCGGAAGTGGACCCGGTAGGGGCGGGTGCCGCCGTCGGAGACGACATGGACACCGAGCTCGCCCTTGGGCGACTCGACGGCCACGTACGCCTGTCCGGCCGGGACCCGGAAGCCCTCCGTCACCAGCTTGAAGTGGTGGATCAGGGCCTCCATGGAGGTGCCCATGATCTTCTTGATGTGGTCGAGGGAGTTGCCGAGGCCGTCCGGGCCGAGCGCGAGCTGCGCGGGCCAGGCGATCTTCTTGTCCGCGACCATGACCGGGCCGGGCTCCAGCCGGTCCAGGCACTGCTCCACGATCCGCAGCGACTGGCGCATCTCGTCGAGGCGGATGAGGAAGCGGCCGTAGGCGTCGCAGGTGTCCGTGGTGGGGACCTCGAAGTCGTACGTCTCGTAGCCGCAGTACGGGTCGGTCTTGCGCAGGTCGTGCGGCAGCCCGGTGGAGCGCAGGATCGGGCCGGTCGCGCCGAGCGCCATGCAGCCCGCCAGGTCCAGATAGCCGATGTCCTGCATCCGGGCCTTGAAGATCGGGTTCCCGGTGGCGAGCTTGTCGTACTCGGGAAGGTTCTTCGTCATCGTCTTCACGAACTCGCGGATCTGGTCCACGGCGCCCGGGGGCAGGTCCTGGGCGAGGCCGCCGGGACGGATGTACGCGTGGTTCATCCGCAGGCCGGTGATGAGTTCGTAGATATCGAGAATGAGTTCACGATCACGGAATCCGTAAATCATGATCGTGGTGGCGCCGAGTTCCATTCCTCCGGTGGCGATGCACACCAGATGGGAGGAGAGCCGGTTGAGTTCCATCAGCAGGACGCGGATGATCGTCGCCCGGTCCGGGATCTGGTCCTCGATGCCGAGCAGCTTCTCGACCGCGAGGCAGTACGCCGTCTCGTTGAAGAACGGCGTCAGATAATCCATGCGCGTGACGAACGTGGTGCCCTGCGTCCAGGTCCGGTATTCGAGGTTCTTCTCGATACCGGTGTGCAGATAGCCGATGCCGCAGCGGGCCTCGGTCACGGTCTCGCCGTCGATCTCCAGGATCAGCCGGAGCACTCCGTGGGTGGACGGGTGCTGCGGACCCATGTTGACGACGATGCGCTCGTCGTCGGCCTTGGCCGCGGACTGGACGACCTCGTCCCAGTCGCCTCCGGTGACCGTGTAGACGGGGCCCTCGGTGGTCTCGCGTGCCGATGCCTCTGATGTGCTCATGAGTACGACCTCCGCTGGTCCGGAGCCGGGATCTGGGCGCCCTTGTACTCGACGGCGATGCCGCCGAGGGGGTAGTCCTTGCGCTGCGGGAAGCCCTGCCAGTCGTCCGGCATCATGATCCGGGTGAGGGCCGGGTGGCCGTCGAAGACCAGGCCGAAGAAGTCGTAGGCCTCACGCTCGTGCCAGTCGTTGGTCGGGTAGACCTCGACGAGGGACGGGACGTGCGGGTCGGCGTCCGGGGCGCTGACCTCCAGCCGGATCAGCCGGCCGTGGGTGAGCGAGCGCAGGTGGTAGACGGCGTGCAGCTCGCGGCCCTTGTCCTCGGGATAGTGGACGCCGCTCACGCCGGTGCAGAGTTCGAAGCGGAGCGCGGGGTCGTCGCGCAGGGTCCTGGCGACCCGGACGAGGTGCTCGCGGGCGATGTGGAAGGTGACCTCGCCGCGGTCGACGACGGTCTTCTCGATGGCGTTCCCGGGGACGAGGCCCTGTTCCTCCAGGGCGCCTTCGAGCTCGTCTGCGACCTCGTCGAAGACTCCATAGCCTGAGCCGTCTTCGCCGGCGGGGCCGTAGGGGCGGGTGGCCGGGCCCGGCAGGCGTACGGAGCGGACGAGTCCGCCGTAGCCGGAGGTGTCGCCGCCGTTCCTGGCGCCGAACATGCCGCGCTGGACGCGGATCTCCTCGCCGTGCTCACCGCGCTGCCCCGGCAGGTTCTGCGCGCTGAGGTCCTTCTCGGGGTTCGGCTGGTCGTCGCGTGCGTCGGTCACCGGAGCAGCCCCTTCATCTCGATCGTCGGCAGCGCCTTCAGGGCCGCTTCCTCCGCCTCGCGGGCCGCTTCCTCCGCGTTCACGCCGAGCTTCGAGGTCTGGATCTTCTGGTGGAGCTTGAGGATCGCGTCCATCAGCATCTCCGGACGCGGGGGGCAACCCGGCAAATAGATGTCAACGGGGACAATATGATCAACGCCCTGCACAATCGCGTAATTGTTGAACATTCCGCCCGAGGATGCGCAAACCCCCATGGAAATCACCCACTTGGGGTTGGGCATCTGGTCGTAGACCTGGCGCAGGACGGGCGCCATCTTCTGGCTCACCCGCCCGGCCACGATCATCAGATCGGCCTGCCGCGGCGAACCGCGGAAGACCTCCATACCGAAGCGGGCCAGGTCGTACCGGCCGGCGCCCGTCGTCATCATTTCGATGGCACAGCAGGCGAGGCCGAAGGTGGCGGGGAACACGGACGCCTTGCGCACCCAGCCCGCGGCCTGTTCGACGGTGGTCAGCAGAAAACCGCTCGGCAGTTTCTCTTCGAGTCCCATTGGGTGCTCCTCAGCCCCTCAGTCCCATTCCAGGCCGCCGCGCCGCCATACATACGCGTAGGCCACGAACACGGTGAGCACGAAGAGCAGCATCTCCACGAGCCCGAAAATCCCCAGGGCGTCGAAGGTGACGGCCCAGGGGTAGAGGAAGACGATCTCGATATCGAAAATGATGAAGAGCATCGCCGTCAGGTAGTACTTGATGGGGAAGCGGCCGCCACCGGCAGGCGTCGGCGTGGGCTCGATTCCGCACTCGTACGCCTCAAGCTTTGCCCGGTTGTAGCGCTTTGGGCCGATAAGCGTGGCCATGACCACGGAGAAGATCGCAAAAGCTGCCGCTAGGGCGCCGAGCACGAGGACGGGCGCGTACGCATTCACGCTCCTCGCTCCTTCCAGTCGTCCTTGACCGTTGGACCGCACCGGGCAACCGTCTCGCCGCCTCGCGAAGATCACGTACATGTGAGGCAGTTCACAAGCCCGACTGCCGTGCATCCTATGCCTGCCGGTCTGTGATCTGCGACACGGGGTGCGGGACCGACTTTGTGATCTCCACCACCAGGCGAAGGATCATGAAGTCGGATGAGCGGTGATCTTCATACGCGAAGCGCACGAGCGATTACAAGCAGCGACGCTCTTCCCCGTTACCGCTGGTCAAGGCGGCGCGCACATATCAAGCGATGGCAGGTACGAGCAAATTCGTGATGGACCGGGCGGGGTGATAAAGGAGACCGTCACCCGGCCGAGGGGCCGGCGGGACCGAAGTGGACACGGCGCCCGGACCGTGACGGACGCGCACACCGGGAACCACGGACCCGCCCGCCGGGAGTCGCGGGCCCGCCCGCCGGAACCGCTCCGGGACCGCGCACCCGGACCGCGGCGGACGCGTGTGCCGGGACCGCGGCGGACGCGTGCACCCGTTCACGAGCACCCCTCCCCGCACCCGGCCCCCGGCAGTGACCTTTCTGTGACCTGTGCCACTCGGTCTCCGCTTCAACAAAAGCGGGCTTGGCCATCGGTGTGAAGGGGTGGTAAGTGGCGGGCAATCCGGACCTTTCAGCGAAAGGCAGTGATCACAGCCCCAATACCCCCTGCCCGTTTTGCCCGTTACGGCGTCAATAAAGGGCCCGGAGAAGCGGATTAGGGGATTCCGGCCATAACTGTGGCGCAACACACGTTTCTTGAAGGGAACCGTGAGCGACTGATAGCGGTTGTACTCATGTCCCACACCGCTCACATACGAAGCCACCGGAAGCCCCGCCAGAGCGCCTCGAAGCTCGCGCTCCGGGCCGGAGTTGCCGGTGGCGTTCTCAGCACCATCGCGGTGGCCGCCAGTGCCGGGCCGGCGAATGCCGAGCCGGTGACGGAGACCATCGAGATGCCCGCGCTTTCGCTCGGGACCACCGACCTCGCCAGCGCGGTCGCCCTCTCCGCCGAGACCAACCAGCAGGCAGCCCTGGACCTCGACCTGCGGGTCCAGGAGAACGTCGCCGCCCAGAAGGCCGCCAAGGACGCGAAGAAGGCCCAGCAGGAGGCCGAGCGCAAGGCCGAGGCCAAGGAGAAGGCCGAGGCGGCCGCCCGCGCCGACGCCGCCGCGCAGGACCGCGCCTCCCGCTCCGACGAGCGCACCACGCTCTCCGCCTCCGGCTCCGGCCAGAGCAGCTCCTCCAACGCGTCCGGCTCCGTCGGGACCGTCATCGCCTTCCTCAAGGCGCAGCTCGGCGACGCCTACGTCATGGGCGCCACCGGCCCGAACGCCTGGGACTGCTCCAGCCTCGTCCAGGCCGCCTACCGCCAGGTCGGCGTGGACCTCCCGCGCGTCTCGCAGGACCAGTCGCTCGCCGGCACCCCGGTCTCCCTGGACAACCTCCAGGTCGGCGACATCCTCTACTGGGGCGGCGCCGGCTCGGCGTACCACACCGGCGTCTACATCGGCGACGGCCAGTACCTCGACGCCGCCAACCCCAGCAAGGGCGTCGTCATCCAGGACCTGTCGGGCTACCCGGCCAGCGGCGCCGTCCGCGTCCTCTGACACCGGCACAAAGCAGGGCATGCCGAAGGGCCGTCGCTCCCCGACCGGGGGCGACGGCCCTTCGGCATATACTCCAACGCCGGGGTGAGGGGGGAGATTTGGGCAGCGCCGCCGCCATCGACCATGAGCACAGGCTCGCTCAGGATCTCTACGTGATCGGCTTGGGGGCGGGCGCGCCGCAGCACGACGGCGGGGAAGGGCTGCCGGACAGGCGGCAGCGCGGTGCCGCGGCTACTCGCGGAGGGGCTGACCGACGAGGCCGTCGGGCGCCGGCCCGGCGTCTCCGCCCGCACGGCGCCGCATGGTCGGCGATCTGACTAGCCGCGCTCGGCGCCACCAGCCGGTTCCAGGTCGCGGTCCTCGCGGAGCGCGCCGGCCGACTCGCGCCGAAGGCCCCGGAGGCCCCGGAAACCCTTGCGGGCCCCGGCCCCGAGGAGCACATGGGCCACGACTCCGGCGAGCAGTCCCCAGAACGGTGAGCCGATTCCGGCGATGGTCACCCCGGACGCCGTCGCCAGGAAGGTGATCACCGCGGCCTCCCGGTCGCGCTCCTCCGCGACCGTACGGGTCAGACTGCCCGACAGCGCCCCGAGCAGCGCCACCCCGGCGAGGGTGGCGACCAGCGCCTTCGGCAGCCCGGTGAACAGGGCCACCAGCGTCGATCCGAAGCAGCCGACCACCAGATAGCCGATGCCGCAGGTGACCCCGGCGATCCAGCGCCTGGCCGGGTCGCGGTGCGCGTCCGGGCCGGTGCAGATCGCCGCGGTGATGGCCGCCGGGTTGATCGCGTGCGAGCCGAACGGCGCGAGCAGCACCGACATCGCGCCCGTCGCCCCGCACACCACGCGCTCGTCCGGCCGGTACCCGTCCGCGCGCAGCACCGCCATGCCCGGTGCGTACTGCCCGGCCAGCGTGGCCACCAGCAGCGGTACGCCGATCCCGACGAGCGCGCCCACCGAGAACTGCGGTGCCGTGAAGTGCGGTACGGCGAGCCCCGGGCCCGATACGCGCACGTCCAGCCCGCCCTGGGCCCCGGCGACGGCCAGCCCGACGACGAGCGCGCAGACCACCGCGTACGTCGGCACGAAGCGCCGCGCGAGCAGATAGCCGACCAGCATCGCGCCCGCGAGCAGCGGCGCCGAGGGCAGGGACGTGAAGATCGCGGTGCCGAACGAGAAGAGCGTCCCGGCGAGCATCGCCGAGACCACGCCCTCGGGAATCCGGGCCAGCACCCGTGCGAAGAGCCCCGTCGCGGTCAGCGCCGTGGCCGCGACACCCGCCGCGAGGAACGCGCCGACGGCTTCGGCGTAGCCGTGCTGCGCCAGGGCCGTGACCAGGATGGCCGCTCCCGGTGTCGAGAACGCGGTGATCACCGGCGCGCGGCTCCACCAGCTCAGCCCGATGCAGGTCAGGCCCGCCCCCATGGAGATGGCCCACACCCAGGACGAGCTCTGCGCCGCGGTGAGTCCGGCGGCGTCGGCCGCGGCCAGGACGAGGGCGAGCGGCCCCGCGTAGGAGACCACCATCGCCACGGTCCCGGCGGTGACCGCGGTCAAAGACACCGATCTCACAGATTGTCAGCCCCAGATGCAGGAGAACAGAGACACCGCGAACGCCTCCCCTGTGATGCGGTCGCGCCGCCCCTCATGCTGCCGCACCGCCACCGGCGGCGGGACGCCGGGGCGAGGCCGGTTCCGGACGCGTCACCACCGGCCACCCCGGCGCGCTGTCCGGTGCGTGCGCCTAGGGCCTGTCTTTTGGATCAGGCCGGATCAGCGAGCGGGGTCTGGTGCGTGCGATCGCAAGGCGGAGGAGGAAATCGACGCGGAGCGTCGGTGACCGACGACAACGCAGCTGGGGGCACCCCCAGGCGCAGCTCTGGGGGAGTGCGTGCCAGGGCACGCGAGCCCGGCAAGATCCGAAAGACAGGCCCTAGGCCTTGCGGAAGGCCTCGATCAGGCGGGCGTAGCTGTCCTGGCCGTGGCCTGCCGCGACCGCCGAGCGCATCAGGTCCAGGTGGAGTTCGGGCAGTCGTGCGTCGATGCCCCGGTCCGCGCCCGCGTGCAGCAGATGGCCGATGGCCACCACCTGTACGTCGATCGTGGCGTCGTCGCCCGGGTACTCGCCCGCGTCGATCTGGTCCGCGTACCCCGTCATGAACCAGGAGACGGTCCGCAGCCAGCGGTCGACGACCGCCGTGAAGTCCTTGGCGGCGACGCCGTCCGCGCCGACGAGGGCGGTGGCGTGCAGCCAGCCGCCGAAGACGGACCACATGAGGCCGAGCAGGCCGGTGTCGTAGAGCGAGGCGAGCCCGGCGTCGCTGCCCAGGTCGACCGGATCGCCGAGCACGGCGAGGGTCTCCCGGTGCGCGGCGAGGACCTCGGGCGCACCGCTGTAGAGGAACATGCTCGCGCTGTCGCCGACACCCGGCGGGGTCGTCATGACGGCTCCGTCCAGGTACGTGATCCCGTGCCCCGCCGCCCACTTCGCCTCCTCGCGGGCCTGCTCGGGCGAGCCGCTGGTGAAGTTGACCAGGGCCCGTCCGCGCAGCGTCTCGGCGACGGGGGCGAGGAGTGCGCGTACGGCGGTGTAGTCGAGGACGCAGATCACGACGAGGTCGCTCGCCGCGACCGCCTCGGCGACCGAGTCCGCGCGGACCGCGCCACGGGCGACCAGGGGCGCGGCCTTCCCGGGGGTGCGGTTCCAGACGGTGGTGGGGTGACCGGCGTCGAGGAAGGCCCCGGCGAGCGCGGCACCCATCTGCCCGAGACCGATAACAGTGACATTCTGAGTACTCATGACGGTAACTCCCGTTTTCCTGTGGTTCCTTGCGCAAGATCCACACTCGCAGGGGAGCGGGTCCGCCGACAGCGGCAGAAGTGACGGCGGGCGCAAAATTCCTGCCGTAGGCTCGGCGGCATGAGTGCGGGAGTCGTCGCCATCGCCGTCGTACCGGATCAGCGGGCCGGGCTCACGATGTGGGAGCTGCACGAACTGTCCATCGCCTGCACCGTGTTCGGGGTGCCCCAGCCGGATCTCGTGGACCCCTGGTACGAACTGCGCCTGTGCGGGAGCCCCTCGGCGGGCCCGAGCCCGGGATCGCCCTTCTCCTTGCGTACGGAGTACGGACTCGACGCCCTCGTCGGCGCGGACACCGTCATCGTGCCGTCCGTCCCCGACGCCGTGGTCGAGGAGGGCGAGGACGTCCCCTCCGAGCTCGTCGAGGCCTTGCGGGAGGCGGCCGGATCCGGCGCCCGTATGGTCTCCCTGTGCACCGGTGCGTTCGCGCTCGCCGCCGCCGGGCTGCTCGACGGCCGCCGGGCCACCGCGCACTGGCAGCACACCGCCCAGCTCGCCGCCCGCCATCCGGAGGTGATCGTCGACGACTCGGTGCTCTACACCGACGAGGGCGACGTGCTGACCAGCGCGGGCGCGACCGCCGCCCTGGATCTCTGTCTCCATCTGGTCCGCCGCGATCTGGGCGCGGACGTCGCGGGGCGCCTCGCCCGCCGGCTGGTGGTGCAGGCCCATCGCGCGGGCGGTCAGGCCCAGTTCATCGAGGCACCGGTGCCGCCCAGCGACGACGACAGCCTCTCCCCCGTGCTCCAGTGGGCGGTCGAGCACCTCGCGGACCCGCTCACCGTGGACGTGCTCGCGCGCCGGGCGCGGATGAGCCCGCGCACGTTCCACCGGCGGCTCCAGGAGGCCACCGGCACCACCCCGCTGCAATGGCTGCTGCAACAGCGCGTGGCGCGGGCCCAGGCGCTGCTGGAGTCCACCGATCTGCCCGTCGAGCAGATCGGTGAGCGCAGCGGCCTCGGTACGGCGGCCAATCTGCGCCGCCACTTCACCAGGACGGTGGGCGTGTCGCCCACCGACTACCGGCGGTCGTTCAGGCCTTCGGGGCCACCTTCGAGAGGCCGTTGATGATGCGGTCCATCGCGTCGCCGCCGGTCGGGTCCGTCAGGTTCGCGAGCATCTTCAGCGTGAACTTCATCAGCACCGGGTGGGTCAGACCGCGCTGCGTCGCGATCTTCATGACCTTCGGGTTGCCGATGAGCTTCACGAAGGCGCGGCCCAGCGTGTAGTAGCCGCCGTAGGTGTCCTTCAGCACGCGCGGGTAGTTGCGCAGGGCGAGCTCGCGCTGCGCCGGGGTGGCGCGGGCGTGGGCCTGGACGATGACGTCGGCGGCGAGCTGGCCCGATTCCATGGCGTACGCGATGCCCTCGCCGTTGAACGGGTTGACCAGGCCGCCCGCGTCACCGACGAGCAGCAGGCCCTTGGTGTAGTGCGGCTGCCGGTTGAAGGCCATCGGCAGGGCGGCGCCGCGGATCGGCGTCGTCATGTTCTCCGGGGTGTAGCCCCAGTCCTCCGGCATCGAGGCGCACCAGGCCTTGAGGACCTCGCGCCAGTCCAGCTCGCGGAAGGCGGATGAGGAGTTGAGGATGCCGAGCCCGACGTTGGACGTGCCGTCGCCCATGCCGAAGATCCAGCCGTAGCCGGGCAGCAGCCGGTCCTGCGGGCCGCGCCGGTCCCACAGCTCCAGCCAGGACTCCAGGTAGTCGTCGTCGTGCCGGGGGCTGGTGAAGTACGTCCGCACCGCGACGCCCATCGGCCGGTCCTCGCGGCGGTGCAGCCCCATGGCGAGGGACAGCCGGGTGGAGTTGCCGTCGGCGGCGACGACGAGCGGGGCGTGGAAGGTGACCGGGGTCTTCTCCTCGCCGAGCTTGGCGGTGACGCCGGTGATCCGGCCGGTGCGGTCGTCGATGACGGGCCCCTGGACGTTGCAGCGCTCGTACAGCCGCGCGCCCGCCTTCTGGGCCTGGCGGGCCAGCTGCTCGTCGAAGTCGTCACGCTTGCGTACGAGTCCGTAGTCCGGGTACGAGGCCAGCTCCGGCCAGTCCAGCTGGAGCCGGACGCCGCCGCCGATGATCCGCAGGCCCTTGTTGCGCAGCCAGCCGGCCTCTTCGGAGATGTCGATCCCCATCGAGACGAGCTGCTTGGTGGCGCGCGGGGTGAGACCGTCGCCGCAGACCTTCTCGCGCGGGAACGCGGTCTTCTCCAGGAGGAGGACGTCGAGCCCGGCCTTGGCCAGGTAGTACGCGGTCGTGGAACCGGCCGGGCCCGCGCCGACGACGATCACATCCGCGGTGTGCTCGGACAGGGTCTCGGTCACGGCGGGGTCTCCCGAAGACTCGATTTCGCGTGCTTAAAAGCACTGGACCTGTGCAGTCTATGGGTGCGTACTGATCCACAAACCGAAGGGCTGCCCCATGAGCGAAACGCTTCCCGCCGCGCCGGTCGTGCAGTTGCGTGTGCCCACCGACGAGGACGCCCTTGCCTGGCACCGGATCTTCGCGGACCCGGAGGTCATGGAGTTCCACGGCGGCGCGGCGGCGGAGCTGTCCGTGTACGAGGAGCTGACCGCCCGGCAGCGCCGGCACGACGCCGAACGCGGCTTCTGTCTCTGGACGATGCTGAACGGGGAGGGCGCGCCCATAGGCTTCACCGGCGCCCAGCCGTGGCCGTACGCGTGGGGCCCGTCCGGCGAGATCGAGATCGGCTGGCGGCTGGCGCGCCGGGCGTGGGGGCGGGGTTACGCCACCGCCGCGGCCCGTACGACGCTGGATCGCCTGCGCGCGCTGGGCGTACCGAGCGTCGTCGCGATGGTGGACGCGCGCAACGAGCGGTCGATCGCGGTGACCCGGCGGCTGGGGATGGAGCGGGCGGAGACGTTCACGACGCCGACGGGCCGTACCGGCCACTGCTTCCGGCTGACGCTGTGAGGCCCTGATCCCGATCGGACGGGGGACGGCGGTCAGAAGACGGACAGCCCGGTGAGCGTGGTGAAACGGTCCAACGCCGCCACGCCCGCCACCGAGTTGCCGTGCGTGTCCAGCCCCGGGCTCCACACGCACAGCGTGCAGCGGCCCGGGACGACGGCGACGATCCCGCCGCCCACGCCGCTCTTGCCGGGCAGCCCCACCCGGTAGGCGAACTCGCCCGCCGCGTCGTACGTCCCGCAGGTGAGCATCACCGCGTTGATCTGCTTGGCCTCGCTGCGGGTCAGCAGCCGGCTCCCGTCGGCGCGCAGCCCGTGCCGGGCGAGGAACCGTGCCGCCAGGGCCAGATCGGCGCAGTTCATCTCGATCGAGCACTGCCAGAAGTAGTGGTCGAGGAGGGTGGGGACGGGGTTGGCGATGTTTCCGTACGACGCCATGAAGTGGGCCAGGGCGGCGTTGCGGTCCCCGTGCGCGGACTCCGACGCGGCGACCTCCGCGTCGAAGGCGATCTCCGCGTTGCCGCTCTCGGCGCGCAGGAACTCCAGGAGTTCGCTGCTCGCGTCCCCGGTCAGGGTCTGCAGCCGGTCGGTGACGACGAGCGCGCCGGCGTTGATGAACGGATTGCGCGGGATGCCGTTCTCGTACTCCAGCTGCACGAGCGAGTTGAACGGGTTGCCGGACGGCTCGCGGCCCACGTGCGTCCACAGTTCGCCGCCGTCCAGCGAGAGGGCGAGCGCCAGTGCGAAGACCTTGGTGACGGACTGGGTGGAGAAGGGACGCTCCCAGTCGCCGACCCCGTACACCGTGCCGTCGAGGTCGGCGATGGCCATGCCGAAACGATTCGGCTCGACGGCGGCGAGCGCCGGGATGTACTCGGCGGGCGTACCGCTGCCGACGAGCGGGGCGACGTCGGCGGCGATCCGCTCCAGTACCTCCTGGTAGTCCATGACGACCCGGGACTACGCGGGCCTGGTGCCGCGGTGCAGCGCCACGATCCCGCCGGACAGGTTCCGCCACGCCACCTTCGACCAGCCGGCCTTCTGCAGCAGCCGCGCGAGCTCGGCCTGCTCGGGCCAGGACTGGATCGACTCGGCGAGATAGACGTACGCGTCGGGGTTGGAGGACACCGCACGCGCCACGGGCGGCAGGGCCCGCATCAGGTACTCCTCGTACACGGTCCGGAAGGGCGCCCAGGTGGCGTGCGAGAACTCGCAGATCACGACGCGCCCGCCGGGCTTGGTCACCCGGTACAGCTCGCGCAGCGCGCCGTCGGTGTCCTGCACGTTGCGCAGCCCGAAGGAGATCGTGACGGCGTCGAAGGACGCGTCACGGAACGGCAGCTTCGTCGCGTCGCCCGCCGTCAGCGGCAGCCACGGGTGGCGCCGCTTGCCCTCGCGCAGCATGCCGAGCGAGAAGTCGCACGGCACGACGTACGCACCCGCACGGGTGAACGGCAGCGAGGACGTCCCGGTGCCGGCGGCCAGGTCGAGGACCTTCTCGCCGGGGCGCCCGTTCACCGCCTTGGCGACCTCCTTGCGCCAGCGGCGGTCCTGGCCCAGGGAGAGCACGTCATTGGTGAGGTCGTAGTTGGCCGCGACGGCGTCGAACATCGTGGCGACTTCGTGCGGCTGCTTGTCCAGGGATGCGCGGGTCACGGGTCCATTGTGCCGGTCGGGAGGGGCCGGAGTTCGAGCAGGGCGGTCAGGCCGGGTGCGACGTCGGGCGAAACGCCGGGCAGGACGCCGAGAAAAACGTCTTCAACCTTTCCGGCGCGACCGCGCTCTGGAGAGGGGTGTAAGGACAACAGGGGAGGCGGGAGGGTGCATGCCTGAAACGGAGCGGCGCCAGGACTTCGAGGCGTACGCGCGGGGCAGCCAGCGGCGGCTCTACCGCACGGCGTATCTGCTGTGCGGGAACGCCGACGAGGCCCGGGACCTGGTGCAGTCGACGCTCGCCAAGCTGTTCCAGCACTGGCGGCGGGCGAGCGCCGCCGATCATCTCGACGCCTACGCCAGGACCGTGATGACCCGCACCTTCCTCGCCGAGAAGCGGCGCCGGCTGCGGGATCTGCTCGCACACCGGCGGGCCGACCCGCCGGCCGCGCCACTCCACCCGGACCTGCGCGTGACGCTGCTGGCCGCGCTCGCCGAACTGCCACCGAGGGCGCGGGCGATGGTCGTCCTGCGCTACTGGGAGGACCTGAGCGTGGAGACCGTCGCCGGGCTGCTCAAGTGCAGCGAGTCGACGGTCAAGAGCCAGTGCTCGCGTTCGCTGGCACGACTGCGGGAGCGGCTGGGCGAGGCCCATGTCTACACGACCCAGAGCTGACCGAGAACCGACCGAGAGCTGAGGGAACTGCTGTGAGCACTGCGAGGGACGAAGAGGACACCGTGGCGGTCAGGGACGCGATGGAGCGTACGACCGCCGACCTGCCCGCCCTGCCCGATCTGGCGTCGGCGGCCGTGGAGCACGGAATGCGCCGCAGGGCGCGGGCGCGGGTGGCGGTCGCGGCGAGCGTCGCGGGCGTGGCCACGCTCGGGATGCTGGCGGTGGCCGCCCTGCCGGGCGGCGGCGGAGGCGGCGCCGTCTCCCCGGCGGCTGTGGGGTCGAGCCCGAGCCCGACCCCGGCCCCGTACATCACCCCGGTGCATGTGAAGCCGTCGCCGGGCGAGGAGTCGATGGCGGATCTGCCGAAGGGGGAGCGCAAGCGACTGGAGGACTTCCAGCAGCAGGCGGCGGTCGCCCTGAACCGGACGCTGGGGGACGCGGTCGGGAAGATCCGGCCGTTGGACCTGTCCGTGTCGCAGTTCCAGGCCGAGAAGGCGGGGAAGAAGTTCCCCCTGACCTTCTCGGTGCGGCCGCAGGACGAGCCGGGGAAGCCCGGGACGCCCGAATGCCGGGACATCCCGTCGAAGGGGATGAGCTGCGAGTGGGCCGAGCTGGCCGACGGCATCAAGGCCCGCGTCGTGGACACGCCGATGAACAGCTCGGACACGCTCGGCGCGTCGGTGCTCTTCTCGTACGGGCGCAGCAGCGTGGTGCTCTCGGTGAGCCCGGACGACGCCGCGGCCGCGTCGGCCCCCGTGACCGGCAAGCAGCTGCTGGCTGCCGCGCGTGACAAGGCGCTGCTGGACCTGGTGCGGTCCGCCGACAAGCACCCGGTGCAGGAAAAGCAGCGGTACGCGCCGGCCGGTGACTGAGGCACGGCACGCACGGGGGCGGCGCCGGCGTCCGCGTCCCCTGCGAACGGCCTTACGGGGCTCCGTGCTGGCGGTCGGCACGGCGGCGGTGGCCCTGCTCGTGCCGCAGCTGCTGCCAGAGGGGGCGGCGCCGCCGGACCGCCTGCCGGGTACGGCCCCGGCCCCTTCGAGGACCGGAGCGCCGGTCTCCCCGCCCGCGGCGCCACCGAAGGCGCCGCCGAAGCCGACAGAGGCGCCGAAGGCGCCCAAGACGCCCGAGGCGCCCGAGGTGCCCGAGGCGCCCGAGGTGCCCGAGGTGCCCGAGGTGCCCGAGGTGCCGAAGTCGGGTGCCGGAACCTTCACCACCGCCCGCCCCGCCGGGTCGGGTTCCGGTTCCGGTACGGGCCACCGCTTCCGGGTCGACGTCGAGGACGGCATCTCGCTGTCGCCGGACGAGGCCGGGAAGGACATCGCCCGGATCCTCGGTGACCGCCGGGGCTGGGCGCGCCCCGGTGGCCGGTCCTTCCGCCAGGTCGGCGCCGGGCCGGCCGAGCTGATCATCCGGATCGCCACGCCGGACACGGTGGACCGGCTGTGCGGTGAGTACGGGCTGAACACCCGCGGCAAGGTCAACTGCCAGGTCGACGACACCGTGGTCGTGAACCTCGAACGGTGGCTGCTCGGCTCCCCGCGGTTCCGCGGCCCCCTGCCCGAGTACCAGGCCCTGATCATCAACCACGAGGTCGGCCACTGGCTCGGCCGCGGCCACGAAACCTGCCCGGGCCCCGGCCGCCCGGCCCCGGCGATGATGCAACAGATCGACGGGCTGAAGGGGTGCGTGGCGAACGCGTGGCCGTACGACGGGGAGGGGCGGTATCTGGGAGGACCGAGCGTGCGGTAGGTCGGCGGGGGGCGCCTGCGGCGGGCCTTCCCCTACCCGCCCCTTCCCGCAACTGGGGCTGAGCCCCAGCCCCCGTCTGCGGGGGCTCCGCCCCCGAACCCCCGCTCCTCAATCGCCGGAGGGGCTCCAAAGGAGCCCGTCCGGCGATTGAGGACACGGGCCGAAGGCCGTACGGGGGTCCGGGGGCTTGCCCCCCCGGTCTTTCAGCCCCGCCGGCGTTTGAGGCGCGGGGGCTGGGGCAGCGCCCCAGTTCGGGATGGGGGTACCTCCCAGGCGAAGCTCTGGGGGAGGGCGGGTAGGGGAAAAGGCCCGCCGCAGGCGCCCCCCGACGCGCGCCACCCGACACGCCCCCACCCCCGTCACCGCCCCCGGTACACCAGCCGCCCCCCGAGCACCGTCGCGACGCAGGTCGTCGCGCCGTGGGTGCGCAGAACCGCCGCGGGGAGTTCGTCGACCGGGACGTCGAAGACCGCGAAGTCGGCCGGGCCGCCGACCGACAGGTCACCGTCGAGCACCGCGCTCAGCGGACGCATCGCGAACGGGTCGAGTGACGGGCACGCGATGTCCCGGCCCGCGCGCGGCTCACGCACCCGCAGCCCGGACCGCTCGACGGCCGTACGCACCGCCGGCCGGGTGAACGGCCCGGCGACGGCCGTCGTGCCGTGCCGGAGCATCCGCTGCAGCCCGCGACGCGCACTGGCGCCCCAGCGCGCGTCGTCCAGCCCCAGGGCGACGAGCGCGTCCCCGGTCAGCGGCTCCGTGCCGAGCGTGTCCGCCTCGCGCGGATCCGGGTGGTACGCGGCCTCCAGCAGCGCGGCGGCCGCCGGGTTCACGAGCCCCGGCACGAGCAGTCCCGGCCAGCGGCGCACCCGCGCCTGCGGGCGGGCGGCGACCATCTCCTCGTACGACCCCCTGGCGATGATCAACCCGCTGTCCACGGTGACCGCGACGCGGCCGGTGACCGGCCGGCTGCCGCCGAATACCGCGTCCGCGACGTGAATCGTCAGCAAGACAGCACCGACCCCGGCCTCAGTTGGCGGCGATGATCTGAAGCTCGGGGTGCGCCGTCCCGCCCTCGATCGCCGTCGACGAGATGTGCGAGGCGACCCGCTCGTCGACCGGGTCGTTCGCCGGGTCGTCGTGCACGACGATGTGCTCGTACGTCGTCGTGCGCTGCGCCGGGACGCGGTCGGCGGTGCGGATCATGTCGATCATCTCGCGGAGGTTGGAGCGGTGCTTCGCACCCGCCGACGAGACGACGTTCTCCTCCAGCATGATCGACCCGAGGTCGTCCGCGCCGTAGTGCAGGGTCAGCTGCCCGATCTCCTTGCCCGTGGTGAGCCACGAGCCCTGGATGTGCGCGACGTTGTCGAAGAACAGCCGCGCGATCGCGATCATCCGCAGGTACTCGAAGATCGTCGCCTGCGTACGGCCCTTGAGGTGGTTGTTCTCCGGCTGGTACGTGTACGGGATGAAGGCCCGGAAGCCACCCGTCCGGTCCTGCACGTCGCGGATCATGCGCATGTGCTCGATGCGCTCGGCGTTGGTCTCGCCCGTGCCCATCAGCATCGTGGACGTCGACTCGACGCCCATCCGGTGCGCGGTCTCCATGATCTCCAGCCACCGCTCGCCGGACTCCTTCAGCGGCGCGATCGCCTTGCGCGGCCGCTCGGGCAGCAGCTCGGCGCCGGCGCCCGCGAAGGAGTCGAGGCCGGCGGCGTGGATCCGCTGGATGGCCTCCTCGACCGACACGCCCGAGATCCGGGCCATGTGCTCGACCTCGGACGCGCCGAGGGAGTGGATGACCAGCTGCGGGAAGGCCTGCTTGATGGCGGCGAAGTGCTTCTCGTAGTACTCGACGCCGAAGTCCGGGTGGTGTCCGCCCTGGAACATGATCTGCGTACCGCCCAGCTCGACGGTCTCGGCGCAGCGCCGCAGGATGTCGTCGAGGTCGCGGGTCCAGCCCTTCTCCGTGTCCTTGGGCGGGGCGTAGAAGGCGCAGAACTTGCAGGCCGTGACGCAGACGTTGGTGTAGTTGATGTTGCGCTCGATGATGTACGTCGCGATGTGCTCCGTACCGGCGTAACGGCGGCGGCGTACGGCGTCGGCGGCGGCGCCCAGCGCGTGCAGCGGCGCCGAACGGTAGAGGTCGAGCGCTTCCTCGGGGGTGATCCGCCCGCCCTCGGCGGCACGGTCCAGGACGGACTGAAGGTCGGCCTTCTCGGGCACCGGGGGTCACCTTTCGGCGGGGCTGAACGGTCCGAAACAGCCTACGGCAGCGGGTTCACCTCGCCTTGGTGAGGGTTCCCGAGGGGGTGCCCGCGCCGGTCTCCTGCGACTGGTAGCGCAGCGTGCCGTCCGGGTTCAGCGTGAGGGTCAGGGTGGATTCCGTACTCGTGCACAGCCCCGCCGTTCCGGGACGCTCGGGGTCCGCCCGGTCCGCGATGCGTAGTTCCCGCGCGGTGCCCGAGACGAGCTTGCCGATCGCGTGGCACTCCACGGCGCCGAAAACGGACGTGGTCAGCCGGACGACGTCCTCGCCCTTCGCGCCGGCGGAGATCACAGCCGTCAGGTCGCCGTGCGGAGCGCCGCTCCGCTCGGTGGTCGGGCCCTTCCAGGTCCCGATGAACGCCTTCGGCACCTCCTTCACCGGGGCGGGCTCGGCGTCCGCGGGCTCGCGGGACGCCGAGGACTGCGGCGGCTGGGCTGCCGTGTCGTTGTGGCCACCGCCGCCCGGGACCATGCCGAGCAGGACACCGCCGCCCACCGTCACCGCGGCCAGCGCGCCCGCCACCGCCAGGGCGACCGTGCAGCTCAGTTTCCGGCCGCCGCCGGTGCTGACGGAGAACGAGACGCTGCCGTCCGGCTGCGTGGACGGCTGTGCGGACGGCTGTGCGGACGAGTGCGCGGACGAGTGCGCGGACGGATACGCGTACGACGGCGCCTTCGAAGGGACCGGCGGCGGCTCGATCGGCGGGCCGAACACCCCGACCGCCGGGCTGCTGAACGGCACCGGCCCCGAGGCCGACGGGTCCTGCCGTGCGGGCTCCAGGTCGAGCAGCCGCACCGCCGCCCGGCTGACCTGCTCGACCAGCGGGCCGGGCAGCCAGCCCGCCGCCACCAGCGCGGCCGTGCCGCCCGGCGCGAGCCGGGCCGCCACCTCGGCCGGCGCGGGCCGCGCGGCCGGGTCCTTGGCCAGGCAGTCGGCGACGACCGCGCGCAGTTCGCCCTGGAGCGCGCCCAGTTCGGGCTCCTCGTGGACCACCTTGTAGAGCAGGGACGCCGAGGAGTCACCCGGGAAGGGGGCCGCTCCGGTCGCGGCGTACGCGAGGACCGCGCCGAGCGAGAAGACGTCGGCCGCGCCGCCCACCCCGGCCTGGCCGAGGATCTGCTCGGGGGCCATGTAGCCGGGCGAGCCGACGGAGACGCCGGTGGTGGTGAGCGAGGCGGTGCCGTCGACGGCGCGGGCGATGCCGAAGTCGATGAGGCGGGGGCCCTCAAGGGCGAGCAGGACGTTCGAGGGCTTGACGTCGCGGTGGACGAGACCCAGCGCGTGCACCGCCGCGAGCGCTTCGGCGAGGCCCGCGCCCAGGGTCCGTACGGTGTGCTCCGGCAGCGGCCCGTGGTCCGTGACGGTCTGCGTCAGCGACGGCCCGGCGACGTAGCCGGTCGCCACCCACGGAACCGGCGCGTCCGGGTCCGCGTCCAGCACCGGTGCCGTCCAGGCGCCGCCGACCCGCCGTGCCGCCTCGACCTCGCGCCTGAACCGGGCCCGGAACTGCTCGTCGAGCGCGAAGTGCGGATGGACGACCTTGACCGCGACGGTACGGCCGCCCTCGCTGCGGGCGAGATACACCCGGCCCATGCCGCCCGCGCCGAGCCGTCCCAGCAACCGGTACGCACCGATGGTCTGCGGCTCGCCCGCCTCCAGCGGCTGCATGAGCTCCCCCGATTCCGCTTGCGTGATGGACGTCGTCACCAGCGTAGAGCGCGGCCGCGGGCGGCATCACGGGGATTGCCACCCGCCCCGGGCCAACCAACGCACCGCACCTCGCATCTCTCTCGGCGGAAACCACCGCAAACCTCGGAGTTCAGCCATGAAACGCCCGCTCAAGGCCAGGACCAGGACCAAGGCCAAAGCCCTCATCGCCGCCGTCGCCCTCGGCTCGGTCGTGCTCGTCTCCGGCTGCTCCGACGAGGGCGAGCCCGTCTCCTTCGACGGCCCCTCGGCCCAGGCACCCGCGCCCGCCGCCTCCGGGAAGTCCTCCGCAGACCCGGCCGGGAATCCCGCCGCCGCCGAGGCCGCCGCCAAGACCCTGCTCCCGACCGGCCCCAAGGCGGAGTTCACCACCCAGGCCACGCTCGACGACGGCACCAAGATCGGCCGCACGACGCTGCACGGCGAGAAGTCGGGCTTCACGGGCAAGGTCTGGGTCTGGGCCCCGAAGCAGTACTTCGACCCGAAGTACGCGAACAGCGGTTTCCCGGTCCTGATCGCACTCCCCGGCGGCAACGGCTACCCGAACAATTACTGGATGGGCACCGACCTGAAGCTGCAGAGCAGCATCACCAAGTGGTCGCAGGAAGGGAAGAGCCTTCCGTTCATCGTCGTGATGCCTGTACTCAACCCGGACGACAAGTATTACTACGACGGCAGCGATATACCGGGGCAGCCGAAAATGGGCACCTGGATGACCGAGGACATACCCGATTTCGTGAAGGCCAATTTCCGTACCTTCAAATCCCGGGACGGCTGGGCGTTCATGGGATCGTCATCCGGTGCGTTCGTCGGACTGAAGTCCGTGCTCCAGCGCCCCGACAAGTTCAAGGCCGTCATCGCCTCCGGGCCCGACACCGTGCCCGACTCCCCGCTGTGGGTTGGACACCCGGCCGAGCAGCAGGCGAACAACCCGGAGAAGCTCGCGGCGGCGCTCGGCGCCAGGCCCGACACCGAGGACAACCGGGTCCATCTGGCGTTCCAGATCGGCACCAAGGAGTCCGGGATGAGGAACCTGAAGTCCTTCATCCGGACCTACACCAAGGGCCCGGTCAAGACCCGGCTCCAGGTCATCCAGGACGGCGAGCACAACGCCAAGACCTATGTGAGGGGCATGGAGGACGGGTCGATCCAGTGGATCAGCGACCACATGCAGGCCCCGATCCCGTCCTCCTGACCCACCGCCGTCACGAGCCGAGCAGCTCGACCCGTACGTCCGCCGGGAACCCGGTCGTCGGCCCGGTCCGGCGTGCGAACTCCCGTACCCCGGCGAGCTGCTCGGCCCCGAACCGGAAGTCGAGCGTCGTGAAGTACCGCTCCAGCAGCCGCGCGTCGAACGCCTCCCAGCGCGAGGCCTGCTCGGCGACCTTCACGACCTCCTCCAGGGACAGGTCGCGCGACGCCAGGAACGCCTCGTGGACCTTCTCCACGACACGCGGTTCGCGCGCGAGGTAGTCCTTGCGCGCCGCCCACACGGCGAAGACGAACGGCAGGCCGGTCCAGTCCTTCCACATCTGCCCCAGGTCATGGACGCGCAGGCCCAGGCGCGGCGCGTCGTGCAGCGAGGCGCGCAGGGCGGCGTCCCCGATCAGCACGGCCGCGTCCGCCTCCTGCATCATCACGCCGAGGTCGGGCGGGCAGCTGTAGTAGTCGGGCGCCACGCCGTACTGCTCGGCCAGCAGCAGCTGGGCGAGCCGTACCGAGGTGCGCGAGGTCGAGCCGAGGGCGACCCTGGCCCCGTCCAGCCGCTCCAGCGGCACCTGCGAGACGATCACGCACGACATGACCGGGCCGTCGCAGCCGACAGCGATGTCGGGGAACGCGACGAGCTCGTCGGCATTGCGCAGGAACTCGACCAGGGTGATCGGACCGATGTCGAGGTCTCCGCAGACCAGGCGCTCGGAGAGCTTCTCCGGCGTGTCCTTCGTGAGCTCCAGATCGAGGAGCGTCCCGGTGCGCGCGAGCCCCCAGTAGAGGGGCAGGCAGTTCAGGAACTGGATGTGTCCGACGCGCGGCCTGCTGCGGTGGTGGCCGGCAGTGGCGACGCGGGCACTATCAGCTGGTTCTGCGGGTTCTGCGAGTTCTGCGTGACTGTCCACATCGTGAGGCTAGACCCGTGACCGGCGCCGCGAATGCCCGGGGGCGGCGCGCCGCGAGCGTCAGCGTGTCGAGTCGGCATCAAACATCCGGGTGACGTGATCTTTCCCTCTACCGCTACGAACACCCTGCGTGCTACGCTCAGCGCAAGTTGCAGTTTGGTTTCCCTTGCAGTACAGAGCCTGCGGAGCATGTGACCCGCAGGCTTTTGTAGTTTTCAGACTTGTTTGCAGGTTCTGGAGCAGGGCAACCCTTTGGCCCAAGGAGGGCTTATGGCTACCGGAACCGTCAAGTGGTTCAACGCTGAAAAGGGCTTCGGCTTCATCGCCCAGGACGGCGGCGGCCCGGATGTCTTCGTCCACTACTCCGCGATCAACGCGTCCGGGTTCCGCTCCCTCGAGGAGAACCAGGTCGTGAACTTCGACGTCACCCAGGGCCCGAAGGGCCCGCAGGCGGAGAACGTCACCCCGGCCTAAGTTGCCCGGGTCGGCGATCGCGCTCGACTTAGCAGTACCCAAGGAGCCCCGCTCCGTACGTCCAGTACGGAACCGGGGCTCCTGCCCTTTCCCGGCGCGCCGCGCGCTACAGCTCCCGGAAGAGGATGTTCAGCCCGACCGGGCCGCGTGTGGGGTGCCGGAAGGCGCCCGGTACGGTCCCGAGCGTCCGGAAGCCCAGCGACTCCCACAGCTTCATCGCCGGGTTCGTCTCCACGACCGCGTTGAAGATCATTCCGGTGTAGCCGTCGCTCCTGGCCTGCTCCAGCACGTACTCGGCGAGGAGCCGCCCGATCCCCCGCCCCGCGTGCGCCGGGTCGACCATGAAGCCCGCGTTGGCGATGTGCGCGGCGGGGCCGCCGTAGTTGGGGCGTACGTACGCCGAGGCGACGATCGCGCCGCTCTCGTCCTCCACCACGGACACGCGGTTCGCGGGTGCCATCCACAGCGCGCGGGCGGCCGGCTCGGGCGTGTCGCGGTCCCAGGCGTAGGTCTCTCCGGCCGAGACGATCCGGTGCCAGAACGGCCAGACAGCGGCCCAGTCGTCGGGTGTCGCGTCTCTGATCAGCATGCCGCGAGTCTCGCACGGTCATCCGGCGATACGTATCTCCCACGGGCGCCCCCGGGCCCGTACGCTGGAGGTGTGACCGAGCGCAAGCCGCCGGGCGTCAGCTTCGAGTCGTGGGCCGACAAACAGATCCGCGAGGCGACGGAGCGCGGCGATTTCAAGGATCTTCCCGGCATCGGCCTGCCCCTGCCGGAGAGCGGTGACGCCTACGACGACCTCTGGTGGGTCAAGGGCAAGATGCACCGCGAGGGCCTGTCCTACCTGCCCCCCACGCTCGCCCTCCGCAAGGAGGCCGAGGACGCGCTGGAGGCCGCCGCACGAGCCCCTTCGGAGGCCGCCGTGCGCCGTATCGTCTCCGGCATCAACGACAAGATCGCCGCCGCGATCCGCCGCCCTCCGCCCGGCCCCCTGCTGGGCCTGCGGCTGTACGACACCGAGGCGGTCGTCCGGGACTGGCGCCGGCGCCACCAGGCGGGCAGCGCGGCCTAGGCCGTGTCTGACACATCCCGCCTGGCACGCGGCGCCCGGCACGCACTCCCCCAGAGCTTCGCCCGGGGGTGCCCCCAGCCGCCTTGTCGGAGTCATCCACTTACGTCCGGTACGAGGATGATCTTCCGCCTTGCGATGGCACGCACCGAACGCCGCGCGCCCCGCCCTACGGGCGGACGGCGGTATTCGTCAGACACGACCTAGGCCTCACCGGCCGCCGGAGAGGCAGTATGCGCGAGTGCGCCACGGCCTCCAGGCGTACGCGGTGCGCCTCACCGGCCACCGGGCACGGCGTGCGCGGTGAGCCCCAGCCGGGCCGGACCGGCCCTGCCCGGTGAGCCTCACCGGCCGGCGGACGGCGACCAGCGTTCGCCCTTCATGAGGTTGCCCAGGCCCTCCCAGGCGAAGTTCATCAGCGTCGCCGCCGCCTCGTTCGCCGAGACGCCGGTGGTGTCGTTCGCCCAGCCCGCCAGCGACTCGGCCGCGCCCACCAGGGCCTGCGCGAGGCCCTCGATGTCGCGGTCGGCAAGGTCGCCCTCCGCGTGGGTCTCGCGGGCCGCCGCGCCGACGAGGGCGGTCACGAACGCCACGATCTCGTCCCGCATCACCGTCACTTCGGCGGCGAACGGCTCGCCGTGCGTCCGCGCCTGCCGGTGCAGCACCGCCCACGCGTCCGGGTGCTCGGCGGTGTGCCGGAAGAACGCCGCGAGGCCCTCCCACAACTGCCGGTCCGCCGGCAGCCCCGGCTCCACCGCCGCGCGTACGGCCGCGACCAGCGCCGCGGCCTCGCGCCGGATGCACGCCGTGAACAGGTCCTCCTTGGAGTTCAGGTACAGATAGACCAGCGGCTTGGACACGCCCGCCAGCTCGGCGATCTCGTCCATGGACGCCGCCCGGTACCCGCGCTGCCCGAACGTACGCACCGCCGCGTCCAGCATCTGCCGCTCCCGCACGGCACGCGGCAACCGCGTGCCCTTACCGGCCCCACTCACGCGCCCTCCCTTACTCGGCGGTAAGCCTAAGGCCGGTCCCCCTGAAACAGGGACCGGCCTTCCGGATGCGGGAACGGCTCAGGCGTTGGGGCGCTTGCCGTGGTTGGCCTTCTTCTTCTTGCGGGCGCGCCGCTTGTTGCCTCGCGTCGACATGTGCGTATCTCCTTATTTCAGGACCATTCACACCGTGATCAGTCTAGATTCAGCCCCTGCCCGTCGCCACGGCGGCCGGGCGAACGACAGAGCGCCCCGGATCGCTTCCGATCCGGGGCGCTCATGCCGCATACGGCGGGCAGGGTCAGGCGGCGACGGGCACAGCCACCTTCTGCTCGGCCTCACGGCCCTCCGCCTCGTCGACGGGCGAGGCCGAAGCCGCGTTGTACGCCTCGTGGTCGAGGATCTTCTCGCGGGCGGCGACGATGACCGGGACCAGCGCCTGACCGGCCACGTTCGTGGCCGTGCGGACCATGTCCAGGATCGGGTCGATCGCCATCAGCAGGCCCACGCCCTCCAGCGGGAGACCCAGCGTGGAGAGGGTCAGCGTCAGCATGACCGTCGCACCGGTGAGACCGGCGGTGGCGGCCGAGCCGACGACCGAGACGAACGCGATCAGCAGGTAGTCCTGGATGCCCAGCTGGACGTCGAAGATCTGCGCGATGAAGATCGCGGCGAGCGCCGGGTAGATCGCGGCGCAGCCGTCCATCTTGGTCGTGGCGCCGAACGGCACGGCGAAGGAGGTGTACTCCTTCGGGACGCCGAGGCGCTCGGTGACCTTGACCGTGACCGGCATCGTGCCGACCGAGGAGCGGGAGACGAAGGCCAGCTGGATGGCCGGCCAGGCGCCCTTGAAGAACTGCACCGGGTTGACCTTGGCGACGAGCCCGAGCAGCAGCGGGTACACGACGAAGAGGACGATCGCGCAGCCGATGTAGACGTCGGCGGTGAAGGTCGCGTACTTGCCGATGAGGTCCCAGCCGTAGTCGGCGATGGCGTAGCCGATGAGGCCGACGGTGCCGATCGGGGCGAGGCGGATGACCCACCACAGGGCCTTCTGGAGCAGCTCCAGGACCGACTCGCTCAGCGCGAGGACCGGCTTGGCGCGGTCACCGAGCTTGAGGGCGGCGATACCGGCGACAGCGGCCATGAAGACGATCTGAAGGACGTTCAGCTCGGTGAAGGGCGTGATGACGTCCGTCGGGATGATGCCGGTGAGGAAGTCGATCCAGGAGCCCGCGTGTTCGGGCTTCTTGCCGTCCTTCGGGGTGAGGCCGGTGCCCGCTCCGGGGTTGGTGAGCAGGCCGATCGCGAGGCCGATCGCGACCGCGATCAGCGAGGTGATCATGAACCAGAGCAGGGTGCGGGTGGCCAGCCGGGCGGCGTTGTTGACCTTCCGCAGATTGGTGATCGACACCAGGATCGCGAAGAAGACGAGCGGGGCGACCGCCAGCTTCAGCAGCTGGACGAAGATGCCGCCGACCTGCTCCAGGGCCTTGTAGAGCCAGTTGATGTCCTGGCTGCGGGCGAGCCAGCCGAGCAGGCCGCCGAGGACCAGACCGGCGACGATCTGGGCCCAGAAGGGGATTCTGGGTATTCGCGAGGAGTTCGCGGACACGGGCACACTCCATGAGGGCGCATGAGACATACGGGGACAGGGGTGCGGCGCGCGGGAGCGCCGCTGTGATGCCGGGTCAGACCGAGCGGCAACAGACCGCGGACATACAGCGGCAGAGATCGACGTGCAGGCGCGCCACGAGCGAGGTGCTCATGGCTGCGTAGGGGCGCACTGCTGTCGTCATGCGAAACACGTTAACACTTGAACTTTGAGAACCTCAAAGCACTTCTTTGAGGTTCTTCGGGGCGGGGACACGCCAACGCCCCACGCTGGAGCGGCTGCTCCGGCGCGGGGCGTGGGACGAGTGTGAGGAAGCTTACGTTCCGCTTACTGCGGCCACTGCGGCCTTACTGCAGGGCGCTGTCCTCCTGGGACCGGTTGGACTCCAGACGGGACTTCGCGCGGTCCACCTTGGCGACGATCTGCTCGGACATCGCGTCACGCTGCTTGCGCAGCAGGACGAAGCTGAGCGGCGCGGACACCACGACGGAGAGGACCAGCACCCACAGCAGGTTGGAGTCGCCGAGGCCTCTCGGCACCACACGCAGGTACACCAGTCCCCACATGACGGCGAAGCAGCCGGCGAAGATGCCGAGACGCATGAGGGTGTACCGGAGCGTGGCGCTCGTCTTGCTGTCGGACACGACGGCCCCTTTCCTTCACTGATATGCCCGACCAGTGAAGCAGATGGCGATTTGATCAGTTCACGGGGTCGGTTCGGGTGTCTTCGGTGTCAGTGCAGGGGGAGCAGCATCGTGATGTCGTCACGGTCGTCCCCGTCCGCGACCCGGATGGCGTCGGGCACCCGCCCGACCTCCTTGTAGCCGCACGACTCGTAGAAGCGCTCCAGGCCCATCCCGCCCCGGCAGGTGAGCCGTATCGCCTCGACGCCCGCCAGTCCGCGGGCGGCGTCGGCGGCCGCGGCGAGCAGCTCGCGGCCGTACCCCTTGCCCTGGTGGCGTGGATGGACCATCACCGTGTAGAGCCAGATCCAGTGCCGCATCAGCCGGTGCGTGTTGTGCGTGAGGAACGCGGCGGCCACGACGCCGCCGGCGCCCCCGGCACCCTCGCCGCCCCGGTCGTCGCGTCCGACGAGCAGCCGGGTACGGCCCTCGGCCATCGCGGACAGGTGCTTCAGCCAGTCGGGCCGTATGTCCTCGGTGGTCACGGGCGGCACGAACCCGACGGATCCGCCCGCGTTGCTGACGTCCGCCCAGAGCCCGAGGACGTCGTCCCGCAGAGCGGGGCCGACGTCCGGATCGAGCGTGAAGGTGAGTGCCATGCCCCGACGGTAACAACGCGCGGGAACGGCACCGCCCCTGGCCCCGGCGGGATCAGAAGCGCATCGGCTGCGGCGCCTCGCGGCGGTCCGCGTCCGGGCCCGGGTACTCGCGGATGATCTCGTAGCGGGTGTTCCGCTCCACCGGGCGGAAGCCGGCGTCGCGGATCAGCTCCAGCAGATCCTCGCGGCCCAGCTTGTTCGGCGTGCCGTAGTTGTCCGCGTCGTGCGTGATCTTGTACTCGACGACCGAGCCGTCCATGTCGTCCGCGCCGTGCTGGAGCGCCAGCTGCGCCGTCTGGACGCCGTGCATGACCCAGAAGACCTTGACGTGCGGGACGTTGTCGAACAGCAGCCGCGAGACCGCGAAGGTCTTGAGCGCCTCGGCGCCCGTCGCCATGGTCGTACGCGCCTGGAGGCGGTTGCGGACCTTGCCGTCCTTCATGTCCACGAAGTCGTGCTGGTAGCGCAGCGGGATGAAGACCTGGAACCCGCCGGTCTCGTCCTGGAGTTCACGCAGCCGCAGCACGTGGTCCACGCGGTGCCGGGGCTCCTCGATGTGCCCGTAGAGCATCGTGCTCGGGGTCTTCAGGCCCTTGGAGTGCGCCAGGCGGTGGATCCGGGACCAGTCCTCCCAGTGGGTCCGGTGGTCCACGATGTGCTGGCGGACCTCCCAGTCGAAGATCTCCGCGCCGCCACCGGTCAGCGACTCCAGACCGGCCTCGATCAGCTCGTCGAGGATCTCGGAGGCCGACAGGCCCGAGATGGTCTCGAAGTGGTGGATCTCGGTGGCCGTGAAGGCCTTCAGCGAGACGTTCGGCAGGGCCTTCTTCAACTCGCTGAGCGAGCGCGGGTAGTAGCGCCAGGGCAGGTTGGGGTGGAGCCCGTTGACGATGTGCAGCTCGGTGAGGTTCTCGTTCTCCATCGCCTTGGCGAGGCGGACGGCCTCCTCGATGCGCATGGTGTACGCGTCCTTCTCGCCCGGCTTGCGCTGGAACGAGCAGTACGCGCACGACGCCGTGCACACGTTCGTCATGTTGAGGTGGCGGTTGACGTTGAAGTGGACGACGTCGCCGTTCTTGCGGGTGCGCACCTCGTGGGCGAGGCCGCCGAGCCAGGCCAGGTCGTCCGACGCGTAGAGGGCGATACCGTCCTCACGCGTCAGCCGCTCCCCGGCACGGACCTTCTGCTCCAGCTCCCGCTTGAGTCCAGCGTCCATTCGCGGCCGCCTCCCATACATCGCTTATCGGGCCCCACCCACGGTATCCCTACCCCCCTACTCCTCTTCGGGCAGTCCCCCGACCCGGTTCTCCCACTTGGTGGACAGCACGATGGTCGTACGGGTCCGGGACACGCCCTTCGTCCCCGACAGCCGGCGGATGGTCTTCTCCAGGCCGTCCACGTCGCTCGCCCGGACCTTGAGCATGTACGAGTCGTCGCCCGCGATGAACCAGCAGTCCTCGATCTCCGCGAGATCGCGCAGCCGGCGCGCCACGTCCTCGTGGTCGGCGGCGTCGGACAGGGAGATGCCGATCAGCGCGGTGACGCCGAGGCCGAGCGAGGCGGCGTCGACGGTCGCCCGGTAGCCTGTGATGACCCCCGCCGCCTCCAGGCGGTTGATGCGGTCGGTGACGGAGGGACCCGAGAGTCCGACGAGCCGGCCGAGCTCCGCGTAGGAAGCCCTGCCGTTCTCGCGCAGGGCCTGGATGAGCTGCTTATCCACGGCGTCCATATGCCTGAGCCTTCCATTGTTCATCGATTCCGCAAGTTTATACGTAAAACGTAAGGCGCGCAGGGCTGACACCCTGCGAATCCTTGAGTCGATCAGAACCTCTACCGCTCGCCACGGGAGCCGCCGAGCTCCCCCTCCCACCGTCGGTACAGCCGGTGCGGCACCCCGGCCGCGTCCAGCACCCGCCCCGCGACGAAGTCCACGAGGTCCTGGATGTGCGTCGCGCCCGCGTAGAACGCCGGAGAGGCGGGAAGCACCACGGCGCCCGCCTCGTCCAGTGCCACCAGGTGCCTGAGGGTCTGCCCGTTCAGCGGCGTCTCGCGCACCGCCACCACCAGCCTGCGGCGCTCCTTGAGCGTCACGCTCGCCGCCCGCTGCAGCAGGTCCTTCGACAGACCGAGCGCCACGCCCGCGACGCAGGCCGTGGACGCGGGCACGATCAGCATCCCCTTGACGGGATACGACCCCGAGGAGGGCCCGGCCGCGAGGTCCCCGGCGGCCCAGTGCCGCACGCCCCCGACGTCCACGGTGAACGTGCCGGGCTTGCCGTCCGCGCCCCGCTCCAGCCACTCGCGGAGATCGTCCTGCCAGTGCGCGTCACGGAACGCGATCCCGGTCTCGTCCAGCAGGGTGAGCCGCGAGGCCCGCGACACCACCAGGTCGACGCTCTCACCGGCGTGGAGCAGTCCGCGCAGCACGGCGGCGGCGTAGGGGGTCCCGGACGCCCCGGAAACCCCGACGACCCACGGGGTACGGCGGTTGGCGTCAGTCATGGGATCGAGCCTATCCGGCCCCCCGGTGGCAGAGCCGGGTTAGGGGGTGTCCGGTGGATCAGGCTGGAGCCCAGCATGATCCACCAGGTACTCGCCGAACGTCGACCAGCTCCAGTCCACGCCCTCTTCGAGCGCCTTGAGCGCCATGCCCTCGAC